>NZ_VUNG01000046.1 GCF_009695775.1 Hallella mizrahii | reverse complement strand
GGGCCTGCTTGTACCGTTCAAGGAGACTCTTGTACTTGTCTTTGCTTGCCATATTCATAATAATTTGTGCGCGCAAAGGTACAGACTTTTAAGCGAGGCTGAAATACGGTAATGCCGAGACGCTTACATTGCAAAAGGCATCATGGATCTCAAAGCCCTTACGCCGGTGGGTGGAGGCAGCCGGTATAAAAAAACATATAACTTTCCATTGCTTCCGTCACTCCTACGCCACGTTGCAGCTGGAATTAGGTACAGACATCTACACCATTAAGTCGATGCTCGGACACACAAATGTGAAAACTACACAAATCTATACCCATATAGTAGATTCGGCTAAGGTAAAGGCTGCGAATACAATTCATATTGATAACCTCCAAGTTAAATAAGAAAATACTGCGAATACAAGTCATAATTCATCTCCACCTTTGAGCACCAAGTAGTTACGCTCTTTATAAGATCATTTGCACTAAGCTCTCCTCGTTCGCCATCCGGCAAACAAGGGGAGTTTTTGTTTGTCTGTACTCGTTAAAACGCTAATAAGGATGCAAGGGAATACGACCTTAAAGGGCATCTTCTGTTTCTTTTATCTTAACAAAAACTAAAATATTGGTTGCAACGTGAGGGGTAAGTGTGGGGGATTTTTCCACCTGTTATGCACCCACAAAAAATCGTTTACCTTTGCCGCAGAAGTTTACCAAAACGATAAATAACTATGGAAGTAAAATCATTCGAGGAGATACCGGGCGCATTGTCCTATCTCATCAAGTCAGTAGAAGATCTGCGAAAGACAGTAAGCATCTTACAGCGTCAGCAGACAAGCAACCAACCCAAATGGATGGATATGGACGAGCTGTGTGCCTATCTTCCCTCACATCCAGCCAAGCAGACCGTTTATGGCTGGGTTTCTGCCAAGCAGATACCTGTGCATAAGATCAACAAGGCATTGGCTTTCCTGCAATCGGAGATTGACGAGTGGCTGAAGAGCAAATCATACACCTCAAAGTCGGATCTAATGCAACAGGCTGTAGACTTTGTCAATGCCAAGAAAGGAGGTGAGTTATGGAAATGACAGAAGATTATCAGTTTTCTTTCTTCCGGAAACCAATCCATAATACCGAACCGATACGTGCAGTCGGCATCGTGGACATTTACCGATATATCGTAGGGCACTATGCTGAACCTCAGACAAAGGCTTTACGTATGCTCGAAGACAGAAAGGAAGCCAAGCGGTACAAGACAGCGAACTTTGACTTCTGTTGTTTTTCCGGGCTGTTCAGAAAGCGATGCGAACGGGAACTGTTGATGCATTCCGGACTGATGTGTATCGATTTTGATCATGTGGTAGACTTGGCAAAGCTAAAAGAGCAATTGCTTGGCAACGAGTACTTCGATACGGAGCTGTTGTTTGTCAGTCCCTCCGGTAACGGCTTGAAGTGGATTATCCCTGTTGCCCTGCAGGGAATGGAGCATTCTCGATATTTCAAGGCCGTAGCCAACTGCCTGGAATCGTCTGGACTCCCCAAGGTGGACAGATCGGGCTGCGACGTGTCCCGTTCCTGCCTTCTGCCCTATGACCCCAACGCATACATTAATCCAAAATATGAAGATGATGTCAAAGAAAATATTTTCCGTGCAAGACTGGGAGAATGTCCATTCTGAACAGCGAGTGCCTGCACATGATGAAAGCAAACATTCTTCTTGTGCGCACCTACATAATAATGTGGAGGAGGATGTGGAGAGCGTTGTCTCAGCCATAGAAGCCCATGGCATTGATGTGGCACCGCATTATGCTGAGTGGGTCAACTTGGGTTTTGCGCTTGCCGATGCCTGCGGTGAGGGCGGAAGAGGATATTTCCATCGGCTCAGTTCGTTGCATCATGACTATAACCAAGTTGCGACCGACAAGCAATACTCCTATTGCCTTCGTGGCAAAAGGCAAGGGATTACTATTGCCACATTGTTCTATATGGCAGAACAACATGGAGTAGTATGGAGAAAGAGGCTATCACCCATTTCTCCAAATACCCAAAATGGAGAAACGGACAAACGGATATTGGGGGACAATGCACTTCCTTCTTTCCCAGAAGAGGTGTTTGACGGCTTGCCTACGTTGCTGAAAGAAGCTGTGGACAATGCGGTGTCGAAGGATGACAGGGGCACAATACTGATAGGTTCCATTGTCACCCTCTCTGTATGCTTTTATAATCTTTGCGGCGTATATGACGAACGTATCGTATATCCCAATCTGTATCTTTTTGTCACGGCAGAAGCAGGAATGGGGAAGGGGGCGTTGTCGTTATGCCGGGAACTTGTTGTGCCCATCAACAGAGAACTTCATGAACTGACCAACAGACTGAAGGCACAATATAAGACAGACATGGCTGAATATGTCAAGGGAAAGAAGTCTGGGGGAATGGACATGCCGCAAGAGCCTCCGCTCAGAACGCTTATTGTACCGGCCAACAGCAGTGCCAGTGCTTTTCTGAGAATTGCGAAAGACAATGATGGCATCATTCTTCTGTTTGAGACAGAAGGAGACACCCTCAGTCAAACGCTAAAATCGGATTATGGCAACTACTCTGATGTGTTGAGGAAGGCCTTCCATCACGAGGTGCTGAGTATGAGCCGATGCAAGGACAGAGAGATGTCAGAAGTGGAGCAGCCCCGCATATCTGTAGTGTTGGCAGGAACGCCAGGTCAAGTGAATCGACTGATAAGCAATGAGGAGGATGGCCTGCTCAGCAGGTTCTGCTTCTATGCCCTTCCTTTCAAGCGAGGAATACGAAATGTCTTTGCCACCAGTGATGTCGCTCAGTCGAAGAATGCGAAGTTTAAGCTGTTGGGGGAGCGCTTCTATCATTTGCATCAGACTTTCATGCGACAAGGATCATACACTTTTTGTCTGCCACAACATTTGCAGACGCGGTTTGTATCCTTTCTTCGTAAGGCCAATGAAGAATGTTGCGATGAGGTAGACAACAACATGCAGGGCATCGTACGGCGTATGGGGCTGATAGCCTTCCGAATGATGATGGTGCTGACGGCCCTGAGAACGATGGAAGCTGAGATGCATCGCCTGTCACCTGCACAGGATGGGACCATTCATATGCTTTGTCAGGATTGCGACTATCAGACAGTTATGCTCATTTGTCAAACCTTGCTTCGGCATTCAGTGTATGTTTACCGCAGATTGTCAAATGTTCAAGAAAGGACATCCGGCGAACAGCAGGAACGAGGCGCTGCCGCACGACGCAATGCTTTCTTCAATCTCCTGCCTGTCTCGTTTACCAAGAAGGACTATGACGCTCTCATTGAGACTACTCATGAGAACCGAAGCACAGCCTCTAAATGGATAGATCTCTTTATCAGGGAACAACGGCTACGCCGGACGGGACAAGGTATGTATCAGAAAACAGAACTGTGATGATTAGAGTGGCAAGTTTGTGTTTTAATGTCACTAAAACCTATGGCAACAGGGTACTTTGGCATCTTACAACTGCCAATACCCTGTAATGCCATTCCACACCACTCTGCAATCATCAGTAATAAGATCAACAATGACAACAGAAAGGAACAACAAAGGTGGTCGCCCTAAACTGGCTGACTATCAGAAAAGAACAAAAATGGTAAGAGTAATGTTCTGTGAGAACGATTTTATCTACCTACAGTCCAAAGCGGCAAAGGCTGGCTTGTCAGTAGGTGAATATTGCCATCAGGCAGCAATGGACAATACCGTTAGAGAAATGGTTTCGCCTGAGTTGGCAAAGGGCATTCGCGACTTGTCAGGCATAGCCAATAATGTCAACCAAATGGCTCACCAGATGCATGTCATTGGTTTGGATGCCGTCAAAGAAGAATGCATTGGCATCATCGCTGCAATCAGTGAAATCATTAATCGAATAAAACCCTTACATCATGATCGCTAAGATATTGAATCGCGTGGATTTTGGCGGGATCGTCAACTACGCACATAATGACAAGAATAAGAAGAAACAAGCCAACCTGTTGGGTTATGAGGGCGTTTGTGTCACCGACAACAAAGCTATAGCCAATAGTTTCTATATCCAGGCCTCTATGCGTCCAAACAGACGTAAGCCTGTCAAGCACATCTCTCTGTCGTTCTCCCCAAGAGATGCAGACCGCTTCCCAGACAACAGGGAAGGGGATGAGTTCATGGCTAAGATAGCCAAAGAGTGGATGAAACGAATGGGTATCGTCCATACACAATACATCATTGCCAGACATCATGACACGCGACATCCTCACTGTCACATCGTCTATAATCTCGTTGGCAATGAAGGACAGATTATCTCTGACAGCAATGAGCGATACCGCAGTGCCCGTATCTGCAAGGCTCTGACGGAGGAATATGGACTCTACATAGCGAGAAAGAACAGTAAAGAGCAGAACTTGGACCGGTTGCGAACGCACCAGCGGCAGAAGGCACAACTGCGTGCAGCTGTTATGGATGCCCGGCAAGAATCTACCGACTGGAATTCTTTTCTCAATGCCCTGTCCCGACGGAATGTCAGTGTTCAGGCCACGACGGATAGAGCAGCTGACAAAGTGGTGGGCTTGTCGTTCAGCATGGAAGATGCTCACTGCTCCGGTTATCGCCTTGATCCATCCCTGAGCTATCCTCATTTTGTCATTGCCTTTGGACAGGCATTGGAAGAGATCCTCTTTCAGCCTCATGCCCAATCCTTGGACTGCAGCGGAAGCCCAGTAAATAATCAAGGCTGGCGGAATAGGGACGATGAAGAAGCGAAGAAGAACCGTAAAGCTCATCATATTTATCAACCCTCAAAACGAAGAAGAAAATGAAAGAAGACATCATCGCCGCAAACATCAGCGGCCTGCGTTCCGACATCCAGTCCTTGGCGAAGCAGATAGCAGCGTGGTCACGATCCTTTGCACAGCAAGCAACACCAGCTCCCCAAACGCAGATAGACGAGAAGCAGTTGGCAGCGGCAATTGCTGACCTTATCCATACCGACATTAAGAGTCGGTTACAGAATGACAAAGAATTTGTGAATACTGTTGTAAGCGCTTATGACCGGGTGGCCAAACAATATAGTGAGGATATTAATACCACCCATAACTGCTTGAAGCAGAACAACAGCTATCTGCAACTTACCGAGAAGCGTTATAAAGAGCTAGCCGCTACTGTAGCGGCAGTCAAGCGGCATGCTGATCCACCATCTATTCCTCAGACGATGGAAGCTATCCCCCGTTTCCTGTTTATCACCTATCCGTGGTATTGGGTGCGGAGAATCTATCATAGCAGCCACTTCCGTCAGTACCTGCTGCTCTGCATGTCCTTCATCCTGATGCTCTCGGTATTCATGACGATGCTGGTAGCATATGACAATGTGAGGATGAGACGAGTTGGCAATGCTTCTTACTACAATAGCAATAGGTGATTGGTATTTACACGACTAACCTCTTACATAAAGTTGTAGCCTGTTCAGATTGTCATGTTAGCAAAATACCGATTTCCTTAACATGTTGCATACAACATGTTAAGGGGATGGCGTTTTGCTTAACATGTTTTTCCTATCGTGTTAAGTTTTTGGACCTATGATCACCTGACTGATTTATGAAAAGATCTACCAGTTTTGTATTGATGTAGTAGTTCTCTTTTCCCATTTTTATCTTTTTCAGCAGACCGGTTTGGGGTATTATGTCCAAATACTTACTTGCAGTTTGCCTAGAGACCATTATGTCACGCTCCACAAATTCAATCTTTGTATAAGGCTGATTTGTACTGATTCATCAAGTTGGGAATGGTTTGGGCCACACCTCTGAGCTCAGCCAATTTGCGGTTGGCAGAAATCAATTGTTTCATCACGGCCTTTGTCTCAATGTCAAAAGGCAGTGGAAGATGAGGAATATGATAACTGTGTTCCATTGCTTTGTTGTTAATTCAATACGATTCTAAGACCTAAGTCCAAAGCTGCGCTCACCTTTTCAAGAAAAGTCTTCTTCATCTTGTTGTTGGAGTGGGTCATGAGGAGCCAGCCATTTCCGAGATCTCGTTGGGCGCTGCCGTACTTGGTGTCGCGGCGGTTGGAAATTACTGGAACCTTACACATCACCAATCCCAGCGCTTCCACCACTTGGCGCACTCTTGTAACGCCTATTTTGCGGACGACTTTTTCCAATGTATCGTTGGCGTGTTTTTCCGCAATCATTGTGCCGTCGGGAAAGAAAACGGCCATATTAGTTGGAGAAGAACGTTCTATCTTTTCCTGCTTGTTCTTCCTTTTGCCATGCTCCACGATGGGGTCTTGCACAATTTCCTTGGCATCGGCAATTTCTGCCGTGAAGTTGCGCTTACGGCTTAGGTGGACACTTATAGGTTGACCAGGCTGATAGTCAACGACCAGTACAAGCTCGCGCTTAACCTGCTGAAGGGCAGGCTCAATGTTCTGCGTCAAGATGGGGAGAATCTCTTTCTTGATGATATCCTCTTCTGCTTGACTCACCTTCTCTTCCAAGTCTTCCGTTGAAACGCCTTCTTTGCGAAGCGTCTCGATGGCATCATATAGTTTGCTTAATCTACTCATAATCCCCTTATATTATTCATTTGCCAAAACATCCAAATCTTCATAAGTTTTCATAGCCTCATAGAGTTTCTTGCGCCCAGCTTCTGAGAGAGGTTTATTCTCCTTTGGCATACTCCTCCTCTGTTATCGTAGTTTCGGGATCCACGATCTTCACCTCATCGTAGGTTAAGCCGTAAAGTTTATAGACCATCAGGTCGATGGCACGCTCCTGCTCACTTGTGTCAGCTGTGGGGTCTGCTTGTTTAGAGTGCAGAATTGAATTGACTAACTCTACAAATTTTTCTTGCTTGCTACTAATAGCAATAGGAAGATTGTCAACTTCATATCCATTTACATTACTATTAGTACTTTGAAGCTTAAAAATAAAGTTGAGCAGTTTGCTGTTCAGAAGTGCCAATGCATATCTTGTATTAATCTTATCTTCTATGAAAAGACAGTAATTGACAGAATTTGCACAGTAAGCATGGTCACTTAAAGTCATCTTTAAGCGATTTGTCTCGTTGACTCCCGTTATACCTTGCATAACAACTCTTTCATTTGTAAAAAGAGTATCATCTATTTGTTTGATTGTACGTAAAGAAGTGGCATTCAGAAACAAAGTTTCTCCCTGACTCATTTTCTCTTTTAAGACATAGCGGTCTATATTAGCTCCCCTTATCATTTTTTTGCAAGATGAATCTTTTGTAAAGGCTGATTTACAAAAGGTCATATCAATTTCTCCAGTGTAGCACTTGCCATAATTAGTCAGAGGCTTACTATTTTGGTAAGTCTTTATTAGGATTGCCGTATCTTTCTTCTCGGTTAGAGGAATTGACTGATACAACGTATCTATGCTTAGAATTTGAGAAAGAGAAAAAGAGCTTGATTCTTTTTCCGTTTCTACATATCTTTCTCTGTTAATTCTCATTTCAAACACGTAGTCCGTATTCTTATTCTTGGTCATTGTTAAGATACATACAGACATCTTCGCGTTTTCAAACACACGCTTCTTAGGATTATCACGTTCAGGAAATGCTTCCAAGCGAATAATTTGGCATTCGTTAAATACAAATTTTCTTGTATTGGCAGCACTTACATCACATGTAAAAGCCAATGGGAAAATCTCGCAGAAAACACCATTTTTGCATAGTAATCTTATGCTTTTGACAATGAACAGACGGAATATGTTTAACATTCCGCCTTTTGCTGGAGCATATTCTGGTGCATCCTTATAGAACTGTAACACATGAGGGTCAACTGTTATAGACTCTCCCTTATTTTGTTTTTTGTTAAACAATCCATATGGCGGATTGCCAATCACAATATCAAAGCCATCCTTTACGTCGAACATCCATTGAGGGTCAAAGAATGGCGAGGATGCATTTTGGTCGAACATATCCCATGAAGCAAGTTGAAGAGCCTCTTTGTCACCTACAGCACCAGACTCCTCCATCATATTGGCGAGCTCTTGACGCAAGTCATTCACCTGCTGTCGATATTTGCGCTTGGTACGAATGGTCTTTGCCGAGAATATCTTATGCTTGGCAAGTTTGAGAGCCTGTTCTTTCACCTTGATGGCATCGGTATCGAAGAGCGTGGCATCCTTTTTAGCAAGGCCAATGAGGGTGTTGGCAGCAACGAATTTGGCCTCCAGATTAGGCAATGGGCGAATGCCGAAGTTGTCAGCTGGGTCGTTGTTGGTGTGCTGATCCACGACAAGCGAGATGAAGAATCGCAACTTGCTTATCTGGATGGCAATGGGCTGAATGTCTACCCCATAGATGCAATGCTCTATGAGATAGAGTTTACGGGCGTAGTCGGGACGATTGATATCCTCGTCAAAACTGCGCTCGATGTCTGCAAGGAGTTCTTGACGTTCCTCCTTGCTGTCGGCTTGAAAAGCCTCGGTCGTCTCGCCCACAGCCAAGTCCATCATCATCTTCTTCCACTCCACATTGTCCGGGTCAATGCGCCCGAGAATGTGTACCATCTGTTGAAGCATACCCATAGGGAATGCGCCTGAACCACAGGCAGGGTCGAGTACACGACACTCATAGAGTGCCTTCATAATGGCTTTACGCTGTTCCGGCGACAAGTCAACAGGGTCGTCGGTGTATTGGAGCAGACGACGAAATTTCGGCTCTATGTCTTCACCCACAATGCGCTTGACATGAGCCACAAGACTCTCGTCAACCATATACTGCACGATTTCACGCGGTGTATAGAAAGAGCCGGTCTGCTTGCGTGCTGTTGATTGCGTCTCGGGATTGTAGGCTGCCAACAAATTCTCAAACACCTTACCCAAAAGCTCCGGGTCGAGTGAAACTTCCTTATCGAAAGGAGTGTTCTCCTCGACAGTGAAGTTGTAGCGTTTCAGGATATCGATGATACCTCGGGCCGAAACACGCTTTTTCCTTTTGTCACCATAAAACTCGGAGAGGTCGACATTCTTTCCTGCCTCTTCGCCAAAGAAGAGGTAGTCAGGGAATATCAGTTTGCTACTAACCTCCTTGCGGTCAGAGAAACCATCGTAGTAGATGCCATTATCCTTGTCGTCAAGGCAGTCGAAAAGACCACCATTGAGGAAAGGCACAGTTTTGTTGGCCAAGTCAACAAAAAGCTGTGGATTCTTAAAATAATGCTCGTAACGCATCAGCTTGTTGTTGTCGTAGTCGCCACGCCCATTGCGGAAGCGGCGCTCCGTGGGTTCCGTGCAGCCCTCCTTAGTAATAGGGCTGTTGAGCATGGCAAAGAATAAGTTCTGCAGGATGGCCTTATAATAGACGCTCTCATGCGACTTAAAGCCGAAGAGACCGTCCTTCTGGTGAGGGCAGAAGTTCTCTATAAGGTTGTTCGCTATATACTCTTGATCGAAGAACTCGTCAGGAATCAGATTGCGTTGCTTCAAAAACCAAACAAAAATGAGGCGCGTGATAAGTCGGATGGCACTCTCATGGTTATATTTATCGTCGTCCTTATCATCCTTAATATTGTTTGGGAAACGGATAATCTTTATGGCCCATGCATACCAGTCGCTCAACTCGCGATAGAAGTCCTGCGTCAGAGCCTCTACCGAGAATCGGGCACGAAGGTCGTCATTGTCAACGACACGTCCCTTCTCATTTAGATACTTGTTGGGAGTATAATAGGCAATACCTTCACCTAGAAGAAAACTATAGCGGTGAGGATTGCTGTAGGTGCGCATGATGTGCGTTTCGTCCTTTAGCTCGAAACTTATCTCTATAAGCGAGAATCGATAGTTGGCAACATTATCCTCAGGAACGAAAGCCACCAAGGCACGTTCCTGCATTTCATCGGTCAATAAGCGGAATGCCTCTTTTGACAATGCTACGCGCGCATCGTGGCGTGATGTGTGGCGCACCTCATAGACCACAAGGTCGAGAGAGTCGCATGTGCCCAGCTTAGTTGCCGTGGTTGTATATTTTGTGGCAGTAGTGAGCGGCACTTTCTCCACCAAAGGCACAAAGTCCTCTGGAAGGAAGTTGTTTCGCAGGAAACCCACAAACTCTTGCCGGTTGTATGCTTTATTAAATTCCATCTGTCCTACTTTTGCAGTTCTTCACTCAAAATTAAAGTCTCTTCGCCCTCATCCACACTGTTCTGGGTGATGATGATGCGGGCCAGATACTCATTTGGTATCTTTTTAGGCAGCTCTTTGACATTCTTCACAGACAACTGATTGATGTATCTTATCTCATGACCTGACAAGGCGTCTGCCTTCACTACGGTGAGAAGGTCGTCGAGATAATCCTTGTTCAGCAACTTTGCTTTTGAAAAGACCTTGATCTTTGCTAGAGCATTGAGAACATCCTTCTCGTTGTGGTCATTAGCTTCGCCCTTGAACAGGCTGTTCTTCACTTTCTGGTAGGTCGCATCAAAGTAGTCGCTCAACTCCACTGGTTCTTCAGAAGGCTCTGCAGCGAAGAGTTTAAGTGCATCCTCAGCTGACAACATCTTGGGAGTCCCATCTTCACTGCCAATCTTGAACACAAAGTCGTTGCCTTTTCGTCCAAACATCAGTATACCATAATCTGGCTTCTCAATCTTGCGCGCAGTACGGGCACGATGGGGTATTTCAAGAGCCTTCAGATAAGCCTCAGTGCCTTTTATCTCGTTGAGAAGCTTTCGGTAAGGCGTGTCCCATGAACTTTCCTCGTTCTTTTGAAACTCCTTACGGTAACGCTCCTTGAAATAGGCCTGCACCTCTTCATCCTTGGTCAGTGCCTTGGTATCTTCTCCCATGATGGCATGAATCATGGCCATCTTGAGTGTGGAGATTTCCTTTGTACGTGTCTCAGCTTCACCCACATCCGATGGGAAATAGTTGTAGATAAAGAGCTCGTCAAACACCTTGCGGTTTATACGATTGATACGACCAATACGCTGAATGACACGTGTGGGGTTATATGGTATGTCATAATTGAAGATGGCGCCTGCACGGTTCAGGTTGTAACCTTCTGAAATGGCATCGGTGGCCACAAGTATCTTATAGTCGTCGCGTTGAAGCTCTTTCTTCAATCCGGCATCAAAGTTGGCGCGTATGCGCTCTTTATTGTTAGGAGATGCGTCGGCTGAAGTATATTTCATCACCGGAAGACCAGCCTCAACCAATTTCTTACCGAGATAATCGACGGTGTCGGCATACTCAGAGAAGACTATAAGCTTACGCTCTGGCTCCTGCTCCAATTTCTTTTTTGCTATTTCTATGAATGAAGCAAGTTTTGGATCATGCTTAATAGTATTCTCTTTGCCGAACCATTCTTCACTAAGGTTCTGGAGTAGTTGAATGTCTGCTTTGACATCTTCAATAAAGTTGTCATCCACATACTTCATGTCAATCTCAAAGAAACCGCGATTCTCATATTTGTCGAATGCTTCTTGAATCTCTTCCATGCCATCATCGGTATAGAAATTGTCCACTTCTGGGAGATTGCCTTTTTTATATACCGGAATCTTATGGCGTTTGTCTATCCACGTTAAAAGATGCTCTGCAGACTGGATCATATATCCAAGCGATGTTTGGAAAGCTGCCATAGAACTCTCAAAACGAGACACCAGCAAGTGGCGCATGAAACTCGACACGTTGGCCTGACGTCCTATGAGAAGTCCGAATTTAATGCCTGTCTTTTCTTCCAGTTCTTGGGCAAGTTGTTCCTTCATATCCTCTTTGACATAAAGCACGGGCGAGTAGCGGGCAGCCTTGAAACGTGTAATGTCGTCGGTGCTTCCTTCAGATTTGCTGATACGGTCAAGCGTGTTAAGATACGAGTCTTTCATTTGACTGAGGTCATAAGTCAATTCCTCTGGATCATTAGGAATGACAAGTTGAATCTTCTGCCGTTTCAGGTCTTTGGCATAATCTGGGATGTCTTGCAAATCAAGGCGTGAGCGGCGTATAACCAACGGGCCGATAATGGAACGAATGTCTTTTGATATACTATTGATTGTTCGCTTAACCTCGTCATCTTTTACTTCACCCTTGCGCTGTGCTTCGCGTAATTCTCGATAGCGGTCTATTAGTTGCTTGAAGGCTGCGCCAAGATTCTCTACCGTCTTCAACGTAGAATGGCTTGGAATCTGGAATAATTTGATCAGCGAGTAGATGTCGGCAGGCTGATTGTTGAATGGGGTTGCCGTTAGGAGCAATACCTTGTTACCGATGCAAAGATTGTGAAGCAAGGCGTAGTCCAATGTGTATTCGTTGCGGAAACGATGTGCCTCGTCGAGGATGATAAGGAACTTTTCATCGGGCTTCTTCAACTCCTGATAATGGCGCAGAGCCTCTTCTATCTTTCCTGCACTGAACACTGAGGCCGTAAAGCCAAACTCATCGCGATAGCCTTCCCATTGCTTGCAAAGGTGAGGTGGACACACTACAATGGTGCGAAGATGCAGGTTGCGCGCCACCGTTGCAGCAATAACACTCTTGCCCAGGCCCACAACATCGGCTATAATTGCACCGTTATGGTTTTCCAAAGAGCGAAGAGCTAACTGCACTGCATCCGTTTGATATTTCAGATTGGAATACCTGCCATCCGTAATGTCGTAAGGAGTGAGAATGTTCTCTTTTGTCGGAATATTGAAATACTCATGGAGCACACGGATAAACATGAGGTATGGAGAGAAGAGCGTGTCATACCAGATATGAGCCATAACCTTGTTGTTCCATTCGTCAACGTTTGTTTGGTCAGCAATAACAACAGCGTCGCGCCACAACTCCTCGAAAATCTCATGACCCTCGTCATAGTCGGCCTTGTCATTGAAGCGCGCATTGAGTTCCAAACGGCCCTGCATACCTTGATATGAGAGATTGCTTGACCCTGTTATCATCACGCCTGGCAATTCCCCGCCCTCGTTCATTGAGTCATTATAGACAAAGAGATACATCTTTGAATGGCAAGGATCGAGAGTCTTGCGAATTTCCAAAGTTCCGTCGAGTATCTTGGCATAGAACATCTTAAACTGTTCTATCTTCTCTGCAGTATCAAGGAAATCGGTATCATTGAACGCTTTGACAAACTCGCTATAGTATTGTTCCTTCAATACGCCACGAGAAAGAAGCTTCTGTCGGAAGTTCTCAACTTCACAAACATGTTTGGAAATTTGAATCTCTATGTCAAGACCAACAAGGATACGGATATGCTTGCTCTTTAAATTTTCCGATAGCTGTACATACCCAGAATAGTAAAAATAGCCCACAAGGAAATCTACGGCATCAGTTTTGGGAAGAATACCGTTTATAATATCCGAGAGGAATTTGTCTTTATTTGTAATGAAGCTACTGCTCATATTCTTCTTTTGCTTAACGAATCTTACAAATTTTGCATGTCATTGTTTCTGGATGAGTTTAGAAGGTCTTTTGCATCAACGTTGAGGCACTCTGCTATTTGGTAAAGAGTTTCAAGACTTGGCTGACTGGTGTTTGTACACCATTTTGAAACGGTCGCCTCATCTTTCTTTAACTCTCGTGCTAACCATCGGTTGGTGTGCTTCGTCTCTGCCAAAACCACCTTTATGCGGTTCATATTCTTGCTCATCGTGCTATGATTTAGATTGTTTGGCCACAAAGTTATACAATTATACCCAAAAATCAGTCGAAAATGGCAAAAAGTTTGGCGTTTTAAGCAAAAAACAGAAGAAGAACATTTTCTTGACACGCAATATGGCTCGATTGAGAGGCCTTAGTAAATTCCTCGATATGTTGCGGCAATGACTTCTCTACTTGATTGGGGGCGATATTGACTTTAGCTAGCAGTCATTCCACCCATTTACACTGTCTTTGCAGCAAACTTCCCGGCAAGCCGACTGAGGATACTTGCCGCTTTGTCTAACTTGTTTGTAGTTATTCCTAACATGAGAGCGTGTTATCTTTCTCCCAATCCTCTCCTGCTTGCCTCTTTCTCTCCCGGCATCTTCTTGTAGACAAAGGACTCGCCGGTGGGAAAATAAGAGGCAAAGACGGTGGCAAGGAAAGCAGAAATATCCTTGCGACTCTTGCCGATATAGAAGAAGGCCTGACTTCCATCTTGCATTAAGCTGGCTTGACTGTATAGCGGGTTAACTGCAATAGGTATCTTGGGATCGTTGATTTGATTGCGCTCAGCGAAAGCTATGGCGCAGGCGTTGATGGCATCCTGCTCCTCTTTGGTAAAAACAGATATTCGCTTGGCAAACCATTCGAGGCTATCTTCTACCTTTTGCAGTTTATCTTCATTGACAGACTGTACCATTGCCGTGGCGCGTTCATGCTCCAGTTGTTCGACGGTCTGTTCCAGCGTGTCTACTTTCTTTTTTACGGCTTGGTATTTAATCATGAAGGCCATGATGAAGCAGAAGCAGCAGACGGCGTTGACGAAAACAAGTACACCACGGTATCGCATCTCCGCTGGAAAGTTATTCAGCCCGGCAATATAACGATCCATCAGCGGTACGGCGATAAAGGATGCCACAGCTCCGGCATACAGGATTCTTATTTTAGCCTTCTCACTTATGGGTGACAAGCTCACAAAAAGTGCAAGCAGGAGTGACACGGCACAAAAACACATAGCTAATAATGCTGTTCCCATGTTATCCATTGTTTTTGTTGATCAGGTTCACTACAACCTTTACCATGACATCCTTTTCTTGTGTTCGGCTTTCGGCTATCATGAGCGTGAGGGCGACGAGGGTGCTGTCGGCGATGCGTTTGGTGCCATCCTCACGGTAGAGGATGCCGTTGTTGTTCATAAACCAAAGGAAGAGGGTAGCAGCAATGCGTTTGTTACCGTCACTGAAGGAATGATTCTTGGTGACGAGATAGAGTAGCATGGCTGCTTTTTCTTCTACACTGGGATAGAGATCCACACCGCCGAAGGTCTGATAGATCTGCCCGATGGAGCTCTTGAAAGAGTCGTCCTTCTCGTTGCCGAAGAGAGGGGAGTAACCAAACTTCTCTTTCAGCACATTGATTTCCTTCATAGCGTTCTCGTAGGTGGCATGAAAGGTCTCCTTGCTGGTGATCTTGCTGATGCTCAGCCGCTGATAGTCGTAGTCGTCGAGGGTGTCGAGCGCATAGGTATAGTCGACGACGACCTTGAAGAGTGCATTGCTCTCGTCAGTCGTTGGCAACGGCTGCTGTTGCAGGGTGCGTCCAAGCACCTGCACCAGTTGCCGGAGCTCAGAGATCTGCTGCTTGCGAATGCGCTCGTTCACGGTATACCCCTTGATGAGGTATTGCTTCAGCACGCTGTTTGCCCAACGTCTAAACTCAATACCTCTATGGCTTTTTACACGGTAGCCAACAGATATAATCATGTCGAGATTATAATATTCGATCTCGCGATTGACTTTTCGAGTGCCTTCTTTTTGAACTGTCGCAAATTTTGCGACAGTTGGGATTCCATCATTCAATTCTTCTTTCAAAGCGTTGTTGATGTGCTTGCCAATCGTCTTGACATCCCTGCCAAATAATTCGGCGAGTTGCTGACGATTCAGCCACACGGTTTCTCCTTCCAGCTTGACATCAAGTTGGGTCTTGCCATCCTCGCTTTGATAAATGACGATCTCGTTGTTCAGGTCGATCTGCTTCATCGCTTCATGGGTTATTGTAAACTATTGGTTGCAAAGATAATACATTTATTGCTAAGATCACAAGGCAGCGAAGGAAAATATGCTGGCAGTATGCTGTCAGCCTCACAAGAATGATGCGCTCCAAAAGCAGAAAAGTACGATTTTATTTTGTGTTTCGCTCGATTTACACTACCTTTGCCAGCGTTGAGTATATGTTTGCTTATGGATGCTTATTTCAGAATTTGCAGCACATTAGCAACATCGACAGGCAGATGTATGTGAATAGTTATCAGACCATTTCGAGGAGGTAAGTTGGACGAGATGTTCCCGCTTTGCAAAGAACCTATAAGCAGAAATAGAGCATTGCCAAGTGGTTGGGCTGTCAGAACGCAAAATATAGAATGTGGATTCTAAATAACAAATATAGGGATTGAATACTTGAAAATAGGGATTTCCCTAATATCCATTGATAATAATCTACTAAATTTGCAGAAACAAACAAAAAAGATTATGAATAAGAAAAGCTCTATTCTTCGGATAGTCCTTCCGACATTATTAATGCTCTTTACCTGTTTGGTTAACATTCAGGCCAAGGATCATATGGTTCAACGGGGAATGACTAAAGACCAGGTCATGCAAATATTAGGTAAGCCAGACGCAACCAGCTTCAACTCCTATGGAGACAGATGGACGTACAGAAAGAGTCCGTTGTTGGATCCAGATGATAAATTCATATACATCAGTTTCGGGAGGGATGGAAAAGTGATTTCATATCAAGAGTGTATTGTACCTTCCTATCGTGGAAATGACGCAGAAGTTTATCATCCGGTATTGCCTCCAGTACCGCAGGAAAATTATCCAGATCCATACAGTGAATGCCAACCATATGCGTTGAGTGAAAATGCCTTCGATTTCCTATATGGTAAGGTGAAAGATGCCAATTTTGATGACGACCGCTACACGCTGCTTGAGGTGGCGACGCTTGGTTGCTGGTATACTTGCGACCAGTGCGCCAGGATGATGACGTTTTTTAGTTTCGATGACGACAAACTAAAGGCATTACAAATTATGGGAAAACATGTTGTCGACCCACAAAATGCTGTTATTATAACTAATAAACTTAGTTTCAGTGACAGTAAGGATAAGGCTTTAAGGATGCTTCCAAGATAAATTATACATTCTTGTCGTAAATAATTTTGGACTCACTGAGTCCAAAATTAGTATCCAGCCTCGCTCAGAACGGCCAGAAAACCGGCAGGAGGAAGGTCATCGCCACTCCGATGATAATTTGCAAAGGCAGTCCGACCCGGATATAGTCTATAAACTTGTAGTGTCCGGCTTTCATCACCAATGCGTTTGGCGGCGTGGAGAATGGCGAGGCAAAGCACATGTTGCCCCCAGCGCCACGGCCATGAGGAACGAATAGGGGCTTACATGGATTTGTTGTGCAGCCACCAGGGCGACAGGTGCCATCAGCACGGCCGTTGCGGTGTTGCTGATGAACATCGTTATAAAGGAGGTGGTGAAGTAGATGCCGGCAATCAAGGCATAAGGTTCCATCTCGCCTAACGTGCTTACCAATGACGACGACATCATTGCCGCCACGCCCGTTTCCTCCAAGGCTGTACTCATGGGCATCATGGCTGCTATGAGCACGACACTTTCCCAGTTGATAGTGCCATAGGCATCCTCAACCTTTCGAAAACATCCCGTGAGTACGGTCAGCAACACCGCTATCCCCTTTCGGAAAGACCCGACATCGTGCTCAACTACCATCAGAACAATTTCAGCATCTCCTATACCGTTCCCGACTATCGACACTTCAGCAGGTTGCACTATCAGTACTGACTGGAGGGCTTTGAGCGGGAATGGACTGATGCGGGCGGCAACCAGAACTGCTCCGCAACCGTGATGACCGTCACACAATCGTGCGACGACCGTCACAGGACTGACGCATTTACTTTTCGAAAGTCATATTACAACTATTGATATGTTGGTGTGACATCCGCTGAACTAAGATGCGATTTAGTTGAAAAAAAATACATGGTATACTTATTTGCAGTAACTTTGCACCAAAGAGTATTAATCAATAATATTATATTTTGAAGAAGATTATCATGACACTGTTGGTTGCCGTAATGGTATTAGGCACCAACGCACAAAGTGCAAAGACAATTGCAAAGTCTGCTGCTAAGGCAGCGGGCACGGCTGCACTCTCATCTGCCAAGACACAGGCTACATCAGCTGCAACAAAAGCAACTGCCAAGAATGCAGCTAAGTATGCCAAAACTGCCGCAAAGGCAGAAAAGACCTACACAAAGGCCAAGACAACTTATACAAAGGCAAAGTCAGCCTACAATACTGCCAAGACGGTAGCCGGTACCACATCAAGCACCGCTACCTCCAAAGCGGTGAAGAGCGCTGCCAAGAGTACTGTCAAGAAAGCTGCTGCAGATGCTGCTACAAAGGCTATTAATAAGTTGTAAGAGGCTTTTATAGACGTTCATTCCCATTCATTGGCCGTTAGCAGCACCTTTATCGACGGGCTGCAAAGGTCAATGAATGAGAATTTTTTTTGTAGAGTTTGCTAAAGACGATCGATTTCCTCTTTGCTTAGCCCAGTAACCTGGATAATCGTGTCCAAAGGAACATTCATGCGCTTCATGGCCCTGGCATTACGGAGGCGCTCTGACAGAATTCCTTTCTCTAGTCCTTTCTCCATTCCTTTCTCCATACCCATTTTAAGCCCGGCCTCATACCCTTTTTTATGAGCCTGCTCACTTCTCTTCAGCGCAGCGCTAACGAGGGTCCGCTCCCAACTGACAGCTTCCCAGAAATGGTCATAGCCTGCCATCTGAGCATCGGTGTATGCCGACTCCTCAATGATGTCAAGCGCTTTGCGTGTCTCGGGATTTGCCAAGAGCTCCTCAGGTGCCTTACGTGTTTTTTCGTCAATCTCCGTGAGATAACGCAACCACAACACCATCATCTTCTTGTCGTGGAAAGAATGGGGCTTGAACTTTGGTAGTAAATGTTTGATGGAGAACATTATTGCACTGCCTCTGCAAATGTAATATATATGGTGACACAGCAAAATAAAAACCTGTTTTAAATTACTCTTTCGGTGGGTGAGCTAACCTAGGTAACTAAATCGACTCTTATTGATTGTGACGTAAACGTAAATCTATCAATAGCAGTTCCCCGATCAAATCCCCAGCCTTTATCTCTGAATCCCCAAAGTAAGAATGAACAGCACGTTTTTTGATAAGAAATCTTCACATAAGCAGCTAAAAGCTGTGGTCAACGACGATGTGCTCAACGTCATCACGAAGATGGGCGGAATTATGCAGGAGCGTGGCTATCCGTTGAAGAACCTGCAGAGCGCTCGACGAATTGAAAAACGAGTCGGCCATGGACATGGTGCTCACCTCCAAAGCTGATGGTGAAATACAGGAGAAAGACTTGGACAAGCTCACCCGTGTGGCCCAGGCAGACATCCTGGTCAGCATAGCCTTTACCCGTCAGAATGTAGGACCGCGCCAGCAGGTCGAGTTCCGTGTCACCTCCATCGACGCGGCCACAAACAAGCAGATAGGTGGTGAAACCGGGCGCAGCTCAGCTTCAGACGCGCCGATCAGTGCTTTGTTGGAAGAGTCGGTGTTGGGCTTCATGGACAACTTCACGGCAAGCATCCAGCGACATGTCGGGATCGGGCTTCGACGACCGTTTCGTCATCACGACACACATCCAGATCTTTGATATTTCGGAGACGCAGACCTATCCGCAGAAAACGGTCCTCGAGGCCAACATCGGCGTCTACGTAGGCGACGGCCTCTACGGTATGCTCTTCTCTTTATATCATGGAAGCCAAAGGGTTGGGCGATGACAAAGACCAGGCCATAGCCGCGGCTGTCAGAAAAATCCGACTGGCTAAGCTCAAAAAAACTACAAGGGACCGGCGTCGGGGAAGCAGATCGAGCAGTAGCAAAAGTTCAAGGCACGGCAGGTCGTTGTCACGGCATGGCTCAACAGCCTTCCACGGCAAATGGAGACAAGGGTACCGCAAGCTATCAGCAAATACAGAAAATGGAACGCACGCTCGAACAGAGCTCTATATCGCAGGTGCTCTACAAATATCTCGATGACAAGAACGAGTTACAGCTACCCGAGATCGTCGAGGAGAACAAGAACTCCGAGAACACTGACAATCCAGCAGGAACATACCCCAGCAAGCTCTGCTTGAGACAATCGTCGAAGACAGAGCTTTTCCATTCTAAAAGGGCGTAGCCAACTACTTGCGAACGATGGGTTGCATAGACAATATATATTTATCGCTAAGTTCACAAGGCAACGACAGAAAATCACCACCTAATTTACTTTTAAAGCTAAGAAGTTTGGATATATAACTGAATTTGTTTATTTTTGCACTCATGGCAGTTGCTATTTAATTTATTGATGACTGTTATCTTAACCTGTCTTGAGGTTGGAAATCTTTAGTTATGTAATCTGTGCGTTTGAGGATGAACACGAAGATTCTCATAGAAATGTTGGAAAAACGCAGTGGTCACACCATTACAAGTGCTGCCGACTGCGAGTGGCTCGCCCTTGACTTTACCACGAGGTGTGGCAAGGGCATCAGTGTCAACACGCTCAAGCGTCTCTTGGGCTTTTTGGCTTATGACGGCAAATCATTCCGGCAGTCCACGCTCGACACCATTGCTGCATACTTAGGGTTTAGAGACTGGAATGAAACTGAAAGCGCGGCAATGGACAAAGTGTCGGCCTTTGGCCACAATCCAGCCATCTTAGATGCTGATAAGCTCACAAAAGGCGACCTGGTCACCGTGACCTACGCGCCCGATCGTCAGATTGTCTTTGAATATAGAGACGATGACAGGTTTGTCGTTGCGAAAAGTCTGAACAGCAAACTGCACATTGGGGATATCGTAGCAATTCGGCAGTTTGTTCTTGGCTATCCACTGTTGGTCACTGAGACCCTACGCAACAGCCGTTCCCTCGGTGCTTACACCGCCGCGAAGATCGGCGGGCTCACCACCATCGATTGCCAACACAAAGAAGAATTATGACCGCTGATGATGTTTCCGCTTTCTCCAGTCCACTGGACCGTGTGACGTCGCAGGAGCAATTGTATCTCAACGGCTCGACCTGCCAAACTTATATTGTGCGCGTCTATGGGAAGCTGCATTTCAAGAAACAGCTCAAGGCAGAATATAAAGGCATGCCGCAATATGTCGAGGCCTTCAGAAAAGAGTTCGAGGTAGGCTATCGCCTCAACCATCCGGCTCTGCCATGCTATGTAGCCCTGGGCGACGAAGACGGATGCCCCTACATCTTGGAGGAATATATCGACGGCAACACGCTGACCGACTTTCTTGCCGCCAATCCCTGTTATTTCCATTCTCGTCCGCATGCCGACCGGCTGATTGACGAGCTTCTTTCCGTCTTTTCTTATCTTCATCATCACCAGGTGCTCTTTCTCGACCTGAAACCCGACAACGTGATGATCACCTCGGTAGACCAGCAACTGCGACTTATCGACCTGGGCGGCTGCCACACCGACTGCTTTGTCGGAACGGAAGAAACGACAAAAGCATTCTCACCCAGCAGGAACGCCAACGACGCTGCCCAATTCGACGGCAAGCTGTGGGAACCTTCATTTGATATCTTTCTCATCGGGCGCCTGCTGCAAGAATGCAGGGTTCCACATATATATAATAAGGTGATCGCGAAATGTCTGAAGGACGATCCGCGGGAACGCTACGACAGTGTGGACAGTATGAAGAAGGCGATTGGGGCCTTGCGCCGTCGGCTGACGTTTTATAAGGTGTCGATGGTAGTAACGGTGGCAGCATGCCTCGCAGTCGTCTTGTCTTTGCTCATTCCGGCGGGACCGAAAGAGCAGAGGCCGCAAGAGACCACCAAAAAGGCTGAAACGTCACAGCCTCTCAGGGCTCCCGAAGAAGTGCTGACAGCGAAAGAAGCAAGACAAACGAAGATCATGGAGCCGAAGCCTTCACTTCAGCCCAACAACGGCAAAAGCGAAACAACGGCGGCCGAAGCACGGATGACCAGGGAACTGCAACAAAAAGTGGACTTTGCCTATAAGAAATATATCGCGCCTCTACCCAAAGACTCGCTCCGTGACTTCGATTGTCTGCACAAACATGTTGCCATGTATGCGGACTATGTCAATTCAGAGATAAAAAGACTCAAGAAGAAATATCCTGACCTGCAGCCCTGGGCCATTGACGTGAGGTATGGGGAAATCTACAGCCGCACCGTGATGCCGCTTGTGGAACGCTGCGGCAGCGAGGAGTAAAATGTTACTGCTAACATTTCTCTCAAGAAGTGATCGCTTATTTGGCAAGAATTTGACAGCTTGCCCACTATTTCCGTGTTTGGACGATTTGGATGAGAAAAGCCTTGTGCGTGTGCCATATTTAAACTATTTTTGTAGAAAAATAAAAAAATTGGCTCACAATGGAACAACTTTCAAGATTAATTCTTATCTTTGCACTGCCGACTGGTAACAGTCGGAGACATCGAGGAGAGCTAATCAGCTTTGACCCGCCAGAGAATCTGCAAAATTCAATGTATAAGGGTGAGAAGTTAGAAAGGCGTTCCTCCTATAGCTTGTATATTCTGCAATGGCGTATTGGCCATGGCCCTATATACTCTATAGGTGTGGGCCAACTTTCATTCTTACTTATACGGGTATTGCAGAACCTTCTGGCTAAGGATGCTAAGAAGGTCCACACCCCTTGTCTGCCTATGAGTGAAATGTAAATTCGTATGTGTGCTGACGAAAGATTTGCTAACTAATTTTAATATATCATATTATGAAAACAAGAACAATCCAGCTTTTCTTGCTTCTCCTTTGCTGTTTTGCCTTCACCGCTTGCGACAGCAACAAAAGCAAGATTGAAGAAAAAGCCAAACAGTTTACCGAGGCCTTGAAAACAAAGGATGTGGCTACCATCTACGACATGTACCCCAACTCCAAGTTGGCCAACCACATGACGCTGACCACCAACGTGGCACAGGGCGACTTGGAAGTGGTGAAGGACGAGGCTACAGGTAACTACACAGCCAACTTCAAGAACGCACGCGACCAGAAGCTCATCTTCAAAGTGACGGGCAAGGACACCTATCAAATCATCGACTCCTATGGTTTCTTCGACATCGAGCCGCTGTACTCTGACTTGGCTGTCAAGACAGGTGTGCCTTTGAAAAAACTGTCTGACCAGAAACTCAAGGAGCTGTTCAAAGATGACAGCCCGTTCCTCTCTTTCATCAAGAATAAATATGGTGGGCTGACAGAACTTAACCTTTCTTATTTTGATGGGGTCTACACCGGGAATTACAATTTGAATATAGTTCAAATAGAACAGAACATCAAAAATGAAGGCGATTTCCCGGTAAAAGGCTCTGATTATGATGTCATCTTCAGCTTCTCTGACGAAGGTGGCAACTGTGCATCCAGCACCAAGACAATGGACGGCGTTGACTTGGCACCCGGCGAGACATTTACATTTAATTTCCAACTTACAGGCTATACGACAGCCGCATACAATCATCAATTGCAATGGACGGTATCCTTCAACCAAAAAGGCGGCGGAACAATGAAAGACATCATGAAGAAGGCCAAGTTTACTGGCAACGAATACAATGAGTTTCTGCAACAACAGAGTAAGAACAAATCGAAAGCTGGTAAGAAATCGTCAAAGAAATAAATCGAAGCATCATGAGAAAGCTATTGATCATCTTTATGGCATTCGTTGCCATCGGCATGACCTTCTCCTGCAACTCCAAGGAGAAGCAGATCCGCGAGCAGCAGATTGCCGACTCACTCAAGAAAGACTCCATATTCCAGCAGCATCAGGCCGACTCCATCGCCAAGGCAAAAGAGGAGGCCGAACTCAACGACAAGAAGATAGAGTTCCTGCAAGGCATCTATAAGAATGTGATCTATACCGAGAACGTAGGCCCCAATGCCACTGACTATGCTGGCAAACTTGTGAAGCACATCTCGCCCAAGGTCACCAAGGCCATGACGGACTACGACGACGGCATGGATGCAGAGTATGTCGCGCCCGGTCCGAAGCTTTATCTTCTCGGTGACGAGGGCGACTACGAGGGCGGTCCGAAGATTACCATTACCTATCTGGGCGACAACTGGTTCAAGGTGAACATCAGCGACCACACCACCGTGAAGATCCGTGTGGAGAGCGAGCCCGACGATGACGAGTCGTTTATGATTACCGGACTGATAAACAAGGACTATGGCATCAATGTGAAATAGTATTCTTAATCTAAAATGACAGATATGAAAAACCTTAAGAGCATTTTTTTGTTGGCAATCATGTTTTTTGCTTGCCAAGCAGTGCTTGCCCAAACAGACAAGGGCATTGAGTATTATAATAACAAGGACTACGCGAATGCGGTCAAGTGCTTCCAGCAGGCTGCAGAGCAGGGAGATGCAAAATCACAGAACTATATGGGTGAATGCTATTACTACGGTAATGGCGTAACTAAGAACCTTCAGGAAGCGGCTAAGTGGTACCGGAAAGCGGCTGTACAAGGTAATGCTAACGCTCAAAACAGCCTGGGCTATTGCTATGAAAACGGTGAGGGAGTAGAGAAAAACGGGGAAGAAGCTTTTTTCTGGTATCGCAAAGCCGCCCAACAAGGAGATGCTGATGGTGTAATCAGCAAATTTTCATGCAACATTTTTAAGAAAAATAACATATAGCATTCTTCGGCAATTAAGATGTAGCATTATTGATGCGTTTTGGCAATTAAGATGGCGCAGTACCAAGGTTTCCCTTGG
>NZ_VUNG01000045.1 GCF_009695775.1 Hallella mizrahii | reverse complement strand
AAAAGCAAGGAGAAAACTCTTGAAAGAAGAATTAAAAAGCTTCAAGCAAAGATTCTTCGCCTACAGAATGAGCAAGCTCAATCTGGGCTCAAGGTAACGGATGGCACTGATTAGTTATATAGAAGTAGAATGTATCGGATCACTGATGCATGGCGAACGTCGCAGTTACGCGCGACGGTCGCCACGCGTTAATATGACAACCGACTCAGATAACCGTAACGACCGTTCAGCATCGTAGCAACAGTCAACTCCTAACTCCTAACTCCTAATTCCTAACTCCTAACTCCTTAAAACCGTGGAAGAAACCCGTGAACAACAGCAGATGTACAACATGTTCCGCTCGTGCATCTACCTGATACTGATTGTAGAAATCGTGATGAACCTGCCCGTCACGACCTCCAACTCCATGATTGCATTCGTCCTTGAGCTCTTCCACCGCTTCAAGGTTTTTGACTCAGTGGCTACCTGCAAGGTGATGGAACTCGTCTGTATCACCGTTACCTGCATCGGCACGAGAGCACGGAAGAGCCTGAAATGGAATCTCAAAACCATGGTACTCTATCCTGTCCTCGCCGGAGTAACCATGATAGTCCTGTGCTTCGTCTTTTACGGCATGTCCCTCAATGGCTCCTTTGCCGGTTATCCCCTCAACCGCTGTCTCTATGTTCTCTGTTCCGTTGTCGGTACGATGCTCATTCATCAAGGATTTGATGCCATAGCCCAGTACTTGGGCATGAAGATTGGCGACGATAAATGGAACTTCGATAACGAGAGTTTCGAGCAGAGTCGTAACAAGGAAGAAAACGAGTACAGCGTCAACATCCCCATGGTCTTTTATTACAAGAAGAAGTTGAACCACGGCTGGATCAACATTATCAACCCCTTCCGTGCTACCATTGTCTTGGGTACGCCTGGTTCGGGCAAGTCCTTTGGCATCATCGACCCGTTCATCCGCCAGCATAGTGCCAAGGGCTTTGCCATGATGGTCTATGACTATAAGTTCCCGGCATTGGCCCGCAACCTCTTCTACCAGTATTGCAAGAACCGCAAGCAGGGCACGCTGCCCAAAAATTGTGGCTTCCGCATCGTCAATTTTACCGACGTGGAGTACAGTAACCGTGTGAACCCCATTCAGCGGAAGTATATCCCTGACCTTGCAGCGGCCTCCGAGACAGCTGCAACGCTCTTGTCCTCCCTCAACAAAGGCGGTGGCGAGAAGAAAGGCGGCTCTGAGGCCTTCTTCCAGAACTCTGCCGAGAACTTCCTTGCCGCCATCATCTACTTCTTCGTCAACTTCCACCCGACAGGCTATAAGAACGGCAGGAAGCTCACACGCTATGTCGAGTACGACGGCAGGAAACTGAAACTCGTCACAAGGAAGTGGCGCGACTATAAGGCTTTGGACGAGCGCGGTAACGTGGTTCTTGACTTCACCGACAGGGAGAGCAACAATGTCTCCACCGATGCCGACGGCATGTTCGTCGACCTCAACGGCTTCAGCTATCTCGACCGTAACCAGAAGGAAATCGTCATCACCCGCAGTTGGTACGAGGACGAGGGCGGCAATGAGGTGGAGCCAGACACCATTACGGGCGAGTACAGCGACATGCCCCATGTGCTGAGCTTCTTAGGGCGCAGCTACAGCGAAGTCTTTGACATCCTCATGCAAGACCCCAAAATCATGTCACTGATGGCACCGTTCCAAAGTGCCTACAAGAACAAGGCCAACGATCAGCTTGAGGGTATGGTGGGTACGCTCCGTGTCAATGCTGCCCGTCTTGTTTCCCCTGAGGCTTACTGGGTGTTCACCGGCGACGACTTCGACTTAAAGATTTCCGACAGGAACAGTCCCAGCTACCTTGTCATCGCCAACGACCCCGAAAAGGAACAGGTCATCGGCTCGTTCAACGCCCTCATCCTCAACCGTCTCGTAACACGTATCAACAGCAAGGGCAACCTGCCCGTGAGCATTATAGTCGATGAGCTGCCCACACTCTACTTCCACAAGATAGACCGTCTTATCGGTACTGCACGAAGTAACAAGGTGGCTGTCACCCTCGGCTTCCAGGAACTCCCCCAGTTGGAGGCCGACTACGGCAAGAACGGCATGCAGAAGATCATCACCACCTGCGGCAACATCTTCATGGGTGCGGCCCGCAACAAGGAAACATTGGAGTGGGCACAGAACGATGTCTTCGGCAAGGCCAAGCAGACAAGTAAGTCCATCACCATCAACGACTCAAAGGTCAGCACCTCCATCAGTGAGAAGATGGACAACCTCGTCCCTGCTGCCAAGATAGCCGACATGGCAACCGGTTGGCTCGCCGGACAGGCTGCCCGTGACTTCACTCCCACGGAACGCAGCTCCTTCAGCAGCATCAACCTTGAGGAAAGCCCTGAATTCAAGACCACTAAGTATTTTTGCAAAACCAACTTCAATATGGCAGAGATCAAGAAAGAAGAGTCTCAATACGTTGACCTTCCCAAGATTTACGCTTTCGAGGATGCCCGCCAGAAGGAAGTCATGCTAAACCGCAACTTTGCCCGAGTGAACCGTGAGATAGAAGAAATGATAAAGAGCCTGCTCAACTCTCAGTAAGTTATCACAAGTGATTAAGCATCGAGTCTGGGTACAATATAAATCCCGTAAGTCCTTTTATATAAAGAACTTACGGGATTTTTCATTTCCTCTTGGGAAACATTTGAGAAACATTTCGGAAGTTTCCTCTTTTTACAGATTCAAAACGCTCGCTTGAAAATGAGGCAAATGAGGCTATTCATTTCAGCCATTGAGAATTAACGCATCCGTATCCAGCCACGCATCCGTAACCACCGTAGATATTAGTATATGTCGGTTGGATGAAGGCAAGACCATGCTCTCCTATATCATTATTGTTGATGTCATTGATTGACTTCAGCATATGATAAAACTCCGGTGATAGTGAGAACAGTTCGACACGATAAGCCGAAACGTATACCTGTTCAAGGACACACAAATGCAATGTTACCGCCTGCGATGTCACTTGGGACGAATCAAAGACATACATCAAATGATAGAAGTCGTTCTTTGTGCCAAAGTTGAGTTCTGTGTCAGTCAGTCCGTTAAGCAAAGGCTCAAGGCTTGTCTCTATTTCCTCAGACACACAGCTTACAGAGTCGACCGACTCGAAATACTCCATCCCCTTAACCCTTGCGGCGTAATATTGCACACCATGCGTTTTGTGAAACGCTACCTTAAGTCTTGTATAGTTATCTTCTTTATGGAATATGGTATCCATGGAAATGCTGTCAATGGATGGTGACTCTGGTATTTGTGTCTCCCCCCACGCCTTTGTCAAGTCTAAGCCATCTTGATGACTTGCTGGTTCAACAGACACTCTAACCCTGTCACCTGTCTTGTGCTTACCAATGGCATAATAGGTAAGCACGGGCAGGCCGGAGACATTAGACGAGTCGGCAAACTTTATCTCATCTACCTTGCCGTTGATCAGGCACGTGACACTTATCGTTGCATGTGAGAGGACTGGTGTTTTATGACCAGCCGGTTTAGTAACAGAAATCGTTATGGGAATGGTGTCGCTTGCGCTTGGAAAGGCGTAGATGACAAATTTGGGAGTCTCCCCTTGACGGATGTCGATGTTGTCACCGCAAGACGTCAGCATGCAGAGCGTGATAAGTATGAAGAATAGAACTTGTTTTGTCATTTCTTTCAGAACCTTATAGTATAACTTACCGATGGGATGATAGGGATGTATCCCTTTGCTTTTGCCGCTATGCTTCCGTCGTTGGCCTGCCTTACTTTGGCATATATGGTGTTCAGATGACAGTAGGCATTATATACGCTGACATTCCAGATAGCTTCATGACCCTTTCTCGTGGTATGCTTGAAGTTGAAACCTAAGTCCAGCCTGTGGTAGAGAGGCAGCGACAGGCCGTTGGGCTTACCGTAAATGTAAGTCAGTTCATGATTGTCGTCATCTTCAGGCATCCGTGGGTTAACGGCAGATACCGTAGGAAACGACACACGATTACCGCTCCTCAATGTCAAGGCGGCGAACACTGAGATTTTATTCGTCATTGCGTATCGTATTGTCGTATTCAGTTTGTGACGGTTGTCGAACTGGTCGTAAAACCATCCGTCGTATAGCTCTGGAAACTTACGCTTACTCCACGACAGGGTGTAAGCCATCTGCGCGGTCAACCGTCGCATTCGATACCGTGCCTCCATCTCTATGCCATAAGCCTTACCGCGTCCTTGAGTCACATTCTGTTCCCAGAAGGCGGCAGGAGGCTGCAGGCCCATCCAGTGGCGGTATTGCAGAAGATTGTCAGTAGATTTGAGATAACCCTCAAGGGAAAAAGTGAACTCTGGACTAACCTGCGTATACACCCCAGCGGCTACCTGATGTGATCTGACGGGTGGAATGACGGTAGTGGACGGCGCCCAGAAGTCAGATGGTATATCAAGGAATGTGCTCGCAATGCGGTGAATGCTCTGCGACATGTGGGTATAAGATACCTTGAATGTCAAGGGAGTCACTGGGTGCCAGCGTATCGACAGTCTCGGGTCAAAAGAGTGGAATGTCTTGTCAGACACACGATAGAATGTGCAGCTCGTACCCACACTGGTGTTAATCCAGCGGTTTAGCACAATGTCGTCCTCGGCGTACAACTGAGCCTCGATAGAGGACATCTTCGTGCGTACCGACACATCAGTTGTATCAACATGCTCGCTTGGGTCCCCGAAATAGAACGACTGCATCACGGTCTGAGGATTGAACCTGTGCATCGTGAACGCGCCGCCAAAGCGAAGGATATGCTTAGGGTGAGGAAAGAATGTGAAGTCGCTCTTTATTCCGAGGTCAAGCATCCTAGTTTTGTTGTGGCTAATGTCAAGACTGTTACGAAACCGGATTTCTGGCTCGGGGAAATAAATATCATCCTCACTCATGCTCTGGTTGGTGTAACTGTAAGAAGCTATGAATGACGTGCTGTTTGATAGCCGGTTAGAAAGTTGGAAATCGCCTGCCAAAGTTGCGTTAAGATTGCCCCAGCGAAACTTGTTGTCCGTCGTAGTCTGATAGTCATACCAAGTGTCCTCATCCTTTATTCCATAGTTGTCCATACCGGAATACAAACTAAGCCACAATTTGTTGTTACGGCTGAGCAGATGCGTCACTTTGGCGTTGAAATCGTGAAACGCATAAGTGAACCTGAATTTACTTCCATCGTTCTTTGAGTGGTTGATTATTGCGTATGTTGGCAACAGCAAGAGGTCTATCCAACTCCTTCTCAGCGCTATGTTATAAGATGTTTTGTCTTTTTTGATCGGCCCCTCAAACTGAAGTCTTCCGTCTATGAGTCCTAAAGAGAAAGACCCGTGATGCTCAGTCATGCTGCCGTCTTTTGTCCTGACATCGGTGATGGATGAAACGCGTCCGCTGTATCTTGCAGGGAAGCCAGACTTATAGAAATCAACGTTCTTGATTATGTCTGCGTTGAAAGCGGAGAAAAGACCAAGAGAGTGGTTGACCTGATAGATTGGCGTGCCGTCGAGCAGAAACAGATTCTCATCCGTACTTCCGCCATGTACGAGAAGTCCACCGGAGAGCTCCGTACCTTGTGCTACCCCGGAGGTACGCTGCAAGGTCTTCACAAGATCAGGCGAGCTGAGTAGTGAGAACTCTGTATTGATGTCCTCTGGCCGTAGGGTCAACTTTCCTGTTTGAGTAGTATTCAGTGGTGAGTTGAGATCTCTGCTTACTATGACCTCACCGAGTTCCATTGAACCTTTGATGACAAGGTCATGCCTCGTGTCTTTCTTGATATTTATGCTAAAATTCTTCTGCCTCTGTCCGAACCACGACACGTCTAAAACGTGCACGCCTTTTAATAGTATCAGCGTATAAACGCCCTGTTCATTGCTCAATGTTCCGGTATGTGATACTTTGTCATAAATCGACACATTGACCAACGGCTCACCAAGAGAGTCCCGCGCAATGCCTTTCAAGACGCACCTCTCTATCAAAGGCTTTGCCGTAACCGTCTTTTGTCCTTGGGTCAGCAGAATATTCGAGCCGCGGATACTGTAGTTGATGCCACTCTTTCTGAATACTTCATCGAGAGCCTGACGGAAAGTTAATGTCTTAATGTCACGTCCGTTGTAAGTGATACTAAGGTTTAGGTCTGATTTGTAGAGGAAATGTACATGATGGATGTTTTGCAGCCGAAGCATTTCGCTGTAGACGCTGCTTTTCTGCGCCGATAATTTCAGACAGCAGAAAAGCAGGAGGATATAAAGCACGACAGCCCTCATCTTTTGGTTATCTCTATGCCGAGGGTAGTCTCCAACATGTCTATCGCCTCATTGATATTATGTGCCTCTATCTCTCCAGTCACCATCTTCGTGGTATCGCTCGCTGTCAGACCGACTCCGTAATAATCAGACACTTTTCTGATTGCTGCGTTGACAGGTGTGTGGTCAAAATGGAATAAAACGGGTCCCTTTTTGGTTTTGACAGTGTCGGTCTTTGCCTTTGACACGGTATCAGGTAATGCTCTCTCGATATTTGGTGATGATTTCGGAGAACCGTTGCCAAAGTTTCTTACGACAAACATGGTGGCAGCTACTGCCATGACAGCCGCAAAGGCAATGGATGCAGCCACGAGAAGACGCTTGCGTGAGCCTGACTGTGTGATGCCAGACATGCCTTTAAACTCTTTCCAGGCATTATCAACATTCTTATGCCCAGTCTTATAGTGGTCGACTACAAATTGCAGTTCATCTTCCTTATTCTTTTTCATGTCTTCTTGTTTATCGTTATTAAAAGAATATCATAACATATATCTCATGCGCCTTTTCCCTGAGAGAACGATAAGCCTTGTAGAGATGAGACTCTACTGTCCTTACGGATATGTTAAGGCTGCTGGCTATCTCTACATTCTTCATGCCGTCACGTTTACTCATGAGCAATACTTCACGGCGGATTTGCGGAAGAGAGTCGATTGCTTTCCACAGTTTTGCCTCCCGCTCACTTCGCTCGGACCAGTCGTCGATATCTTCCGCATGGATGTCAGAATCATCAATCTCTGTCTTAACGCTCTTATGGCGTGCCACGTCAATACTTTCATTCCTTACGATTTGATACAGGTAATGCTTCTTGGCAATGATTTCTTCCCCGTCCTTTATCTTTTCAGAAAGCTTGAGAAAACTATCCATGACAACATCTTCCGCTGTGTAAATATCTCCAACATAGTGCATGGAGAACACACACAAGGCATCATAGTTGTCCTTGAAAAGGTCTTCTATTTTATCTGATATAGACATACGCGTTTCTTCTATTGACTGATCTTTCTCAAAATCACTTACTGGATCTGAGTACAAAGGTACAAAAAAATAAATGTTAAAAAAGAAAAGCGAGTAAGTAATAATGCTTTTTTTAAGTCTTAGGGAGTAAAAGACAAAAAATACCAAGAATAATTCTATGATAAAAAAACTTTTTATGGCCTTGTTGTTTGTCATTATGCTGGCAGCATGTGAAAACGACGAACAACTGCCTTTCAAGACAGCAAACTCCTTACCAGCAGTATCTACTGTCATGGTAAGTCATGGGGTAATTGTTAATTCTCAAACAAGAGCCTCGAATACAATGGGACAAGTAGCATTGAGATTCAAAGACTCGGAGTCACTACGTTCTTATAGACAATCTCTTGAAAATAAAACTGAAGAAGAGAAAATCAAATCGGTCGAAGCTTTGGGGGTAAGTACTCTACATGAGATAGCTTTGCAGGCAGATGATGAGCTAGAGGAAATAGGAATCACAGCTATGTCAGAAAAGCAGTTCCGGAATCTGTATGAAAAATACAAGGCTAAATACAACGGCATACTTGTTTCCAATCCATTAGATGAATACGACTTGAGTCTTTATGTGCCGGATGGAGACAATATTGATTCCTATATCGCAAATACTGATGGCGTGTATGTCGTTGGCAACCGGGTTGTCAAAGTTGATCTTGGGAATGATGTTTCTGAGACTATAGTGAATGCGTCTAAAGCTTTCAAGTCCTTAAATAGTAAAACTTTCACCAACTTTTCTGTTTTTAGACCGAACAAGTTTACTCGTGTCTTCTTGCAAGCAAGCATGTCTGACATAAAGGTAAGGGTTCAAATGCATTGTGATAAAAAGATGTGGTATGGTTGGAAAAATGACCCAAACCGTTCGTATTATCTTTCTACAAAACTGAACAATATTACATATCTTGCTCAAGATAGCTTTGGACATGAATCCACGCTCAATTCTTTACCCATGTTTGTTTTTGACAATAGTGACAAGTTAAAATCAGGGGTAGATGTTATCCTAGGTAAGGTTAATGGTCAACGAATAACAGGGACTATATATGCATGGACAGATTTGACGGTGGAATATGATTCGAATAAAAATATGATTATAGAAATTGAAAATGGAATGACACATCCGAAGTGTTTAGTAGAAAAAGCGCAAGTTGTAAATGTAGATCTTTCTTCTGCTAATCCATAGACCAATACACCGATAATTTTGAATCCATAAACAGACCCCTCTTTCTTACAGATAGATTGGTCTTTGTATCAACTGATGCCCTATATGGGCAATAATTTCACAATCTTTTAATAAAAATCACATGGAATTAAAATTTTTAGGCTCACTATTATGCGCAATCGTGCTATTATGTGGGTGTACTGACACGGTAGAGGATGTAAATTCCTCTCTTAAAGTACAGAAGGCACAAGTACCCCTTACCCGTGCAGTACCTGACAGTTCTACATTGGATGATAATCCTAAAGAGTTTACAGTGTCCGAAGAAACAAAAAGAATGAAAGAGTTGTATACTCAACTTCATTCGCAGCATAGACAGGCTCCAGCTGTCCCCGATTACTCGTACGATGATACTTTCTGGGGCAATATGTTCGCTATTCGTGAATTACCTGCAACAATAAATGTTCGCGCCACATCGACAAGTGGCTCAACAAATGGATACGTCTACCTCTATTGCGCAGGAAAGGGAAAAGAAGTGGTATTAAATGGCTCGAATGATCCGATAAAAAATCGTTTCTATATTAAGGTCCTTCCCGCATCGACTGGAATACCTTACCTAATCTATTCAGAAGCCTCAGGCACCCCTTTGTCTGTCGGTTACTATACAAAAAAAGCAGACGAAAAAATATTAATGGCAGCAAAGGAAGAGAATATTTCTTTAGCGAGCACAGGCTGGGATCTGCTTCGAACAAATTCTAACAAGAAATATTATGCTATTCAGAGTGAAAACTATTTGGGACAATCTGATCCGAATAATTCTTGGTCAATCTTCTATTATGTCCTCGAGGCTGTAAGTGGAAATAAGATTCGTTATGCCAAAAGAATCGCAAATAAAGCACAACAAGAATTTATGATAACACCAGATACAAAATTCGATATTATATCTTTGGAGTATGATGTCGTATCGCCTTCGATAAGCAAATCGACTTTTTCCAAAACAGTGACTGTAAAAAACACATCTTCTCAACAAAAGAATATAAATGTTCCCTTTGATTTCTATGAAATAGAAAATTCATTTTTTAATAGAAGTTCATGGAATGTTAATTTGAATTTCAGTAATCCTGGAATCAAGTTTGAACGACCATCAGTAATACGCGGAAATGTGGTATCTCCTGAAACAGATTCACCAAAAGACGCACTCTTCTTAAGTAATGGCTATCAAAATATAAACAGACATATCACGTATACACACCCAATCCGATGCAAAGCCTCTTCTGTAGCAAAGGTCACGCTAAAATTTATTAAATATAATATAACTGTTAAGTATACTGCAAAAGCCCAATGTACAATTGATGGAAATGTCCGTGAATGTATCCTCAAAGGAACATGGTCAGGCAGTGTAATTGAAGATCCAACAGAAGTAAAGCCAGAAGAGACGATCATATATTCGCCTCTTGATTCTGATGGAGATATAATTCTGAAAAGAACATCGTCCAGCCGTTAAAGTTGTATATACTTCAAAATTAAACCATATTTATGAGCAAGTTATTTTGTTTATTAACAGGTATACTATTCATAGCCATGATGAATAGTTGCTCCAACGAGGAGATTGCACTTCCTTTAGAAAACGATAAATCTCTGGGGGGTATTATTCTTCAGGAAAGATCTAACTCGCTACCCAAAGCTATAAACATGCCTTTCATAGCAACGAGTGAAAGACGAACACGAAGTGTAGTAACCAATGGAGATCTGATTGGAGACTCAGAGGCCCTTCTTGGTTATTCATATACAGTAGGAAATTCTATACTTGGTTCTATGGAAAACGTAAAATTTCCAATTCTAGATCTCGACAAGATTAAATCAAAGTACCCAACTTCTATTACAAGAAAACAATTAAACTCAACTGATAACTACACTTTTTCATACAATGGAATGTCACGGTACGAGGCTAATAGCCAAGTTTCAAGAACTGTAAAAGCTGGTTTCGGATTAAATTTAGGGCTGTTCAAGGTAGGTAGAGAGAAGAAAATGACAGAACTTTTCAAGTCTAGTTATTCTTCTGAATCTAATCGTGTTTATGGTGAATTAAATCTGGAAATCAAAGGAAGTCAATATGAACTCTTGACGACGGCAGATAAGAGGAAAGTTTATGCCCGAGAATGCTTAAGCGAGACATTTCTTACAGACCTTTACAGAGGAACCATTGGAAATCTTATAGATACATATGGACCATTTGTTCTTAGAAGTTATATTACAGGAGGTAAAGCTACTGCCCTCTATTCAGGCAAATCTGCTAAAGGTACATCGTCCGAAAGTAGAGAAAAAGGCTTAACGAATGATATTAATGCCTCTTTTACGTGGAAGTCAAATTCTGCCTCCGGTAATCTATCCTTTGGTAAAAATACTGGTTCTGGTAGCTCGTCACAATATGAAACTCAAGAGACAGAAATCTATTTAGAGACATTTGGAGGAGATCCTGCACATCGAGTAATTGTTGCCCCACAAAAGCTGGAAAACCTTTCAGTAGACCTGTCCCCATGGCTCAATTCTCTTAGTAATCGGAACACTTATACAATAATAGACATTACTTCTGGTTTCAAAGAAGGAGAGGGTGGACTATATCCTATGTCTGATTTTGTATTGGAGAAAAACTTTCGATTCAGAATGGACGATACGACGAATGGATTTCTTGAATCCCTTGTTGAGGTCCAGGATCCTAGGATTGAGATAGTAAAAGTCCTGGCTAGAGTTACATCCTCAGGAGAAAAATTGTACGAAATCGCGGCAATCCTAAATACACGTCAGGGAGACAAAATAGTTCTTAGTGATGGTACTTATGCCAAAGCTTCTGATTTAGAATTACGAATGAACAACAACAAGCAGACCATGATGGCTAAAGTCCAAGAAATCTTTGCACAGAAGAAAACTATATTTCAAGGGCTAACTTTTTCAACAAATTACAATACAATATACAATCCAGATGTTCGCAAACCATTATGTATTCGTATGGATGGTTTTGATGAAGGTAATATGGCTCTATTTGAAGACCCAAAGTCAAATATGAGATACATTTATGATTCTTCTAAAAAAATAGCATTCTCATATCTTTACGATCCAGAGTATGAAGACGAAGTTCTGGATTATTATGGCATAAGGGAATGGGTAGGATCACTCCCCAAGCGTAAAATATCTATGATGATGCTTCAGAACTATACGGTAATAGGACTCTAAATGAAGTAAGAGGGGGAAATTGGTCATTTTCCCCTTAAAATAATTTCTTCCAAACAACAAATTGAATAATCTTTAAATATGCGACAACTCCTAAAAATATTATTGGTATTGATATCAATGATCATGATGGCATGTCATAGTGAAGAATCGGAATTGGGTATATCTTGGTCGCAAGAATCAGCAAGAGTACTCCAATCTGGAATTAAAAATGACTATGAAAGGAAAATCATTGTTCTTGATTTTTATACTGACAATCAAGTAGATGTTTCCGTTTCATCTAACGAAACATGGATCAAGCCATCCGTTACTATTAATAATAGAAATGGCAAATTGACTATTGAGATTATGGAGAATCCAGGCATCTCATCAAGGGAAGGTGAAGTTACTCTTGTCGTTCAAGGGAAGACTGTTATTGTCAATATTTCCCAAACTGGTTCTCCAAAGGTGTTTGCTGACAAAGATTCCTATTACTTAAAATCAGATAAAGGGAATGTAGTAGTCCATGTAAAGGCGAATGGAAAGCTTTCTGCAGAGATTTATCCTGCGAATTGTGAATGGGCAAGAGTGATAAAAACGACTTCTTGCGGTGATAATGAATACGTAGTAAATATTGGCGTAGATAAAAATGAAGGATTAGGACGAATTGCATCTTTGAATTTTAAGATTGACGGGAAAACTGCAATACAAGATTGTGGGCCTTGTTTGATACAGGAACCTACTACATTCGCGGAGAAAACCACCATTGTCACCAAGAAGCCTGGTTGTTTACAAGTGCTTATGGGAAATGACATAGAAAATCTACGGCATATTAGATCGCTTAAATTGGTGGGAGTCATTAATGGTCTTGATTTTATTATGCTGAAGAAATTATTCCTTGATAAAGAAGAAAGCGTAGAGCAGTATCCCATAAATATAGATCTTTCGGAGTGTAGTATAATTGCAGGAAATAAGAATCCCTTTGAATATTTTGGATGGCTACCGTCCACGACATTTGAAGAAATCTTTATGTATGATGAGATTCCAACTGGTATATTCAATAATGCGGTTAATCTGAAGCAAATTGTTCTTCCTAACAATCTTAAGATTGTAGGTCGTTCTGCCTTTAGAGGATGCAGAAACCTAAAAGCTATAAATATTCCTGATTATGTAGAGGAAATTAACAGCAAAGCATTTTATAATTGTGTAGGTTTGGAAGAGATCAACCTCACCTCTAATTCTTGTCTATCTTCAATAGGGAATCAAGCATTCAATACAAAATCTGTTTTGAAAGATCTGACAATTCCTGCAACTGTCATCAATGTAGAAACAGAGGCTTTCCTTGGATGTTCTGTATCTAAGCTACATCTTAAATGGCAGGAACCGTTAGAAGTACGCATTGTTCCAAAAACAGAAGGTTGTACACTTTGTGTACCAAAAGGAACAGCAGCTATATATCGCAGCACGCTTAATTGGTTAAAGTTTCAAAATATCATCGAAGAATAGTGTAACTGTGGGGATTTATTCCAACAGCAAATATGTTGTCCATGAGTACAATACTGGAAGCATAAGATTTGGTATTGACGTTAGATAATTTATCAGAAGATGAATACTATCAGAAAGTTAATAATATTTTCATTCTGCATTCTTTTCATGTCGCTAAATATATCTTGTGAAGACACGGAAGACATGCAGGATCAAATGAACTGTGTAAAATACAAAGTCCACAATAATAATCCCATAGCTCACATGAGCATCTGGGATGGCGGCGATACACCCGTAATTGCAATAAACGATTATGAAACGACTTTTCATACTAAGAGTTACTCCACTGAATTGATTGTTACATGCAAGGAAGACAAGAAGGCAACGATAACTATACAATTATTTGTTAACAACAAATTCATTCGTGAAGTTTCTGGCACCACTCCTGTAGAACTTCATTATAGGTTAAAATAATCCTTCGCCATATCTATTTGTCAAGATTAAACAACGGTAATCTGACTTCACATGCAAATGGAAGGATAAGCAATGATTTTTAACCCAACTCTACGATTTTCTCTTGGCAAGCAAAACCTTTGAAAACAGGGCAACAACTCCATAAAGCTTAAGCGAATCGTGGGCTTTCACGTATAAAGAGCAAAGCCTCACAGACGAGACAGTATTTCAACTGCCAGTCTGTGGGGCTTGTCTCTTTCTATGGCTACTTATCGGAAGCCGGAGTATACTTGATCTCACCGCACTCCCACTTCTTCCATGAATTAGGATTCATCTCCTTCATGTAGTGGCCCCAGTTCACGAACTCCTGATAGTCTTTCTTTTGCTGCTCCACTTCCTTCACTTTGTCGCCGAGCTGCGCATTGCGAAACCAGAAGAGAACAGTGAAGCATGTGCCGAAAGCAATGGAGAATACAAGCGAGAGAATGTAATAGATGCGGTGCTTGTAGAACTTTTCGAGCAGTGCCTCATGCTTCTGCGACAGGTTTGCATGGAATAATGTGATTAATAACAAATGTGAGTCTTGGATAATGTGATAATAATATAATGTGAGTCTACTTCTACTTTATCCGTTGCAGGACGGCCTTGCCGAGATCGGTAAGGTGGAGAGTCTGGTTAGGGCTGCGCTTAGGAATAGATTCATTCCAGCCCATTAAACCTAACTTTACTAACGTAGTAATATATCTGTCTCTATTATATTTATGATAAGTTAGCCCTGCCTTCTCAAGTAAAAGTCTGGATGATAAATCACGACCATTAAGAGTTTCAAGTAACCCAGTTACTGACCCAGCTGCTGACCCAGCTTCCGACATAGTCGGATTCAATTCTAATATATTGGTATTGAATGCTTTATCCATATATGCGATGGCAGCTTCTACATCACTTTCGACATAGCTCTGACCTAGCTTAGTAACCCAGTCTTTACCTACTACATTGCCATTCTTATCCACCATAAGCTCGTCCGTCACAAAATCTCTGTGGCAAGGGATAGAAATAATGAAATAAGTTCTATCGGGGTCGTCATCCTTACCTCTTGGATAAATGACGATGTCCATCTGTGTGCCAGGGAAGAACTTCTCGGGATGATAGGAGAACATCATCAATGCGACATTCTTCACTCGCTCGTTTTCTATCGGCCCGCCGAGCAACTTCTCTATATTTATAGGTATAGCCATAGAATGCTACAAAAGTACAATTTTATTTTCGTTTTCCCAACGTTCCTTCAAAGTTTCAGCTCCGGCAGACTGTTGATGGCATCCTCTTTCAGCTTGTCAACGGCACGCGTGTAGTTCTCCGTGTGTTTCAGTCCGCTATGACCGAGCAGACTGGCAACGGTCTTGATGTTGGCTCCATTGTTGAGGATGTTGACAGCGAAGGAATGGCGGGCACAGTGCCAACTGATATGCTTGTCTATGCCGGCACGCTTCACCCACCGCCTCACCGACTTACAACAGCTCTCGTAAGACGGGAGGTCAATAATGGCTCATCCCAGAGGAGCGTGCCTCCTGCCAGAGGCTCAAGAAAAGGCTATCTGTGACTTGTCGCCAGCAAAGCCCTGAAACTGTCGTATTTTATATACGACGGCGGATCAAGGTCGGAGAAGGTCATACTCGAAGAGCTTGCCAACTACCACGGCTATGTACAGTCCGACGGCTACTCTGCCTATAAGAAAATGGAGACTGACGTGCATAAGGACATACGGCGTATAGCCTGCCTGCAGCATATCGAGGCGCAACTCCTTGTTCTTCATTACGGACGAGGGGGCAGGCGGGGAGCCATGTTCTACTCGCTGACCCTGCCGTGCATGCTCAATGGCATCGACTCCTTTGAATATTTTACGGATGTTATAGACAAGGTCGCACGAATGAATCCCAAAAGCCCAATAGAGAAATACCGGGACCTGCTGCCGGACAGATGGACTAAGCAAGATTAGATAGTTATGACCCCATGGCAAAATATGTCATGGGGCTTATTTTTTTGAATGCTGACGCAAACCTGGAGACGCTTACTTTCATTCCTCACGATTTGATACAGGTAATGCTTCTTGGCAATGATTTCTTCTCCGTCCTTTATCTTTTCAGAAAGCTTGAGAAAACTATCCATGACAACATCTTCTGCTGTGTAAATATCTCCCACATAGTGCATGGAGAACATACACAAGGCATCATAGTTGTCCTTGAAAAGGTCTACTATTTTATTTGATATAGACATACGCGTTTCTTCTAATGACTGATCTTTCTCAAAATCACTTACTGGATCTGAGTACAAAGGTACAAAAAAATAAATGTTAAAAAAGAAAAGCGAGTAAGTAATAATGCTTTTTTTAAGTCTTAGGGAGTAAAAGACAAAAAATACCAAGAATAATTCTATGATAAAAAAAACTTTTTATGGCCTTGTTGTTTGTCATTATGCTGGCAGCATGTGAAAACGACGAACAACTGCCTTTCAAGACGGCAAACTCCTTACCAGCAGTATCTACTGTCATGGTAAGTCATGGGAAAATTGTTAATCCAACCTTGCTTCTATAATAAAAATATTAATTTCGGAAGACAAAATTCTATTAACATAATGATTAGAATGAACATGAGAAAATTTCACTTATTGTTTTATTTGACTTTGTTGCCAATCGTATCTTCTGCACAAGACAGAATTGGGTACAGTTATGACGCCGCCGGCAACCGTGTCAAACGTGAAATCGTCATGCCTGTCCCGAAAGCTATGGCGAAGCAGCAGACCTTTGCCGCTGACGGTCAGACTTTCACCGACATGCTCCGCGACCATACCGTGAAAATATACCCCAACCCCACGGAGGGGGGCCTGCAGGTCAGCATTTCCGGCCTGACGGGTACGGACAAATGCTCGCTCGGGGTCTACACCTCCCAGGGAGCCCAGGTCTTGACGGAGAATGCCAGGACTGGCCATGTTGACATCAACATCAGCAATCAGCCTGCGGGTGTCTATCTGCTCAGAATAACCATTAACAATCATTCAACGACATGGAAAATCATAAAGAAATAATGAAGTCATACTTCACGCGGTCTCTTCTTTTCCTTTCGTCACTTGGTTTGCCGGCCTGCATCCATGCGGCCGACATGCCGGAGTCTTCAGTCGGGACTCCCGTGGGTGCCGTCTCCGTCGGCAATTCCGGAGCGGCCGTCTACAATTTGAAGATAGATGTCCCCGACGGCGGTTCCCTGACCCCCCAGATAGGCCTGTCCTACAACAGCCAGTCCGGTGGATATGGGCTTGCAGGCTATGGGTTCAATATAACAGGGCTCTCTGCCATCACCCGGGGAGGGCACGACTTGTTCCATGATGGCAGTCAGGCAGGAGTCACCTATACGGCAAGCGACAACCTGTTCCTTGACGGCAAGCGTCTGATTCTCCAGTCGGGCACGCCCGGTCAAGAAGGAGCTGCCTATACAGTAGAAGGGGATCCGTTTACAAAGGTTGTCGTACATGGCAATTACAGCAATAGTACAACAACGACGTGGTTTGAGGTGACGACCAATACCGGTATGACCTACCAGTACGGCAATTCTCCCAGTTCCAAGATAGCCTACAAGAACAAAAGCGGCTATTCGCGCATCGCCTCATGGTATGTCAACAAGGCAACAGACAAATACTCCAATTACATCACCTACGAGTACTCCGTCAGCAACCTGAGCATAAGGCCCGCTGCCATTACGTATGGCACAAATTCGGCCAAGAGCCGTGGGATAGTCAACAGGGTCAGCTTCGCCTACCAGAGCCTCGGGGGGAATGCAAGGCCGTTTGCCATCGAGGACCAGCAAGGAAAGACGGACATGTGCCTTTCGTCCGTTACAGCGACAAGCAACAATTCCGTATACCGTAAATACACGTTTGCCTATAATGACAACTCAGACCAGTCCAACTGCAAGTGGACCCGCCTTGTAACGGTCGAGGAGTCCAACGGACAGGGAGAAAAACTTCCTCCCGTCAGGTTTACCTGGCAGTACCTGCCTTCCCCTGCCGTCCATTCATCGCGGCTGGATGTACCGACAAAGGATGTCAACAGATTCGTGGAGGAGACCAGCAGGCAATTTCTCTCGGCCGACCTCAACGGGGATGGCGTCAGTGACATCATAAGGGTGTCACCTGTGAAAGTGCAGACGGCCATCCTGCCCGGCGGCGGCAGCTGGAACTACTATACTTATGTATATGTCAGCAGAAGCAAACTTTCATCTGCAGGAAACGTGACCTATGAATCCCCTCTGGTCTATACGTTGCCCTCTGGCATATCCATGGATGTCATCAAATCCATGTTTGGCGGGGCATCGGTCACTGACTTTGACGGCGACGGATACAATGATCTGGTGTTCCCGTTCCAAAACACGGCAACGGGTTACTGGAACCAGGCAGTCTTCTACATGGTTCTGGGAAGCGATGTGGCAGCCGGAAGGGGTGGCGGCACCCATGCTTTTGCCGTAAACCTCCAGTCGACAGACAAGGCTCCCTTGTTCACTACCCTTGATGTTGACGGCAACGGCAAGGATGATGTCGTGTGCGTGGAACAACGCAGGAAGGACAGCTACTATCCAGCAACAATAGTACAATATGCCGGTGGGAGCGCACTAAACCGTACAGAAGTAAAACTTACTCTGCCGCAGGGGATAAGCAAAGACATTGAAAAGGTTTTTGTCGGCGACTACAACAACGACGGACGCTCCGACCTGATCCTGCTGTATGAGGGCGGCTATAAGATCTACTTCAACAACGGAGGGACTGCCATTGCATCGGCATTTACCGAGAGCAAGACAAAGTCGGGTACGGACCTTGGCAATCATTGGCGGATCCAGCAGGGCGACTTCGACGGCGACGGTCTGTCGGATTTCGTTTACAATAAAACGGGGGAATCTTTTTTATGGATAGCACACAACAATGGCGATGGCACTTTCACCCATACAAAAACTATAGACACCGGCGTTGCAGACCATGCATCCAACAAGGATGACGCCAGATTCTCCCTGATGACCTGCGACATTGACCATGACGGCCGCACTGACGTGCTGGTCTGCAAGGCCGGGTACAGGCACCGGGGTTTCCCTAAATTCAAGAATGAATATACAGACACACAAGTCAGGTGGCTCTATTCTACAGGGTTTGGCCTGAAATCAGCCTATAGCTATACAAAGAACCGTGAAGATGATGCAAATGAAAGTTCCATCTTCCTTGGCGACTTCGACGGCGACGGGTACCCGGAACTTGCAAATTACGGCAGCACTCTGAACGGCACCGACAACACTTTCAGTGAGAAAATCAACATCTACAAGTCGGGATATGACCTGTCGCAGGTTGGGAAGATCACAGGCATAACGGATGGCATGGGCAACAGCAGCTACATCCGGTATGCGAGTGCCACAAGCCCTGCGGTCTACAAAAAGAGCATCAAAAGCACATATCCTGTCAACACCTACACGCTGCCGCTGTCTGTTGTGGCACAGATGACGGGCGACAACGGGGCTGCGGGCAGCCAGACGACCAAATACTTCTATGAAGACCTCAGGTTGCACATCGCAGGCAAGGGAATGCTTGGCTTCAACACGGTGACCAGCGAGAACGTGACGCTGGGAACAAGGGAAGTGACCAGCATTGCCAAATGGGACGAGAGCCTCTGGATACCAGCGGAGGTGAAGACCCTGAGCTCGGTGGGAAACAACACGGCCACAGCCGTGTCAACCTATTCCGTCGCCAAGTCCGGCAAGAATTACTTTGCCTATGTGTCCAAGAAAGACATGACCGACCTGGATGGCAACACGGCCACCACAATTTCCAGCTATGACGCGGCAAAGGGCGTCATTCTCGACGAGACCGTGAAGAACGCCGGCGACAGCATGTACAAGAAGGTGGCCTACTCCGGCTACCAGAACAAGGCCGGAGTATGGTTGCCCACCACTTTGACCATGACGCAGAAGCATGCTGACGACCCGGCACCCTATACAACCGTTACGACCTACAGATATGATGGCAAGGGCAACGTAATTTCTTCTACCGTGAACAGCGGGACCAATATGGCACTCACGACCACGTCAACCTACGATGCGTATGGCAATGCCCTTTCATCGGTCACCACGGGAAGCGGAGTAAAAACAATAACAAAATACAATGACTATGACGCATCGGGGCGTTTCGTCATCAAGAGTTATACCAACCCAGCCTCTGCCGTCAACACCTTCACGTATGACCTGTGGGGCAATGTGCTGACGGAGAGCGACGCCACGGAGCCCTCCAATGTCCTGACAACAAAATATACCTATGACGGATGGGGGAGAAAGCTGACCGCCCTGCAGGCTGACGGCACACAGACCACCTATGAGATTGGCTGGGGCACTGCCGGCAACAAGAAATATTACACCAAGGAGTCCACCACGGGCAAGCCTTCTGTGACGGTATGGTACGACAAGGGAGGCCATGAGGTCTTGCAGGAGACGTTTGGTGCCAAGGGTATGCCTGTTTCGAAGGCTACGGCCTATAATGGCAAGGGGCAGGTTTCACGTGTCGATAACAAGACGGGAAAGCTGACCATCACGCAGACCCTCACCTATGATGAGCGCGGAAGAGTCGTCACGGATGTGCTGAGCTCCGGCAAGTCCGTCTCGTACTCATACGGCAACCGCTCGGTCACGACGTCCACGGCAGGACGCACCTATGTCAAAACTTCCGACGCATGGGGGAATGTCGTCAGGTCAACCGATCCCGTCAGCGAGGTGGAGTACCGGTATTCTTCTATAGGGAAGCCAAGCAGTGTGAGGACACAGGGCTCTACCGTGACTATGGCCTACGACGCCGCCGGCAATCAGGTGACCCTAACAGACCCGGATGCGGGAACCTCAAATTACACATACGCAGCTGACGGCACCGTGCTGACACAGACAGATGGAAGAGGTGTCAGGACGACCAACAGCTATGACAACCTGGGCCGTTTGGCATCTACTCAAATCGGACAGAAAACCATAGTTTATACTTATGGCACTGCAGGCAACGAAAAGTTGAGACTGGTCAGGCTGGCTTCTGACAACAACTCAGTGGAGTACACCCATGACAAATTCGGACGTGTCGTTGCGGAGAAGCGCAGTGTGGACGGACATGGGACCTATAGCTTCTCATACGCATACAACAGCAATAACCAGCTGTCCAAGACGACATATCCCGGTGGCCTGGAAGAGTCGTACCAGTATGACGGTTACGGCTTCAAGTCACAGTCGGCCATAGGCGACAAGGTTATCTATAAGGTAGAGAGCACTGACGGTCTTGTAAGCAGCACATCCTTCATGGGGAAACTCACCGCCATGCAGACCCGCGATGCACGGGGATATGAAAGCAACGTGAAGATCATGCGCGGTACGAGCGTCCTGGAGAGCTTCGACGAGACCTACGATGGGGCTACCGATAATCTGTTGTCACGCAGGAGAAACAACAACCCGCAGGAATCCTTCGGCTACGACAATCTCGACAGGCTTGTTTCCGTGAAAAGCGGGGCGGTTGAAACCATGAAGATAAGCTATGCCCCCAACGGCAACATCCTCTTCAAGACGGGGGTGGGCAACTTCTCTTACGACAAGAATGTCCGTCCGCATGCTGTGACGGAGGTGGAGAACGCTGACGGGAAGATACCGGGCGATGCGCTGACCACATCTTTCAACGACTTCGGAAAGATCCAGCTGATAGAAGATGCGGGCAAGAGTCTCAGGATGGACTTCAGCTATGGCCCGGATCAGGAAAGATGGTATTCGGAGCTGTCAAAGAACGGCACGGATGTCAGGACCACGGTCTATGCCGGTGAATACGAGAAGATAACGGAGAACGGTGTCACGCGTGAGTTCTACTACCTCGACGGCAACACCATCGCCATCCGTGAGAACGGCACGGTGAAGAATTATCTTGCCTTCACGGACAATTTAGGGAGCATCCTCTGCGTTATGGATGAGAACGGCACGAAGGTCTTCGATGCCTCCTACGATGCGTGGGGCAGACAGACTGTTACGCTCAATACCATAGGCTTGCACCGAGGCTACACGGGGCATGAGATGCTCAGCGAGTTCGACATCATCAATATGAACGGTCGCTTGTACGACCCTGTTCTCGGCCGCTTCTTCAGCCCGGACAACTATGTGCAGATGCCCGACAACAGCCAAAGCTTCAACCGCTACAGCTATTGCCTGAACAACCCGCTGAAATATACGGACCCGAGCGGTAATCTCTTCGGCATTGACGACGCCATCATAGCCTTTGCAGCTTTCAATATGGCCAGCAGCATGATGCTGGCAGCCTTTGAAGGTAAGAGCGTGTGGAAGGCCGGAGCACTTAGTCTCTTGTCGTCCGGTGCGAGCTATGGTATAGGAGAGCTGTTCAAAGGGGCGGCTGCTACCTTCGGCAATGAGCTATTGCGGGCAGGAGCCCATGGACTGGCGAGTGGAGTCATCTCAGCCTTGGACGGCGACAACTTTGCCAGTGCCTTCGTCTCGGGTGCCGCAGCATCCGGCATGGGATCGTATGCACAAAGTGTAGATATGAACACAGGGCTTATGGTCGCCTCCACAACTGCTATGGGCGGTGTAGTAGCATGGAGCATAGGCGGTGATTTCTTGGAGGGGGCAATGCAAGGGATGGCAATAGGTGTACTTAATCATAAAGAACACGACCCTGTGAACAGAGGGCAACTATTTCATGGCAAAAATGCACGTGAAAGAGCATATAAATATATGAGGAAACGTTCTGACAAAATGGGTTACGAATTGAGTGCTGCATACTTAGAGAACGGAGATGTACTTGTTTTCAAAGAAAAAGGAAATACAGAAACACGGTCTCATAATTATTTTGTTAAAAAAGATGGCAAGTTAATGGTGACTGTCAATGGAACAACAGTAGCTACCTCAGGCTCAGTACACACACATCCATATGTAGAAGGAATTAATTCTTTAGACAATCCTTTGAGTGTTTCCATCGCAGATATCAAATTAAGTACCAATTTTGATAATACACTCGATATACTGGTCGTGAAAACTGGCAACGGAATTCAAAGCGGGGTTTATCGTGTAGGCACAAATGGCAATAGCTTGCAATATCCACAATTAAAGTATACTTTTTAATATATGTTACGTCATTTATATCTTTTCAGTTTCATAGTTGTTCTTCTTATCTCGTGTAATATGAACAGCAAGCATTTAGTATCTAATATTGAAATAGAAAACAAAGAATTAAAACAGGCAATTTTAGAATATGACAGTATAATACGTCATGAACCTAAATTACTTGCAGATATTTCAAACAGTAGCTATCTACTTACTGTCTACGAGAAGAATGTCAACGATTCTGTGACAAAGTTTGCGATAACCTTCAGTCTCGATACTTGGCTTATGCAAGAGGAGCCTATTTGGCTTGCTGATGTAGGCGGCAAGACTGTTGTTTTCTATCCATCAAATACTTATAGGGGAATATTGTCTACAAACAAAAAACTTCATAAGGAAATATCACAAAGATATTTTCCAAAGGAGTATAAACTCCTTGCAAAAGGGAAAAAACTAAATGATTTTGTCACTAATGACAGCCCATCGTTAGTATTAACCTTCGTCAGAGAAAAACTTGTTGCAAAGAGAATGTCAAGGGGAATTTAATTGCCATATTATGGATTCGAATGGAATATATTTTTGAACAAGCGACTTATAAGAACTGCGGTCTATGTCAGTGAACACTACAAGATAACGGAAAAGGCGGCTCATAAGTGGTTCTCTTGCAGGGAGCAAATGCAAGGGATGACAATTGGGCTGTTCAATCATACAGCGTATAATGGGAAACACTAGTGTCCACTTAAATCCTTTAACATTCGGCTTTGCTTACTGATTGTAACTTACCATTCGTCGAAGGGTATTTCTAACTGAATATATTTGTTGGTGTTAATTATCTCACGTTTATTTTCAAGAAGTAATTCTTCTTGACAACTGCTTAACAGCTGTCTCAGTGGCATCTTTATCAGTAGTGAAGTCGATAAGACTCTTAGTACCTCGTATGTTGTCATTTCCTCAGCCATTTCTGTCTCTATGATAGACACAAGGCAATAGGTTGTGATAGCTGCGTATACTTGAATTTTTACTGCATTCTCTGTCGTGCCATAGAATTCCTTTATGCGTAGATGCTGCTTCATCCATTTGAAGAAGAGCTCAACGCTCCATCTGTATTTGTACAGCAGGGCTACGTCTTCCGCTGACACCTCAATGTTGTTCGTGTAAAAAACGAAGGTACGGTTCTTCTCTTTGTCATAGAATACGATTCTCCGCAATGGCTTAGAATATTGCTTCTTGGTCTTTTGACCGGTAAGCTTAATCAAAGTGTCTGACATGACCCCCGTCTTAGGATTGTTGTATCGCTTATCTTCTACTACTTCGTAAACCATCCTTTGTTTTTCTCTCACAACGAAGAATGCCCCAACCTTGTCAATGGCATATAATTGCTTTGTGTCCATGTATGCACGGTCAAAGATATAAAAACTGTCCACCTCATATGGAATCTGATCCATGACTTGCGAGTCGTGTATTTCCGCGCCAGTGATTATGGCAAACGAAGGAATGCTGTTCTTGACATCAAATAGTGTATGTACCTTTACGCCACTTTTTCCGTGATGAAGCTTCGTCCACCAAAACACAGACAAACATAAAGATATAGTGGTAGAATCAAACGCATACACATTGTTGCTAATGAAGAAGTCCTTTAAGCCTGTGCGTTTCTCTCTTGCTATTGATATAAGTTTGAGTGCATACTCCTCAAATATTCTTGGGTCGCGTTGCTCGTTGGCTTTGGACAAGTTGCTCCTCGATACGTTGGCTCCAAACCCGAGGTGATGAAACATATTGCGAAAGGGAGCGAGTGATGTCACCAAGTCTCTTAGACTTTCTCTATTGGAGAGTTGACCGTATATCAAAACAAGGAGATGATTCCAACAAGTGAATGACTTTACCCACTTATTGCCGTCATATTTATTTACAACCTTAATTCCGCAACACTATAATTTAACTTTATTTATAAGTTCCTGAGCAACAAAAAGTTGCCCAGGATTTTGCCATGTCAGAATTTTCACTTATCTTAGTGTTGCAAAAAGAAAACAAGCAAAAC
>NZ_VUNG01000044.1 GCF_009695775.1 Hallella mizrahii | reverse complement strand
CATGGTGGGGTAAGGGGCATTTATATGTCTTTATGGTGACATTCGATGCACTGTGCCCCCTTTTTACTAACGATGCAGATTATTTTCGCTTCTGTATCATATTAGGCGCGTAGTTGCGGATTTGAGGAAAAGGATATTACCCATATCATTAAATACATTCTACTAACATCTATCTCTCTTGAATTCTTTTCATATCCATAAAACTCAAAAAAGAGCATTTTTTCGAAAATCCAACGGACCATTTGCATAATAATATATTTTAAAAGAACGGCGGAGTCAATTAGCAAGTGCAAATTTACAAAGTCTTTTTGTAAACAACTTCATCTGGAGTGAGGAAATTTAATTTTTCCCTTGGTCTTGCCAATCGTTGAACGGTAAAAAGATAAAAAAGAGTAAAGCTACCCTATTCCTCAATTTCTGCCGATGATCCCCGTCTGCGTGTCTTTATTGTTGAGTTTGCGCTGTGCTTCCTTGTATCTCCTGCCATGACTGAGCTTCCACGTGAAGTTGAGAGAGACGAAATTGCCAATGGTCTTGCTGCGGAGCTCATAGTCCTTGTGCATTAAGCGGTTGAGCAGGTGGGAAGACATCGCCTTGGGATTGGCCATGAAACAATGGTCCCACGTCAAGGACACGGAGCAGGGGCCGGCCTGATAGCTGCATTGCAGGGCCGGTATGCCGTAGTTCCATCCAAGGTTCTCGCCTTCGAGAAAGCGGTAGCCATTGTCGCCTTGTGCCGTGAGCGTCCAACGTCCGAGATAAGCTTCCAGGCTTCCGCCCACCATCCAGAAGTTATGAAGATGGGTGTAGTCGTCGCCAAAGTTAAAGTAGCGGAAGAAGCCTCCGTTGACATTGGCCACAAGACGGTCGGGAACAATGGTGTAGGAGAAGTTGTCGATAAAGTAGAGCATCTTGATGCCCCGCTGATTGCGTTGGGTGTAGACAAACCGGTTGTCATCAGTACGGAAATACGCAGCCATGTTGCAATGGGAATGGTCGCGATAGTCAGCCTCCAGCGTGTTGTTCCATCGTGGTGAGGAATAGTTGAAACGCAACGTATGTTCGTCGCAGCGGTTGGGCTTGAGGTTGGGAGACCCCATCGTCCACTCACGTCCGTTGGTGCGGATGGCCGCATCACCGATCATCGCGATGCGGCTGAAAAAGCCATACTGCTTAAAGTCATAGCTCAAACTCAGTCCATGACCGAAGTTATAGGCTAACGTGGCCTGGGGTCGGAAGAGATTGAAATTGTAGTGCGCCTCACCCTGGGTATAGCGTTGGTTGCTCACTCCAAGACCGGCCACATAGGTCAGTGCGCCAAGATATCCCTTGAGTTGGGCAAAGCCATAGACATACTGATTATGGAGTCGGTTAATGGCATCAACATCATCAGTGTAGCTGTTGCGCGTGTATTTAAGTTGGTAGTTGGCACCCAAGGACAGCGTGAAGGGCTTGAGCCGGTTCTCATAGATGGCTTCCCCGATGAGTGACGACGTGTTGCCCTTGACATGGTAGGCGTAAGGGCCACCCTCATCCATATAGTTATAGGAACGTGTGTGGATGTGCGTGCCCACCACATTGGCCGTGATGCTCTGGTGACGGCCCAGCTTTCTGACAAGATAGAGGTCGAGAACAGGAGAGAACGAGCGGTCGCGGGAGAAGTTCTTCACATCCGTGCCATTGACATCGATGAGCACATCATTACCCGGACAATGATTGAAGTCAGCAGTCAGCTTTGCCTGCAAGACATTGCCGAGCGTGTCAGCCCGATTGTATTTCAGTGCGACCGTATTGCCAGCCGCTCTGCTCCGATGCTGCTTGTCCACACGCGAGACGATGTCGTGCGTGCCGTCGGTGAGCAGGTAATCGGTGAGGGTGCGTGCTTTCTCGTTACGGTTGTCCTTATAGAAGAAGTTATAAGTCAGTGCCCATTCCGATTTACCTCTGTTGACCTTTGCATAGACCATGTCGTCGCTATAGCGGGCCAGTGCCTGCGTAAGGTCGGTGCCGAGCTCGTATCCTGCGTCACTACGCCGTGTGTGGATATCGATGACGAAGGCAATGTCCTGACCATAGCGCACGCCGGGATTGTCGATATAGTCAATGGAGGTGACGCGCTTAGGGTCGAGTGCTGTCAGGTCGGACTTTGACGCGAGGGCACCGTTGATGCGTAGTTGTACCTCACCACGGTTGAGACGGTCGGCAATGGTGTGGCGTACGGCATCCACCTGAAGTTGAGGGAGGCTGAGAAGATGGAGAAGGGTATAGCCATTGGTGGCACTCGCGCGCTGAGCCACCGACGGGATAATATGACGTCCGTCAGGACGGAAAGTTACGCGCGCCGCCTCCACGGTAACGTCTTTGAGCACTACCGCCGTGTCTGCGAGTAAAGAAGAGGAAGGCTTGGCGCTGCCGTGAATCTGTGCATAGCCCACTGTCACCGCGCCAAACGCAAGCATAAGGAGAAAGAAAATCTGCTTCATATCTTTGCTGTTTGTTTTTGTTGCAAAGATAGGAAACAAATGGCTAAACGCCTAAGAATGAGACTGACATCTGTCTGACAATTGATATTTACCGCCTCTTTCTGTCGTAATGGTGAGGTTGCTGTTCTTGTCGAGTACGGGTTTCAGCCGTCGGATGAGCGTGTAGAGCGTGTCGCTGGCATCGGGTTTTTTCGGCCAAAGCGCCTGGCAGATGTCCTCCTTGCGCAAGCTGTGATGCTCATCGGCAAAGAACATCAGCATCAACTGGCGTTGCATGGCGGTGAAGTGGACAGACTCCTGATGCTCATCATAGAATGTCTGTGCGGCTTCATCAAGGCGCAGGCCGCCAAAGCCTCCGGCAATCGCTACGACCCGACGACGCGTCCACATCAGTGAGCCTGCCAGCCAAAGCAGCGACAAGGCGAACAGCGACAGTGGCATACGCTGGTCAGAGAGGGACAGCACCGAAGCCACTGAACAGTTGGCATAGCCCCGGAAGGCTACGCGAAACACTCCACGGCCCCATGTCATCTTGCTGCTGGCAACCGTCTTCGGGTCCACATCCTCGGCATAGCACACCAAGGAATGGCGACGGAGCACCTCCAGCCGCAGATTGCTGCGATAGTCGCGGATGGTGTCGGGAGTGATCCACGCCTCTTGCTTATGGCGCAAGGTCTGGGTCAAAGCCTGGTTCATATCTGCTACCATCTCCTCTTCGGCACAACGATAGCTATGCATGCCTGCCCACACGGAGCAACTCAACAGGGTCACAAAGACCACAATAGTATAGAACGGTTTCATCGCAGAAATATCAATTTAGTGTTTCAATGATACAAAAGTAAAGAAAAAAAAGCAAAAACGCAAGAAGAAAGCCTATTTATAATAAGAAAAAGCGTATCTTTGCAATAACACAATAACCCAACAAACATGAAAAAATATCCATAAACACACTGAGACATTCTCCATCCTGCAGCTGATCAACAACATGTGAGCCAAAAGGCCACAGTGCAAGAAATCAGGAGAGGTTGACCTTCCATGCTGATGCTTCTGAGAAATCAGACATGATAATTACTTCGCATTATTCCTGTAATTCAGGGGCGTCTGTTTCTTGTAGTTGTAGAAGATACGTGTGAAGTAGGTTGCCGTCTCAAAATGCAGTTGGGCAGCTATATCCTGTACGGACAAGGATGTATAGCGCAGCAGATTGCATGCTTCCTGCATGATACGGCTCAGGATATATTGCTTGGTTGACACTCCTAACGATGATCGCACGAGCTTGTTGAGGTAGTTGGTGGTGATGAACAGCCGATCAGCATAGAAAACCACCCCATGCTCCTCTTTATAGTGCTCCTCAACCAACGACCGGAAACCGTCAATATATCGATTGGCATTGACGGCCTCGTTGGTGTCAGTTTCTTTCTTGGTTTCTTCCATAAACCGAGTCCGACTGAGCAGCATGAGGGCCTCATAGAGCATGGCGCGAAGGATATGCTGATCTTGCTCGGGGCGGTGTATCTCACGTTGCATGTCAAGGTAGAGCTGGAGCAGACGTTCATTCAGCTTATCGTCAAGGATAAGAAACGGTGAGGGTCGGTCGGCTTGCAGATAACGGAAATGGTCCAGAAAATGAGTATCGCTGAAGAAGTCGAGCAAGAATTCTTCTTCAAAGATGAGGTTGAGCGCCTCTAACTTGCTGTCAGCGCACATCGCCCAGATCTCCCCAGGAATGGACGTCAGCACATGGCCACGGCTCACCGTAGCAGCATGGTTGTTGATAGTTACTGCCTCTGAGCCGCTTGTGATGAGCAGAAGACTGTAGAAGGTCTCACGATAGACAGGCGTGCGGTGAATGTCAGGCTTCATCTTGTCTAAGTTCACCACATCTACCAACAATTCCTGACCATACTTGTGCTTGAAGAACTTATAAAGAGGTATCCGCTTCATTGTACGGACAAAGATAATTCTAAAAAATGACACTGGCAAGTAAAAGTCCCGAAAAGTGACATTTTCCTCCATTTTATTTCATGGTAGAGAAACCGATTCTCCCTAACTTTGCAACCGAAAACAAAGGATATAATAATGATGAACAACAATTGGTACAAGAACGAGGAAGAAGAGAAATTGGCCGAGAAACTCATCAGCATGGAGAAAGCCGCACTGAAGAAATGGTTCACTGGTGACAGTTCGGGCTATCGTGATCTGTGGTCGAAGAAGAACTTCTGCTATTTCGATGCGGTATGCGTGAATCGTGTGGACACTTACGACGAGATAGCAAAGCTTGCCACAGAACGCGTTGACGGAAGGCTGTATGCCAAGCACTATGAGGTACGCAATGAGCGCGTGCAGGCAGCGAAGGATATGGCTGTTCTCACCTATCAACTGTATTGTGAAAGCAATCTCATCAACATCAACTACAACTGCATTGAAGTATTCAAGAAGGAGGATGACGACTGGCATGTCATTCATTCCACATGGTCCGTTATCCGTCCGATGGAGATGGACTTCAGTGCTATGAAGGAAATTGTCTGAGTTAATAATGAGTGTGATGGTGGTTAAAGAGATATCAGAATAAATAAGACGGAAGGATGATTGTCTGGAATTTAGTGCATGGTTGTCACCGTAAAAGCGAAGGGTGCAAGCATTGCTATGTATTCACGCGCGATGAGGAGAATGGCGTAGACACTAATCTCGTCAGAAAGACGGCCTAATTCAACCTACCACTTCGCCGCGACCGAAAAGGGGAATGGAAAATTCCATCAGGAACAGAGGTGATGACATGCTTCTCATCTGATTTCTTCTTGCCGGAAATGGACGTATGGCGGGAAGAAGCATGGGAGATGATGCGCTTTCGCCGCGACCTCCGCTTCTATATGGTCACCAAGCGGCCAGAGCGCATCCTTCAATGCCTGCCTGCTTTCTGGAACGAGATAAGCGAACGCATAACAATCTGCTGCACAATGGAAAATCAGCGGCGTGTTGACGAAAGGCTGTCTGTTCTGTTGTCATTGCCTTTGCCTCACAAGGAAATTATTGTGGAACCGATGTTAGGTCCAGTAGACTTTCACGGCAACCTTGAAGACATAGCTTGCGTCACCGTTGGCGGCGAGTCGGGAAGAGATGCCCGCCCCTGCCGTTACGAATGGGTGCTTGATGTGCGCAGGCAGTGCATGGATGCCGGTGTACATTTTCATTTTATGCAGACTGGCGCATGCTTCATCAAAGACGGCAAGACCTACCGTTTGACTCACGGCATACAGATGCAACAAGCACGAAAAGCTGATATAGACTGCTGATATGGATTTGATCGTGCCTCGTCCGTCTCACAATCATTTCACGTCTGAGGGACGTTCTTCTCACTTATGAGACAATCTTTAATTCTTCTTCCACGACAATTATTCTCTATCAAATTGTCGTACTTGTCGATATAAAGTTGTACCTTTGAGGCTGATATGAATAACTCTTCAGTTTATGACATTCAAATAATTAGCAACGAAGCGTTTCGCCGTGCGCAAGTACACGGACGAGCCGGTCAGCGAGGACAATTTAGAATATATCATTGATTGTTTGCGGCTGGCAATGCTTCCGAGGATAAAACACAGTTGAATTAACATCATCAGACAATGAATATCGAAGAAGTTCGTGAATATGCGTTGTCCTTGCCGGGGACAACGGAAGATCAGGCTTATGGTGCGGATTGGGTGTTGTTTCGTATTGAGGGAAAGATCTTCCTGCATATATGGCTCAATGCCCCGGAACCGACTTGCGCCGTGAAACTTCCGCCTGAGCAAGGACAGACGCTGCGCGACCATTATGACGGCATCCGTCCGGCTTACCACTTAAATAAGGTGCATTGGAATGATGTTTTTCTCGATGAGATTGATGGTGATATGGTGAAGGACCTTATTAATCAGTCTTATCGGCTTGTACTTAGTAAATTGCCCAAGCGGTTAAGAGAAAGGTATATTATCAAACAATGACCATGGTATCAAGAAAGATATGCATGTGAGTTTTTGGAAGAAGAATTAGGGAAATAATAAACGTAGAAGATCTGCGGAAAGACACGAAAAAGGCGGCTCCCTATTTAAGAAGTCGCCCGCCGGACAATGCAGGCATATAGCAACACCGGGGTTATGCGACCTCAATGCGTTTTGTCTCCTTCTCAGCTTTCTGAGTGCGAGGAAGTGTGATGCTAAAATATTTACACTTTGCTGACAAGAATGGCACATCCTTGGTCTTATTCGGCTATTTCGGTGAGTGCTCCCGTAGTGAAAACATCGGAGACTACAGATTTAACAACTTTTACACCTCCGACTATCACCAGTATTTCCGTATTTCCAACCAAAAGGTAAGTAAGCCACTTTCTGGTGCCTTCTTGCAGCGATTACCGAAAATTAGTACTTTTGCAGTATCAAAATAAAAGTAGAACTATGAAAGAAAATATATCGATGTTACAGACCGCACTCAGATTCTTAGACGAACATAACGAAATTTCCTTTGCTACATGCAAGGGAGATCTTCCGAAAATTCGCATCTTTCAGATTATGCGACGTGAGGGCCAGAGGCTCTACTTTGCCACTTCTGCTGAAAAAGCAGTATGGCGGGAGCTACAGCAAAACCCGAATGTAGAATTACTGGCATACGCCGACAACATCTCAGTCCGTTGCAGAGGCATGGTGACCTTCGATGTAGAGGATAGCGTGAAGCAATGGATCTATGACCATAATCCCGTGTTGTCCCGTCTCTACGACAGTTGGGAAGGAATGGCTTTCTTCTGTCTGCCGATTGTCGAGCTGGACTACTACGACCTGACTCCTACCCCACCAGTCTTCAAGCATTTTAACTTGAAGACTGGTGAAGTCAGCAATGGTTTCGTCGGCTCGCGATTTAAAAACAAATAACGGAGTATCAAAGAATTAAGGACCATGGACAGACTGGAGAATCTGAAGAATATCATCATGTATCTGATGGCTGATGAGCATGTCAGCTATCAGATTCCTTCTTCACTCGAAGAACGGCATCCGACAAGTCGCTCCTGCTCCTTGAGTTTGGCGTAGGCTTCAACACTCCCGGCATCATCCGCTTCCCCTTCGAGCAGATGGCCGCACAATTACCAGATACTACCCTCGTACGTTTCAATCGCGACTTTCCGCAACCATCTTTACAAGGAATCAAAAATTACGTAGGTATCACAGAAGACGTTACAAAAATAATTTGAGACTGGATTCTTTCTTGCCATAAGATATCTGCATCATGGATAGCCAGAGATTCTATGCATTTGGGACGACTGTACTCATTCTATTGAAGAAATATCTTTCTATGCCACAAAAATACGATATTTCTTTCAAGCGACAAATAATTTCTGTATTTTTGTACCACCGTTAAGTAAATGGAATTAGATATGTATAGCATTGATAACATTGTAACAACAAGCACGTGTGACAAGGACGGCAACCTGAAATTGTTTTCAGCGTTTCAGATGATGCAAGACTGCTCTGAGATGTGGATAGAGTCAGAACCTGGCGTGAAGACTTTCTTTGAGGAATCCGGTATGACACAACTGCTCGCCTCCAGAGAGGTGGAGATTGTAAGAGTACCGCGGTTCAAGGAAAAGCTCCGAACGGAGACATCGGTCTTTGATGTCAAGCCTATGTTTGGCTTCCGCAACACGTTCATCTATGACTCCGACGGCAACGTATGCTATAAGACCTGGTCAATGGGAGCCTTCGTCGACCGCATAAGCGGCAAATTGCAGAGAATACCCGATAATGTTCTCAAGACGGTGATGATTGAGCCCAAGAAGGACATGACCTACGGTGAGCGACGAATCATTCTGCCCAAAAATGCTGCTTTCAAAGAGCAGGCCTCTGTCGCCGTAACCCACAACGATATTGACTATAACGGCCATGTGAACAACGCCAACTATATCCGTATTGCTATGGAGTATCTGCCTGAAGGATTCGCATACCGACATGTAAGGGTAGAATACAAGCGTCCCGTCAGATTCGGGGAGGTGATCGTCCCCAAGACATACTTGTCGACGGATGGCATCTTCTATGTAGAGCTGTTGGCAGCCAATGCCGTTAGCGCCATCCTGGAGTTGAAATGATAGTTTGATGAACAAACCAAGAACTCAAATGGAACGATTCGTCAGAAAAGCAACAGCTGAGGACCTGCCGGTGGCTCTCGATCTCATAGAGAGTGGACGGAAGAGTTGGCAAAGGCAGGATTTCAGTACTGTGGCATCATCCATCTGCTTGATGGTGATGAGCGGCTAGCTTATCAGAAGATAATAGATTCACATTAATCTGGTGAGCCTATAGCCATAGTTGATCAGACACAAAAAGGCGACTCCCTATTCAAGAAGTCGCCCTGCCGGAGAATGCCGGCATATAGGAGATGATGTTGTAGAAACAAAAAAGGGACTGCTCCCCAAGAAGAGAACAGTCCCTGTAATACCACTGAGCAGCAACGCCGGGGTTATGCGACCTCAATGCGTTTTGTCTCCTTCTCAGCCTTCTGAGTGCGAGGAAGTGTGATATGAAGCACACCGTTATTAACCTTTGCCTCAATCTTATCTTTCTCAACATCCTCAGGCAGCGTCAGAGCCTGCTCGTAATTGCTGTATGAGAACTCACGGCGCAGATAATGCTCCTTTTTGTTCTCGTCTTTCTTTTCGTCCTTGTGCTCCATCTTGATGGTCAGATTGCCATCCTTGTCGACGTTCACCTTGAAGTCATCCTTCGTGGTGCCAGGAGCAGCAAGCTCTACTTCGTATTCCTTATCATTTTCCTTGACATTGATAGCAGGTGCTGTGACGTTCATGCGCGGCATCCAACTTGTGTTCAACATATCGTCGAAATCATTGTCAAGCCAATTGTTCATGTCTCTTAATACTGGATACAACATAAGTCAAAACCTCCTAATTATCAATTAATTCTTTATTTATCCTCGGTTCATCCATCGTCCTCAGGTTCCTTTCGTTGCCCTCGTCCGACTGCCGAACTTCACTGTCATTTATGCAATATCCATGCCTATAAACAATTGGTGACAAATCGTGCCATCATTGTCAGCAATTCTTAAAATATTTACACATTGCTGACAACAGTGGCACTTTCTTGGTTCTATTCTTCTATCTCGGTGAGCGCACCAGCTGTGGAGTCGATGATAAAACCGCGGACAATGATGTTGTCGGGAACGAGCGGATGGTTCTTCACCCGTTGCATCGTCGCCCGCACACTCTTTTCCGTGTCGCCGAAGCCGTTGAGCCACTGGCGGAGGTCGATATGCTGCTCCACTTCCGCTACCTTGTCTGCGTCAATCCGCTCTCGAATCAGATGCTCCATGTGCTCGCCGGTCATTTTTCCGGCACCACAATCGGTATGGTGTATGAGCATGATCTCCTCAATGCCCAGCTCATAGATACCCACGATGATGGAGCGCATGACAGCATCGTATTCGTCGAGGATGACACCGCCTGCCACCTTAACCATCTTCACCTCACCATTCTTGATGCCTAATGCCTCAGGAAGCATCACGCTCAGACGGGTGTCCATACACGTGACAATAAGCGTCTTGCCTGACGGCTTGCCATCGGTGATATGCTTTACGTAGCCCTTCCCAGCAACGAAGCGTCGGTTGTTCTCCAGTATTTCGTCAATCATAATTGGTGCGATATTATATTATTGGTAATTCCTTATTCTCACGTCGATGCCGGTCCCTTTGAGCAGGTCGGCAACCTTCTGAATGTGAGTATCGGAGTAATGATAAGGGAAGAGTACCTTGGGCTTGATGAGCTTGGCGGCGCGGGCTGTCTGCTCAGGGGTCATGGTGAACGGCTGGTTGGTGGAGAGGAATGCCACGTCAATGTTTTTGATGTTCCGCATCTCTGGAATATCCTCGGTATCGCCGGAGATATATACACGGAAACCGTCAAGAGTCAGTATGAAACCGTTGTCTCTGCCTTTGGGATGATATTTCTCTTTGCCCTGAGTGGTGTTGTACGCCGGCACGGCATCCACCTTGATGTCATCAGACAGCTGCAAATGGTCGATATTGTGCATGACCTTGCCCTTGCCTATGATCTTGGCGCAGTTCGCATTCGTGATGATTATGGTCGTTGGCTTTTCCAACTGTCGGACAGCCACCGTGTCGCAGTGGTCGAAATGTTCATGTGTCACAAAGATGTAGTCAGCTTTGGGATAGGCGCTGTAGTCCGTCGTCGGCTTCAAGCCACGCACCGGGTCCACTTCTATCTCACGTCCGTCAAACGTGATGCGGATGCTGCCATGTTTGATGGCGGTAAAGACAATCTCTTTGCCGCTCTTGGTCTTGAACGTGTCTGTCTGGGCAGCAGTGCTCTTTTGTACAGTATTTTCCTTCTTCCCTGTGCAGGCTGCGAAAGCCATTGTTGCCATCAGAAGCAACATCGTCAGTAATATATTCTTCTTCATCTCGATACAGTTTCATTGAGTATCACTTCTTTGTGTCCTTTGCCTTGCGCGCAAACTCGAACAAGCTTTGCGGCAGATGACAGTAGCCGTCGGGATTCTTGTCGAGATAATCCTGATGGTAATCCTCCGCCTTGTAGAAATTCTTTAAAGGCTGGTTTTCAACGGCAATCTTTCCGTTGATGTGCTTCTGCTCTTCGGCAAAGACCTCGTTGATAATCTTCTCGTCATCCTTGTCGGTGTAATAGACACCGGTGCGGTACTGAGTTCCCGTGTCGTGGCCCTGGCGGTTAATGCTTGTTGGGTCAATAGCCTTGAAATACATCTCAAGCAAGAACTTCAACGACACCTTCGCAGGATCGTACGTGACATGGACGGTCTCAGCAAAGCCGGTCTTGTCGGTGCATACCTCTTTGTAAGTCGGGTTTTCCGTTCTGCCATTGGCAAAGCCAACCTCGGTGTCCACCACTCCATCAATCTGCTTTAGGTAATGCTCGGTGCCCCAAAAACAGCCTCCGGCAAGATATATATCCTTCAAATTCTCTTTTTCCATATTTATCCGTTTTATGTTTTCTGTATATTAGAAATCGTTGTTGACTATTTCCTTCCCGAATGGTGCCAGTGCCAGGCGCATCAGCCGGAAGTGCATCTTGCCCCAAGGAATGCCGACGATGGTGATGCTCAGGAGCAGACCAAAGCCAAGATGTGTCAAGGCTATCCAGAAGCCACCGACGAAGAACCACAGTACATTCATGATCATGTTCAGGCATCCAGCATCCTGCGGCTGGTCAACAATTTGTGAGCCAAAAGGCCACAGTGCAAGAATACCCAGCCGCATGGTGGCAATGCCGAATGGTATGCCAATGATGGTGATCATCAGCAGGAGTGATGAAACGAAATACTCCACTGCGATGCCCAATCCTCCAAAGACGAGCCAAATGATATTTCCTAATATCTTCATGAATTCAATCTCGGTTTCAAATGATGAATGCTTTTGCTTGCAAAGATAATGAAAATCACTGAAAGCAAAGAATGAACATCATCAATTTAGGCAGTCAAACAAATTAGTAGGATTAAAAGGTTCGAGTCTTTTTTGAGGAGGGGGTGGTACAGGGGGGATCCTTCCGATACCGTGAAATTCGAGTCTTTTAGGGATACCGGAGAAGCGAATCCTTATTGGGTACTGGGACTTCGAATCCTTATCACCCCCTGGCCCCTCGTTGTTTTCAGGTATAGATTATTTAGGTTATACCTGTCCACCGATTGCACTTCTATGTTGAACTTGCCGTTAATATATAGCAAATGGGGATCGCGGCATATCTCGTGGTCCCCATTTGGTTTTGATATTACCGATACATTCTATGAAATTTTCACTACCGACTTCACGATGTCAGCCTTGTCGTTGACACTGCGGTCCATTGCGTTTTGGATGTCGTCGAAGTCGAAAACATTGGTGACGACGCCTTTCACGTTAACCTTTCCAGTGGCAACGGCCTCAATGGCCATGGGATAGATGTGTCGGTAGCGGAACACGCTCTTGAAAGTCAGTTCTTTGTCGAGGATCTTACTGACGGGCAGCGTCTCTTCTCCCGATGCCGGATAGCCGACAAAGACGATGGTGGCACCTTTGCGTGAGATGTCGACAGCCTGGCGGGTGCATATCTCCTGTCCACTGGTCTCTATGCAGAGGTCTACCCCCCGACCGTCGGTGAGCGCGTTGATACGGTCCAGTACGTTTTCCTTCTTGGAGTTGATGACAACTGTTGCCCCCAGCTCCCTTGCCTTCTCTAAACGCTTGTCCATGACATCGACGACATATACCCTGCCGACGCCCTCGGCCTTGAGGGCCATCATCGTCATCAATCCTATGCATCCGGCACCGAAGACTACCGCCGTCTGACCGATGTGTGCTCCGCCCTGGTTGGCAGCATGGAAGCCGACGGCCAAGGGTTCAATGAGTGCGCCTTCCATCGTGTCGACATTGTCGGGGAGCTTGAAGCAGAGGTCAGCCTCATGAGCGACATACTCTTGAAAGACACCATCGACAGGCGGCGTGGCGAAGAAAATGACATCATTGCAGAGGTTGTAGTTTCCGGTACGGCAGGCCTCGCAATGGCCACAGGTCTTGCCTGGTTCCAAGGCCACACGGTCACCAACTTTCAGATGGCGGACATTCTTTCCCACCTCAACGACAGTGCCGCCGGGTTCATGACCGAGGACAAAGGGTGGCTTGACGACATAGTCGCCGATAGCCCCGTGCTCATAATAGTGGATGTCGGAGCCACAGATGCCCACGTATTCAAGTTTGACGAGTACTTCATCGTCTTTGGGCTGAGGAATAGGACGTGTTGTAAAGCCCATTTTACCAATGCCGAGCATAACGGCAACTTTCATGTTTCCTTCCATAGTGTTATGTTTTAATAATTAGATGTTATTATCTATTCGTGATTCTTTCTCTGTTGCAGTTCACTGAAAATCTTATCGTACGTCTTGCGGTTGAGCTTGTAGAAGAGCAGTACGAATCCCGTGAGGATCCATAGCACACCGGGAATCGTGCTGAAGCAGTGGTGGATAATATTGAGGACTTCCTGGTTCTGCACGGTGTTGGCGACATATCCTGCGGCGTCAATAGCCCATGCCAGCAATGCTGTGCCTATTGCCATGCCAATCTTGTTTCCGAGCGACACAAAAGCATATTGGAAGCCATCGTTGCGGATACCTGTCTTCCACTCGCCATACTCCACGCAGTCGGGGATGATGGCATAGATGGCGGTATTGAATCCGGAGAAGAAGAATTGGGTCAGTATGGCGAAGAGGTAGAACATCAATGGTGAGGAGTTGGGACTGAAGAAATAGAGCATGAATGTAGCTATACCGGTGCAGAAAGAAAAGAGGGCTGCTGCCCATCCCTTGTTGTTAAGTTTCTCGAAGACCCATACAAAGCTTGCCGCCCCGATGATTGAGGGGATAATGATGGCGAGCGAATAGGTGGAGAAAAGGTTGGAATCACCTTCTACATATTTAAAATAATACACCAGGTCAGCATTGCGGCCATAGTTGATGATTCCGAAGAGCAGCTGTCCGGCCAGTGCGAGCAGATACGGAGTGTTCTGTCTGGCTGCACTCAGCTGAGTGCGTACAGGAATTTTCTGTTTCTTGGGTATTGCCACGACCTCTTTCGTATTGGCGAAACAGAAGATATGACAGGCAGCGAAAATGCAGCCATAGAGGATGGCAACAAGCAGAAAGCCGGTTTTGATATCATCACCGCCGAAGAAATGAATGAGTGGGATCGTGATAATATTGATGATGCCGATGGCTGTCATGGCACTGACAGAGCGAAAGGTATTGATTTGAGCTCGCTCATCGATATTCTGTGTCATGGCACCACATAGCGTGCCATAAGGAATGTTCACACAGGTATATCCTAAAACGAGGACGCAGTAGGTTACTGACATATAGATGATTTTAGCCGTATTGCTCCATTCAGGATGCGCCCAGAAGGTCAACACCAGAACAAAGGCAGTCAAGGGAGACGCTATCAGCAGCCAAGGGCGGAACCGGCCCCAGCGTGTATGGGTGCGGTCGCTGAGCTCGCCGATGACAGGATCATTGATGGCGTCCCAGAAACGACTGATAAGCATCAGTACCGATACGGCACCCATGCTGATACCAAAGGCATCGGTATAGAAGATCATAAGGAAGTTGCCGACAAACATCCAACTGAAGTTGCAACCTACATCTCCCATGCCATAGGCAAACTTGCTCAGCAAAGGAAGGTGTCCTGATGGTGAACTGTTTTTCATATTGCTTTCTTGGTTTTGTTTTTGGTTTCTGCTGCAAAGTTATCTCCTTTTATGCATGGGGAAAAAGAAAATCATCAGACTTTTTCCACAACCGTTCCCGCAACCGATTGCGATAAACGCAATCGGTTGCGGAGTATGCTGCTGTTTCATTTAATGCTTCCAAAAGTTTTGCAGAACCATTAAATATAGTAACTTTGCAACATCAATCTATTTTTAAGCGCATCATGAGATATGTTACCATTTCAGATATTGCTAAGGCTTTGAATCTTTCCAAGTCTACGGTCTCGCGGGCATTGCACGGTGATTTCATGAATGTCAGCGAAGAGACTCGCGACCTTGTCCAGCGCACGGCGATGGAGATGGGGTTTCGTCCCAATCTCTCGGCGGCCAATCTGCGCTCGAGAAGTACCCATGTTATCGGCATCGTTATCCCCGAAATAGAGACGTCTTTCTATCCGAAGGTAATAGAGACGGCGCAGGCTCGGCTGAAGGAGCTGGGCTACCGTGTCGTCTTTGCACAGAGCAATGAAAATGCCAGGGACGAGCTGGATAATCTGAACATGATGATAGACAATCATGTAGACGGTATCTTGCTCAGCGTCTGTGACGGAGCAAAAAACAAAACTTTCTATGAGTCACTGATAGCGCGGGGACTGCCTTTGGTGTTGTTCGACCGTCATGTCGATGACATCGGAGCCCCTCAGGTCCTTAGCGACGACTACAATTCCTCTTTCTTTCTCGCTGAGGAACTTATCAGACAGGGTTGTACCCGGATTGTACATATGCGTGGACCTGTGGGAATCAGCAATTCCGTGGACAGGTTGAATGGCTACCGTGATGCACTTGCCAAATGGCATATCCCCTATCGGGCAGAATTGGTTGTGGAAGGTGGTGTGAGTTTCCGTGACGGCGAGATGACAGCCCTTGCCTTGCTTGACAGCGGCGTTGCTTTTGATGCCGTTCATGCTTTCACGGAGATGTCGTTGTTGGGGGCGAAAAGTATTATCCAGCAACGGGGAAAGAGAATTCCGCAAGACATTCTTGTGGCTTGTCTCTCGGGAACAAACCTCTGTAAAATGGTTTATCCGAAGATTACGGCTGTGGAGCAAGACGCTGAAGGTATTGCTAATAAGGCTGTTGATCTCCTGGTCAGTCTTCTATCCGGAAAGGAAGTGCCCTGTACGCCTGTCTATCTCTCTGCTCAGCGTATAGATAGGGAATCGACACATCGAAAATAGTTGGTGATGGCTACAACTTCATGGATCGCTACACCCGTCTGACTATGGCTAACAAGATTCACTCCCAAAGGACATATACGACTCGTTTGTTGAAATCATCAGTATCCTGAGAAATTTCAAAAGTTACGGTGGCAAAGCCTACCAGTTGATTGACTGTAATAATGATGGCATTGTAGTGCATGACGTGAAGAAAGACGAAGACGTAGAGCTCTCAAAAGATGACATATTGAACGGATTGTCATTTGATGACGGCGACCGCACTGCATCCAACTTGAAAGAGTGTATGCCAGCAAAGCAGGCGGGTGCATTGGCAGCTATATTTTTCACGATAGGCTACGAGGAGGATATTTCTTACCGTCGGTTTATGATGGGCGACGAGTAAGGCATGACAAGAATACTAACAGCTGATAGGGCAAAAAGCCAATCCGAACAAGAAAAAATCGCTTTCTTGGCGGTTTTGGCCTCAACGTTCAGAGACTTTTAGTAGGGTTGCGTGCGTGCTTGTTCAGAAAGATATAAGTAGTGTACATCGCCTCGAAGTTCTTGCTGAGATACCAGATGCCATGGTAGTTGCCCATAATCGACACTACCCCACCCTCAATTTTTCAGCCTTCTCAAGGATCTTTCCTGGAATTTCATTCTCCATACGCCATGTGATGGTCATCGGACGGTCACCACGCGATGAGACATACCTGACGGGACCAAGACAATAATAGGACTCTGTCAGGCCATAAGCATCCTTCTTTTGTTCTCTGACGAAAAGCAGAAACTGTTGATGTGTCTGCGCCTGATCTACATACCGTCTGCCGGCATTATCGTGACTGGCAGTATTCTGGCTCTGCCATTGGAAAAGAGTTTCACTGATCGCATAATCTTCATACTGTGTACTCGGCGAAAAATCCCTATCACTTTTATTGAGGGTGACCCATAACAGTTCTGTTTTTTCGTCCACCTTATAGATACCACTCTGTGCGCTGAAGTTCTTCTCGGCTGTGATCCGTCCGAAGAGAATAAGTTGTTCCTCCCGGGAATAGCAGCCATAGAGTTCGAGGGGAACATCATTGGGCAGACTGCCTATAAGCCGCGTTGCTAAGTCGACATGCTCCTTGAGCCAGGACATCATTTCCTTTACCTCTTCTACGAACAGCGGATGGGCGGCGAAAGTGCGGAATCCTTCGTCGATCGTTGAGAAGCCCATTCTTCCAATGGGCGCATTGTATAACGCATAGTAGAACATCAACGCCCATTTTGCCTCCTTGCCAGCATGCTCATACATGAAATTATTCGCTATGAGCCGCTGGATGAAGCTGATATAGCCTATGGAGTTGATATGCAAGAGCTTACTGAGGTTACGCTCGTAAGCGTTTGTATACTTGTCTTCCTCGTAACGAACCTGGTTAGCCAGTTTCATATAGAGCGACCAGCATTTATTGTTCTTATAGATCTGTCGGATGTCAAGGTCAAACTGCTCCAAAAAATGGCTGAGCGTCAATTCCCGTCCAGTATTCGTCTGGAACAACTGCATCTCATTGACGATACGCCGCTGATTGAAAATGGCCGAACGGATATTGTCAAGGATATATTTCTGGGCGATCTTATCCATCGTGATAGCGCACCCGCGGGGAAGCATTGGAAATCCTTCTTTTATTTGAGAAGCTATGGACTTGTCGGAGGGACAGAGCAACGGACGGAGCCTACTCTCAAAGCTATAGTTGTGGTGAGCTTGCAGCACGAAGTCGAGAACCGTAAGACAATCCTTGTCCGGTGCCAAACGAAGACCACGGCCGAGCTGTTGAAGAAATATAGTAAGACTTTTGGTCGGTCGGAGAAAGAGGACCGTGTCAATCTCAGGAATATCAACACCCTCATTGAGGATATCTACCACACAGAGATAGTTTATTTTCCCCGTCTCAAATCGCTCCAACACACGGCGGCGCCGCTCTTCGGAATCTTGTCCCGTGAGGGTATCGGCGCGATAGCCAGCCTCCCTAAGTCCTTCAGCTGTAGTGCGTGCATGCTCGATGTTGATGCAGAAGCAGAGCGCCCGACAGTTCATCTCGTCAGCGAGGTATTTAGGAATCGTGGCGGTGATGAGATTGAGACGGTTGCGCGTATTGAGTTTTGCGGCAAGCTCACTTTCGTCGTATCCTGCTGCCGTCCATCTCACATTCAAGAGATTGGCCGTGTCGTCGCCTATACAGAAATACTGGAACGGACACAGCAACATGCGGTTGATGGCTTCTGGCAGACGGATCTCTGCGGCTATCCGGTTGTCAAAATCAGGTAGCAGGCTCTGTCCGTCGGCACGCTCCGGCGTAGCTGTCAGTCCGAGGAGAACAGAAGGATTGAATTGCTGAAAGAGAATGCGATAACTGTTTGCCGTGCTGTGATGAGCCTCATCGACAAGGATGTAGTCGTAAAAATCATGCCTCATCCTCGTGAACAGCTCCCTATTGCTGTTGAATGTCTGGATAGAGATAAAGAGATGATTCAGATTGCCCGTCGCCGACGGCTGGTATTCTCCCACCCATAATTCACCGAAAGTAGGGTCATTGAGCACAGACCGGAACGTTCGGATACTCTGTTCGAGGATCTCTTTTCGATGGACGATAAACAGCAGGTTATGGTGATCAGGATGAGCATCATGGAACCGCTTGTAGTCGAAGGCTGCGATGACCGTCTTTCCTGTTCCCGTGGCAGCCACGACAAGGTTACGGAAGCTGTGATGGACCTCACGGGCAACAGAAAGCTTGTCGAGGATCTCTTTCTGTTCCGGACGAATCATATATCTTGCCAACACGGTGGGGTGCTCACTGTCGTTCTTATGCTGTTCGGCATAGATAGCGCGTCGGAAACGCTCCTCGTCATAGGGTTCAAAGTCTGGACGGTTCCAATAGGTATCAAATGTTGCCAAGGCGGCTTTGATGATCTGCGGGTTCTCCTGTGACGTCACACGAATATTCCATTCCAGTCCTGTCATGGCCGACTTCGTCAGATTGGAGGAACCAATATAAGCGGTATGGAGACCACTATTGCGGAGAAAGATATACGACTTGGCATGGAGCCGGTCGAGCGTTGTGTCGTATGTGACCCGAATGTCTACCTTCTCCGGACTGAGCTCTTTTAGAAATTGCAAGGCCTTAGGCTCTGATGCTGCCATATAAGAGGTCGTAATAATATGCATACGGGCATCAGGGCGCTCCAAGAAATGACTGAGAGCATCTTTGAAGATCCTCACACCCGAAAACTTGATGAAAGCAACAATCCAATAGATCTCGTCGGCCGACTGAATGTCAAGGTTGATCTCGCTCTGCAGGGACAGGTCGTGATTACTGCCTGTGAAAAGGTTACTGACGGTGAATCCTGATTTCGGACGGAGTAGGTTATAAGCCTTGATCTGTTGCTCGTTCTTACCCGCCCTGGAAATAATCCCGCTGAGCAAGTAATTTTGTACGACCAACAAGTCATCAGCAGTATCACACGACCACTCGCCTTCTATGAAGTGGAGAATCTTGTTGATAAAAGCTATTCGCTCTTCAAGACCTTCAAAGAGTTTGTCGTCAGTCAGTAACCGGGAAAGGATTTTGGATATATAATTTGTCAACAAGCGTGGAACCTCCGCACTGTCGATACTCAGCGTATTGACAGCATATTGACTCTTATTGAGGGCGTCCAACTTTTTCTTTAGCGCCTCATAGATAAGACTTTCGTATATTCCAGTAGACAATTCCATACTATGTTGATATTATAATATTTCTGATTGCTTGCAAAGTTACTATTTTATTTTATAACCATCAATTTAAATTGGGAATAGTATGTCAGAAAATGCGAATTTCACTTGTGAAGCCGAGGTAGTTGGAATGCTTGACAAGTAACTATTCAGCTGCCATATCGCCCTTTGGCGATAACAAGTTGTTGATATAACAGGGTTAGTTATATAGAAGCGAATTCCTTTCGGTGGATAGCTACTGTGAGAACAAAAATAGCTAAACAATCTTAATGTATGAGTTCGTAACATTCTCAGTATCAGCAATAGTTACCTCAAGGTAAGTATCTTACTTTCAAGTGCCCTCTTGCAGAAATCAAAAACAGTAACTAACTTTGCAACCGTAAACAAGAGAAAAGTAAATATCAAATTAGAACATTATGAAAGAGGTTAAGAAAATTGCTGAAGGCAAGAACTTCAGTGCAGTGGATTTCGGCAAGCTGAACGAGTTAGGTAGCTATGTCTTGTCTTTGGGCGATATAAAAATTCCCGGCAAGGTGTTTGGCGGACAGGCTCTCGGAACGAAAGGTTCAGAGTTCTCTTTTCAGATTTACGCTCCTGGTCAGGAGGGTGGTTTCTATCACACGCATAAAACCCACGAGGAACTCTATTTCGTTCTCAGCGGCAAAGGAGAATATCAGGTTGACGGCGTGAACATTCCGTTGCAGGAGGGCAGTGTGGTGCGCGTCTCACCAGAGGGCAAACGCACCATTCACAATAATGGCACGGAGCCGATGGTGGTGCTCTGCGTGCAGTATCGTGAGACGCCTTTCACCCAGGAAGATGCTACCGATGGCGTTATCCTGAAGGATCAGGTGAAATGGTAATCAAAGGAATCATATCAACAATCTATACCGTCATGGACAAGACCGCTTGTCTGTGACGGTTTTGTACGTTTATAAGAAATGAAGAAGATGATCAGAAATCAGGTAGTCGACCCGTTATTTCCCCAATGTCCAGTAAGAAATGTACTTTCTCGTATCGGTGACCACTGGTCATTGCTTGTGCTGCTTGCCCTGCACGACAAGGCAGGAACCATGCGCTTCAGCGACTTTTGCAAGACTATACCCGATGTTTCACAGAAGATGCTCACTTCAACGTTACGTAAACTGGAGGCAGACGATCTTCTGTCCCGGACCGTCTATCCCGAAGTTCCTCCACGTGTGGAATACAAACTGACAAAGCGCGGAAAGACACTCATCCCACTGCTCAACCAATTGGTGGACTGGTCGTTGGAAAACATGGATGCCATCATTAGGCACCGAGAGAAATATGCATTGTAGATTATGCATCACAAAACGGCATATTATGCGCTACATTGTCACTGTAGATGGTGCTCAACCCTGCGAAGAAACTTATCCCCATACCTCTTTTGCGATCTCTGTTACAAGATCGATCTTCGCCCACTGTTGAGCCTCAGTGAGTTTATTGCCAATCTCGCAGGATGCAAAATTAGTTGTGTTGGGAGCTTGCACAGCGTTATCGTTATCGGAGAGATTAAGGACTCACACGTTATACCAGTGGCAAGATACGAAGAAGATAACCACTGATAAGGCATCTGTACAAACAGATGTTGCCAAGACCTGCCAATCTCTTTTCGCTCCATTGCTCAATAAAGAATGGAACGGAGAAAGTGTGCAACAACCACGACTGATTCAAGTCGGCACCTGTCTACATGCTGTGTTTCAAGAATTTCTGCTTCTTACTCATTCTCTCTGTGTCGCAGTCGCATCTCCTTAGGCGGCAGTCCCATCACCTGCTTGAAGGCCCGGTTGAAGTTGGCTGGTGAGCTGAAACCTGTATCATATGCAATCTGCTTAATAGACAGGGTGTTATCAGCTATCAACTCCAAGGACCGGATTATTCGCTGATAACAAAGATAATTGCTGAGGGTGGTGCCCGACTCACTGAACAACCGGCTCAGGGTGCGTGTGGAGACACCCACGGCATGGGCTGCATCGCTGGCTCTGATATTGTCAGCAAGATGCTTGTGAATATAGTCCATCGCCTTACGGAGTACAGGACTACTTTCTGTGTCTATGCCGCGCAAGGGCAATGACAGTTGCCGTTCCACTCTGTGGAAGGTTTCAAAGAAAGAAAGGCAGAAATTGTGAAGCGCGGCATCACCCTCATCCACAACAGGGCCGCGCTTGGCAATGAAACTTAGATTAGCCCGTGCCCAAGGACATACATATAGTACGCTGAATGACTCAAAGCTCTTGTCTCTGTCGTCAGGTAACTGAAAATAGAATATACGCAGGTTTATCTTCCGGTTGTTACTTGCCAACGCATGCATCATGCCGCTGGGAATCCAGCAAGTGTAGCCCTCAGGCACAAAGTATTCACGCGTACCGACAGTCACATGCAGAGAGCCGGCAATAGTCTCCACCACCTGTATGCAATGATGGCTGTGTGGTGCAAGGTCAACACCCTCGCGCCCCGTAACTTTGATGAGGACTTTTCCTTTCCCAACTTGTTCTACCTGACGAATAAAACTCTCTTGCTCTTCGTTCATTTGCGTACCTATATTATTATATAATGTATAATTCAGTTATCCGCAAGGTTAGACCTTTAGTAAGGAATTCCGGTTTGGCGTTAATTGAGAATTCTTTGGCCTAATTTGCTAATGCTGCACAAAGATAATATATTAATTTTGCAATCGAAAATAAATCAGTAGAAATTGAACTGTCTTTCTTAATAAGACCATTGATTATTCATTCTAAACAAACAGTATATGCAACTAAAGAAAATTGTATTATCAGTCATCCTGACTGTTATCGCTCTCAGCAGCGAGGCCAAAGGACTGGCACTGAAAGTCTATAATCCCGGCACCTCAGCCATCTTCCCGGTGACCTCCACCATCGTCTATGGTAAGAAGGACGCTGCGCTCATCGACGCACAGTTTCAGAAACAGTATGCCGAGCAGGTCGTGAAGGAGATCAAGAACATGAAGAAGAATCTGAAGTATGTCTTCGTGTCGTATCACGATCCAGACTACTACTTCGGTCTCAACGTCATCCACAAGGCTTTTCCCGAGGCAAAGATCATCTCTACGGCACAGACCGCTTATCTCATAGAGGCTTCCAAGGACATGAAGCTCGACGTATGGAAAAAGCAGTTGGGCGCCGATGCACCCGACACGCTCATCGTGCCTGAGGTTGTCGATACCCTGCCCGCTATCGAGGGCAATGCCTTGGAGGTGAAATACAGCAAGGACGACTCGGCCCATCCCTTTGTCTGGATTCCCTCGCTGAAGGCTATTGTTGGCGGTGGCAGCGTCACAGAGGGCGGTCACATTTGGATGGCAGACACTCAGGGCGACAAGGGCATCGAGCGTTGGCAGCAGGTGATCAGCGCCATGAAGCAACTGGAACCCTCCACAGTCGTTCCTGCACATTTCATCAGTAGCGACTACAAGCCGCAAGTTCTCGACTTCGTTGGTAAGTATCTTGCCGACTACCGTCAGGCTGCCGCCAAGAGCAACAATGCCGACGAACTGACCGCCGCTATGGAGAAAGCCTGGCCGCAGTTGCCCGGTAAGGACAACCTCGTCTTCAGCGCAAAAGTTTTCAAGGGTGAGCAGGAGTGGAAGATATTCACCCCCTATCCACCCATCGGCCGAGCCATCAAGGTAGACTTCGGAGCCTTTGCTTTCCGCAACAGTTTCAAGGATGCCCACCACATGACATTCCTCGGTCTCAACGGAGTCTACAAGGGCGTTACCGACAACGTGCTGCCTACCGTAGTGGAAGTATCTCCCAACGTGTTCATGCTCTATTGGTCGGAGCCTAACTCCACCAAGAGCAACGTAGTGCATGTGCAGAACTATAACACGGGTACCCTGTGGACCAACATCGCCGCACCCGACGGTAAGTTCTACAATATGCAGGGCAAGATGACCGTCGTGGAATAATAGTAGATTAGTAATTTTAATCTGAGCCATAACTCACCCTACTTGGGGTGGGCTATGGTAGCCAGAGACGATGAACAACCTAAAGGATGTTTCAAATTCAATTGCGCCCAGCAGATGCTATGTAAAATTCGATGACATGCGGTTTGACATATGCATCATGCGTAGTCAGAGATTCTTGTTCGAACGCCAGATCCGTTCCTTCTCATATGGGTCCATAGGGCGATTACTGTCTTTCTTGCGGGTGGCAAGAAAAACAATCAGCCACGTTACTATCAATGTGAAAAAAGCTTCCATATTCAGATCTGTATGAGCTTGAGTTAGGTATTAGCTTTCCACCTATTCTTCACTACGCCAATGGAAAACAATTGGCCAGCTTCTTCTGAGTAAGGTCCCCTACTTCCTTTATCTTATAAAGACGAAATGCCGTTTGCACTTCATACAATCCTATTGTAGAATATGAAGTGCAAACAAGCAAACATTATCTTACAGGCTGCCAATAGCTGTTGGCCGATCCTGCAAGGCTTGGTTATAAATTGAACTTATAGCCTATAGTGAACTGGAATACCGAGTGCTTTGTCGATTCACCCTCAGCCTCTATGGCTTTGGTGACACTTAAGTTATAGCGAGCGTCAAATTGGAAGTTACGGTATTCGTACGAAAGACCCATTGGTATTGCGAAGTCCACACTCTTTACACTGGCATCTACTCCACCTGCCTGAAGCGCTTTTTCTAAATCAACCTCAGCGGAAGCACCAGAAGCAGAGACCTTGACCTTACTATTGACCTTGAATCCCGGCTGTATACCAGCCTTCACAGCCAATCCTTTGGTAACATACACATTCAAGAGAACAGGCACGTTAATGTAGTCCATTTTTATAGTACCGTCCATTTCATCGCTGTTAGCCTTCAATCCTTGCTGGGAATAGAGTGCTCCAAAAGAGAGAGACAGCAAATCGGTGGCTTGGTATTCGAACTCAGCACCTCCGACAAAGCCCACGCGAGGATCGCTGCCGTCATTGTCTGTCATTGTTGCTACATTGAGGCCCACTTTGGGTTGAATGTTAAACGAACCTTTTGCATGCTGGGCAAACGTTCCTACCGAAGTTAATAATAGGCACGCAATAATGATAATCTTTTTCATAAATAGTAGATAATTATTGTTATGGTTTTATAATTTGTTACAAAGATACGAAATTAATCAAGAACTGCCTTCTAAATCTATATATTTTTTCCAAAAAATATCAATAATGGTCGGGAAGTAGGTCTTGCCGGGCGCGGTCCTTGTGGCCGATACGCCACACGAAAGGCCGAAGGGCTCTCTGCGTGCTCTAATTCTCAGAAGGAATAACTCCGTGGCTCGATTATCTCCGCAGCTCTGCGTGAGAAAACAACTAACCTCTTAAGTGGGACAGTCTAACGCCCACCACCGCCGCCACCGCCGCCGAAGTCTCCCCCACCGCTCAGACTGGCCTCGATAGCTTCAGATGTGTAAGAGCTGATGATTCCGTTGACACTGTCGCTGCAGGCATAAATAAGAAAATAAATGCTGATATCGTCAACCTCCTGGCCAAAAGCTGAAAGATTGGCATAATCGGGACATACTTGGTGAAGCTCTTTCATCAGTTTCTTCGTAAAACCAAAGAGTTGCGAATAGATGATGATATCGTCCCAGACACGAACATCCGTGATGGACCTGTCACCGGTTTTGCTGAAGTCGGCGAGGTAGTTTCTCAGTCCCAAGAGGTGTTGACGCTCGCTGTCGCTCATGGTGTCTTCTACTGTGGTGGTGTCCATGGCATGGCAAAAGTCGTCAATATCTTCCGTGTTGTTCTCCGCCCATTGCTCCAGTTTGTCTTGCTGGATGATACCGTTTTGATCCTTGGCTTGCGCCAAAATGTAGAGCAGGTAGTCGCAGAGATAGTCGTCAGATCTCGCTGGGACAAAAGGCTTGTCGACCATTGTGGGCACCACCTTCATCACTTTCTCTTTTCTCCCCTTCTTGTCAAGCTTCTCTCCAACCTCGACAGAAAGTTTCCCCTTGCCGATGAGTCGCAGCATCAAAGCCGCAAAAAGGTTCTCCTGTTTATACCAGCCATAATCTTCCAAAACCTTTGCTGCTGTCAGCAGCGTCCATGCCGGTGACACCTCTTTATAGTAGGGCAACATTCTTGCGTTTCGTTTCAGGCGGTAATCGTATATGAACGCTATGAGGATCAAGACCGCGATGATCCCACCAACGACAATCATTAAGATTTTCTCGCCAGACGACATCGGTTCCCCTTCTGAGCCTCCTCCGAAGTCGCTTCCTTTGAAAGCCTCTGCCTGCAGTTCAGCGAACGATCCTTCTCCTTTTAAGGATGGTGCAAACAGTCCCTTGCGGAACGACATGAGCAGTCCTATCTTGTCTATCTCACCTGTGGACCGCGCTTCTGTCGTGCCATTGATCACCTTGGCGGTACCTTTGTATCCGAATCCCCATACCTGACAGTTGTCTTGGGATAAGGGGAAGGGCGCTTTCACGCTGACGCTGAACGCCTTGATAGGGTCCTCTTCGTTGAGGTCGGCAAACCAGTAGCCGAATCCATCCTTGTCGGGGAAAGACAGCACCAAGCCTTCAATGTCGTAGTCGACGGTGTAGACATGTCTGCCGAGCGTCGGTACCCCCCAGCATATCTCATAGCCGCCTTCTTTAGATATCAAGCCACATTTCCCCGTTTTCTCCTCTTTGCTGGCGTCGACATCCCATTCATCCTTTAGAGTTGACAACTTGGAGCCATTGTCGGAAACCGTGAGGTTCGTGATCTTCCGCTCACCCATATTATTCTGAATTTTCAATTAGTTTGTAGCGATAACCTACTACGACTCGTTTTTCTTTGGCCTTCCTCTTTTTCTCCCTACCTTTTTCGACTTGTATCCCGGTTCACACCCGACTGGGATGTCAATCCCAA
>NZ_VUNG01000043.1 GCF_009695775.1 Hallella mizrahii | reverse complement strand
CATTGGAGAATTATAGAAACCTATTGCCAGACCGTTGGCAACCTTCCACAAAAGACTAACAAAACTGGGCAAGCCTCCTCTCTTGATCAGTTTTTTTGTGGCAATACGTGAATACCGATACGCTTACAATGCACTTGAGATCTGCGGAATCTGCGTAATCTGCGTGGAAAAGAAAAGCTTAGCTGGGATATATTCTCACGCAGATATCGCAGATTTCGCAGATTTTCTGTTCAGATGCTATTATGTAGTGCATGAATGCACTTGAGATCTGCGGAATCAGCGTAATCAGCGTGGGAAAGAAAAGCTCAGCAGGGATATATTCTCACGCAGATCTCGCGGATCTCGCAGATTTCCTATTTAGATACTATTATGTAGTGCATGAATGCACTATGCTCTGCGGCAGGGAATTTTTGTTTATGGCAGTGTGGGATGACGGATGGATACCCCTGCTGACGAGATAGTTCTGACGAAGTTGCTCTGTAACTTCCGGGCTTAATAGAATGGTCTCCCCACTCCATGACACGGAACCCTTGTGGATGCGTATTGTCGCTTTTTCTTTCCAAAAATGTCAGAGTGAGTACCAGTAGTGAGTAAAAGCAAAGTCAGTTCTTGGTTGTTTTGTTTCCATGTCATCAACCAGTCAGATTCTATGTGCGCTTCCCATTCTTGCTCGCAGTAGAAATCTTTGCCGTTTCTGTGCCGGATGGTTGTGGCTTTCTGAAGGGCACCGCTTTCACTTCACTCTTGAGGTTTGGGTCAGCCATTGAAATGTGCAGTCCGAGGTCCTGGTCTACGACTTGGTTACCAGGGGTATTGGGAGTGATGCAATGCAAAGAAATCGTCTCCCGGAAGGCCTGCAATCGCTGTAGAGCGTCCATTTTTGAGAGTCCCTTGAAAGTGATGCGACCCATCATGATTTCTCTGACAAGCTCTCTGTAAGGATAAACCACTTGATTGGCCGAAATGTATCGGAAGGGAATCGTCCTTCTCTGACGCAGACGGTTCAGCGTTGCCTTGGATACGCCCAACACATCAATCAAGTCATTAGTCGACAAGGTTACATCATCAGCCTCATGCAGCAGCTCTCCTCTCTTCTTAAACTCTCTCAGCAATTCGGAGAACTGAGCTGACAGGTTAGAGATCGCATTCATGATCTCTTCATGTCTTTCTTCGTTCATTTCTGTTTTTAATTAGTTTATTTATTAAAATTATACGTCGTTAGTCAATCGCCTTAAGTTGTAAGATTACCTTCGAGTTCATTAAGAACCAAAGTCAGACAAACCACGGTGGTCTTCACTGAAACGTAGCGAGATCATAACATTAACGTAGCTCAAATTCGGGTGCAAAGTAAAAGTTTATTTTTGAGACAATAAAATTTTTAAATACCACCAACAGCCTTTTAGTACCATTGTTGCTAAATAAAATTATAAAAAATGTGAAAAACGAAAGAATATACAGTCGATTTGCGATGAATTATTTGCCCAATGACGTTCTCTCTTTTGCATTCCTTACTAAAAATGGCTATTGATGAACAATGTATATTTTCAAGCGTTGATGTTCAAACTTGATGAAACAGTACCATTAGAATGGTATCATGGACAGTGATGATATGGAGAATGATTTCACAGAGACTCTTTGCCGAAAAGATGGGAGTCTCGCCTGTATACGCGGGGAAATTGCTCAAAGGCGGTGAGAACCTTACCCTCGAGACGATTAGCAAGATTCAAAAGACTATGGGAAAAAATATCATTTCTGTGACTAAGCCTTATGCTATCGTCAAGTCTGTAATTTTGGATCCTATTGTCAGATTCCCGGATAGTGCTGTGAAAAGCGTAAAATATCGGGAAAGTAAGATTAACCAAGATGCATTTGCTGTAGCCAGTGATGCAGCATAATTGGATAGAACAAAATGGAAAATCAAATAAAGTATAGATTCCGTAGAATGGAACTCGAACAGTTTGCCATGTTCGAGGAAAATTACGACAAAGACGTCAAAGAAGCTCAGTTCCAAACTGAGGCACAATTTTCGTTTATGGCAGTGTGGGATGACGGATGGATGCCCCTGCTGACGAGATAGTTCTGACGAAGTTGCCCTGTAACCTCCAAGCGTAATTGGATGGTCTCCCCACTCCATGACACGGAACCCTTGTGGATGCGTATTATCGCTTTTTCTTTCCAAAAATGTCAGAGTGAGTACCTGTAGTGAGTAAAAGCAAAGTCAGTTTGCGTATTTACAACGTAGCAGCCGCTTGACGGTTACTGTTGTCTGATGGTCAGCACAAGGTATTCCGACTGTGTGCCGATGCGGAACTTGGCACCCCAGATACCCAGTCCGGAGCTCACGTAATAGTTGGTTTGTCCTTTTCGCAGCGGACCGAAGGCATCCTCGTAGATGGCATCCGTTATCCAACTGATGGGCCACACCTGTCCATGATGGGTGTGTCCGGCAAACTCGAAATCCACACCATTGTTTTCTGCCTCTTCCAAATGATAGGGCTGATGGTCGAGTTCTATAAGAAAACGAGACTTGTCGACCCCACGCATAACTTCAGAGAGCGACTTGCGCTGGCGGTTGGTGCGGTCGTCGCGGCCGATGACAGTGATGTTGCCAATCCCATCCAAGAATATAGCCTTGTCACGCAGCACCATGATGCCGGCGTCGCGGCAGAACTGCAAGTCAGCATTGAGTCCCGTATAGTAATCATGATTGCCTAAGCAGGCGATGACAGGAATGTCCAAGTTGCGGAACTCCTCAGCCATGTGTTCTTGTGCTACCGGACGGTAACTGCCGTCGATGAGATCACCGCCAATGAGGATTGCATCGGGATGCTCTGCCTTCAGCAGCGTGAGCCATCGGTGAAGGTCGGCACGCGTGTTGTGATAACCCAAATGGAGGTCGCTGACAAGGACGAGCTTCACGTCTTTCTTCATATTCTTCTTCGTCGTCACCATCATTTCCACCCGCTTCTTGTCGTTGTAATGGAAGTAAGCGAGGGCGAACAAAACGGTCAGTGCCACGGCTATACCTCCTGACAGCCATCCGTTACTATGCAGAGCTGCAGAAGGAACTACATGGCAGAGACGCAGCACGTCGAGACAGACGAAGACAAGAAAGAGATAGAGCAGGATCATCAGCCACGATGTCCCCACCTCGTAGGTGAGGGTCGCTAAGGGCATCGGCCAACGGTCGATAACCCCAGACATGGCGACAAAGAAGGTCACAAAAGCCAATGCCATCAGTCCTACGACGGCCATGCGTAAGGGCATGATGTCAGGCAGCAGCTGCCACGTGCGCCACGCCACATAAGTCTGACCGGCGATAGGCAGGAGAAGGAATATCAGGAATGCGAATTTCATAGGTTCCCTCCTATTATGTTACGCCACTCCTATCAGCTCAATGTCGAAGATGAGTGTGGAACCGCCGGGGATGCCAGGCTGAGAGAACTTGCCGTAGCCCATCTCTGCAGGGATGTATAGCTCCCACTCATCGCCGACGTGCATCTGTTGCAGGGCAATGATCCAACCGTCTATGAGGTCGCTCAGTCGCATGGCAATCGGCGTGCCACCACGACTGCTATCGAACTTCTTGCCGTCGATGGTCCAGCCGGTGTAGTGGACGGTAACAATGCTCCGTTTCTGAGGCTGTGCCCCGTTAGGGTTACCCTCCTTCAACACTTTATAATAGATGCCTTTGGGAAGGGCTTTCACGCCCTCCTCCTTGGCTTTGTCCTCCAACCACTTGCGGTTGGAAATGATGTATTCGCGTTTGGCCATAATGCTTGTATCTTCTCTTTTTTACTTTCTTACCTTCACAAAGATATATTATTTGTTAGATTAGTATAATCACCTACAAATTTCATTGGATTTCACTTGTGAACTAATGTTAGTATTAACCGATGCACGGCTATTAGTTTTAACACGAGTTCGATTATTAGTATTTACAGGGCAAAGTTACAACTTTTTTTCTTTTTACAGCAATATAAATTGGAAGAATTATGAGTAAATTTGCTTTGAATGCTTAAAAGCCTTCCTCACTTCTTATAAAACTCCTGTATCTCGGCAATCATATCCTTCACCTCCGTCTTGTCGGTCACTGTTTCCTCCGAACGCGAGGTATAGACCAGTCCGTACTGATTGCACTTCTATGTTGAACTCACCTCCTATTCTTTGCCTTCTTTTTTTATAAAAAGACTTTATGGTTTCTGCCAATCAAATTTTATTTTGTATTTTTGCGAAGAAATATAGATAACGCATCCACCATTGACCGACAAGAACAGAACCTACGTGGCCATCGACCTGAAGAGCTTCTACAGTTCGGTGGAGTGTGTCGCCAGGGGACTCGACCCGCTGACGACCAACCTTGTCGTGGCTGACGTGAGCCGCACGGAGAAGACCATCTGCCTGGCGGTGTCGCCCTCGATGAAGGCCTACGGACTGGGTGGGCGCGCCCGGCTCTTCGAGGTGGTGGAGAAGATGCGGGAGGTGAACTATGAGCGGCGCAAGGCCATCGGCTTCAGGCCGTTCACGGGAAAGTCATTTCTCGCTAAGGAACTGCTGGAGCACCCCGACTGGGAGGCTGACTACATCGCCGCCACGCCGCGGATGGCGGAGTACATCAGGGTGAGCAGTAAGATTTACGGCATCTACCTCAGATATATCGCGCCGGAGGACATCCACGTCTACTCCATCGATGAGATCTTTGCCGACGTGACCGACTATCTGCAATCCTACAAGATGACGGCGCATGAGCTGGCGATGACAATGATCCGTGATGTGCTGCGCACGACGGGCATCACCGCCACGGCGGGCATTGGCACGAACCTCTACCTCTGCAAGGTGGCGATGGACGTGGTGGCGAAGCATATCCCGGCCGACAAGGACGGAGTGCGCATTGCCGAACTCGACGAGATGAGCTACCGCCGGAAGTTGTGGGACCATCAGCCGATGACCGACTTCTGGCGCTTCGGACGCGGCATCGTGGCAAGGCTCAACGGCATCGGCATCGAGACGATGGGACAGTTGGCGAGGATGTCGGTGGACAACGAGGAGCTGCTCTACCGGATGTTCGGCGTCAACGCGGAACTCATCATCGACCACGCCTGGGGCTGGGAACCAGTGACGATGGACTATATCAAAGCGTACAGGCCGGAGACCAACTCGCTGGGCAGCGGACAGGTGCTGCAAAGTGCGTATACGGCGGAGAAAGGCCGAGTGGTGGCGCGCGAGATGGCGGACGCGCTGTCGCTCGACCTGGTTGACAAGCATCTCGTGGGAGACCAGATTGTCCTCACGGTGGGCTACGACCGCGAGAGTCTCACCAATCCCACTATCCGAGCGCAATATCACGGGGAGGTCAGTACCGACTGGTATGGCCGCAGTGTGCCGAAACATGCCCATGGCACGCTGTCATTGGGCCGCCCCACGTCTTCCTCGCAGCAGATCATCCATGCCGTCACCGAGCTCTACGACCGCATCGTCAACCCGGTCTTGCTTATCCGGCGGCTGAACATCACCGTCAACCACGTCATCAGTGAGGACGAGGCACGGCGGCAACAACAGAATACGCCCGTGCAGCTCGACCTCTTCACCGACTATGAGGCGGAAGCACGGGAACAGAAACGCGAGAACGAGGCGACTGCCAAGGAGCGGCGCTTGCAGGAGGCGGCACTGAAGATCAAGAAGGAGTTTGGCAAGAATGCCCTGCTGCGCGGACTGAACTATGCCGAAGGCGCGACACAGAAAGAACGGAACAATCAGATAGGAGGACACAAAGCATGACAGACAACTACGACGACATCATCAATCTTCCGCACCACACCTCACAGCGGCATCCCCGGATGAGCATGTACAACCGCGCCGCCCAGTTCTCCCCTTTCGCTGCCCTCACAGGCTACGAGAAAGCCATTGAGGAAGCAAGGAAGAAGCAGGAAGCGGAGGTGAGGAGGAGGAATACGCCGGTGGAAGACGAGTCTTTGTCAGACATTTAAAAAATATATTGATATGCCCATCACATTACTTCCTTCTCTTCTGTTGGCAATCGTCCTTGTGGGTTTCACGCCAGGACCCGCCAATCTCTTCTCGCTCCATTGTTCAATGAAGAATGGAACGAAGAAGGCGATGACAATGTGGTTCGGACTGCTCACTGGCTTTACTATTGCTGCGACATTAGGTGCTTTTGTAACCCACCTCGTCGGAGCGATGATGGATAAATATGTGGTATGGCTCAAATATGTTGGTTGCGCCTACATACTTTATTTGGCATGGCAAATCTACCGCAGCAAAGGCGAAGCACAAACAAGTGACCATACTTGTACATTTCTCTCGGGAATGGTCGTACAACTTACCAACGCAAAGATCGTCATCTTTGACCTCATGGCTTATACAACATTCGTGCTGCCCTATTCAAACAATTTATCCGACCTGCTGATTATGACAGCACTGCTTGAGATAGCCGGTCCAGGTGCCAATCTCGTCTATCTCTTAGCCGGTGCCGGACTGCATGATTTCTACGACCGACACCCCAAGCAGACAAACACAGTCATGGCAATTCTTTTGTCTGCCTGCGCAATATACATACTGCTGAATTGACGAAAAAACATCATTATGAGGATTAAGAATTATTCTCAATCAAATTGTCGTACTTGTCGATAGAAAGTTGTACCTTTGAGGCTGAAATAAATAACTCATCAGCTTATGACATTCAAGGAATTCGGCCATATTGTCCCCGACTGCCCACATGCAGAGAAAAAGCGGAAGGAGATGAACGAAATATTCGAGGAGGTTTGAAGATGAAAAGGACAAATGGCAGGAACCACCAATCAAAAATCATAGATGACTTCTAATAACAATAATGACTAACAAATGATGAAGAAACTATTTTTATTTCTCATGCTTATGACGGCAATGGTAGTAAATGCACAGACGAAAAGTGCTGTACAAGAGGTTCGCGACTATCTTCACGAGTGTGGTATATTTTATATTGCTACAGAGGAGGGCGATCAACCCCGTGTTCGTCCGTTCGGAGTGGCGGAGGTGCTTAATGGTAAACTCTACATCCAAACGGGTAAGAAGAAAAAGGTATTCAAGCAGATGATGGCCAACCCGAAGTTCGAGATTACTGCCGTAAAACCATCCGGAACGGAGTGGATTCGCATCAGCGGGAAGCTTGTCAACGACGACAGCCGTGAGGCGAAGGCTTATGTGCTTGACAAGAATCCGGAACTGAAGAGTATGTACTCGGCCGACGACGACAATACGGCTGTGCTCTACATCACGGACGGCGTTGCGCAGTTCTGTTCGTTCTCAGCTCCAATGAAAGAGATAAAATTCTGATGGAACAGCGAATAGATATATAGTAGATGCATCTGCTGTCATTCGACCCCGTCCACTTAGGCTATCTCGAAATCGGCAAGCGGGTGGGCAATGCTTTCAAGGATGGAACACAGTTGAAGTAATGTTATCAGCTAATGAATATCGAGCAACCTCAACGCGTTTTGTCTCTTTCTCTGCCTTCTGAGTACGAGGAAGTGTGATGCTAAAATATTTACACTTTGCTGACAACAGTGGCACTGGTAACTGCATCGACATGCGGCGCAACCTCTCCTTCTTATTTTACTTCTCTCTGTATTCTTTTGGCGTCATTCCCACAAACTTTTTGAAGAAGTATTCTATTCTCGCAAGCGTATAGACATGAAGGGATATTTCCCGATAGGCGGCCAGACTGCCACACATTATACTATTCGTCGCGAGAGAGGTATCTCTTTCACCTCACCGATAGTTGACAAGTATGCCCCTCTCTACAATGTTCGCAAACTCAGTACTAGACTAGTGCCGATAACAGGTGACCGGAAATTGGAACAGATGGGACGCTATGAGGAGAACCTCTATTTGGATTCTCCGCCTATTTTTGAGAGAAGTGTTTTCTTGCTTCTTCCATATCCTGTACAGTCTCCATAGTTCCTACATATTGCCCTTGTGAATCACGAACAGCGTGATAGGTGACCAATGTAGCGCGCTGGTTCTTCTCCATCCACACGGAGACGCTGTCGCGTTTGCCCGCACGCAGGTCGGCGATGATGGCGCGAACCATTGGTTCTATCTTCGGAGGATGGCATGAGAACACCTCGCGACCAAGAGCTGCCAAGGGGCGCTTGAACGACTTTTCGGAGAATGGTTGATTGAAATAGCGGTTGATGTTCTCGGCATCTACAAAGGTTATCTCCAAAGGAAGGGTGTCTAGTAGGGCAGCGAGCTGACTGAGGGTGAGTGAACCACCCGGCATGTCTACTCGCAACTCATCCGCTGCGTCGGTCACCGGTTGACTGTTTCTTTGCTTTTCCTCACGGAACAGTGCTTCACCATCTTCCCAAGTCTTTATCGTTATGCCTAAGCATTCCGGATAAGCCTTGCTGTCGACATAGATTTGCCGCCACTCTTCGTCTGTGAAGTTTGCTGTGCAGACAGGAAAGAGAATGCGGTTCTCCTTAAACGTCATCTCGCGTGCCCGCCCGATGAGGTCTTTCACACGATTTTTCCAGTCGTCGCTTAGTCCGTCTTCTTTAGCAGACTGTCTCAACAGCGTAGTGAACTCAGCGCGTATTTCGTCGTCAATGGTCCACATCACTTGCGACGGACCGTAGATGCCATGCTTCGTTTTGAGCAGTGGATAGATGAGGTCACCTTTTTTAGCATAGTGCACAGCCAATCCGCTGGCTTTGCGCAATACGTCTGTCACATCCTCTTCTCCATCCAAAGCCCGCAGCACATTGCCGAGTGCCTCGACAATGGCTTCGTTCTCATGATAGAAGGTTTGAAGAGGATGACCGTCAATGGCCCGCAACTCAGCAGTCTTGTCTCTGTTCTCTGATGCTTGCCCCACCATCATTGCCTCTTGGTCGTGGTGAAGACCATGATGCAGATGCGGATACACATCTTCATCGTTGTTCTTGCCGTGGAAAAGAGCAGAATGCACATCACACAGCTTCTTTACCTCATTGACCGACTGCCCCTCGCTGATGAGTTCCTGTTCAGCCCGCATGATGTCGTTGGCGGGTACATCCTTGAACTGGCTCACGAAGTCGGCGCGTACGCTCTCCATGGACTCTCCTTCGTTGATACGCCGGAGCAGTGATTTGATCTGTTGGGTAGTGTCAGTCACAGGAGCCTCCTGTATTTTTGATGACGGTTCATCAGACTTAGTATGATTGCCGACAACAGTAAATCCATTGTCTTCCAACGCTTTCACTACGGCTTCCATGCCGATGCCTCTCATGGCTGCTCCCTGACTGATCGTCATCAGCTTACCCACAGACATCCGGATGGCTTTCTTCGTGATCTCGCTGAACCCGAGCGAAGCCATTATATCGATGAGCTCCGGATACGCCTGGGTAAGCTGGTAAACGGTCTGTGTGAGGTCTATCTTCTTTTCCATATCTTCTATAGTTCGCTCTTGATACTTTCTGTCCAGCTCTCGATGCGGTTGTCAATGGCGTCCTCGTCCTCAGAGCTGTCAATAGCTAAGCCTACAAACTTACCGTCGACTACTGACTCTGAGTCGTCATAGGTGTAGTTGTCGGCTGCTACCTGCCCGATGAGTTTTGCGCCGCTGTCCTTCACGGCATCGTAGAGAGCTGACATGCCACCGCAGAACGTGTCGCTGTATCCGCTGGCATCACCGCAGCCAAAGAGGGCGATAGTCTTGCCCTTGAGATCGGCACTTTTCAGCATCTCCACGCCGTCGTACCAGTCATCCTGCAATTCACCGGCACCCCAAGTCGAGGTTCCAAGCAGCAGATTGTCGTACGTAGACAGCGTGTCGGCATCGACGTCGGCTACATTCTTCACATCGCTCACGCCTAACTTCTGAGCTATCTTCTCAGCATACTCCTGGCAATTGCCGGTGGTGGATCCGTAAACTATGATTGTCTTCTTCATATTTCTGATTCCTTTCTAATTTTTTGTTGCAATGAACTCACCTTTCAATGAGTAGTTGTATTTGAATTTATGGGCAGGCCAAAGTCTGCCCTTGGTGTGTGTATGCTTACTCTCCCTGTTGCTCCATTTGTAGGAATCCCGGGAAGATGAGGTTGTTCTCCAGAGAGATGTGCTCTTTGAGATCGAGGAAGAACTGCCGGAGCTGCTGGTTCATGAGATGATAGGATGCGCAGCCGTCGGACGGTGTCTCGAAGTTGTGTGTCAGTTCGGTGATATGCTCCCACATCTCGCCTGTGGCATCGTGCTCTAGCATCATTTGTCTGATGGGGTTGGCGATGGTTCCGCAATGGCAGGGAGCAGCGGGCCGACCCTCTTCTTGTGCATGATACATCTCGTAGAGCTGTGGGAAGAGAATATTCTCCTCCTTGGCGAAGTGGCTGTCGAGTTCCTCAAACGAAGCGGCTACAGCATCTCTCACGTCTAAGAGCTCGGGGTGACGGACACCATGTACGCTGGCTACCTTACTGACGAGTTGCATGAGTGCTTCGTGGTGAAGGTGGAAGTTGCGGTGATGCTTCTTCAGCACATAGTCGAGAAGCAGGTCCAGTGGCCAGTTGGCGAAGTCGGGAGCGCCGCCGGTAGCAACCTCTTTCCCGTCGAGCTTTGCCAGCACGTCGTCGGCGTTGAGTCCTTTCTTCTCGCAGGCTGTCTGCAGTGTGTCCGAGCCGTGGCAGCAGTAGTCGATGCCCATCTGCTCAAGTGTCTGTGCACGATTGAAATCCTCGGCTACAATGGAGCCGACCGTCATGTCCTTTGTCAGTTTGCTGTTCATAATCGTATATCTTTAATTGTTATTTGTTTACTTGTCTTTTTGACTTCACTGACATAATTGCAAAAGTGATACCATTGTGGCACGATGTCGAAAATACAACTGTCGTTGGTAACAAATGTGATCTTTGCTCTGCCATGCGGTTCACATAGGTGACCGTGCGGTAACAATTGTGACCACATTATTAATAATAAAAAGACGGCACGGCTTTTGTGACAATTAGGTTAGAAGAGAAACCAATAATATGCTGACAATGATGGCAAACAATGAAACGAATGATTTGAGGAGTGAGACGATGAGAGCCAATATCCGAAGAGGAGAACGCACAAGAGTGGTCATCGTGGGATGCGGATTGGGCGGACTGAAACTGGCCGTGAGTCTGCGCCACTCCGGTTTTCAGGTGGTTGTGGTGGACAAGAACAACTACAACCAGTTCCCGCCACTTATCTACCAGGTGGCCTCGGCAGGACTGGAGCCCAGCAACATTGCGTTTCCTATCCGGCGGCTGTTCCAAGGCTATCCCCATTACTACTTCCGCATGGCTGAGGTGAAGTCGATCGACGAAAACGAGAAAGCCATTCAAACTTCTGTCGGCACCATTCACTACGACTACTTGGTGCTGGGCATGGGGGCAACAACCAATTTCTTTGGCAACGAGCAGATTGCACACAATGCGATCCCGATGAAGACTGTCAGCGACGCGATGGCTCTTCGCAACCATATCCTACATAATCTGGAGCTGGCGGAAACGGAGACAGACGCTGACAAACGGCAGAAATTTATGAATGTGGTCATCGTGGGTGGCGGGCCATCCGGCGTGGAGATTGCGGGCGCGCTCGCCGAGATGAAGAAATACGTAGTACCGCGCGACTATCCTGATTTGGCTGACCGGATGCATATCTATCTCGTCAACTCTGGTGACCGGTTGCTCAAGGCGATGGATAAAAAATCGTCAGCTACGGCAGAGAAGGAGCTGGTTCGCAAGGGTGTTCATGTGCGCAAAGGTTGGCGAGTCACCGACTATGACGGTCGTGTCGTGAGAATGAAAAATGGCGAGACCATCGAGTCGGCTAATGTCATCTGGGTGAGTGGCGTGAAAGCCAACACCATAGCAGGCTTACCGGATGAGGCCGTGGGGCATGCGGGGCGATTGCTTTGCGACCGCATGAACCGTGTGAAAGGTATGACCGACGTGTTTGCTATTGGCGACCAAAGTCTTATCGAGGGTGATGCAGCATGGCCACAAGGTCACCCACAGCTAGCCCAAGTGGCATTGCAACAGGCCGAGAACGTGGCGCGGAATATCGTTCGGAAAGAGCATGGTCAGGACATGCGTCCCTTTGTCTACAAGAATCTTGGCACCATGGCGACCATAGGCCGTAAGGCTGCCGTGGCGGAGATAGGCAGATGGAAGTTCGGCGGGCTCACGGCCTGGCTATTGTGGCTTGTCGTGCACCTGCGATCGATTCTCGGCGTAAAGAACAAGTTCTTCGTGCTGCTCAACTGGCTGTGGAACTATGTCAACTACAAGCAGAGCCTGCGACTGATATTAAGGTCAAATAGGGAGAAATGAAGGAATCTGCCGGTTATCAAATAATCGACACCGCTCGCTGCTTCAAAAAGACAAGTTCAAGGCTAAGTATGACAAAGCCCAGAAGGAGCTTTTAAAAAAGACGCTCGTAAGATAACATTGACCGAAGAACAAAGTCGGTTATGCGGAGGAAATTTCGATAAGCTGCGCAATCTTGTAGCAACTTTTTTAGAGTAAACATTATGACACAGGAAGAAATCATGAAGCTTGTTACAAGCAAGGACGGATTCATAGGCCATGCGATGAATATTCCGCATGACAGGCAGAACAAGACCCACGAACTGGTATTGGAATATAATCAGACCAATCCGGCGGACACAAAGCGCCAAGAAGAATTGCTCAAGCAGATACTCGGTACGTATTACGAACGAGTCGTGATCCAGCATGGCGTTCACTTCGACTTTGGATTCAACACCCATTTCCTGGGTATGGCCTATGTCAACTTTGGAGTTACCTTCCTTGACACGAGTCCAATAACGATTGACGACATGTGCTTCATTGCGCCCGGAGTAATCCTCACTTGTACCGGTCATCCTGTCGTGGCTGAGCAAAGAGATCAAGGCATAGAAACATCGAAGCCGATAACGATCGGCAACAGTGTTTGGATAGGTGCGCATGCTACCATCTGTGGGGGAGTAACGATAGGTGATCATGCTGTGATAGGTGCCGGAGCCGTGGTCCTTCACGACGTTCCTGAGAATACAATCGTAGCTGGTGTCCCGGCCAAAGAGATAAGGAAAATCACGGATAAAGACATCATCACGTCAGACAAAATATTGTTCTAACATACCGAAAGGCCGTCCGCTGACCGTAAAGGAAGAGATATGCATCACCCGTGTCATCATGGAGTGGTTGAGAAGAAATGACCAGTAAATGAGCTATAACGAGACGATAGACAACTACCTCTATGATGAGGAGAACGAGTATACACAAGCCAACGACCTGTGGGAAGACTTCTTTATGGAGAAGCAGGACGAGATAGACGAACGGCCATGGATTCAGGCGGATGCCCTGGTCCATCGCAATGAGTTGAACAGACAAGTCGGCGATATGCTTGACAGAGTGCTGCCGGAAGAAGAGCGTGAACTATTGCGCCTGTATTTCGGAATCGGTCGCCGTCGGCATTCCATGGATGAACTCATCGCACTCTTTGACAACGAGCGCAAAGTGAACACTCTTCTACAGTCAGCTATGGAGAGGTTGCGATATTCCGACGAGATACTTACTATCTACAAGTATCTACACAGATAGTTCGGTGTCTCTGCCAAAAATATTGTGACATTAGCGATCACAACCTGTCGTGATTCCGGCAAGACCGACACGCAGTTCGATTTCAAACAGTCCGACATCATCACAACCTGTCAGTGATTCCGGCAAGACTCGAACTTGCAACCTTCTGCTCCGGGGGCAGACGCTCTATCCATTGAGCTACGGAACCATCAGACAGCTATTTTTTTCTACTTTTTGTTTCGTCTTCATCGAAATAACTTCCCTTTGGCATCGGTGCGCTGCAAGCCATGCACTCGTTGTAGCGGACACGGGAGCGACGCTCACGGGCGAACATTCTTTCCGTTCCAGCCTCGTCTTCCTTGAACTCCAAGTGATTATCGATCGCCATCGCACCAGCCATGCCCTCCACGTCGAGGTTGTCGGTGCCGATGAGTGTGAAAGTCCAGTTCAACTTCTTCAGTTTTCCGATGAGTGTCTTGATCATCTTGAGGTTATACTCCTCCGAGCAGTTCTCCTCGCCATCGGTGATAATGGTCACCAGCACATGGTCGTCAGCCGTTGTCTGGGCGTTGAGCTTGCTGATACCCATGCCGATGGCGTCGTAGAGCGGTGTGGCACCACCGGGGCGGTACTCCTTGTTTGTGAGTTTGTGCGTGGCGCTTGCGGGCACATTGTCGAAGATGTAACGCTTGTGCGAGCTGTCGAAGGTGATGAGCGTCACGCGCTGCTCCATGTCCTTATGAAGCCCTTGCATCTTCTTCACGGTCTCTATTGTCTCGTTGAGCCCCATGAGGGCTTTCTTCTCGATGACACACATGCTGCCGCTCTCGTCGACAATAATCAGATTGAATACTCGTTTCATAGCTTTTCTCCTTATTATTTTTGTTTTTAAACTTAATTTTCCGAGCTCGTTTATCTTTTAAAAGAATAAAGGCACTGAAAAATTAAGTACCAATCGTTTTTTTTATTAAATTTGCATGAAAATGGGAAAAGAGCAAAATAAGAAACCGACTGACGGACTGTCCGACGAAGAGATTATCGAAGGATTGCGAAACCGTGATCCGCAGATTACCCGTGACTATTTCTACGGCGTCTGCCGCATCGCTTACCACATCTATAATAAGCACTATGGGCTGGAGTGGAAAATGGGACTCGACTTCTACAGCATTGCCCATGAGTATTACCTCTCCCTTGACAAACACGACTTCCGCCAATTAGAGGACCGCAAGCCCGGAATGACGCTGAAGACATGGATGATCAATGGCTTCCGCTTCGTGCTGCTCGACCGCCTGAAGGACTACAACAAGGAGCAGTGCTTGCAGAGCTTCGAGGAGCGGATGGAGAAGGCCAGCCTGCGTTTCGACGTCCCCGACAACAACTTCTCTGAGGACTTCCGCAACACAGTCTATGAGATTTGCTCTGACGTGTTAGGCCGCGACCACCGCTCGTCCATCATCCTGCAAATGATGCTGATAGAGGGTTTCAAGGGCAAGGAGGTGGCCAAGCAGCTGGGCATCACCCCCTCGGCCGTGACACAGAAATACCACCGGCTGATGGAGGAGGTTGTCATCCCCTATTTCAAACATTACTATGTGGCACCTGCCATCGAGTCTTCCATGGCAGATGTTTATTATGAAGAAAGCAGTATAAAGCCAGTCCAGGAAAGTCAACTGTCGTTTTCAAACCAAATACCACCAACTATGGAGAAAGATTATTCAAAGCGTATCACACCCGACTACATCACCTCACTCAAGCCCAACGAGATTTTCGTCTTCGGCAGCAACCTCGCCGGTATGCACGGAGGCGGTGCCGCACGCATGGCACGACTCTACTTCGGTGCTGTCCTCGGCAACGGCGATGGTCCGCAGGGGCAGAGCTACGCCATCCCCACCATGCAAGGTGGCGTGGAGACCATCCAACCCTATGTGGATAAGTTTATCAGCTATGCCAAGGCGCATCCAGAACAGACGTTCCTCGTCACCCCGATAGGCTGTGGCATCGCTGGATTTACGCCCGACGACATCGCCCCGCTATTCGAGAAAGCCATCTGCGTGGAGAATATCCATCTGCCGCAGAGCTTTTGGGAAATATTAGTCTGACAGACTTTTCGCTGCCCTCACCGGCTACGAGAAAGCCATTGAGGAGGCAAGGAAGAAGCAGGAAGCGGAGGTGAGGAAGAGGAATGCGCCGGTGGAAGATTTCTGATGCTATGACAATTATTCTCTGCCAAATACTCGTACTTGTCGATATAAAGTTGTACCTTTGAGGCTGAAATAAATAATTCATCAGCTTATGGCATTCAAGGAGGTTTAATATGAAGAACATTCTAACAATCGCATGTGTGGGTTTTCTTATGGCAGCCACATCATGCAAGGCGCAGGACAATCTCCAGCTGCCGAAACCACTCATGGACAATCAGGTGACGCTGATGCAGGCTTTGCGAAACGGAAGGCTCGTATGGATGTTGTCGATGCGGGATATGTGCCGGAAAACATCTGCCGCACTTGCATTGCGCTTGGGTTGAACACCGTTCCCCGTATCACCATCATTTGAGAAGAATTTGTTGAAAATTTCGGTATAAAAACAGAATAATTGAAACAATGACAGCAGATAACAATCGTAAGTTTGATCAACTGGAATTGAATTCAGATGTTTTCGCCTTTCAGGCCGTGGAGAGTCATATCGACTTAAAGCGTATGATTGGCGATGCCGCCAGTACATTCCATGTGCCTGTGCTGCATCATAATATAGAGCCAGATGATGAAGAGAAGGGCAGAACGATACTCATGGTTAAAGGCAAATCTACGCAGGGTCTGGATTGCATACTGCTGAAGAGTGGTGTGTTTACCTTACGGATACCAGAATTTGCCTCAGAAGAAGACGTGCGGCTGTGCTATACACTGTTGAGAGATGCAAAGACGCAATGTGAGTCATTGGTCATCCACCAAAATGATGACAACACTATTGCCGATTTGTCTGATGATGCTGAGCGGGAGACATTTTTCTACAGGCTTGACAACATGGCCAAGGTTATCGAGCAACAGGATGATCATATCGGGATAGAAGGCGTAAACCATCTATTCCATATCTTCCCTACGTATATTAAACAGCAGCAGCCATACGCCAAGCCTAAAGCATGGGCTTATAAGGCTTACGAGGACTTTGCATCTGTGGAGTGGGATTACGAGGACTATCCATCGGTTGATCCTGCTAAGATTATAGATCCATCGGGAGAAGAATATTCTGCTCGTTTCGTTTCTAACATGAAATGCTTTGTGGGTGTTTGTCAAAAGATTGTGCTATGTGAGTCAGATGGAGCGAAGATTACTGATGCTGAGGATTTCTTTAAAGCTACATCCGGCAATGCGTATATACATCGTCTTGATTTTGCTCAGTTTACCCTCGACCCAATGTCGGATGAGGATTGGAAACAACTCATGGATCGGGTACCTGGTGATTATCTCACACATCCAAAAACATACATTCTCCGCTGGAATCCAACCATCAGCAGTTTCAAATTGGAGCATTACAGAAAGGCCTGCGCTTACCACGATGGCTTCAGCATGAACTGGAGCATTTATGAATGGGAGAAAGCCAAAAAGGGCGACCGCTTCTATATGGAACGGTTGGGAGATGACGGCAGAGGAATCGTCTTTCGCGGGCAATTTACCTCAGACCCTTATCTCGGTGAGGACTGGGCAGGGACCAACAAGAAGCGATATTACGTCGACATAGACTGCTTCGATGCCTCTCCTGCTGATGGACAGCCACAAATCACGGTGGAAGAATTGAAAAGTATCCTTCCGGAAATCAACTGGGACAAGGGCCATTCCGGACAACTCCTCACTGAGGGTCAAGCCCAAAAGCTTGAGGAACTATGGGACAGTAAGATGGAGGCTTGAAAAATTAATGATGAATCATGAGTAATTTGACTTTAGCAATAACAACGATTGGTGATTTGCTGTTAAATGAGAAAATTTCAAAAGACCAGGACGGTAAATCCATAGGCGATGTCAGACTTACCATCCCTGATTATCAGCGGCCATACAAATGGACCGCACGCAATGCCATACAACTGCTTGATGACATCATAGAGGCTAAGAACGGCAACAAAGAAGTCTATCGGGTGGGCACGCTCATCCTGCATAGTGAAAATGGGAATTACAACATCGTGGATGGCCAGCAACGCACTATAACATTTGCGCTCCTGCTTTATGCACTCTATGAAATGGAGAAAGATGATAACAAGAAAGAAATCAAATTCCTCAAACAAGAGGTATATAACAATGCTTACAGTCGCCGCAACATACCCAATAATCTAAATGCATTCAGACGCAGGGTTTACAAGAACCCAGGGGAAGAAGAGAACATTGACCATGTAAGGGATATGAAGAATTTGCGTGACTTCATAGAGCAGAGGTGTGAAATGATCGTTGTCATTACGGACAACCTATCTGAAGCCTTCCAGTTCTTTGACTCGCAGAATGCGAGAGGGAAAGCCCTTTATCCCCACGACTTGTTGAAGGCCTACCACCTCAGAGAGATGACCGATGTTGACGAAAATACAACAGAAGAGATTGTAAATGACTGGGAAAGTGCGCCTCAGTCCAAATTGGCCTCTCTCTTTGGCGACTACATCTACCGTATCAAAGAATGGATTAATGGCAACTGGGCTTACGGGCTTAACGAGCATAACATCTACAAATTCAAGGGAATCACAAGATTTGCCCATACTCCTTTCGCACAGTTCTATAAGAGCGCGTATTCCTATGCAGAATTGGTCAACTCTTCGGCTATGCCTTTTGTTTCGGGAACAAGAAAAGTGAATGCTTTTCAGCTGAACTCGCCCATTATTGCCGGTAAGTCTTTCTTCGACTACACAAAGCATTACTATAAAATTCTGGAAGATATCCGGGACAACAGCCAGTACGAAGGATTTTACATAAAAGGAAATGTGATTGTCAATACACTTGACAAATTCTATGACAAGGGGGTTGGCAACAAAATTACAAGGTTGCTTTTCGACACGGTATTACTTCTGTATGTAGACCGCTTTTGTCCGGCTACCTATCCGACACAAGAGGACACGAATCTCTTTGAGCAATTCGTAGTAGATGCTTTCATTTGGGCTTATTCGCTCCGTGCTCAGTACACCAATCTTGGATGGCAATCAGCTCAGAATTACATTCTTGAGAGAAGTGGCAGGCCATTAAAGAACTCTTTCAACATGTATAAGATTATAGAAGCCACTGACAATCCTGTGACATTACTCAGTGATTTGGCTGACAGATTGGCGCCACTATCCAGAAAGGACGTTGCTTTCCGAATCCTCAATGAAGTGGATATTGAAGATAAACATCAAGATGATAATAATGAGAAAGTGATTTATAAGAATTACCTGCACTTTTTTAAATCGAATACGTATTATAATGAGTAATATGAAGGAAAAGGAATTGCCCCTCTTGGAGTGCTCAATCAATGACATCTATTGTCAGGGCCAGGAGTCAAAAACCTATTTGATACCTATCTACCAACGCAATTACGCTTGGCAAGAAGACGAAATTCGCGCATTGATAAAGGACGTGTACGACTCGATGAAGAAATCGGACAAGTCGGTTTACTACATTGGAACATTGGTAACCTACAACCGTGGAGATCATGTTTACGAGGTCATTGATGGTCAACAGCGTCTGACCACCATTTATCTCATACTAAAAGCTATGAAGGTCGACAGTATCAAGAACAAACTGACATACAGTGCGCGTAAGCGATCAGCCTCGACTATCAGGCATCTGGATAATTGCCAAGACTTGGATGGAGAGGTGGACAATGGCATCAGAGATGGCTATCAAAATGCGAGCAATGCCTTGAAAGATATTGTGGGCATCAACGAAAAGGAAGAATTCATGCAATTCTTCCTGAACAACGTCCATATCATACACTATAGCGTTCCGAAAGATGTCGATCTGAACCACTATTTCGAGGTGATGAACTCTCGGGGTGAGCAGTTGGAGAAACATGAGATTGTCAAGTCTATGCTGAGCGAGCCTATGCTGAGCGAGCACTTGGACAAGACCAAGACCGACATCGCAACATTCGGTAAGGTGTGGGAGGCTTGCAGCGAGATGAATGCTTACATCCAACAGACGTTTTCTGAAAAACAAGTGTTTGGGGATCATCTTAATGATTTTGCCATCAATGATTTTTCCGAGATACCAGCGCGCGATGAGTCGGATGGAAAAGAAACTATCATCAATCTGTTAGGTAAGCCTATAGAACAGCAAAATGTATCTACCGCTTACGAACAGAGCGATAAGTTCCAGCCCATCATTGACTTTCCTAATTTTCTGCTAATCGTGTTGAAAGTGACTATGATGGATGAAAAAGGCTTTGTCCCTTCAGATTTCATCCTCGACGATAAGGAGCTGCTGGATGAATTTAAGAAGTCATTAGACGGTGCCGCTGACAAAGCGTATTTTGCACGACAATTCGCATTCAACCTGCTCAAGGCAAAGTTTTTCCTCGATAATTATATTGTCCATCATGCCTTGGACAACAAGGAGACCGTGGGTGACAATCCATGGAAACTGCAATGTCTTTACAAAGAAAATAACAAAAAACAATATCTAAAAAATCTATCCGAGAATGCAGACATTCAGAAAGAGCTGGTTCATCTGTTGTCGATGTTCGAAGTAACGTTCACTCCCAAGCAGCGAAAGAATTATCTGTTTTACTGCATGGCATATTTGTTTAAGAACGGTATGCAGTCAGACCGTGATTATCTACAGTTCCTGCGTCAGCTCGCCGATAAATATTTCTATGACGTTTATCTCAATCAAGGATGTTTGAATGAAAGAAATCAGCCATTGCCAAACGCCTTTGACAACGTCGTGCTGAAAAACGGCAGATTGAACTTGAACAAGGTAGGAGTAGAAGGCGTAGACTACAAGGCAAGATTTAATGAAATATACAAGCAGGGCACGATGGATATACCTCTGTATGTCTTCAACTATACCGACTATAAAATTTGGAGGAAATATTCTGATGAGTTGCGTGGCAATAAGACAAAGAAAGGTTCATGCGAACGTAGCCAGTTCTTCGATTCTCTTGGATGCAGCGACTTTGAACTTGATCCATTCAACAACTTCTATTTCTCGCGCACGAGAAAGTCGTTGGAGCATTTCTATCCACAAGAGAAAGCCGGGGAAGGGAAGCTGCTAAGCTCGGAAGGCATCAACTGCTTTGGCAACTTTGCCATGATTGGTGCTGACGCAAACAGTTCAGGTTCCAATTGGAGCCCGAAGGCCAAGTTGGATCATTATAGTGATGAGAAGGCAGATCAGGTAAGTGTGGCATCATTGAAATTCAAAATCATGATGCAGATGTGCCAGGATAATTATACACAAGAACTCGAAGGAGAATTGGATAGAGGTTCTGGATTAGAATGGAATGAAGATGACATGAAAGTGCATCAGCAAAAAATGCTTGATATCATTATCAGCGACAAGCAATAATGTAATAGTAACTATTAGTGTAAATGTACTGTCGCATATAGCACATTAAGTCTATATGTGACAGTCAATATCATAAAACTATTCTGTGATTCCGACAAGACTCGAACTTGCAACCTTCTGCTCCGGAGGCAGACGCTCTATCCGTTGAGCTACGGAACCAGCCATTATAAAAAGCTTCACTCTCGTGTAAAGGTCACAGGCTTGCTACTGTCATCAGACTTGTCTGGGTAGAGGGTCAGTTGATTACCCTTGAGGCTTATCTTGACCACGGCAGTCTCCGTGCTTGTGTCATCCACAACCCATTGCTGACTATAGTTACTCCAAGTTTCAGACTTCGCCCAGTATAGCGTCAGCTTATTGCCATCGATCTTATAAGTTCCGCTGTCGCGCACTTTTGATGTTGGTGCGTCGAGCATCGTCTCGATATAAGTCAATGTGCCGTCTGCATTGAACTGAAACTCACAGCCATAACCCTCGTCCTCGGCGTACCATTTGCCGACGAGCGAGCTCGTTGAAACTTTGTCGTCATCGTCATCCGATGAGCATGCACTGAATGTGATGGTTGCTGCGATGAGAGCCATCAAGAGAATGATTTTCTGTTTCATAGTTTACTTGGCTTTATAAGATTGATAGTGCAAAGTTAAACGTCGGTTGTTTCAAAGCGTGGTACATGCAACGAGGAATTAACTCAATATTTTCTAGGATAATATTCTTTTCCCAATTGCCATAAGTATTCGTCCATCTGCTTGAGATTATACGATTCCAAATTGTAACACTTCTGAAAGTCATGAATTACCATAATAAATGTCGGATAGTGTTTTAAATCCGCCTGCGTAAAATTATGTAGTTGCATGGTCTCATTCTTGAAATGAATCAAAACTTTCTCCACATAGTAATCGTATATGGAATACAGACGAGGCTTGTGATGGCTGCAATATTTCGTTGCAAATGAGTAGAAGTTATGTTCCTTGGGTGGATCTCCGACTTTTACTTCAGCTATATCTTCAACCAAAGAAAGATCTCCCTTTTCCAAGCGTTCGTCTATTTCTAATGACAAGATATGATTAGCGACAGCATTGATGTCAAAGATGTTTGTACTATAGAAGTCATTAAGTGTAGAGCATTTTAAAAGAATGTCTTCTATGTTATCGTTCTTGGGACATAAATCAACGAAGAGCTTGTTCAATGCACGCTCTTGATTGTAATACTTTTCCAATTGTCGCCATCTGAGTAAATATTTTTCTACTTCATTTCTTGATGGCTTAGGAATATTTGGTTGCAGGTTCATATGAATGATCAATTAATGTAAAAAGTCGAATGTATCCAGTTTCTTCACCGCCAGTGCATGGCGCTCCTTATACGCAAGACGGTAGTAACGTTTGGCTTCATCGAGGTTTCTTTCTGTACCCCATCCATTCTCGTAGAATTCGCCGACACGGTAGTGGGCGTAGGGCAGTCCGCATCGCTTATAGAGCTCGAAGGCCCGTTTCAAGTCTTTCGGATAGCCTTGACTTCCCTTGCGCAGGATGTCGGCGAGATTGCTCATCGCCAGGTCGTCGCCCTGTTCTATTGCCAACTCATACCAATAGACCGCTTTGCGAATGTCTTTCTTGACCATAATGCCATCCTCAAAGATGGTACCGATATTGTTCTGTACATCCTTGTCTTGAAATTCTTCATCGTCCGGGTGGTTCTTCAACAAGTCGAGCAGCCATTCCACATACTCCTTGTCAAAGCCAGAATCCTCAAAGTTGTCCGTATAAGACAGGTAGAACTCACGATAGTTTTTTGGGATGTCCGAATAATTGTCGATTTTGCTTGTCATTATTATTTCTCCTCTGTCTGATGGTTATACATTTCTGTTGCCTTACACATACGCTCTTCTATCTTATTGATGACCGACTGTGGACTGAGAACTTGCAAACGTCCACATTTTGAGAGCAGATAGTCGATGAAGTCAGGTGTCGGCTTCAATTGCACCTCTATGTCCGCGTAGTCCCGATATAGCTCAGGATGGTCTATCAGTTCTGACTCACTCTGCCATGACCTGAAAATCTGACTCTTGTGCAATGGAACGTCACGCAGCTCATAACGCTCGTCGCCGTAGGCACGGATAACGATTCGTTCCGTAGGCATTACTTCGTCAATTACCACTCCGAAGTAAGGATTGAAGAAATCAGCCACATCGAAGTCCTTGGGCATCTTGAACGTATGCTCTTGAATCTTAATCTCCACTATCTTGTTGAGACAAAACATCTCATACTTCTCTCCGAAGAGTTTGCCTAACAGATACCACCTCTGATGAAAGAGCTTCAGACAGTAAGGGTCGGCAGCCGTCCAGAAACTCTGCGGTGAGCCGTACTGACAATAGCGTATGCTGACACGGTGTCCGCTTTTCATCGCCCTGATAAGCTTTTCGAGCAGCTGCTCGTCTACTGACACCCGCTCGGCCACGATCCGTTCCTTGAGCGACAGGCTTTCGCTGATGACATTGCTCAGTGAAAGTGTGGCCAGCATCCAGTTTTGCACCGAGTCATCTTCCAGCACTTCCGGGTTGCCGATGTAATAGCGGTAGCCGTCCCTGCGGTCGCACTCGATATAGATGCCGAAGATGTCTTGTATGGCATCCTTGTGGCGGTTGAAGGTTGTGCGTGCCATCTCCACGCCACCGCTCATGTCAGTCTCCACCCACCGCTCGTTCAGTTCGACAAGCGAGATGCGCCTCGCACGATAGATGGTTCTCACAAGCCAGATATATTCCTTGAACAATGCAGGTATCTTCATACGCTTCAGTCTTTATCCACGCACAAAGATACGACAATGTTGTTTCATTTCGTGGTACAGGTATAGAAAAGTTGACGTCTCTGCTTAATTTTTCGGATGATTGTTTCTTTTAATGATAAAAAGCAATATATTTGCAATAGTAAACCGACTTAAACATTAAAGCTATGGAAGAGAAGAAGAATATTATCACAGTCACCGGCAAGGGAAACATCCATGTCGTTCCCGATGTCATCCGAATAGATCTGTTGCTCGTCAGCCTGCATGACACTTATCAGGAGGCCTACGCCCAGGGTAAGGACAACACTGAAAAGTTAACCGCCATCATGAAGGAGCTCGGTCTTCCGAAGACCCTTCCGAAGACCATCCTCTTCACCGACTATGAGGCGGAGGCACGGGAACAGAAGGAAGAGCGGAACGCGGCTGCCAAGGAGCGGCGCTTGCAGGAGGCGGCACTAAAGATCAAGAAGGAGTTTGGCAAGAACGCCCTGCTGCGCGGACTGAACTACGCTGAGGGGGCGACGCAGAAGGAAAGAAACAACCAGATAGGAGGACACAAAGCATAAGGAAAAGGTAAAGCAAAGGAAGGGATTAAAGCTACTCGATGGGGATAGGAAAGGTTATTAAAAAAACATTGAAAACATTTCGTTAATTGCTGGGAAATACTTAACTTTGCACTGACAACCGCAGAAAAATGTAGCTATCTGCATTTTTCCGCACTTAATAATGTAGATATGGAGATTGAAAGGGACATCATCAAAGCCTTCAAGGCATGGAAAGAGGAGAACGGACGGAAGCCGATATTGCTCAAGGGTGCCCGGCAGATTGGCAAAACTTGGGCGATGGAAACGTTTGGCCGGGAATGCTTTAAGTATTGTGCCAAGTTTGATTTTGACAGACAACCCGAACTGAAATCTGTGTTTCAAATATCAAAGTCTCCCCAAAGAATACTCAAGGAACTTGCGCTTTATACAGATGTTCCTATCATTGCCGGTAAAACGCTGATTATATTCGATGAGATACAAGAATGTGAGGAAGCACTCAACAGTTTGAAGTACTTCTACGAGGATGCGCCTGAGTATCATGTCATCGCAGCTGGAAGCCTATTAGGAGTGGCGGTACGGAGACGTAGTATGACTGTCCCCGTGGGCAAGGTGCGCATCATGCGGATGTATCCTATAACATTCCGTGAGTTTCTTAGAGCGTCCGACCGGAAGACTTATGACTTCGTAGATGATTTGCAAGGAATCCAGCACTTGCCGGAAATTATCTTCAACAAACTGAAAACGGAATACCGGCGCTATTTGGTGTGCGGAGGCATGCCGGAGGCTGTCATCAGTCTGCTTGGCAACCAAGGTATGGCAACGGTAGAGAACGTATTGCAGGACATACTTGAGCTTTATGAACTTGACTTTGCCAAATATGCTGAGTCCAAGGATATTCCCCGCATCCATGCGCTATGGCACTCGCTACCAGCTCAGTTGGCTAAGGAGAACCGCAAGTTTGTTTACAAAGTGGTGAAGCCGGGCGCACGATCCAAAGACTATGAGGACGCCCTCATGTGGCTTGAGGATGCAGGAATGATATATCGGATATTCAACATCACCAAGCCAGGTCTCCCTCTTTCTGCATACGAAGACATTAGTGCCTTCAAAGTGTACGCCTGTGATTGTGGCTTGTTGCGCCGGCTGGCCCATTTGCCGGCTCAGGTAATGCTCGATTACAACGCCAACTATACGGAGTTTAAGGGCAGCATGGCGGAGAATGCCATACTGCAATCGTTGATGCCAATGCTCAATGGAGACATTCCTCACTATTGGTCGCCTGACAGCAGGGCAGAAATAGAATTTGTACTGCAACATGAGGCAGACATCATCCCCCTGGAGGTAAAAGCCGAAAATTGCGTGAGCGGGCGAAGCCTCTCGGTGTATAATGAACGTTTTCATCCCCGTTTGAGAATCCGTTTCTCATTTCTTAACTTGCAATATAATGAGGGCTTGCTGAGTTGTCCTTCCCCCTTGGCCGACTGGAGTTTCAAGTTTATGGATAAATTGCAACAAGAATTAAGATGAGCTACTACGACGACATCATCAACCTTCCGCATCATGTCTCCACGAAACATCCGAGAATGAGCATGTATAACCGTTCGGCGCAGTTCTCGCCCTTCGCTGCCCTCACCGGCTACGAGAAAGCCATTGAGGAAGCAAGGAGAAAGCTGGAAGAGGAAGTGCAGAGAAGGAATGCACCAGTGGATGAGTGTTGAAATTGAAGGGATTACATATAAAAAGAATTATGAAGCAAACTTTATTATTGATAGCGTTGGTATTGTTCACATTGAGCAGTGCATCCGCACAGACAAAGTACAAGGAGATTGACAATATTTCTTACGTTAGTCCCAATGACACTTCTTCATACAGACAGGAGCGGTGTAAGTTGGATATCTACTATCCTACTGATTCCAATCGTCCATTCAAAACCATAGTATGGTTTCATGGCGGTGGACTGACTGAAGGACACAAGGATATACCTGGCGATCTGAAGAATCAGGGCGTTGCGGTTGTCGCGCCTAACTACAGACTCTACCCGCGAGCTCACAATCCACAATATACAGAGGACGCTGCGGAAGCCGTTGCTTGGGTAGTGAAGCACATTAAAGAGTACGGAGGCGATCCGGGCAAGGTGTATATCAGTGGTCATTCAGCAGGTGGTTACCTTACACTGATGCTCTGTTTCGACAAGGATTATCTGGGAAAGTTTGGCGTTGATGCAGACAGTATCAAGGGATATTTCCCGATAGGCGGCCAGACTGCCACACATTATACTATTCGTCGCGAGAGAGGTATTTCTTTCACCTCACCGATAGTTGACAAGTATGCCCCTCTCAACAATGTTCGCAAACTCAGTACAAGACTTGTGCTGATAACAGGCGACCGGAAATTGGAACAGATGGGACGCTACGAGGAGAATCTCTATTTGAAATCCGTGCTTGAAGGTATCGGCAACGATGAGATACCGATCCATGAGCTCAGCGGCTTCGACCATGGTGGTGCCGGATGGCCGGGAAGAATACTAATGATGCAGTATATCTCTAAGGACAAATGAAAAATTATAGAATACGATGGACTGACGGCCACGACCGGGAGTTTGAGGAGTTCCACGCTATAACTGAGAACTTCTACAACCAGCTCGTCGGTGGTCCTCAGAACAGGCAGTCGTTTGTTCCGGGCAATCAGTCGAAGGACGTGAAATATGCGATGATAGTCTATTCCAAAGATGATGTCCCTGTGGCATGCTCCGGTTTGAAGGAACATGGCAACGGCGATGTAGAGATAAAGCGGGTGTGGGTGCAGCCGCCCTTCCGCGGTCATCACCTTGCGACATTCATGATGCATGAACTTGAAACTTTCGCTAGTGAACACGGATATAAGCGGACGGTGCTTATGACACGTGAAAGGATGGACTATGCAATCAAGTTGTATGAAGGCCTAGGATATAAACGCATTGAGAACTATCCGCCATACCAGCACATGGATGACGCGGTTTGTTATGCTAAAGATTTAAGATAAAATTCTGATGATACAGCAAGTAGCATTTAAGTTGAAGCCTCAGTCCCGTGGCTTCCATCTGATAACGGATGAAGTGCTCCGGCACCTGCCGCAGTTGCCAAAGACGGGACTGCTTAATCTCTTTGTGCAGCATACGAGCTGTGCACTAAGCATTTGTGAGAACTGGGATCCGGACGTGAGAAGTGACATGGAGACTATTTACGATCGGCTCGTGCCGGAAAATATGCCGGACTACCGACATGTCCTCGAAGGCTCTGACGACATGCCCGCACACGCCAAGTGCATCATTACCGGTGTGAGCATCAACATTCCCATCACCGATGGACGGCTCAACTTAGGCACCTGGCAGGGCATCTATCTTTGTGAGTTCCGCAACGATGGAGGCAGCAGACATATTGTAGCAACAATTTTAGAATAAGAAGAATATGAAGAACTTTGATCCAAAGGCATGGTTCATGCCACAAGCAGTAATCATTATCGGCACGTATGATGCTGACGGTACGCCAAATGCGATGAACGCAGCATGGGCTGGGCAGTGGGACGGTGACAAGATCATGATCTCGATGGGCAACCATCAGACAACCGTCAACCTCAACGCCAATCCCGACTTTACCATTGCTTTCGCAACAACAGAGACGATGGTCGCAGCTGACTTTGTCGGTGTGGTGAGCGGAAAGAAAGTGAAGGACAAGGTGGCTAAGACGGGCTGGAAAGTGGAAAAGGGTGAGCATGTGAACGCTCCTGTCTTCACCGACTTCCCCATGACCATGGAGTGCCGCATAGAACGCAAGATTGATGAGTCGGAGACCGGCTACTATATCGTGGCAAAGATCGTAAATATCCGAGTGAACGAGGAGTATCTTGCCGAGGATGGCAAACCGGATTTGGAGAAGATGCACCTGCTGACATTCGATCCCGTTCACTTAGGCTATCTCGAGATCGGCAAGCGGGTGGGCAATGCTTTCAAGGATGGAACACAACTCAAATAAAGTAAGGGAACTGTCACTGTTTCCCGAGGACGACACGGAAAGTGAAGAGAGACAGGAGGTTGACAAGATTGACCTCCAGCCTCTCTTTGACCGTTTGGCCAAGTCAAAGTTCCGCAGCTCTTTCTATCTGAACGCCAAGGACAAGGCGTATATCAAGGAGAAGGGTTGGGACAAGATTGAACAAGGCACAAGGGAGACGATTGCCAAGCGACTGGCTCCGGCATTTATCCCCAACGACGGCAAGCAGACACCGATGCGCCACGGCATTTTCCCGCCGTTCATCGCCCAGCATGCCACCGGCTGCTGTTGCCGCGGCTGTCTGGAAAAATGGCATGGCATACCGAAAGGCCGTCCACTTACAGTGAAGGAACAGATATATATCACTCGCGTCATCATGGAGTGGTTGAAAAGAAACGACCAGTAAATGTGATTAAACGCTTGATCAATGTTAGTGGAGAATATTGACACAACCAACATGTGCTCGCACTTGCGACATAAGCTGATGAATACTGATGGCATCTATCATCCTATTTGGCAGACGATACAAGACGATCCGGAGTTAACGGTGGTAGTCCGTTCCCGCCAGCTCCATATCTACCGCAATGGCAAGAAAGTGCTGGTACTGAAAGGAAAAGCAGAACCACAGATCGTCAGGGAAGATCCGATAGACGAATTAATCAAACAATGACAATGGAATCAAGAAAAGATATAGCAGCAGAGAAGAAAGCGAGTTTCAAATTCAATTGTGCCCAGTCGGTGCTAACAACTTACGGCGACCTGACGGGACTTGACGAAGACACAGCCATGAGCATGACCGACGGCTTTGCTGCCGGAATGACCAATATGGAGGGTACCTGCGGCGCACTGATTGGTGCAGACATGGTTCTCGGACTGGTCAACAAGGACAAGGCGAAGACGATGAAACAGATGCGGACGATCATGCAGAAATTCCAGGACCGCAACCATGCCACCCAGTGCAGACAGTTGAAAGGTGTGGACACCCACGTGGCACTCCGTCCTTGTCCGTTGTGTGTGGCGGATGCATGTGAGTTCATGGAGGAAGCATTAGGGGAATGATGAACGTAGAAGATTTGCGGTCATATTGTCTTTCTCTCGACGCTGAGGTGGTGGAGAAATTCCCCTTCACGGCCTTCAAATATGCCAAGGATGTGCTGGTATTCTATATCGCCGGCCACATGTTCTGCTATTTCGACATCAATGACCTGAGCAATGTGACGGTCAAGTGCGACCCGGACAGTATTCCGGAGCTGGAGGATCATTACGACTGGATAAGCAAACCATACAACGGTAATGCCAAATACTGGATAGGCATGGACGCATGCCGGGCTGACAATGAACTTTTCAAGCAGCTCATCAGAAAATCCTATGAAATAGTAAAGAAAGGGAATAAAACAAAAAAGCGCAAGATGAACGTATTCGAGATGAAGTTCGCCAAGGTGTTCCCGATGCTCATCGCCAAGGCGGAGCGCAAGGGACGGACCAGAGAGGAGGTCTATGAACTGACGGAGTGGCTAACAGGCTACAGCAGCGACGAACTCGACCACCTGCTGAACAGCGACACGACTTACGGTGAGTTCTTCGACCGCGCCCCACGGATGAATCCTGCCCGCATGAACGTCAAAGGCAGAATCTGCGGCGTCCGCATTGAGGAGATAGAAGACCCGAAGATGCGCGACATGCGTGTGCTCGACAAGTTGGTGGACGAGCTGGCAAAAGGGAAGCCGGTGGAGAAGATACTAAATCTTTAATGGGTAATAAGCAACGCAAACATTGTAAATGGAAAGATTCGTCAGAAAAGCAACAGCTAAGGACCTGCCGGTGGTTCTCGACCTCATAGAGAGTGGACGGAGGATCATGCGTGAGAATGACAATCCGCATCAATGGGGCGACAGTCATCCGACGGTAGAACAGATAGAGGATGACATTGCTAATGGTTGCAGCTACTTGCTGATGGAGGACGGCAGAGCCATAGCCACCTTTGCCTTCATTCCCGGGCCCGATGTCACCTACGCTGTCATTTACGATGGACAGTGGATTGACACCGACAGACTGTATTATGTTCTTCATCGCGTGGCAAGTGCGCATGGACAACACGGGATCATGACCAGCATCCTTGATTATTGCTTCACAAAGACCTGTAACATCCGCATTGACACCCACCGGGATAACAAGCCCATGCAAGGAGCATTGGCAAAGGCAGGATTCCACTACTGTGGCATCATCCATCTGCTCAACGGTGATGAGCGGCTGGCTTATCAGAAGATAATAGATTCGCAGTAATCTGGTGAGCCTATAGCATAGTTGAGCAGACACGAAAAAGGGCGGCTCCCTATTCAAGAAGTCGCCCCGCCGGAGAATGCCGGCATATAGGAGATTATGTTGTAGAAACAAAAAAGGGGCTGCTCCCCATAAAGAGAACAGTCCCTATAATACCACTGAGCAGCAACGCCGGGGTTATGCGACCTCAATGCGTTTTGTCTCTTTCTCAGCCTTCTGAGTGCGAGGGAGTGTGATATGAAGCACACCGTTATTAACCTTTGCCTCAATCTTGTCTTTCTCAACATCCTCAGGCAGCGTCAGAGCCTGCTCGTAATTGCTGTATGAGAACTCACGGCGCAGATAATGCTCCTTTTTGTTCTCGTCCTTCTTTTCGTCCTTGTGCTCCATCTTGATGGTCAGATTGCCATCCTTGTCGACGTTCACCTTGAAGTCATCCTTCGTGGTGCCCGGAGCAGCAAGCTCTACTTCGTACTCTTTATCATTTTCCTTGACATTGATAGCAGGTGCTGTGACGTTCATGCGCGGCATCCAACTTGTGTTCAACATATCGTCGAAATCATTGTCAAGCCAATTGTTCATGTCTCTTAATACCGGATACAACATAAGTCAAAACCTCCTAATTATCAATTAATTCTTTACTTATCCTCAGTTCATCCATCGTCCTCAGGTTCCTTTCGTTGCCCTCGTCCGACCTCTGAGCTTCACTAACCATCAATGCAATATCCGTGCCTATAAACAATTGGTGACAAATCGTGCCATCATTGTCAGCAATGCTTAAAATATTTACACTTTGCTGACAACAGTGGTACTTGGCGGAGTCAATTAGCAAGTACAAATCTTGATTAGTATGTAAGATCAAATAATATGTAGCCAAGCAAGAAAAACAAGCAAAATATAGAATGCTGTTAATCCGAGAATGGGTAAAACACGATAATACAATCCTTCTCTTGCCAATCCTTTTTTTTCTTCTTGATGCATTACTCTATACGCCTCTATTAAGGTTTGTATGTATTTCTTTTTTTTCAGTGTTATTTCCTGTATTGTTACAGTTAAGAATGTGATAACTAGAATAGGTATGGACAATGCGATAGCATTGATGTGTAGCACAATAGCACACAAGCGCATAATAATAATGGCAATAGCAATCAAATGATAAAAGCCTTAATTCCGCAACACTTTGATTTAACTTTATTTATAAGTACCTGAGCAACAAAAAGTTGCTCAGGATTTTGCCATGTCAGATTTTTCACCTATCTTAGTGTTGCAAATCAAAATATGTATCAAAC
>NZ_VUNG01000042.1 GCF_009695775.1 Hallella mizrahii | reverse complement strand
TGATTACCGCTACAAATGTAACAATAATAAATGAAATGACAAAACATAATAAGTTAAATATAAACTGATTTATAGATAATTGGCTTTGCAGCTTGCGTTATCGCTACAAATTAATCGAAAATTCAGATGAATATATATGATACAATCTTTCTTCTTGCTATCTCACGACGACTTTTTTACCATTATGGATGTATATTCCATGCGCGGGCTGAGACACTCGCTGGCCTTGCAGATTGTACCAGATGTCTTGCTTTTTCTTACCATCTACAGCGTTGTCAATGCCTGTTGTCGTGCCGTCATTGACACCGATGACCATGCTTTTGGCATTGGCAGAGCCTTGCTGTATCTTGATATGTCCGAAGACGAGCTCCAGCCATGAACCACTGTTTCCATTGCCATCTGCCACTGGTGTCCAGCGGAAATGATAGTAACCGGTGTGATTGGCATAGAAATTCACAACACCATAACTGGCACCATAGGTGTTCGTGTTCAGATTCTTGCCGACATTGTTGGTGCATTGGATGATTTGTGATCCCAGACAACGATTGCTTTCATCAGAGACCTCACATTTCACATAAGGGTTACCAGCCCAGCCAATAGCGTAATAGCTGAGATTGTAGCTGCCCTTTTTCAGCGAGAGCCCATATCCGTTGACAGTGCCCACTTCGGCATAGGCGTTTTTCGAAGCATCACTTTGTCGTATATAAAGGCCTGTGGGTAAGTAGCCACCCTGATTGAACTTGAAGATGCGGGGGCCGGATACAGCAGTACCGGCAGAGACTTTCTGGCCAGCGTCGAGAATATTCCATTCTTCCGGCACCATGTTGGCATTCTTGAAGGCAAGAGGATTCCCTTTTTGATAGAGCCAGACATTACCGATAAGTGCTTCCTGCCAATTTCCGCCATTGCCCTGAGCATCGGCGACAGGAGTAAAACGAAGCTTGTAATTGCCCTTGGCCAAGGAATAGAATGACAAGGCTACTTGGGTGCTCCCGGTAATGGTGGCATTTCGTGTGCCATTGACGCATCCGCCGGACTTAACGATCGTGGAGGCGATGACAGCATTTGAGGGGTCAAAGACTTCCACTTTCAAATAAGGACTCCCCTTCCATGCGGCAACATTGCAGTTAAGCTGGTATTCACCGTATACCAAAGGCAATGTATAGTTGTTCTTATCTCTGTATTCAATATATCCAGCCTTGCTGGCACTCTGCTGGCGCACATAGAAAGCTGTGGACATGTCTCCACCCTGATAGAATTGCATCACGCGGGGCCACTGCTATGGTTGCCCGGCTGAATCTCGTTGCCGCCGTCTACTACCGTCCACCCCTCCGGGATGAAGTCATTACCGCTGCGCCATGTCTTGACCAAATTGACGGCAGAAGAAGTCGTAGTATTTGAGGAACTGGCGGTCGACGAAGAGCCGACAGGGCTCAGCTCCATCTGGTCGAGCCAAAGGTTGATGCCATTGATATTGTCAATGACGATAGAGTTGTTGCCCTTCTGGAAGGAGAATTCCTTGCTGACGGTTTTCCACTCATTGGTGTTGGTGGTCTGACACTCTACGTAACTTACTTGCCCATTGGCAGTCAGCCGGATATTGTCTTTCTTGTAGGTGTTCATGTAGCGCAAGGTGACACGATATCTTTGTGCTGCCGGAGAGTTGAAGACATAGCGCAGACTGCCGTTTTTGTTGGTACCCATGATGACGAATCCAGTACCATGGTGTCCCCGTTCGCTTTGATGGTTATAGTAAGGATCGCGGCTGCATTCCTGTATGGAACGGTAGTCCATGTCTTCGGCCTCTATCATCACGGGGCCGGTATAGGTCTGCGGCTGCTTGGGGGTGGCCAGACGTGTGCTGGGGAGGTAGTCGGTTCTGCGCCATCTCTCATTGCCACTACATGTCAGTTTCAGGTTGACCGAGCCACAGTGGCGCACCTCGATGGAATACGTGCCTGTGGAAGCATTCCACTTCTCACCAGTGATGAAGGCAGACGGATTGTTTGCCGATGAGGCAGATGATACCACGCCAGTGCCCACAGTATAGCTATAAGAAGGTTTGGACTTTGCACCGGTGACCGTGATCAGATCCGTGACCAGCGTGGTCGTATCTGTGCGATAGTTGTTCAGATAAAAGTTGATATGATCGGCATATTCACGTATGGCACCCGAGGAGAGTTTACCCCATGTCAGCTTAAGTTCCTTGCAGGTGTTGTATTGCAGGGGTATGCTCGCCGACGCATTTCTCTTCTTGTTGAAATAGGAATAGGGGGTATAGGTGATGAGTTGGTTACGGTATCGGTTGACATACAGGTCACCGGTACTCACCGAAGCATAGCGTGCGTTAAAGTCGTTTTGCTTGGCACTTATGCTGTACCACTTTGTCGACTTTTTCTTTTGAACGGGAATAGCCTTCGCAAGGTTGTCATATAGCTCGGGTACAATAGGGATGGCTCCATAGCGTCCGGTCTTTTTAAACCATGTCATATTGTTCATGAAGGCGCCGTCACCGGTCTTGTACCGGACAGCCTTGCAGTTATAGGGATCGTCTTGCTTATAGAGTCCGTCATAGAGGTCTTGCCATCCGGCATACTTGTTTTCGTCGGAACCGCTGTTGACATCATTGATCACGACGATCTTGGTCTTCCCCAGCACCTCCGCACGGGTCGGGATATACAGTGTGCCATCAATGACCTTGCGCCACATGTCTATCCACACATTCTTGAAGCCGGGGAAGAAGTTCCAGTGATGACGCATGAAACCGTCACCGGTCGGTGTGTCTCTTCCCACACTGACGCATTCTGTGGGTATGGTTTCGGGACCATCCCACACAGCGCCGCCATTGACGCATGTTTGCTCCATTACGGTGGAGATACCGGCACATACGGGATACTGAATATTGTTTTTGTCCGTTCCTGCAAGGATGTTCTTGTCTGCATCCCATCCGCAACGGTCATAACGGACACCATAGTTGTTGGCAAGTCCGGCGATATAGGGTCCCCAAGTGACACTTTCTGTGTTGTAATAACATCCCGATGTGGTGTACTTGTACAGCCACAGTATGGCCTCAGGGTATTTCTCACATGCTGAAAGCAGATCGCGATTGCGCTTGAGCATGCCAAGGGGACTGAGTCCGTGCGACCACATATTGCCGCAGAAACTCACCGTGAGGAATCCGCCATACTGGTGTGACATCTTCACAAGCTTGGCAAAGAGAGCGATGCGGGAAAGCTGAGAGGCGGAGCTTTTGTCTCCTTGCACATCGAAGCCCCAAAACTGCTCAGCATAGTTCCAGCCCAGAAAGTTGGGATAGGTCTTGAAAAAGTATTCAAAGGTATTCAAGTCGCTGTCTTGGATGTGGGTGTGACCGCCGCTGGCAGGCTGACAGGTAAACCACATGCCATTGTGCTGACAGACTGTGGCCCATGACTTCAGGGTGGAGATGCCATCTTGTGGCTTCTTGTAGATATTTAGTTTTGTGTCGTACTGACATGACAGCGAGAGGTTCATACATACATAAGGCCGAATGTCCTGAGGGATCATGTCTATGATCGCCTGAGGATTGGCATAATTCCACACATCGATGTGAATCATCCATAGCGGATGGCGGGAGTCGATAGGACGGCGCGTTTGGGCTGCCACAGTCTGTGTGAGGCAACACAACAGCAATCCAAGAAGCATCCTTGAAAGAAAATGATTGTGAGACTTCATGTTTGTTTTTAATAATTTGAATGAATTGAAATAGATTTGATAGTGTTGCTGCAAAAATAAGTGATTAGCAGTATTGGCAATTATTTTTTTGTTTCAAAAGCAAATATCTTTTGTATCAATACAAAAAAGCAGAGCCCAGGCACTTCCTTTTGCAACGAAAACCGCTTGTATCACTGCAAGGGCTCTATTTGTTTTTGTTAGAATAGAACCAGAATGAAATCTGAATAGCATGTGCATCTCTGCTCGTAACAGTCCTCTTGCCTTTTTGCCTGAATCGCTTCTATATAACTAACCCTGTTATATCAACAACTTGTTATCGCCAAAGGGCGATATGGCAGCTGAATAGTTACATTTTTATCAGGAAGTGGTAATAAGGGCTAACACGGACATGGGCACAGAGCCCGAGTATCGGGAATATATTATATTCTCGATATTCGGTTATATTCTTTATTCCGCGTAGCGGAGCGTTCACTTCAAAACGCCCACCGTTTCTTGCTGTTAGTGAAGGGAAAGCCTTGCTTTTCTTTAAACGCACCATCTTCGATGGTATCAAGAATATTAACGAATATCGAGAATATTTTCTTCTTAATAAGATGTATGATCCATGCTTGAAAATGCTTGTTGACTTGTTGTGATCCGTGGATCCTATAGACCCTATATATAATAAGGTGTATTTCTCGAATTCTCTGTGTCTCTGTGTGAGCATAAAAAAGGACCCAAGCGTTTCCAAAAGAGATGGAAACGCTTGAGCCCGTTTGTTATGGAGTATCTGATTAAATGCTTATGCGCATCTGACGATCATGCCGGGGCGCACGCGCTGAGTCTTGCGGAAGCCGTTGAGACGGCAGAGCTGATCGACAGAGATATTGTTCTTCTCGGCAATAGACTCCAGAGAGTCGCCCTTGACCACTTTGTAGTAGATACGCTCGCCGCTGTCGCTGCCGGCATATCCGCCACTGACTTGCTCGCTGCTGTATCCGCCATTGCCCACCTTGCCGCGGGCACGTGTGGCGAGGTCAGACTCCGAGTCGTAACGACGGCGGTTGAAGACATAGTAGTCGCCCGTGACATCCTGGTTGCGGAAGTCAAACATCAGTGCCGGGTTGAGGGCTACACCGCACAGACGTGTCTCGAAATGGAGGTGAGAGCCAGTGCTTCGGCCGGTGTTGCCGCCCAGCCCGATGGGCTCACCGGCGCGCACCTGCTGATTCTCGCTGACGAGTTGCTTGGAAAGGTGGCCGTAGATGGTCTCAAGGCCATTGGGGTGACGGATGACGACGTAGTTGCCATAGCCGCCGGCTTCGTAGCGCACGATGCGCACCTTGCCGGAGAAGGCGGCGCGGATGGTGTCGCCGATATATACTTTGATGTCTAAGCCTTTGTGCATACGACCCCAGCGGCTACCGAAGTTGCTGGTGACGACGCGGCTCGGCGTGGGCATACAGAAATGACGAAGGTTGATGACGAAAGAGTCGGGGAGTTCAGTGGCGCGGTGTGCGTAGCGGTTGTCCCACTCGTCGCCGTAGAGCTTTGCTGCGGGCGATTGCAGGTTTTCTTTCTCTGCAAAATGGCTGACCTCAATAGAGTCCAGCTTTTTGGCGCGGCGGTCGATGGGGGCTTGTCGTGCCAGCAGGTCCTGTCCCAGGACGGGCTCCGCCGCTAAAGCGAATAATGCGGATATTGCGAATGTTTTTATTGCCGATCTTAATGTCATAAAGTTATTTCTTATATCATAGGTTTAAGTCTTCAAGAGGAAACGGATTCCTTGCAGTGAGATGAGTGTACCATACAACAATACATCAAAACGAATGAAGACGTTACAAAGATAATAAAAATGCGGTAAAATTGTTACTTGGCGCTTGTCTTTTATTGTCTCTTTAACACAATTGGTGCTCTCTATGTGCCTGTTTAACAAATATTTCAATGTTGTTAACGCAAACAAATGGGTGTATGTTTACTTTTTGGTATCTATTCCTCTCCGATAGTCGGTGGGGGTGATGCCGCACACATTTTTGAAAGACCTGACGAAGTTGGGGTAAGCGTCAAAGCCGCATTGATCGGCGACGTCGGCCATACTGATGCCTTCTCGGCTGTCGATGAGATTCATGGCTTTCTTGATTCTTGTCCGCTGTATATATGCGGTAGGTGTCATACCCGTCATGGTGACCATCTTGCGATAGAACTGGCTGGTGCTCATGCACATCTTTGAGGCAAGAACAGCCACGGTCACCTCTTTTCGACTGCCAGTGAGCTGGTAGATGGTTTCCGTGACTTTATGCAGAAATTGTAGATTGGCTGCTGTCTGTGAAGACGTGTTTTCCATGGGATTGACTTTCCGCTCTTCATATATTTCTGCGAACTTCTTCAATATCAGATCCCGGCCTTTCAGCAGGTTGTCGACATGTGTGTGCAGGACCTCGGCGGTGAAGGGCTTGGTCAGACAGGCGGCTACACCGTTTTTGGCGCATTCCAGTTGGTCTTGCTCGGTCACCTTTGCCGTGATCATGATGATGGGAATGTGATTGATAACGGGGTTGGAGCGTATCTGTCGGCACAGTTCCAGTCCATCGACTCTCTTGATGGATCCGTCTATGATGATCAGATCGGGAATGCTGTCCATGGCCATTTGAAGACCTTCGTTGCCGTCGGCGGAAAAGCTCAAGTCGTATTGGCCGATAAATATCGAGTTGATGAAGTTGGCGATGTCATTGTTGTCTTCGATGACCAACAGGTGTTGTTTTTTTTCTTGGCTGTGGGTGTTGGAAGGCGCCTCTTCTTCCGTTTTCTCCTCCACTTGCGCTGTAGCTTGTTGCGTATCGGGAGAGAGCGCATAATCGCTGTGGATGGGGAGGGTGACGTGTATGGTGGTGCCTTTTCCTAAGTCGCTTTGCAGAGAGATGTCGCCTTTTGCGATGTCAACAATCTGCTTGACCGCCGAGAGGCCGATGCAGGTGTCTATGTCTTTTATATTGCCTTCTTCCAGGAAGTAAGGAGTGAAGACCTTGTTTGCCACTTCCGCTGGCATGCCTATCCCCGTGTCACTCACGGTGAGATGCAGAGTATCTTTCTCACGACTGATAGTAGCGGTAACCGTTCCGTTTCTGGAGGTGTATTTGAAGGCATAGGCCAGCAGTGTATTCATGATTTTTGCCGCGTATTCGGGTACGAAGTCCATTTCTACTTCTGCTTCTTTGATAAACTGGTAGTTGATGCCTTTGTGCTCTGCTATATCCTGATAGGACTGTGATATCATTTCCATGAAAAGGCTGATGTTTCCGTGCCGCCATTCTTCATCTTTGACGACAGTCGGGAGTTTCTTGGAGGACATTACTTGGTTGATGATCGAGAGGATGGTATTGCTTTGGCGCTCTATAGCCTTGGCTTTTTCCTTAGTGCTGTCCAGGGTATGGGAATCACTTTGCAGGGAGCGGGTTAGTCCTAAGATAATGGTAAGCGGTGTGCGGAATTCGTTGGCAATGTTGGCGAAGAAGTCTTCGCGCAAGTCCGACACATGCTGCATGCCTTTCATAGTCTGCTTGCGTAGCTTTTGGGAGTAGAGAAGTATGATGAAGGCAGCAATCAGAACTTCGAGAATGATCACAAATATAGTATAGGCGCGCTGGCGGGAAGAGCGCTCCTGCCGGAGCGTGTCATTTGTCTTTTCCACGATGTTCAGGCTGACACTCTGTATATGGTCAATGCGGCCTTCGTCGATGAGACTGTCTTTTTCTTCTTTGGCTCTTTCATGAAACAGCAGGGCATTGCGGTAGTCTCCTTGCTGTTTGTAATAATTATAATATAGGCTATAGATGTCGACCAGATATTCGGTAAGGTGGTTTTTCTCTCCTAAGTCGCGTGCCAAGACCAGGTGGCGGTTGGCATCAGTCCACTGTGAGGTGTGCACATAGTATTTGGCAAGGGCTATGAGTGAAGGCAGGATATACCATGCGCTTTTTGAGTTTTTCATCAGTTGATAGGCGGTTTGGTATTCCTGGAGGGCCAGCTTGTCTTTTCCTTCTTGCTCATAGAGAGATCCGAAGTGGGTGTGACAGAGTGATATGCCCATCACGTTGTGGGCTTTTTGGTTGTAGTACATCGACTTTTTGTAATAGCTCCAGGCTGAGTCTTTCTTCCCTCTGCACTCATAGACAATACCCAGATTGGCGTAGTTGGTGGCCATGCCGTCGATAGAATTCATTGCTTTGTTTTCTGTCAAGGCTTGTTTCAGTATGCTGTCGGCTTGGTTGTAATTGCGTAATGCCAGATAGGCATTGCCCAGACCATTGAGCGCAGCAGCTTTACATTTTCTGGCGATGTAGCTGGTGTCAGCGTAACTGTTGCTGGTCGTCAAGGCTCTATAGTGGTATTGCAGGGCCATGCAGAAAATGCAAACCCGGCGATAGTCGGTACCGATCTCGTTAGTGGCTTGTATCCATTCCAGTTTGTCGTTGGCCGCCTGAGCGCGGCTTTGGCAGTCGGAGTGGATTTGCAGAGCTTGGGAGAAATGGTTGTCGAGGCGTAAAAGATTGCCGATGTGTCTTTGCACGATCATGCTGCCTGTCGTGTTTCCTTCTCTTTCCATTTTCTTTTGCAACAGCCTTAGACTGTCCACGCTTGTGTAGGTAGCGGCCAGACTGTCCAGGCTTATGCGCTCATGCTGATCCGTTTGACTTGGGGCAGAATGCTTGCATGAGAACAAAAGGGGCAAGATGATGACAATCGTTATGCCTGTGGCGAGTCTCAGGAGTGTATGATGTATTTTGGTGTTTAGAAAGCTCATGATTACATTATAGGTTTGTTCTTAGACAGGGCAAATATAAGAAAAAAAAGAGTATCAGCAAAGCTTTTTCAGTCTTTTTTGTATTTATGTGAAAATGTTGTTGTTTGAAATCTTTAAATATATCATATATAATATCAATATTATCAGTAATTTACTATGTTTTTATGGTCGACAATGATAGGATCAATAAAAGAAAAAAATCGTTGAAGCGCGGATTTTTATTCAATAAGATAGCTTTTATTTTAATTAAAATATGTACCTTTGCCGCCCTAATTCCCTTATTGGATTTATATCTGGTTTTAAAATAGCATAATTATTAATTAATATTGAGTTATATGTCTGGTTTAGTTTATTTAAGATCCCTGATGGATGGCGTGGAGATGAGGTCCATGAATGGTCCTGTGATCCTGTTGATTTTGGGGATGATTTTTATTGTAGTTGATGCAGTTTATTTGGGTCGTGTCGTGCGGGCCCGAATGAATAATAAGCGTGCATTGCGCTCCAATGTTGTTCATCAGTTCCACCGCCACGTCATCGATAGGAATAATCCAAAGTATAGTGGCGAAAGTAATAATCAAAATTTCGACAATCTTTTCCTTGGCCTTTTCTTTGATTGCATTATCGATCATTTAGAATATAAGGACGTGACGAAGGATCAGTTGGCCGACAAGATGCAGATTTCGACACGCCAACTGGATTTAGCTTCCAAGAAGGCAACAGGTTTGCCGGCAATGAAGGTGGTGTCGATTGTTAAATCAGAATATGGGGTACGGCAATAATACGATTATCATTAGTAATCTATCATTGTAAAAGTATTGATTTACTGTATGTTACGCTAAAGTAATGCATGGAAATGATAGGGAGAAATTTAAAGAAATCCTACTTTTGATAAGTTTTATCCCGAAAATGAAATCATGTTCTTGAGGGAAAATACCTAACTTTGCAGCGTGTTAAGACGAATAGTGGTAATAGAAATAACACTGTGAGTCGTTCTTTATGTTTCATTTAAAATTTTAGAATTATGTCAGGTTGGGTATTTTTAGCGTCTCTGTTTGATAGCGTCGATTTGGGTGTTTTGGGTATTCCATTTATCATTGTCGTTGCTGCGCTGGTTTTCATCGTTGCAGACGCTTTCTATTTGTATCGGCTTCTCGGATATAGAAAACGCTACAGACGTGCACTAAGATCCAATGTCGTCAAGCAGTTCCACCGTCACCTTACAGGTGTACAGGAACATGTCATTAGCAATCGCGCCGACTATCATCAAGTGGATAGTCTCTTCCTTTCCTACTTATTCGATACAATTCTCAATCATATAGAGGATAAGGATATGACCACTAAAAGCTTGGCTAGTTATCTACAGATTACTCCGAAGCAACTGGATAAGGCGTCGAAGCGTGTCACCGGCTTGCCTGCTATGAAGGTCTATGATACTGTTAAGTCGCAGTACATCCCTCAGCAATATTGATACCATACCTGAAAATATAATATAGGGCACTTGCCATCCTCGCGGAGTGGCAGGTGCCCTTTTTCTTTGTGTCTGTCTCTGTTATTGGGTAAGCTGGCGCAATGGCACAAACTGTAAGCTGGGGTCACTTTTTCATCGGCTTTCCCTAACTTATTAGAAGAACCCCTGGTCGTTGTCCTTGTTGTTGAGTTTCTTCTCGTCGTTGTTTTGTTTACCTGAGAAGAGGTTATAGCTCAGGGTAATGCAGAAGGTGCGCTTCTGACTGGTGACGCGGTTCCAACCGTGTTGGTCAAGGACATCGTTGTCGAGGATGCTGTTGTGGTATTTAGCCGCAGCGAAGGGGAAGATGCACACCAGCCCTACCATCAGTTGCTTCTTCTGGTAGTAGACGATGAGGTTCTGCGTGTTCTCAGCCGAACTAATGAAGCTGCCGTTGAGTTGCTTGTGCGGAATGCACTGATAGTATTCGGCACCCCAGCAGCCCTTGCGGAAGTCTACGGTCCAGGCCAACGGCATGTATTGGTGGTGATGTGTGCCGATGATCTCACTCTTCTCTTTCTGCCAGCGGTAGCCACACTCCAATCCAATCGAGAGCAGGTTGTTGCTGAACGGGTTGAGCGTCAGCGTACCCGAGAAACCATAGTTGAGCAGGTAGTCGTAGTTCTCGTCGCGTCCCACGATGACGCGGTTGCCGTCTATCGTTTGCCATTGGTAATAGGTGCTGAAATCGTCGTCGATCTTGCGGGCGTCGGCTGTCAGATCCATATTCAGCCAAGGCAGGTTGAGCGAGTAGGTGAGCCCGATCTGCTTGTCGAGTGCGCTCTTCAGCCAGGGATTGCCCGAGTAGAGCAGTCCGGGGATGGTCACCGTGCTGTTGTTGCTCAGATTGGAGATGTTCGGCGTGATGGTCGACATCTTGCCGCGAAGTCGCAGGGCACCGTTCTTCACGTTGTAGGAGAGCAGGGCGTCGGGCGTGAAGTAGAGTTTGTGGAAGTGCGTGTCGTCGTTGCTCGTATTGATATAGGTGGCGCCAAGGCTTACGCGGTAGCCGATCTTGGCGATGCTGCCGTTGAGCTGTGCATAGGCATAGTGCTTGTCGTCGGTGGCATTGTAGTCGTATTCCTTGTAGTCGGAGAGGATGTTGGTGATGCGGTAATCCGACTTAGCCAGCGCGGCGCGGTAGCCGAGGGCGAGCTGCGTGCGACCCCAGTCCTTGGTGTAAGCCGCTTCGCCGATGAACGAGTATTTGTTGTTGTGCTGCCGCATGTCGTCGTCGAGGGTTTGCTGGGTCTCGTCGTTTTGGATGTTGTGCACATGCTGCTTGTTGTGGAAGAGGGTACCGACGGCGTTGAGCATGATCTCGTGTCCACCGGGCAACTTGCGGTCGAAGTAGAGGTCGAGCGATGGCGAGAAGCTGTTGCGTCGTTGTCGCTTGTCCTGTGTACCGTTGGCCCATAGTGGGTTGCCACTGGCGTTGATGGCCATGTCGCTGTTCCAGAACCAGGTGAAGATGGTGGGCGTGAACTTCGCTTGGAAGTTCAGGCTGTCGCCATGTGTGAAGAGATACTTCAGATTGAAGTCGTGATGAGCATAGCCGAAGTGGTAGGTACCACTATAGTCGTAGGTAGCCCGCTTGTCCCCGTCTTTGAAGGTGTAGGTATCCTGCTCGTCGCAGTTGGCTGCATTGCGCAGTTCTAGTCGATAGTCGAGTGAGAACTGGTGTGGGCCGTGGTTGTACTTGGCGTAGACGTTGGTGTTGTTGAATCCCGCCTTCGTACCCTGCATCACGTCGAAGCCTGTGGCGTAGCCGTTCTCGGCGGCACGGGTGTGGATGTTGAGCACGGTACCGGCATCGGCGTAGCGGGCCGGTGGCACCACATAGTAGTCGACGTTACGGATGTCTTTGGCTTGCAGTGCTTTCAGGTCGTTGTCGCTGGCCTCAATGCCGTTGACGAGAATTGTCAGCGGCTTGCCAGAGAGGGTGGCAAGCTGCCCGCTGAGAACGTCGACGCGCAGTCCGGGCAGCGTGGCAATGAGCTGTTGGGCTTCTCGTGACGCTTTCACCTCCTCGTCGGAGAACGTGTAGACGTTGCGGTCCTCGTGCTCCACCTTTCGGCGGCCTTTCACGTTTACAGTTTTCAACTGGTAGGCATCGGGGCGCATGGTCAGCACACCGGCATGGGCTGTAGTGATATGACGGACGAGGCGTCGGTAGCCCACGCTGGTGAGGCTGACGAGGACGTCGGTGGTCTTGCAGGGAATGACGAAGTCTCCGGCTGCTGTGGTCACGCCACCATTGATGAACGATGAGTCGCGCGGGCTGAGCACGGCGACATTGACAAACTCCATGGGCTGTCCGCTCTCGTCGACGACACGTCCCGTGAGCTTATGGTTTTCTTTCTGTGTACACTCCACGAAGATCATATCGGGCAGCGCATGTCCCTTGCTGTCCTGCCCTTCGCCCTTGACCACTTTCATGGCGATGGGGTAGAAGCCGATGATCTGCCGGATAGCGTCGGGTACGCTTTGGTTGCGCACGTCGGCCGTGATCTTGAAGTCCTCAAGATCGTTGTAGGCAAAGTTGATGATATAGTGTCTGGTGGCGGTGCTCAGATAGCGCAGGGCATCGGACATGGAGGTATTGCGAAAAGAATGGGTGATGGTTTGGGCATCTATCCTTAAAGCCAGTAGTGCCAGAACGGCAAGTAGGATAATCTTGTTTCTCATGGTTGTCTCTCCTTGTTTATTCCAGTACGAGGCTGCTGCCGTCGAGGGTGATGCGTATGTTGTCGAACTGGTTGAGCTGGCTCACCACTTGAGCGGCACTACACTGCCGGTTCCAGTTGAAGTAAAGTCGGATGCTCGCTGTCTGGGTGTTGCGGATCTCAGCCTTCAAACCATAGTAGGAAGCAATCTCGTTGACAATGTTGGCAATGGGTGTGTTGATGAATTGCTTCATGCCGTCAGCTTCCTGCGGTTGGCTCTTGATGGTGTCGCGGACTGCGGTTGTAGTCTTTGCTGTGGCTTTTGCCTTGGTGGGTGCCACGGCGAGCTCCCTTTTGGGAGCTTGCTGGTGGTGTCTCACCATCGTGATGGCGGCAAAAGCCAGTCCCGAGATGAGCATGAGACCGACAAACACGGCGGCCAGCTGTCGCCATAAGGCAATGTGTCGTCTATCGGACATGTATCGCTTCTCGAAGCGTTGCAGTGCCTCTTCCGTTTCTGTTTCGTCGGGTCTGTGGTCGTGGAGTGCGGCCGACGTGTCGCACATCAGCCGGTAGTATTCCCGGCAGTCTTTATCGCTGAGCACCTGTCGCCATTCCTCCTGGGAATAGCGGTCAGGCTTTTCCATCATTGCGATGAGGTGTTCAATCTTGTTCATGGTCTATCTGATTCTTGTGAGTTTCTTCCTAAGTGTGTCCAGAGCCTTCCTGATGCGCTTGTAGACGGCTGTCTCGCTGATGCTCTCCTCGGCAGCTATCTCGGCGTAGGAGAGCTGTTGGATGTAACGCTGGGTGAGCACCCGCCGGCTGTTGTCGTCGAGACTGCTGTCGAAGGCCTGTCTCATGTGACCGATGCGCTCCTCGATGTCGTCGGCAGAGGCTGTGTCCAGTTGACTGTCGAGGAGGTAGAGCCCTTGTATGCGTTGCCGAATGCTACGACTGCGCAGGATGTTGATGCACCGGTTGCGCACGGCAGTCATGAGAAAGGGACGGATGGTGGAACCCGTGGGTACGATGTCTTTGTGCATGAGAGCGGCAAAGACCTCGTCCACGACATCCTCGCTCTCCGCCCCGTCGTGCAAAAGCAGACGTGCCAACCGCAACATGTCGGGGTAGTAGCTGCGAAACAGCTGTGCTATGGTTTCTTTGTTTATCATTTACTCTCTATACACATGAAAAGGAAGAAACCTAACCAGATAGATGAAAAAAAGTTTTCTATAAACAGGATAGTACGCCATAGAACGATGCGTCAAAGAAGGTATACGATTCTGTCATTATCATCATAAAACTGTTATTTGGGTGGGGTGTGGGTGATTCCGTGCCACCCCACCCATTAACCATCTTAAACACAGTGTATTACTGCTTGGGTGGAATAGGTGGGGTAGGAAATACGAAACATATAGTAAAGAGATCATCCCTACGATTGTTCGTCACTATTGTTGTCGTCCTTGACGATCTTCGGTCCGCGCACCTTGTCGGCCTTCGTCAGTCCGCTGGTGATCTGTATGTTGATGCCGTCGCTCAGTCCGGTGGTCACGCGCTTCTTGGTATAGGTCTTTTCCTTGCCGGTGCCATGGATAATATATACATAGGTGTTGTTGCCTTGGAACTCGATGGCACTCTCGGGTACGGTGAGCACTTGGTTGGCCTGTGCCAATACGATCTCTGCCGTAGCACTATAGCCCGAGCGGATCTGTGCCGTGCCGAGTCCGTGCAGGGCAGCTTTGATCTCAAACTGGTTGGTGCCGTTGGCCTCGGTGGCCTTGGGCGAGATATATTCCAGCGAGGCTTCGAGCTTTTCGTTCTGCAGGGCACCGATGGTGATGCGCATGGGCATGCCTGTGACCAGCTGTCCCACTTCCGTCTCGTCGACATTGCCGCGGAAGATGAGGTCGTTCATGTCGGCAACGGTGGCGATGGTCGTTCCGTCGTTGAAGGTGTTGGAGAGGATGACCGTGTTGCCGACCTTTACGGGGATGTCAAGGATCAGTCCGCTCACCGTGGAGCGTATCAGCGTACTGCTCGTACTGGCGTTCTCGGCCGAGACGCCGTCGCGCACTACCTCTAAGTTCTCGTTGGCAGCGCGCACCTCCTCGTCGGCTTGTTGCAGTGCCTTGCGCTTTTGGTCGTACTCGTCGCCTGAGACCAATCCCTTGTTGTATAGGGTCTTCATGCGGTCGTAGTCGATCTTGGCCTGCCGGGCGTTGATGGCTGCTAAGCGGATACGTGCCTGTGCCGAGCTGAGCTGCGACTCGTCGGGGATGACCTTCACCTTGGCGATGACCTCACCGGCCTGGACGTGCTGTCCGGCTTCCTTATAGAGCTTGACGATGATGCCGGAGATCTGCGGTTTGATGTTGATCTCGTTGCGTGGCTCTATCTTGCCCGTGATGACAGTCGTCTTGCGGATGTCCTTCAGCGCGGGTGTGAACTCCTCGTAGGCAACGGGTTGCGGTTGACTCTTCATCCACAGAAATACAAAGGTGGCGATGAAGATGATCAGGATGATGCCTGCCACGAAAAACTTGCTGTACTTTTTCATAATTCTATTGTAGTTATTTTCTTTTCTGTAGAGTTGGAATCTTATGTAGGTTCTCCCTTACAGAGAGCCTACTCATCTCTCATGGCATCCACCGGCTTGATGCTCATGGCGCGGGCGGCAGGTGCCAGTCCTGCCAGTACGCCGAGCACGCTAAGCAGGGCCATGGCACCGACAGCAGTCCAAAAACTCACTTGGAAATGCGCCTGTACGATGCCGTCGGTGGTGTTGCCCATCTCCAATAGCTGGAGAATAGCCACGGCAAAGAGGATTCCGCTCATGCCGGCCACGATGGTCAGCACGATGCTCTCGGTGATGATCTGTGAGAGCACCATGCGTGGCGTGGCACCAATGGCGCGACGGATACCGATCTCGACAGTGCGCTCGCGAACGGTCACCATCATGATGTTCGACACACCGATGGCTCCGGCCAAGAGCGTGCCGATACCCACGAGCCATACCAGATAGTTAACGCCTTTGAACAGACTGTCGACCATGCCGAAGAGCACTTCGGTGTTGAACACGGTGATGCCTTTCTCGTCCGTGGGGTCTACATGATGTTCGCGGGCGATGATGCCGCGGATGCGGCTGCTGAGCTTGCTGAGCACCACGCCGGGACGGCCTGTGAGACTGATGATGTCTACTTGGTCACCGAGGTTATAGGTCTGTTGCATGAGCGTGATGGGCAGGATGACGCTCTCCTCTGCCGAACCGTTGATGTTCATGTTGCCGGAACTGTAGTCTACGCCGACAACACTGTAGTAGAGCGAGTCGATGCGTACGAGCTGTCCGCAGGGATTGCCGCCGCCGGGGAAGAGCGTCTTATAGATCTTCTTGCCCAACACGCACACCTTGCGGTGCTGCGCCATATCCATCGGGTTGATGTACCGGCCATAGTAGAGGCTGGGCTGCTCCACTTGGGCATAGTCGGGTTCCACACCCTTGACGCTGGCCGTACTCTTCTTGTCACCGAAGACGACCACGCTGCCCCAGCGTGCCACCATCGGCGTGACCACGTCGAGTTCGGGAACCTGTGCTTTGAGTCGGTCTACGTCTTTGTAGACCATGTTCCACTGCCGTCCCTTGCGGAAACCGTCGTAGGGCTTTGTCGTCGGTTGGGCGAAGACGAGTGCCGAGTTAGTGGCAAAGCCTTCGAAGTTCTTGCTCAGTAAGTCCTTCAGTCCGTCGCCCCCGCCGATGAGGGCCACGAGCATGAATACGCCCCAAAACACGCCGAAGCCTGTCAGAAACGAACGGCTCTTGTTGCGCGTCAGCGTGTCGAGTATCTCGCGGTAGGTGTCAATATCAATCCTCATAATGTATAATGTATAATGAGTAATGTATAATGTATAATGTATAATGAGTAATGTATAATGTATAATGAGTAATGTATAGTGTATAATGAATAGTGTATAATGGATCGATACACGCGTTGGTGTGCAACCATTCATCACTCAACATTTAACATTGTATTCACTCATCATTCAACATTCAACATTGTTTTCATTCAACATTGTTTTCATTCAACATTCATCACTCAGCATTGTTCAGTGCTTCTATGGGTCGTATGCGGGCTGCTTTGCGGGCAGGGATGAGGCCGGCAAGCGTACCGGCGACAACCATGACCACCAAGGCCTCTATGCACACGTCAAAGCCTACGGTGGGGTTGAGGAACATGGTGGCTTTGAAAAGTCCGGCATCTACCTGCTCGTGTCCGATGGTAGCATCCATATATTCGTTGGCGGCAATGCCGCAGAGCATGCCGATGTAGCCGAAGAACGTGGTGATGATAATGCTCTCGATGATGATCAGGCGAAGGATAGAGGCCGGCGTGGCTCCGATGGCCTTGCGGATGCCAAACTCGCGCGTGCGCTCCTTGACGGTGATGAGCATGATGTTGCTCACGCCGACAATACCCGACATCAGTGTGAACAGGCCAATGATCCACAGTGCCTTGCGGATGATGCCCATGCCCATGTTCATCTGCATGGCCTGTGTGAAGCGGTTCCAGATCCATACGGCATCCTCGTCGTCGGGGGCGGCATCGTGGTTGGCGTTGAGCGTGGCCTTGTAGCGTTTCTCAAAGGCTTCGTTATCCGCCTCGGTCTGTAAGCCGTGAAACGAGAAGTTGATGTTGTCGACCTTGTCGCCCATCTGGTAGATGATGCGCAGCGTGGAGAACGGCAGGTAAGCGCTGGCGTTCATGCCGGTTTGGTCGCTCTGCGTGATGCCCACCACGCGGAAGGCGAGGCTGTCCATCTTCACGTACTGGCCCACAAGAGCAGCCGGGTCGTGCTCGTTGAGCTCTTTGGCCTGGTCCTCGTTGAGTACGATGACCTTGCGCTGCTGGCTGTTGTCGACGTCGTTGATAAAGCGTCCGTGGAGCATCTCTATCTTGTTGATGCGGGCATGCATGGGCGAGACACCGTCGATCTCGGTGCTGAGGTAGTTCTCGCCATAGGTGATGGTCACGCCGGAGTGGCTTATCTGTGCGTCTATACTGTCAACGTTGGCAGCGAACTTCTGTCGTGTGCTGTTGATGTCCTTGTCCTGCAACTGTATCGGCCTGCCCTCTTTCAGTCCTTTGTATTCCTTGGAGGTCGTGCCGCCTCCCACCGACATGGAGTTGTCGAGGAAGCGTCCCGAGTTGCTCTCCGTGGCGTTGATGAGTCCGTTGCCGGCACCAAGCAGGAAGATAAGCATGAAGATACCCCACGCCACGGCAAAGCCGGTCAAGGCTGTGCGCAGCTTGTTGCGTCTGACGGTTGCCCATATTTCTTCTAAGAGGTCAATCATAAGCGTTCATGTCTGATATCAAGTACTTCTACTATTCTTCTGGTATTGCATTCCTCCCCCTTGGGGGGATAAGAGGGGGGCTTTTTACTTCATCACTCCATTGATACCGAACGGCGATGCGTGGTGGTCGAGGTTTTCCTCTATTTTGCCGATGCGTCCGTCTTTGATGTGTATGATCTTGTTGGTCTCGTTGGCCACGCCGCTCTCGTGTGTGACGACGACAATGGTCTTATGCTCTTCTTCGTTGAGGCTTTTGAGCAGTTCCATCACCTCCACGCTTGTCTTGGAGTCGAGGGCACCGGTGGGCTCGTCGGCGAGGATGACCTTCGGATTGGCGATGAGGGCGCGTGCGATGGCCACGCGCTGCTTCTGTCCGCCCGACATCTCGTTGGGATAGTGGTCGGCCCAGGGCAGCAGGTCGAGGCGCTCAAGATATTCCAATGCCATCTTATGGCGTTTGCGTCGCGACACACCTTGATAGAAGAGCGGGAGCTCTACGTTCTCTACCGCAGTCTTAAAGCCGATGAGATTAAAACTTTGGAAGATGAAGCCGATGAAGTGATTGCGATATTCAGCGGCGCGGCGCTCACTGAGGTCCTTGATGAGTGTGCCGTCGAGGATATATTCCCCACTGTCGTAGTTGTCGAGGATACCTAAGATGTTGAGCAACGTAGACTTTCCGGAGCCCGACGCTCCCATGATGGAGACGAACTCACCCTCCTCGATGTCGAGGCTGATGCCCTTAAGCACATGAAGCGGCTGAGCACCGAAGTAGGTCTTGTTGATATCGTGAAGATGAATCATAGTCTTTTCTTGTTATTTGTGAAGAAGAATCACAGTATTCTTTAATTTCTTACTATTTTCAGTGTCTGGTCGCAGTAGTCGATGACAGCCATACGGTGCGTGACGAAGATGACCGTAGTGTTGCGGTCAGCAAGGATGTTGTTGAGCAGTTGGCGTTCCGTCTCCGGGTCGAGAGCCGAAGTGGCCTCGTCGAGCACGAGGATGCTGCTTTGGCGGAGCAGCGCGCGTGCGATGGCGATGCGCTGTGCCTGTCCTTCCGAGAGTCCTCCCCCTGCCTCGCTGCAAAGCGTGTCGAGGCGGTCGGGAAGGTCGAAGACGAAGTCCGCACAGCTCTTGTGCAGTGCTTCTCTCATCTCCTCTTCCGTTGCCGTCAGCCTGCCCAAGCGCAGGTTGTCGCGGATGGTACCGCTGAGGAGCGTATTGCCCTGCGGCACATAGGCGAAGTTGCAGCGTGTCAGTGGAGTGAGCGCAGTCTCCTGATGGTGGTTGTTATAGATGATGGCCTTTCCCTGCTGTGGAGAGAGCAGTGCTAAGAGAATACGGATGAGCGTCGTCTTGCCGGCTCCCGTCTCGCCGAGAATGGCTGTACACGAGGCAGGTGGGAAGTCAAAGCTCAGATCATGAAGAATCTCACGGCCCTTGTCCTCGTAATGATAGGATACATGTTCGAGACGGATGCCACAAGGCGTATCCAGTCTTACGGGCTCCCCCGTCTCGTCGAGCGGGTCTTCCTCCAGTTCCATCAGTCGCTCGGCGGCGGTGAACACCGATACAGCCTGCGGCACGAGTTTGGTAAGGTTACGTGCCGGTCCTTGTATACGGCCGACGAGTTGCAGAAAGGCGGTCATGCCGCCAAAGGTCAGCGAGCCGCGCGACATGCGTAGGGCAGCCCAGAGAAAGGCGATGAGGTAGCCCAGGCGGAAGCCCAGCCATAGGACGATATTGCTGAAGACAGAGAATACTGTACGGCGCACGACCTTATGGCGCAGTATGCTTTGCGTCTGTTCCAAGCGTTCGGTCATGGGTGTCTCACTCTCAAGCGTCTTGATGAGCATACGGTGCTGGATCGTTTCCTGCATGAGGCTCTGCACCTTAGAGTCGGAAGAGCGTACCTCGCTGGTGAGCCGCCGCATCTGTCGGACATAGATCTTGCTCACAGCGACGAACACGGGGATGATGGCGATGGTGACGATAGCCAGCACAGCATCCATGGCGAAGAGATAGCAAAACGCACCGATGAACATCGCGAGCACGGCGAGCGAGTCGGGAATGGTCTCGGTGAGGAAGGTCACTACATTATTCACATCGAACTCCAGTCGGTTGAGGACATCACCGGAGTGGAACTTCTCTTTGCCGTGCCATTGTGTGCGCAGGATGCGGTCGAGCATCCGTTGCTGCATGCGGTTCTGTGCCCTGATGCCAAGGATGTTGCTCACCCAAGTGCTTGCTATGGTGAGAAGCAGTCCTGCCACCATGAGCAGTGCCATGACGATGACGGCGATGACGATGCGGTGGGGACTGCAGGCATGTCCTTGCAGGGCGGGCGTAGACACGTCGATGGCATGTTGCACGGCTCCTACTTGCGCCAGTGACACCACAACGCCGAGCAGGCCGATGACGGCATTGAGCATGGCTTGCAGCCTGTTGCCACGCCACGCCTGCCACAGCCACTGCACGATGGAGCGGGTGTCGTACTTGGACTTGGGGAGATTGAAGAGATTTCGTATTTTCATCTATGAATAACCAGAGAGGAGTGATCGTATGATATCTGTGAAGAATCAGAGAGAAACGATCGTATTTTTATAGAACAACCTTCGTGGTGAGTCGTCTGATCCTCATTGTTGCCGTTGGTCAGCACCCCACATGAGCTTGTCGCGCAGGGTGGAGAAGTAGTGAGCATTGTGCTGCTTGACGATCTTCACCTGATAGGGTGCCTTGCGGATGATGACCTTGGTTTTGTCCGTGAGTTTTTCTGACCGTCCGTCGATGGCGATAAGGAAGTTGTGGCTACGGCTCTCCACGTCGAGTTCTATCTCGTTGTTGTCATTGATGACGATGGGCCGGATGTTGAGACTGTGTGGTGCCACGGGCGTGATACAGAGGTTTTGCGCCGACGGCACGATGATGGGTCCGCCGTTGCTCAGGCTGTAGGCGGTGCTGCCCGTAGGCGTGGAGATGATCAGTCCGTCGGCCTGGTAGGTGACCAGGTATTCCCCGTCGATGCTGCATCGGACAGATATCATGGCAGCCATGTCGCGTTTGAGCAGTGCGATGTCATTGAGAGCGAAAGGGCAGCCACTGAGTTGTTCGCCGACCGCCTCGGCCTGGATGACAGAGTGCTCCTCTATCTTGTAAGTGTCATTATATATTTCTTCAAAGGCCATGCTCACCTCGCTGGGCAGCACGTCGGCGAGGAAGCCCAGCCTGCCCATGTTCACGCCAAGCATAGGAATGCCTTTCGCGCCGACACGGCTGGCCGCATTGAGGAAGGTGCCGTCGCCGCCGAGCGAGACAGCGAAGTCTGCCGTGAAGTTCTCACCATCGAAGACGTCCGTATGCCAGATGTCGAGATGCTGGTCACGGACCAGAAATTCATAGTAGGGACGGTCGATGAGTACCTCCGCGTCATGAGCTTTGAGGATGTCGGTGATATGCTGTATGGCCACCGACTTCCGCGCTTGGAATGCATTGCCGAAGAGGGCAAAGCGTAAATGCTTCTGTGGCATATCTGTTTGTTTTTGCTTTCTTTATCATGTATTGTTCGTCTGTATGACAAACTTTTTGTATATTTGCATTTGATTCAGTTACAAAAATACGATTATTTATTGAAAAAGGACAATAATCATGGCAAAAGTTTATGAATTTCTTGCCAATGGCTTTGAAGAGATAGAAGCCTTGGCGCCTGTTGACATCCTTCGTCGGGGTGGTGTAGAGGTGCATACGGTGAGTGTGACGGGTTCTGAATTTGTGGAGTCGTCGCACGGCATCACCATCAAGGCTGATCAGTTGTTCACCCGTCCGGAGGACTATCGCGACGCTGACTTGCTGATGATACCAGGCGGCATGCCCGGTTCCACCAACCTCAACGCTCACGAAGGCGTGCGTCAGGCTTTGCTGTGGCAATACAACAGTGGCAGGCGTGTGGCTGCTATCTGTGCGGCACCGATGGTGCTCGGCGGCATTGGCATCCTCAACGGGAAAAAGGCTACCTGCTCACCGGGATTCCAGAAATATCTCACCGGGGCCACCTATACGGCACAACTCTTCCAGGAAGATGGCAATATCATCACCGGTGAGGGACCGGCGGCTACGCTGCCCTATGCCTATCGCATCCTCAGCTATTTCGTCGGTGAGGAGAAAATGCGCGAGTTGCAAAAGAAGATGCAGTATGCTCACCTGATGGAGGCAAAGTGATGGCAGAACAGGACTATGTGATCATCGTCGCCGGCGGCAAGGGTACACGCATGGGCAGTGACGTGCCCAAACAGTTTCTGCCCGTCGGCGGTCGTCCCGTGCTCATGCGCACGCTGGAGCGTTTTCATGACTATGACCCGCTGTTGCGTCTCATCCTTGTCTTGCCCAAGGAACAGCAAAGTTATTGGCGGTCGCTGTGTGAGCAATATGCCTCTGACATTCCTCATCAGGTGGCCGACGGTGGTGCTACGCGCTTCGAGAGTTCGCGCAACGGACTGGCTTTGGTGCCCGACGACGCGTGTGGCGTGGTGGCCATCCACGATGGCGTGCGCCCGTTTGTTGCCAAGGAAGTCATCGACCGTTGTTTCGAGGCAGCCCGTGAGGACTATGCGGCGATTCCCGTGTACGCTGTCACCGACACGCTGCGCTATGTCGACGAGCAGGGGGGTGGCCGCAATGTGCGCAGGTCGGACTATCGTGTGGTGCAGACACCGCAGGTCTTCGACATCACGCTGGCCAAGCAGGCGTTTAAACAGCCTTATCAGGAGAACTTCACCGACGATGCTTCGGTCATCGAGGCCATGGGCTGTCAGGTGGCAATGGTAGAAGGCAATCGTGAGAACATTAAGCTCACCACGCCATTTGACCTTGCCGTCGCTGAGGCACTCATCAAAGAGCAACTCGTGTAGCGTTATCTATATAATAAGGTGGTATGACAGACATACTGAGTCAGGACATCATGTATTTGCCAGGGGTGGGGCCTCATCGCAAGGACCTGCTCGACAGTCAGCTTCATATCAAGACATGGGGCGACCTGCTCGGCTATTACCCTTACAAATACGTAGACCGTACAAAGTTCTATCGCATCGCGGAGTTTCAGTCCCCGATGCTCTTCGACAATGTGGCAAGTGCTGGCTCTTTGCCTTTCGTACAGATCAAAGGGCGCATTCTCAGCTTTGACACTTATTCCGATCCGGGACAGAAGCGTCGTGTGGTGGCTCACTTCTCCGATGGCAGCGGCGTCGTCGACTTGGTATGGTTCCATGGCTTGCGCTATGTCACCCAGACCTATAAGATCGGACAGGAGTATGTCGTCTTCGGACGTCCCACTATCTTCCAACAACGATGGCAGTTTGCCCATCCCGACATGGAAAAAGTCGGGGAGACCAATGTCACCGAGATGGGCATGCAACCTTACTATATGACTACGGAGAAGATGAAGGACCGTGGCATGACATCGCGATCGTTGGAGAAGATGACGAAGGCACTTGTCACACGCATCCCTCAAGGTGCGATTCCCGAGACCTTGCTGCCCGAACAGCTCAGCCGTCTGCATCTCATCGGACGCGAGGAGGCTCTGCGCAAGATCCACTATCCGCAGTCGATGGACGACGTGCAGCGTGCGCAGATGCGGCTGAAGTTTGAAGAACTCTTCTACGTGCAGCTCAACATTCTGCGCTATACCTCGGAGCGCCGCAAGAAATACCAGGGCTATGTTTTTAAGCGCATCGGCCCGCTCTTCAACGACTTCTATCGCGACAACCTGCCTTTTGAGCTTACCGGCGCACAGAAGCGTGTCATGCATGAGATCCGTGCCGACCTCTGCTCGGGGCGTCAGATGAACCGTCTGTTGCAAGGTGACGTGGGTTCGGGCAAGACGTTGGTGGCACTCATGGCCATGCTCATCGCGCTGGACAATGGATTCCAGGCTTGTATCATGGCTCCCACGGAGATCCTGGCCGAACAGCATCTGGCCACGATCCGCGAGTTCTTAAAGGACATGCCCGTGCGCGTGGAGCTGCTCACCGGTATCGTCAAGGGCAAGAGACGCCGGGAAGTCCTTGGTGGACTGCTCGACGGCAGTGTCAACATCCTGGTGGGTACCCATGCGATCATTGAGGACACCGTACAGTTCCATCGTCTCGGTTTGGCCGTCGTCGATGAGCAGCACCGCTTCGGCGTGGCGCAGCGTGCCAAGCTATGGTCCAAGAGCGATAACCCGCCGCATATCCTTGTGATGACTGCCACGCCGATACCGCGTACGCTGGCCATGACGCTCTACGGTGATCTCGACGTGAGCGTGATCAATGAGTTGCCGCCGGGACGCAAGCCGATCGTCACCATTCATAAATATGACAACCAGATGACGAGCCTCTACCAGGGTATCCGGCAGCAGATCCACCAGGGACGGCAGGTGTATGTCGTCTTCCCCTTGATAGAGGAGAGCGAGAAGATGGACTTGAAAAACCTGGAGGATGGCTTCAAGGCTCTGTGTGACGTGTTTCCGGAGTTCAGCCTGAGCAAGGTTCACGGGCGCATGAAACCGGCAGAGAAAGAGGCGGAGATGCAGAAATTTCTCAAGGGCGAAACACAAATATTAGTAGCCACCACGGTGATAGAGGTAGGGGTCAACGTGCCCAATGCCTCGGTGATGGTGATCCTTGATGCCCAGCGTTTCGGCCTTTCCCAGCTCCATCAGTTGCGCGGACGTGTGGGAAGAGGTGCCAAACAGAGCTATTGCATCCTTGTGACCAACTATAAGCTGTCGGAGGAGACGCGCAAGCGCATCGACATCATGTGCGATACCAACGATGGCTTCCGCATTGCCGAGGCTGACCTGAAGCTGCGGGGGCCTGGCGACTTGGAGGGCACGCAGCAGAGCGGCATCGCCTTTGACCTGAAGATCGCGGACATCGCGCGAGACGGACAGCTCGTTCAGCTGTCGCGTGACGAGGCTCAGAAGATCATCGATGGCGACCCGGAGTGTAATCTCCCGGCGAATGCGCTCCTGTGGAATCATCTGCGGGAACTAAGAAAGACGAATGTCAACTGGGCGGAGATATCGTGAGAAAAGAAGCCTCACCCCCTTGCCCCCCTCCAACAGCCTCACCCCCTTGCCCCCTCTCCAAGGGAGAGGGGAGTAAAATGATGGATAAACAATTCCAACGCGGGGCCAGATGGGTGTGAATAGAGGACGAATGGGATTACAAAGGCGGCCCTTTGTGTTCTCTGCGTCTTTGCGAGAGATAAAGCCTGCGAGTTGTTTTAGCGTTAACGCCTGCTTTCGTTATTGGGACACCCAAGTTCCAAAATTGGTGACTATATCGGCCCACTCATATGTTTTCGGGGGTCATCCCCGCCCTAACCCTCTTATCTGTAATATTCTCACACAGAGATCTCTACCCGTGACGCACTGGATATTTTCCGTGGAATCATAGTGAGAGGAAATATAAATCTTTATACTGCCATTATCGCTTTGGCATTTTCAAACGGAAAAGAGAAAAGAAAATCATGGTCATGCTTATGCTCCCCAAGGAGCAATGGGTCTAAAGCTATGGGGTAGTCTTGTGAGCAAGCTCGCCGCCTACCCCATAGCTTTAGACCCACACCTTTGGTGTCAAGCCTGCCCATGACGAAAATCGCTAACGCGTAAAATTGCCCCTTGGGCATAAAATCCTGCGGCCGGAAGATAGTCCATAGCGTCTTGAAAGTCTGCTATGCTGCTTGTGTTCTGTTGGGCGGTATCATATTTTATGCGTCTTGGCGCAATTTATTATTTTATGCGTCTTGGCGCAATTAGTTATTTTATGCGCCTTGGCGCAATTTATTTTATGCGCTCTGCGCAATTTTACGCGATAGCGATTTTCGTCACGGGCAGGCTTTGTCCCCCGTAGGGGGGTGGTGCTGAGGTGATGGGGGCAGCCGACGAGCTTGCTCGTAAGGCTGTCCCCATCACCTCAGCACCATAGCTCCATGGGGAGCTAAAGTCTGTACGTGACTATTTTCCAAAAACTGATTCTCGATTTAGGGTGACGCATTGACGAAGTCAGTGAATAACTGTTTAGTTATATAGAAGCCGACATGTAGGAGGCACGGCATCTTGCCGTGCAAGGGGGTGCGGCGGGGACGCCACACCTCCTACTACGAAGTCAGGAAATGAAAAAGACGACTTAGGGTTATTCATGGTGTGTCCCTTTCAGGGACATAAGCACTACCCCTTTTTACTTCTTAGCGATCAGTGCCACAGCATAGGCACTGATGCCTTCCTCACGTCCAGTGAAGCCGAGCTTCTCGGTCGTGGTGGCCTTGATGCTGATTTGGTCCTCATCACAGCCGATGACCTGTGCCAGACAAGTCTTCATCGCCGGTATGTGTGGGTTGAGTTTTGGATGCTCAGCACATACCGTAGCGTCGATGTTGCCAAGGACATAACCTTTGTCAGCCAACAGTTCCATTGTCTTTTTTAGAATGATCTTACTGTCCATGTTCAGCGTCTTGTCGCTGGTGTCAGGAAAGTGATAGCCGATGTCGCGCAGATTGGCAGCACCGAGCAGCGCGTCGCAGATGGCGTGGATGAGCACGTCGGCGTCGCTGTGTCCCAGTAGTCCTTTGCTATGTTCGATCTTGATGCCGCCGAGCCAGAGGTCGCGGCCTTCGACAAGTTGATGGACATCATAGCCCATGCCCACACGAGGGAAAAGACTCTCTTCCCCTAGCCCCCTCTCCCTGGAGGGAGAGGGGGAATTGCGATACCCATTCTCTCCGATACTATTCTCGTTTTCTATATTATGTTTGGTATTGTTCATATTATGTTTGGTATTGTTCATATTATGTTTGGTATTGCTCATATTATGTTTGTATGATAGTATTAATATTGATAGTTATTCTTCCTCACAGCATATATCCCGAACGGGGTATTGATGGTATCGCATTCCCCCCTCTCCTCGCCCTTGGAGTATAAGGAAGCAAAGTTTTTGGCCGAACGGGGTATTGATGGTATCGCATTCCCCCCTCTCCTCGCCCTTGGAGTATAAGGAAGCAAAGTTTTTGGCCGAACGGGGTATTGATGGTATCGCATTCCCCCCTCTCCTCGCCCTTGGAGAATAAGGAAGCAAAGTTTTTGGCCGAACGGGGTATTGATGGTATCGCATTCCCCCTCTCCGCGCCCTTGGAGAATAAGGAAGCAAAGTTTTTGGCCGAACGGGGTATTGATGGTATTGCTATTCCCCCTCTCCGCGCCCTTGGAGTATAAGGAAGCAAAGTTTTTGGCCGAACGGGGTATTGATGGTATTGCAATTCCCCCTCTCCCTCCAGGGAGAGGGGGGTAGGGGAAGAGAGTCTTTTTTTTTATCTCCTATGCAGTAGATCCTTGATGCCGTCCATGTCGAAGCTCAGAGACAGACGAAGCGTCTGGTCGAGCGGGTTGGTCTTGGCTGTGGCGATGACATAGCCCGCGTCGAGCGAGAAGACGCTCATCTTGAAGCCCGCACCGACGGTGAAGTATTTCATGTTGCCCTGACTCGGATCCTGATGATGATAACCGGCGCGAAGCGAGAACTTATCGTTGTAGGTATATTCCGCACCTACGCTCCACTGTATCTCTTTCATCTCGCCTTTGAAGCCTTCTGGCGAGTCGCTGAAGCTCTTGAAGATACCGCTGATGCTCGACGTGTTGTTGTAGTGCTCATGCACCCACTGGTCGTAGCCTTGATTATCGCTGAGTCCCGTCTCCTTGGTATACTGCTCCATGGTTGGCGGTGTGGGCACCAGAAACTTGTTGGCATCCAAAGCAATGGAGAACTTGTTGTATTCGTCGATAGGTACCATCAGCGAAGTGCCCAGTCGTAGGTTGGTAGGCAGGAACTCAGCGGCATCGGAACCGCTGAACGTGATCTTACTACCAATGTTCGAGATGTTGAGACCGAAGGCCAGCTGACACTCGCGTGATCCGATGGTAGGATAAGTCTGGTAATACGCCGAGAGATCCGCGGCGAATGCCGATGCCGGCGAGTTGTCCTCACTGGTGTAGTCATTGCGCAGGTCGGAGTAGATCCAGCGCAGTGTGGCGGCGATGGAGAACTTCTCACTGAGCATGAGCGAGTAAGAAGCGTCGATGGCCATCTCGTAGGGATTGACGGTCATGGCGTTGTCTGCATCGCTGGTCTGCACCTCACCGAGAGAGAAATAGCGCAGAGAACCCGACACGGCACTATGCTCACCGATGCGATAGTATCCGGCGAGATAAGCCTGGTCGATGTCGTTGACGAGTTGGCGGAGCCACGGCGTATAGTTCAGCGCCACACCGGCACGGCTGATGGTAAACGGATACTTAGCCGGGTTCCAGTGCTGCGAGTTGACATCCGGGTCTGTTGCCGCTCCGGCGTCACCCAAGGAGGCGCCACGGGCGTCGGGCGAGATGGTCTGAGAGATGATGGCATATTGCACAGGGTTGAACTCGTCGAGCTTTTCCTGCGCAAAGGTCCATAGGGGGAGGGCCACAAAGAAGGATGCCAGCGTGATACGTGCTATTCTTGTCATTCTGAGGATGTGCTATATATAATAAGGTGTAGGCTCCGGGGTAGGGGAGCGTGCTACACCTAAATTAACGTAGAGGGTATGTCGATTATTGCCTGACGATGATGAGTTTCTGTGTCTTCGAGGCGTAGCTGCTGCCGTCGGCGCACATGCGCACGCGATAGAGATATACGCCGGTCTGCAGGCGGCAGCCCTGACCGTCGCACAGATCCCAGTCCTTGGTATACGTGCCGAGATTGGTGACGCCGGTGTCGGTATGTTTCCACAGCGTGCGGCCGCTCATGTCGAAGACCTCGATGCACACGTCGACCTTACTGCCCGCCATGTCGTGGTTGACGATGAATGTCGTGGTGTTGTAAGCAGGGTTCTTCGACACGCCAACCGAACTGATCGTCGGTTGCAGGCTCTTTGCCACCACAAAGTCGAGCGTGGCTGTCGACGAGTTGTTGAGGATGTCCCAGGCCCGGAAGGTCAGCGTGTGCTTGCCCGGTTCGAGCGATGGGATGCTGTATGCCGTTCTGCCGCTGGTGTATGATCCGAAGTCATAGGTAAACGCGTCGTTGAGCGAGTAAACCTTGTTGGCATCGCCGTCGATGATGAGCTGCAGGTCGTGACCCACGCCGTTGCCCGTGGCGTTGATGCCGCTGGTGTCACTGATCTCAGCAACAAAGTAGGGGGTACAGTTCACCGTGCCTCCGTTTTGGAATTCCGGTGTGTTGAGATAGCAGAACATTCTCGGGCCTATCGTGTCGGCAGAGGCTGTCGTGGATCCGCCCACGACGAAATGGTCGCTCACGCCGTTGGCAATACTGGTATGCTCCTTGTTGACGGCATAGACATTCACCAGTCCGGTATTGTCGCTGTAGTTGATGTCTATCGGAACAGAGAAGGTGAAGGCAAAGCGTCCCTGCCGGATGCTGTCGGAACCCGTATAGAGAATCTTGTCGCGGCTATAGAAGACGAAGGCAGAGTCAGCCTCGGCACTGTAGTTTTCCTTGCACACGATCTTCTCTTCAGAGTCCCGTACCACGATGGAGGCCACGCCGTTGAAGTTGTCGGCAGTGGTTTTGTTGACGTGTCCGGCAATGCGTGCGATGCTTCCCGCCTTTAACTTCGGTCGTGTGGGCGATGCGGTAGGAATGTCGTTGATCGAGTCGATGACGATACACGGCTCGGGCAGGTTGAGTCTCAGAGCGGGATCGCCGAGCAGCGAGTATTGCAGTTTGTTGACGGTGCGGTCCTGTCCTGTGGTGATCATTTGGTTCTTGGCCTGTCGCTGCGCCTCGCCGAGGGTCAGTGCCTTTCCGTCTTTGCGGCTGAGGACGGCAGTGAGAAAGGCGCGGTTGATGAGCTTATTGTATGAGGCGAGCACCGTGCGCGTGGTACCGAAGAAGGCCACCGCACCACCGTTGGGGTTGACGACGGCCGCCGTGCCGATGTTGTCTTCCACATCGTCAAATGCCATGATGTCGCACGACGCGGTGATCCACAGTGGCAGGTTGGCATTGGAGAAAGTCTGGAAGTCTGAGAGCTTGAGCACACCCTCGTGGGCGATGAGCGTAGCACTACCGTGCCCGGCATAGTCCATGATAAGCGCACCGTTTTGCTGTTGGCGTTTGATGATGGCGGACACCTCGGGGTAGGAGTGTCCCGTGGCAGAGGCCTGCTCGGTATAGGCGTCCCACATCACCTTTTTCAGTACATATTCAGGGTGCAGTGCCTCGATATAGTTGGCATTGTCGTTCTCGTCGTTCATGTGCAGGTTGTTGTTACCGTCGTCGCCCATGAACATCAGTTCGTTTTGCCAGGCTCCCGCGTTGCTGTTCTCGGCATAGGCGATGGTCTTGTCGACCATGACCTTCGCCTCGTCGACACTTGTCACGGGGAATCGTCCCACGGTGATGTCGTCCATGTCTTTGGTCAAGGGGTTGCCGCCCTCACCGTCGTCGAGTCGTGTGAAGAAGCTGTCGTCGACATAGCAGAGCACGGCGTTGAACGAGTTCTCGCTCTCGTGGCAGAGCAGATAGTCATCGGCATTGAGGGTGCGGCAGTCGCTGGTGAGCATGCGGTTGTCCCATACGCCACGGCCGAAGAGCAGCAGATGGCGGGGCAGGTCCGCGTCGGTGGCAGCGCGGTCGTAGAGCATCTTCAGATAGCGGCGGTAGGCGTTGGCATCGGGCGTGCCACTGCTGAACTCATTGTAGAGCTCATCGGCCTTGACGATGCGCACGCGCAGACTGTCGTGTTTCTCGTGGAAGTCAGCCAGTCGCTGTGCCTGCTCCAAGTATTTACCTGAAGTAGGGATGATGATCACCATGTCTGCAGCAGTGTCGGCATGATGGTCTTGGTTGGTGATGGTGCCCACAAGAGAAGGTGTGGGGAAGGTTGTGGTGAGGTCAGGCTTAGGCGCGGGATTGCTCCAAGCCATTGACACATAGTCCAGACGGAGCGGTCCACCATCGGTACACATGATTTTCACGGTGTCGTTGGCGTGCAGCGTGCCGATGGCATAGGTAGCGTAGCTCTCCCCGCCTTTGTTATAGTCGTTGTATTCTCCCCCGCTGAGTTTGATGCTCAGCGTGCCGAGTACCGAGTCGTTGAGCATGATCTGTGCCGTGCTGGCCTGTCCGGCGGTCACCGCCACACTGAGTTTTCCAGTCTTAGACTTTGATATGTTGGAGAGTACGAGCCGCTTGGTGTTGCCTTGGCTGATGGTCTCGCTGTCGAAGAGGTTGCGCCCGCCGTGGTACCACGAGAATCCGTCGACCTCATAGAGACTGTGATAGTCGTCGGCGGTGGGGTAGTTTTTCTTCAGGAAGGTTGTGCTGTCGATGGTTGCCACGTCGTCGCTGCTCTCCGTGAGGAAGTAGTAGCCATAGTCGGAGTAGAAGTTGCGCGTACGTTGTGCGGCCGTGTTGCTGCTCCAGCTCACGGGTCCTTTGGCGTAGAAGAGATGTTTGCCGCCTACGATGCACTGCTCCACCTCGGGCAGGTCGTCAAGCGCCTTGAGCGTGTTGTCGTCGAGAACCTCGTCCTGCAGGTTACCGCCGTAGCCATAGATTTTCACCTTGTTGATGTCAGAGAATCCTGCCTGCCGGACAAGGTCACTGCTGAGCTGGTAGATGCCCGACGCCGGCACGCGTATCTTCACCCATCGGCCGGAGGCTAAGACAGAGTGAGCAGCGTAGCGGTCTGTGTCGGACGATGCTTGTAGAATGTTGGCTTTCGCCATCTGTCGTGCCGGTGCCGCGGCGGCCTTTGCGTCTACACGCAGCATGAAGCTGGCAAGGATCTGGTATCTGCCGTTGCGGTAGACGAGCGGAGAGAACGTCAGCTGTAGGCTGGGACGGCGCCGACTCATCACCACTTGCTGCCCGATGGCGGGCAGTGGGGGTAGTGGCTCACTGCTCAGCCGGTGGTAAGCCTCGATGTCGCTCTGTGCCATATCCACAAACTCGGGATAGAGGATTGTCGGCGTGTACACCGAGTCGGCATAGTTCGTCGGCAGTGCGACGGTATAGGTAAACTGTGGCAGCGTGCTGTCGATGCGCACCTGCTCGTTGGTCAGGTTGAAGAATCGCTGGGCGGAGAGAGGAAGAGTGAGGAAAAGAAGGAGGAGGAAGAAAAGAAGAGACAGAGACCGAGCCCTCTCCCTAGCCCTCCCCCTGGGGGGAAGGAGGGAATACCCCCGAGCCCTCTCCCTAGCCCTCCCCCTGGGGGGAGGGAAAGAGCGGCCGGGTAAAGGGAGAGCCCTCTCCCTAGCCCTCCCCCCGGGGGGAGGGAAAGAGCGGCTGGGTAAAGGGTGGTATATGGGGTCTTTCATTTTTCCTTGTCGTTTAGTCATAGAGAACATAGAGGTTGTAGAGATCATAGAGGACATAGAACTCATCGGTATCTTAGGGTGGGCTCATTCCCTCCCCTTTGGGGGAGGGTTAGGGAGAGGGCTCGGTCTCATTCCCTCCCCCTTGGGGGAGGGCTAGGGTGAGGGCTCGAGGGCTTGGGGGGTATTTCCTCTTCTTTTATTTGCACTTAAACTCCAGCACCTTTCTCTCTTCGAGGTATCCCTCCAAGTGGTCGTCGATATGTACGGGACCCACACCGGCGGGCGTACCTGTGAAGAGGATGTCGCCCGTCTTGAGGGTGAAATACTGGCTGATATAGGCGATGATCTCGTCGATCTTATAGAGCATGTCAGCGGTGCACCCTTCCTGCACGGTCTGCCCGTTGATGTCGAGATGGAAGCGCAGGGCATTGAGATCGCGGAATTTTTCCTTCGGCACCCATTCGCCGAGACAGGCTGCACCGTCGAAGCCCTTAGCGAGATCCCATGGCTGGCCCGCTGCCGACAGCTTGTGCTGGAGCTCACGGGCCGTGAAGTCGATGCCTACCGTCAGCGCGTCGTAGTAGCGGGGGGCGAAGCGCACGGGCACCGTCTTGCCGAGCTTACAGATGCGCACCACCACCTCGGTCTCGTATTCGATGCGTCCCAGATGGTCGGGGATGAAAAACGGCTTATGATCCTTCAGCAGACTGGAGTCGGCCTTGAGGAAGATAACCGGCTCATCCGGTTTCTTTAACGTACCGTGCAACTCTTTATTGTGCGCGGCGTAGTTCATTCCAATGCAGAATATCTTCATACTATGCTGTTTATCTCACGATGATCTTTTTTTGATGATGGATATACACGCCGCTGTCCTTGGGCTGGCTGACGCTGCGTCCACTGAGATCGTAGTAGCTATCGTCGGTCGTCTTCGACGTGTTGACGCTCAGCTGACGGATGGCCGTGGAGGATGTGGCGTACTTTGCCAGTGCCGTGAAGGCTGAGGTGGCGCGTCCGGTGCGGCTGTCGAAGAGCGGGGCGTTATACCAATTGCTGAGGCTTGCGCTGTTTGTCTTTGCGTTGTACTCCGGCCACCACCAGAAGAGTCCGTCTACCTTGCTGTGCTTGTTGAGCATGGCGATGAGGTCGTCGGTGAACAGCTTCTGCCCCTCGTCGCTATACGGCCATGTCTTCGTGTCTTCGTAAGTGGTTCCGGGGACAGCCCAGGCGTAGGGGTATCCAGTCTCCACCACCATGATCTCTTTGTTCGGCCAGCCTGCTTCCAGCTTAGTGATAGCGCCGTCGAGTTCGCTCAGCGCACCATGGAAATAAGGGTAGTAGCTCAGTCCGATGACGTCATAGTCGATGGCGTATGTATTCATCTTGCTGAAGAAGTTGGTAAGTGCCTTATATTCTTTGTTGTCGTTTTGCTGCGAGATGGATACGCGCTCCACGTGCAGGATGATCTTTGCCAATGGACAAGTCTCGCGCACGGCCTTGGTAGCTTGCTTGAGCAGGTTGGCTAAGCGGTCCCAATTGGCTGTTGACGATGGCCAGCACTGCTGCAGAGACCCGTCCGGCCTTCCCCACAGCATGCCGTAGGAGATCTCGTTGCCCGTCTGTACGAGGTCGGGTTCGGCACCGGCGTCTTTCAGTTGTTTCAGCGCGTCGGCAGTATAGCTGTAGACTTTCTCAGCGAGTGCTGCGTCGTCGAGATCCTTCCAAGCTTCGGGTGTCCACTGCTTGGCGGGATCAGCCCATGTGTCAGAGTAGTGTATATCGAGCATCAGCTTCATGCCGGCGTCCTTGATGCGCTTGCCCAAGGCTTTCACCCACGCAAGGTCCTGACAGACGTTGTCGTCCGCGCTCCATGTATAGGGTGCACTGCTGCTGGTGGTCTGCTGCTTTGGGTTGACGAAGAGTCGCACGCGCATGGCGTTCATGCCTACTTGCTTGCTGTATGCGATGAGGTCGCTGATCGACTGTCCGTCGTGGGTGTAGTAGGTGACACCGGCCTGCTCATAGCGGGGTAGCATGGAGATATCGCCGCCGGCGAGTTTCTGCGCACGGGCTGTGCACAGCGATAGCGCGAGGGCGGTAAAGAGAAGATAAGCACGAATGTTCATGTTGCTTGATCGATAATTTTGTGTTATGTATAGAGTGTTACTCTTTAATCTTTCGAATTGATCAGACGGGCATACAATCCAAGAACAGCTCTGCTGTTACGCTCTGTAGTTTCTCTGTCTTTATGCACGTGATGATTATGATGCAAATTTAATCATAAAAAGGGAGAATTCAAAACCGAGCATCTTATTTTTCTTATGAAGATCACTGGATGTTTAGTTTCCCTTAATTCCGCAACACTTTGATTTAACTTTATTTATAAGTACCTGAGCAACAAAAAGTTGCTCAGGATTTTGCCATGTCAGATTTTTCACCTATCTTAGTGTTGCAAATCAAAATATGTATCAAAC
>NZ_VUNG01000041.1 GCF_009695775.1 Hallella mizrahii | reverse complement strand
TTTGGGATTGACATCCCAGTCGGGTGTGAACCGGGATACAAGTCGAAAAAGGTAGGGAGAAAAAGAGGAAGGCCAAAGAAAAACGAGTCGTAGTAGGTTATCGCTACAAACTAATTGAAAATTCAGAAATATAGAGAATATATAAGTTACGACTGTTATTCATAGTGTATCCCTTCCAGGGGCATCTTACCTCTTTTGTACGATCCTTGCATGATTCTTGGACGATCGTTGCGTGGGGTTTGGAAATAATAGCGTAACTTTGCGGAAAGAAAATCCTAATACACATTTATATTTATGAAACGACTTTTGACTTTCGCCGCCACCATAGTCATGCTGTTGCCCACACAAGCACAGAAGCGACTCGGCGGCTATCCGATCACTCCCGTGACATTCACCTCCGTGAAGGTGGCTCCCAATAGTTTTTGGGGACAACGACTCGAAGCCAGCCGCAAGGTCACCATACCGCTCGCCTTCAGCAAATGCGAGGAGACGGGACGCTACAAGAACTTTGAGCATGCAGCCGCACACCTCAAAGACCCGTCAAAGGTCTTTCCCGTCACGGGATACAGCTTCGACGACACCGATCCCTATAAGACCATTGAGGGAGCAAGCTATATTCTCCAGACTTATCCCGACGCTAAGCTGAAACACTATATCGACAGCGTGATCACCATCATCGGCAGTGCACAGGAGCCCGACGGCTATCTCTACACTGCCAGAACACAAAACCCGCAACACCCCCACGAGTGGGCTGGCGACAAGCGGTGGTCGCAAGAAGAGGATCTCAGCCATGAGCTTTATAACCTCGGACACATGGTAGAAGCTGCCATCGCACACTACCAGGCCACAGGCAGCCGTCATTTCCTCGACATCGCCATCCGCTATGCCGACTGCGTCTGCCGTGAGGTCGGACCCAAACCGGGGCAGGCCTGTGTGGTGCCGGGACATCAGATTGCAGAGATGGCACTCTGCAAACTCTATCTCGTCACCGGACAGCGCAAGTATCTCGACGAGGCGAAGTTCTTCCTCGACTATCGTGGTAAGACACAGGGGCAGTCGGAATACTCGCAAAGCCACAAGCCGGTGGTTGACCAGGACGAAGCTGTCGGTCACGCCGTGCGCGCCGCCTATATGTATGCCGGTATGGCTGACGTTGCCGCGCTCACCGGCGACACGGCTTACATCCATGCCATCGACCGCATCTGGGACAACATCGTCAGCAAGAAGCTCTATATCACCGGCGGCATCGGTGCCACGAGCAACGGTGAAGCCTTCGGCGCCAACTATGAGCTGCCCAATATGAGTGCCTATGCCGAGACCTGCGCCGCCATCGGCAACGTGTATGTCAACTACCGTCTCTTCCTGCTCCACGGCGAGTCGAAATACTACGACGTGCTGGAGCGCACGCTCTACAATGGTCTTATCAGCGGTGTGAGCCTCGACGGCGGAAAGTTTTTCTATCCCAATCCACTGGAGTCCATGGGACAGCATCAGCGCCAGCCGTGGTTTGGCTGTGCCTGCTGCCCAAGCAACATCTGCCGCTTCATCCCCTCACTGCCCGGATATGTCTATGCCGTGAAGGACCGCAACCTCTATGTCAACCTCTTCCTGTCCAACAGCGCCACGATGAAGGTAGGTGGCAAAGAGGTAAAGCTGAGCCAAGAGACACAATACCCTTGGAATGGCGACATCGCGCTGAAGATTGAAGACAACCGGGCCGGACGCTTCAATATGAAGATACGCATCCCGGGATGGGCAAAGAGCCGACCCGTGCCATCAGACCTATATGAGTATTCCGACGGCAAGCGACCCTCTTACTCCGTGCTTGTCAACGGCAAGAAGGCGGAAGCCGCTCTGGAGTCCGACGGATACTATACCATCAACCGCACATGGAAGAAGGGTGACCTCGTGCGCATCAACTTCGATATGGACGTGCGCACCGTACGCGCAAATAATAAGGTGGTGGCTGACCGCGGACTGATCGCCGTGGAGCGTGGACCGCTGGTCTACTGTGCAGAGTGGCCTGACAACAACTTCGACATCATGGGCATGCTCGTCAACCAAAGTCCGACGTTCGCCGCCGGAGAGAAGCCGATGGCTGCCTTCATCCCCGCCGACCGCCAAAAGCAACTCACACTCTTCAAGACACAAAACATCACCACACTCTCCACCGACGCCCAGCTGCTGGCCTACGACAAGCAGGGACGGCTGACCACAACAGACGAGCGGCTGACGCTGATCCCGTATTTCGCCTGGTGCCATCGCGGCAGTGGCAACATGAAGGTATGGATGCCGCAGGATGTGCGCGCCACCCGTCCCGCCACACCGGCCACGCTGGCTTCGCAAGCCACTATCGCCTCGTCGACACCCTCAGCATCGATGAAGAGTATTGCCGACGGACTGGTGCCTGCCGACGAGAACGACCGTTCAGTGCCTTATTTCCATTGGTGGCCGAAACAGGGAACTACGGAGTGGATCACCTACACCTTTACTGAGCCACAGCAAGTGCAGTCCGCAACCATCTACTGGTACGACGACCAGCCCTGGGGCGGATGCAAGGTCCCGGACTCTTGGAACATTGAATACCAAAACGCGCAAGGCCAGTGGCAGCCGGTGGCAGATGCCGACAGCTATCCCGTCAAGAAGGGACAGCCCTGCACCGTACACTTCACGCCCGTAAAGACGAAGGTGCTTCGCCTCAACGTCAAGCAGCCCGAGAAATACTCCTGCGGACTGTTTGAGTGGAGCGTGAAGTAAGAAGTAAGAAGTAGAAAGTAAGAAATAATAAAAGTAAAGTTTAAGCCCCTCTCCAACTCTTCCTAAAAAAGAGAGGGAGGGGCTATAACTATGCACCGACACATGATGAACACATATTCTATGCACACTCATAGAATCCATTTTTAATTATTTAACTCACAAAATACAGTATGACAAGCACAAAATGATCATTAATTGATTAACTTTGCTGTATGAAAGAACAGGAGAAGATAAGGACGATTCTATTCTATAAGAATTACTTCAAAGAATTCTATATAGAACAACCGGAAGCCGTGCGAAGGAAAATCAACTATTCTATGTCATTAGTTGAGACACAGCGCATCGTTCCGAAAAAATTCTTCAAACTCTTGGATGGTACCGATGGGATATACGAAATAAGAACGGAATATGAAAAAAACATTTATCGAATTCTGTGTTGTATGGACAAAGGTGCCGTTGTAGTCCTGTTTCAAGGATTCCAAAAGAAAACACAGAAAACCCCGTTACAGGAAATTAAGAAGGCTGAAAAGTTAAAGAAAGAATATTTTGAAAATAAGGAGGAACTATAATATGGATGCAAATAAGAAACAAGCCATTATGGAAGCAAAGACCTTTGATGACTTGCTTAATGCCGAGTATGGAAAGGTCGGTACACCAGCGCGAGACCAGTATGAAGACGATGCGCAAGCCTTTTGCTTAGCCGAATGTCTTAAAGAAGAGCGCAAGAGAGCAGGCCTGACACAAGAACAACTTGCAGATCGAATAGGAACAAAGAAAAGCTATATCTCCAAAATAGAAAATGGACATGCTGACGTTCAACTTTCTACTCTCTTCCGTATTTTCAACGGATTAGGCAGAAGGGTGTCTGTATCTATCTTATAGCCCACCAGGCTGCAAGGCTCTCTAATATTCCCCCGGCTTCATTCCAAACTGCTTTTGGAAGCACTTTGAGAAATAAGACGGATTGTTGAAGCCCACCTGATAGGCAACCTCTGAGACATGGTACTGTTTGGTCTTGAGCAGACGGGCAGCCTTGCGCAGACGGACGATCTGGATCATCTCGTTGGGTGTGATGTCGGTGATCGCCTTCACCTTGGCAAAAAGCCCCGAACGACTGATGTTGAGTCGCTCGGCCAGCATTTGCACGTTGAAGTCAGAATTGCCCATGTTCTCCTCTATGATCTCATTCATTTGTCGCAACAGCGCATTGTCCTTCGGTGCCTTGGCCAACTCTGGTACTGGCTCAGTGGGCGTGGCGGCAAAACGCTGCATCAGGCGACGACGCATGGCAATCATGTTGCGGATACAAGCTTCGAGATACTGCATGGAGAAAGGCTTTTCAATGAAAGCGTCGGCACCACAGTCCATGCTCTCCGTCTTGCTGGCATCATCGGTCTTGGCCGTAAGCATGATGAAGGGGATGTGGCTCCAACGGGCATCGGCTCGTACGCTGCGGCACAGTGCCGCTCCGTCCATCTCCGGCATCATCCAGTCACTGACAATCAACGTCACGGCATGTGTTGACAAGACGTCGAGCGCCTCACGTCCGTCGCCCGCCGTCAGCACCTGATAATGAGGTTGGAAGTTCTTCGCGATATAATGGCTCATATCGGGATCGTCCTCCACGATGAGCACCGTCTCTTGCTGTGCACACTCTTCTTTCTGATTCTTCGCCTCAACCACCGTCTTCTCATCAGCAGCAGTTCCCGCTTTTGTCTCTTTCGCCTCGCCGTCGACTTTCACAGCTTTGACCGTCTTCTCCGTGAGACCAGTCATCGCCGGCAAAGGCGTAACAGGCAGTTTCACAATCATGCGTGTGCCTCGTCCGGGTTCCGACTCCACCTTGATCTCACCGTCGTGTGCCTCCACAAGGTTGTGCACGATGGAAAGGCCGATACCTGTGCCCGGCTTGTTGTCCTTGGCCTGGAAGAAAGGACGGAAGATCTTCTCGCGGTTCTCTTGGCTGATACCCATGCCGTTGTCCTCCACGCTGATCGTGTAGCAGCCGGCAGCCGCATCGACATGGCAGCAAAGAGCAACGCGGTCACGGGTGTATTTCGTGGCGTTGGTCATCAGGTTACTGATGATCTTTGTCAGTCCTTCCGCGTCTACGACGGCAAGAAAATCCTGTGGCGGATAAGTCACGTCGAGAGTGATGCCCCGTTGCTCCATGGAGGGACGGAAACGCTCGGCCACGGCATGCATGATAGCCGCAATGGACTGACGCTCGAAGTGAAGTTCGAAGCCATGCTCCACTTTGTTGAAGTCGAGCAGCTGATTGACGAGTTCCAAGAGCCGGTGAGCATTGCGGTCGATGATGTTCAAGTCGTCGGACGCCCTCGCCTCCTTTTTCTGCATCAGCTTCTCCAAAGGTCCGATGATCAGCGTGACCGGCGTGCGTATCTCGTGGGCGATCATCGTGAAGAAGCGCAAGCGCGACTCACGCACCTCGGCGGCCTTCTGTTCACTGAGCCGCTGCATCTCGCGCTGGTGACGACGCTCGGCACGGCGCAATCTGAGTTGAGTGTAATAATAAATAAGGAGTAGCAGCACAGCCAGATAAAACAGCTTGGCAGGCAGCGACCACCAAAATGGCGGATGCACCACGATAACCAGTCGCGCTTCCTCACGGCTCCAGATGCCGTCGTTGTTGGTGGCTTTGACACGGAACGTATAAGTCCCTGCGGGCAGATTGGTATAGGTGGCAGTATGACGGTTGCCCGCCTCGATCCAGTCTTTGTCAAAACCATCGAGACGATAAGCAAAGCGATTCTTTTCCGGCGCGCAATAGCTCAGTGCCGAAAAGGTCAGTGTGAACATATTGTCCTTGTAGCCTAAGTCCAACTGCCGGATGTCGTCCAAAGCCTCAGGCAGCAGTTTCGATCCGACGCGCTGTGGCTGGTTGAGAACCGATAATGCTGTGATGAACACGCGAGGTGCCATGCGGTTGAGCTGTATCGTATAGGACGAGAAGGTGCTGAAGCCTTTCACGGTGCCGAAGAACAGACTGCCGTCTGAGGCTTTCAAGGCAGCATTGGGCTGAAACTGATTGCTGACCAAGCCATCGTAGCGGTTGAAGATACGTGTGGGCTCGCCGGGGATATAGCGCACCAGTCCCAGCGTGGTACCAAGCCAAAGCGTATAGCCATCACAGACCACACTGTTTATCTCCTGAGTAGGCACGGCAATGTCCACCCGGTGAAAGCGGTCGTGGCGTGCGTCATAGTAGCAGAGTCCGTCACTTGTGGCGATCCACAACTGTCCCCGCTCATCGATGTCGATGTTGTTTACCTGCGACGAAGGCAGCGAGCCTTCTGTTTGGGAGGGCATATAGTGGTGGAAACGACCCGTGCGGGCGTCCAGCCGATAGAGGCCTGCTCCTTGCGTGGAGAACCAAAGATTGCCTTTGCGATCCTCGTCGATGTCCAGTGTCAGCACTCCCGTATGGCATACGGGACGGAACTGACGGGCTTTCTCGTCATAGGCCCGTATGTCCTCCATCGTCCCTGCCCACAACCGGTGCCGAGAGTCGCGCATCAGTGCATAGCAACTATTCACGGCGTGCTCACCCGCGCCGCCTACTGCCGTGACGCTGCCGCTGCTGATATCCATGCGCAGGATGCCGTCGCTATAGGTTCCAATCCACAAGGCATTGCTCTCCGCCCACAGTGCATGGACGTTGAGTGTGGACAGACGCTGCTGGGCTGGAAAGGACTCCATGGCATGATGGCTTAGCGAATAACAAGAAAGGCCTCCGTCGTCACTGCCTATCCACACGTGACCCATGCCGTCTTCACAGAAACGTCCCACCACGTTGCCGCGCTGACCTACCGAAGCCGAAAAGCTGGTGAAGCGATGACTGACGGGCGAGATATATTTCACGCCACCATAGAACGTGCCATACCACAGCCCACCCTCACGGTCGCGGATGACGGCATAGACAAAGCGGTCGTCATTCGATACATTGCTGTTGCTTGCACTTTCAGGATAGCGGATCCATCTTTTCGTGAGGATATCGTAGCGGATCAGCCCATCATCACAGCCGATGAGCAGAGTATGGGGGGCTATATATAATAAGGAGTGGATGTGTTGTCCCACACCCGTCAGTGTAGGATTGATGATCTGCTTCAACGATCCATCGATGTCCATACAAAACAGTCCATGAGACCATGAGCCCAGCCACAGCGTGCCGTCGTTGTCTTGTAGAATGCTCATGCCACCGCCATCAAACGACGCATGTCCCATCCCTGCGGGCACAAACCGTTGGCTCGCTTTGTTGAGCCGATAGAGCCAGGGATGTCCATTGGAGGTGTAGGCCCACACCTGATTGTCGATGCCAATGCAGAGAGCACGGATGTCACCACCGTTTTGTGGAAAAGAATATTGCCGGAGGTCATGTGTCCGCTTGTTATAACGGAACACGCCCTGCCGTTGCGTGCAGATCCAGAGGTTGCCGTCGCGGTCGTCTACGACTTGGTTTACCGTCGTCTTGATGCGGGGAAGAAAGGAAGAGAACTGCTCGGTACGGCAATCGAAATAGCACAGTCCGCTGCTTGTTCCCACGAGCAACCCATTACCATATGCGTGAAGAGTAGAGACAAAGGGGTCGGAGCTGCGCAGGGGATTATAATAATAGGTGACTGCATGGCCGTCGTAGCGACACAGTCCATTGTCGGTGCCCATGAAGATGAAGCCGTCACGGTCCTGCAACAGAGCGCGCACGGTGTTGGACCGCAATCCTTCCTCCATCGTCAGACTGCGATAGGGCAATCCCAACGTAGCCACAGCACAGCCCGGCATCGTCGTCATGCCGGTCAACGCTTCTGCTGCATTGCCTGTCACTGCCCAGCCAAGCAATGCCACGACAATCCACATCATTCTCCCAAAGATTGTTCTCATCATGTATATAGTTAGGTCTTGGATAGCACAAAGGTACACAAAAAAGAGGAAATAAGTATTGCGTCCAAATATAACATTATCGTCTAAATGAATGTTTTGGACGATTTTTGTATTAAATTTAGACGATTTTTCCGGGTGCCAAACGTTATTTCTCTTAATTTTGCGAACAGAATTAAAAAAATGTAAAAGCACTCATTATGAAACTTTCCAGACGCATCATCATAGTCTTTGCTTTGGCAACCAGCCCGCTGGTGGTCCTGTCAATGCCACGCACGATCAAGAAGGTTGCCCCTATAGTAGTGAATTGCCCCGCTGGAACTTCACCTTGTGTGCCCAACCGTATTTGGGTCACTTATCGGGACGGATATTCTGAGTATCGGCAAGTGAAATGGTCAAACTTTCCTCTTTCCACAGAACAAGACGAAGCCGATGTCCAAAGACATCCGGCAGGAAGCCAATATCAACTCAAGGGATATATTGTTGGCGACGAGACAACCGATAACGGTTTTCCTGTCACCGCAAGCATTAAGGTTGTAGACCATGTCTCCGCTATACCACAGCATACTATAGCCCAAACTTTCCCTCTTTCCGACATTACTATTAATGGCATCAACCGACTCACTCATAATCGTGACGAAGCATTGAATGAAATATGTTCATGGGACGTGACGCAACAACTGTACAATTATCGCGACACCTATAGTTTACCTATTGAAGGGTATAAACGGTCTGATGGCTGGGACTCACCCGACACAAAACTGAAAGGACACGGCTCCGGCCACTACATGTCTGCAATAGCTCAAGCGTATGCTGTCACCAAGAATCCCCAACAAAAGGCTATTCTCCGAGCCAACATTACCCGCATGGTCAACGAGCTCCGCCAATGTCAAGAGAAGACTTTTGTATGGAATGACTCTTTAGGTCGTTATTGGGAGGCAAGAGACTTTGCGCCAGAAAACGAACTTCGGAACATGAAAGGCACATGGGCTGATTTCGACAATTATAAGAAGCACCCGGAAAAGTATGGCTATGGTTATCTCAATGCCATACCAGCACAACATTGTGCCTTAATAGAAATGTACCGGCCTTACAACAATTCAGACTGGGTGTGGGCACCATACTATTCGATACACAAACAACTTGCCGGCCTCATTGACATTGCCACCTACTTCGACGATAAGAATATAGCCGACAAAGCCTTGCTCATAGCCAAAGACATGGGGCTGTGGGTGTGGAATCGTATGCACTATCGCACCTATGTCAAAAAGGACGGAACACAAGCAGAACGACGTGCCAAGCCGGGAAACCGCTATGAAATGTGGGATATGTACATTGCCGGTGAAGTTGGCGGAATGGCAGAAAGCCTGTCAAGACTCTCCGAAATGGTTACAGACAGTACAGACAAAGCTCATCTCTTAGAAGCTGCCAACTGCTTTGATGCTCCTAAGTTCTTTGATCCTTTGGCCAAGAACATTGACGACATTCGCACACGCCATGCCAACCAGCATATTCCGATGATCATCGGAGCCTTGCGCTCTTACAAAAGCAACCACCAACCTTACTATTATCGTATCGCGCAAAACTTCTGGAATCTCGTTCAAGGCCGCTACATGTATGCTACGGGAGGTGTGGGCAACGGTGAGATGTTTCGTCAACCATATACGCAAATCCTCTCAATGGCTACCAATGGTATGCAAGAAGGTGAGGCTCAGGCCAACCCAGAGCTCAACGAAACCTGCTGTACGTACAATCTTCTGAAACTGACGAAGGACCTTAATGAATATGATCCAGACAACGCAAGTTACTTGGACTATTACGAGCGCGGCTTGTATAATCAGATAGTAGGCTCTCTCAATCCCAATAAATATGAGACCACATACCAGTATGCTGTTGGCCTCAACGCCACCAAACCATTCGGCAATGAGACTCCCCAATCGACTTGCTGTGGAGGCACTGGCTCCGAGAACCATACCAAATATCAGCAGGCTACTTATTTCCATAATGACAGTACACTGTGGATTGGACTCTACATGCCGACCACGTTGCAATGGCGTGACAAGCATCTGACTATTGAGCAAGACTGCACATGGCCGGCACAAAGTTCCACTATACACATAGTCAATGGTGAAGGAGACTTCGCCTTAAAACTTCGCATCCCTTACTGGGCTACCGAAGGCTTCCGTATTCTACTCAATGGGAAAAGTATCGCACGCCACTATCAACCCAGTTCTTATGCAACGATACCATATCGCCACTGGACCCAAGCAGACAAAGTGGAGGTGATCATGCCCTTTACGAAACACATAGAGTATGGTCCTGACAAACTGCCGGCGGAAGTAGCAAGTAATGACGGCACTCCTCTGAAAGCAGCATGGACAGGCGTTATCATGTATGGTCCTTTGGCTATGACGGGCACTGGGGCTACCACATGGCATCAAGCTACACTGAGTCTCGATCCAAAACTTGATCAACTTCAGCCCACAACTGACAAGGGGAATCTCTTCACGCTAAAACTCGGCAACAAGATCTTTGAGCCGGATTACTATCGCAATCACAATTCTACACATTATTACCGACTTCAATTCGCTGGCTCCTATGGCAAGAATCATACTCAAAAAAACAAATCACAAGCCATTGCCGAACTGCAATCATTGATTGCCATTGCTACAGAACGCGTCGAAGAACAGACACGATGGAACAGTCTGACAAAGAAAGTTCCCGATTACGCGCCTTGGGCTCCACATGGCTTCCAACGCTTAGGAAGCGCCATCTCTGCTGCACAGAAGATCATAGAAACGAATCTGAAGAATATCAAAGAGGACGAACTGGAGTCTGTTACGGCAACCCTCAACAAGGCAATCAATACCATGCGTCCTGGCAACTTAGCCGAGATCGAAGACCTACAACCGCTAACAGCATTGCTACGACGAGCAGGCAATATTGACGAATCCTCCTCTGACACGCTCCGCAAAGCTGTTGCTTATGGAAAGATGGTCGTACGCTATGTCTCTGACGGCAGTGGCACAAAAGATATGATCAACGCAGCCGTCGGCAGACTGCGTCAAGCGATAGAATAGTAACAGGTGTCGCAACACCAAGATTACAGACAAAGGGAAGCCAAGTATTAACCCGAATAAGGCATCACGTTAAGATGACGAATGTCTTGGACTAAAACAATAAAGACATGAAAAAAGAATCACAAGCCTCAAGTTTTATGCGTAATAACACTTACGCAAAGGTAATCATGTTTTTGCTTATGACTGCGGGCAACATTACTTTTGCATTAGCAGACGGATCAAGTACCGGAATTCCATCGGTACAATCCGTACAGCAAGTCAACACCATCACCGTAAAAGGTGTTGTTAAAGATAAAAATGGAGATCCTATCGTAGGAGCAACAGTTACAGAAAAGGGAAATACAAAGAATGGAGCTATCACCGACATAGATGGCAACTACTCGCTTCGGCTGCCTGCTGGGAAAATCATTACAGTCAGTTATGTAGGATTCAAGACGGCTGAATTCAAAGCTACGTCCGGCCATCATAACTTTTTACTTGAAGAAGACCTTACTGATCTAAACGAAGTCGTTGTGGTCGGATATGGTACACAGAAGAAGGCTGATGTGACGAGCAGCGTTGCAAGCGTGAAAGCCAAGGATTTCAACACTGGAAGCGTTCTGGATGCAGGACAGCTGGTTCAAGGAAAAGTGGCAGGTCTCAACATATCTTTGCCATCGGGCGATCCTAATGGTTCTACTACCGTCATGCTTCGCGGAACATCTTCATTGATGGGCAACAGCACGCCATTGATTCTTGTTGATGGAGTACCAGGCTCTTTCTCTACTGTAGCACCAGAAGATATTGAATCCATCGATGTCTTGAAAGACGGATCAGCAACGGCCATCTATGGTACACGTGGTACGAACGGCGTGATTATCATCACGACCAAAAGTGGCAGTCGGGAAGTAAAACCTTCCATAGAATACAATGGATACCTCTCTGTCGCATACCAGGCAAAGAAGGCTGATTTTCTCAATGCCTCACAACTGCGTGAGCGTTGGAAAGAAGGATGGACACCTTCCGGAGCCGATGACAAAGACTACGGTGCCTCTACCAACTGGCTTGATGAGGTGAGCAGAACGGCTGTCAGTCATAACCACAACCTTACCTTCCGGGGTGGAAGTAAGTCTGTCAGCTATCTTGCCGCACTGAACTACAACGACCGTGAAGGTACCTTAAAGAAAACCGATGGCAAAAACATCCGTGCCAACTTTGAGCTCACCCACCGTATGTTTGACGACAAGCTCACCACCACGCTTATGATGATTGCAAGTGAGCGCAAATATCCTTATGGTGTCAGTCATGGAACTGTTTACCGCGACGCTTGTATTCAGAACCCGACCCAACCAGTCTATGATGAGAACGGAAACTATGTAGAGCGGAACGTCTATTTCTACGACAACCCTGTATCGCTCCAAAACGAAAATGTAGGTTCTGCAAGGAATCGCAATATTCGATTCACGGGAACAATGGTATTTAGACCTTTTGAAGATCTTTCCTTTAAGGGATCAGTGACAAGAAAAGGGCAGAACTCTATCAACGGCTATTACCAAACCAAGAAGCATCCCAGCACAACGGAAAATGGACTCAACGGATACGCCTCACGATACAGCAGCGACTACATTTATAATAGCGTGGAGTTGACCGCCGACTGGCACCATAAATTCAATAAGCATAGCATTGAAGCAATTGCAGGATATAGCTACGAAGACAACAGAACGGAATACTTCTCGGCAAACAACCGCAACTTCCCAACCGACAGTTACACATATAATAAGTTAGGATCAGGAAAGGGACTGGCACAAGGCGTGGCCGGTGAGGATTCCTATAAATATCAGACACGCCTGATTGGTGTCTTTGGACGAGTCACCTACAACTATGATGACCGTTACTTGGCCATGTTCTCTATTAGACACGAGGGAAGTTCAAAGTTTGGTGAAGACCATAAATGGGGTAACTTTCCTGGAGTTTCCATAGGTTGGCGTATCAATAACGAGAAGTTTATGAAGCAATTTTCATGGATCGATAATCTGAAGCTACGCGCTGGATTCGGTATCACTGGCATTGACATCAATGATCCTTATCAGAGTCTTGCTTCCCTTGGCTATGACAATTATTTCTTGTACAACAATGACTGGATACGCATCCTTACTCCAACGCGTAATGCCAATCCTGATCTACGATGGGAGAAGAAGTACGAGTATAACCTCGGTTTCGATTATGAATTCTTTGGTGGGCGACTCGGAGGAAGCATCGACTTCTATTTGCGAGATACCAAGGATGCACTTTGGAACTACTCTGTCCCTGTACCTCCTTATCAATACAGTACTATCATGGCCAACGTAGGCAAGATCCGCAACAAAGGAGTAGAAGTGCTTATCAACGCCATTCCAGTGAAGACGAAGGATTTTGAATGGAATACCAATTTCTCATATTCTCATAACAGCAATGAAGTCCGCTCTATCAGCAACGACAAATACACAATGTCTACAGACTGGTTTACCACTGGTTATACCGGCGAACCTATTCAGACAGAGACTCACCGTGTCAAAGTCGGCGAGCCTATCGGCAACTTCTTTGGGCTTAAGTCTGTTGGTCTTACTTCTGACGGCAAATGGGTTGTCGAACGCCTTGAAAGAGATGCTGACGGCAATCTGACTGGCAACAAATATTATGATTTGGCTGCCAATGCAACAACAGAAGACCGCCAAGTCCTTGGTAATGGCGTGCCCAAGCACTTTGTCAATTTCAACAATACCATCACATACAAGAATTGGGATCTCAGCATCAACATGCGTGGACAGTTTGGCTTTCAGATTCTGAATTTCCAGGAGATGTTCTATGCCAACCCAACTATTCAATACAATGTACTGAACAGTGCTTTCAATACTCACGATGTCGTATCTATTTCAGAGGACAAGAAGAGCGTGACGAAAACTGGCGAGAAGGTACGTATCAATGATTCCCAGCGCTATGTCAGTGAATATGTTGAAGACGGCGACTTTTGGAAGATTGATAATGTCACACTGGGCTACTCCTTCAATGTCAAGAAGCTCAAATGGATTCAAAGGCTGCGCATTTATGCAAGTTGCCTAAATCTTGCCACCATCACCGGTTACAAAGGTATTGATCCTGAAGTGGATATCACAGGACTCACGGCAGGTACTGACGACAGAGACAAATATCCTACTACAAGATCATTTACATTCGGAGTGAACGTCACTTTTTAACAACCCACTTTAACAGAACATCATTATGAAACATCGCATATTATTCATAGTATCAGCTTTAGTAACGGCTTTTGGCTTTACCAGCTGTTTCAATCTTGATGAGAAAGTCTACTCTGAAGTCACACAATCAACATTCAAGCCCAACAACCAGGACATCGCCTCGCTCGTCGCAAGTGTATACCATCCATTAACTTATATCATGGACTGGCAGGGACTCTTCGACGCACAGGAAGAGAGTGGAGATGTCATCATTACTCCTACTCGTCCTAATGGATGGGATGATGGCGGAACATACCGGCGTATGCATCAACATACGTGGAACTCTGAATCGTGGCAACCAGAGAACTGCTACGATACTCCTTATGATGCCATCAACAATGCCAATCGCATTCTTGACCAAATCGAAAGTGGCGAACTTCCTATTGGCGAAGACTTGAAGACTTCGACATTGGCAGAGCTTCGTGCTGCACGTGCGCTTTGGTATATGATGCTTCTTGACACACACGGAAACGTACCTATCGTGACGCATTTCAATGACAGTATCCCGCAGCAAGCTACGCGCAAACAAGTATATGACTTCGTAGTCTCTGAGCTTACATCCGTCATTCCTTCATTGACCGAAAACGTAGACGCATCTACTTACGGGAGATTGACAAAATGGGGTGCTCTCACTGCACTGGCAAGAGTATATCTGAATGCAGAAGTGTACACAGGAACGCCACGATGGAAAGAATGTCTTGACTGTTGCGATCAGATCATCAACAGTGGCAAATACTCGTTAGCTTCTGATTACAAATCCATTTTCGCATATAACAATGGCCCCAGCAATCCAGAAATCATTTTCGCTGTTCCATACGACAGTCGCTATCAAGGCTTTCAGATGCAACACAAATGGTTTCCGTCAACTGCCAAAACAGTCTTTGGTAATACAAGTGACTACTTCTGGGGTGGCAGTTGTGCCAATCCACAATTTATCAACTCGTATGAAAAGGGAGACAAGCGACTGGAAGAAACATGGCTGATAGGTCCTCAGTATGACAGCAATGGTAATTTGGTATGGACATGTACCAACTATTTGCCATCCCTGACTTGCTCACGTGATGGTAAAAACTATACCCGCATTGATTATGGCTATCGCGTTTGGAAATACGGAACGGACCCGTCGACCACAAATGGCACATGGAGTAATGACTTCCCTTTTTTCCGCTATGCTGAGGTCCTTCTTGACAAAGCAGAATGCCTCTTACGTTTAGGAACAAACGAAAATGAGGCTGCCCAAATCGTTACCCAGCTCAGATCGCGTGATTTCGACGATGCTGAAAAGGCCAAAGTAACAGTAGATGATCTCAAAGGAGACACCCGTATAAAATATGGGACACTTGATTGGGATAATAAGATTGACGTAGCTGGAGACCAAACGCCAGTCAAATTAGGAGGACTGTATGATGAATGGGGGTGGGAATTTGCGTGTGAGGCGCAACGTCGCACACAAATGATACGTTTCGGAACCTTTACGACCAAGAACTGGTTCAACCATACTGCGATCACGGATGGACATACAGCGATCTTCCCTATTCCGCTCAGTGCGATGGAAACCAACGGAAATCTGCAACAAAATCCAGGATATGAGTCAAATAGATAGGAGATCGGTACGCTTAACATAACACAAATAATGCCATGAGTCAACAATAATTAGTTTTGGCTCATGGCATAAATTTAAAAGAGACAGAGCTGATACCCGAAAATATCAAGCAATCGTTTCCACGAGTTTCTCCACCAGCCTCGGCACGGCAAAGTCAGCAAGACGGGATTCCGGCACCCATACGTAGTCATCTGCCAACGACGGACGCTGGTCGGTATCGAGGAGATAGAAGTCGGCAAAGAGGATGCGATGGGTAAGAACATGCTTCACACCCGTAGCCAACTGCTTGAGATGACCGGGCCATTGCGGCAGGGGCTTGTTCTCGAAGAGCGGCGGCTCCCACAGTCCTTGCCAGATGTCGCCGGAACCACGACGGTGAATGGCGGTGTAGCCGTGGCAGCGAACATATATATAAATAAGGTGTCGGGTGGTGATTTTTGTCTTCTTCAGCTTCACGGGCAGTTGATTGACTATGCCCCGCCGGTGCGCTTCACAGTCTTCCTGAAAAGGACAGAGCAGACACGACGGCGACTGTGGCGTGCACTGCGTGGCTCCGAAGTCCATCATTGCCTGGTTGAAGAGGCTGGCACCACAGGCTTCATCCCCTTGAGGCGACTGTGCGGTCAGCGGTGCGGCATGGATCAGTTCATCGGCCAAGTGGGCGAAGAGATGCTTGCCCTCCGTGGTGTTGATGGGCGTGGCGATGGCATAGAGACGGGAGAGCACACGATAGACATTGCCGTCGACAGCAGCCACTGTGACGTCAAAAGCCATGGAGGCAATGGCGGCAGCCGTGTAGTCGCCTACGCCTTTAAGCCGCCGTATTTCCTCCAAGGTACAAGGAAACTGCCCCAAAGCTACAATCTGCTGCGCCGCTGTGTGGAGATTACGCGCACGCGAATAGTATCCCAAGCCCTGCCACATCTTCAGCACTTCGTCCTCTGTAGCCGCAGCAAGCGCCTCAACAGTGGGCCAGGCATGCATGAAACGCAGCCAATAAGCTGTACCCTGGCTGATGCGGGTCTGCTGCAAGATGACCTCGCTGAGCCAGATAGCATAGGGATCGCGAGTGTGGCGCCACGGCAGATCACGGCCATAGCCCGCGTACCATCTCAACAGCGTGGCACAGAAAGCGGCAGGACTCATAGGCGTTGTCCTCTCTTGCGGGCGCACTCTGGGCAAAGGCCTTTGATCATATAGTTGACGCTCTCCATCCGGAAGCCTTCGGGAATGGCGACCAAAGGCACCGGCGTGTCTTCCATGCAGAAGATACGATGACAGAGTCTGCAATAGAAATGGACATGCAGATCATCATCGCTGTCGCCGTGACGATGACAAAGCTCATACTTCACTTGTCCGTCTCCATCTTCCAGCGAGTGAACCAAATGGTGCTCACGAAACACCATGAGACATCGGAAGATGCTGCTCTTGTCCACCGAGAGCAGTCTACGCTCCAAGTCACTGATCGACGAGGGAGCGTCTTCGGTGGCTAAAGCGCGCACAACAAGGATGCGGTTGCTTGTCGGCTTAATGCCGTGGGCTTTCAAGAGTTGAATGCATATATTTTCGTCCATAACTGCAAAAGTAGTTCTTTTGTGCCTCCCTACCAAATGTTTCAATGTTTATTTCTTTTGCTTTTCTTTTAAAAAAGTCATAAAAAGGCGAAAAAGTAAAGAAATCGGTTTGAAATAAAAAATATTAAAATGCAATGACATTACTATACTTTTCTTGCGGTTTATTATAAAACACACTATCTTTGCATTATTATTATCTTAACAGTATTTATTTATGAAATTAAGAAACGTTATTGCCACCTTGCTGCTTTTCGTCGGCGCACAGGCTTGGGCTCAGATGCCCGACATGACTGTACCCGTGGACACAGCTGTAAGGATCGGCAAGCTCAGTAATGGATTGACTTACTACATCCGCCACAACAACTGGCCTGAGCACCGTGCCAACTTCTACATTGCGCAGAAAGTAGGCTCCTTGGAGGAGAATGAAGACCAGCGTGGCCTTGCACACTTCCTTGAGCACATGGCTTTCAACGGCAGTGACCACTTCAAGGGCAACGACCTCATTGAGTGGTGCCGCGCTCACGGCATCGAGTTTGGTGCTGACCTCAACGCCTATACCAGCATTGACCAGACGGTGTACAATATCGATAACGTGCCCACACAGCATCAAGGCACCCTCGACTCCTGCCTGCTCATCCTGCGCGACTGGTCGTGCGGCCTGTCACTCGAGCAGAGCGAGATCGACAAGGAACGTGGCGTCATCCATGAGGAATGGCGTATGCGCACTTCTCCTTCCAGCCGTATGTTTGAGCGCAACCTGCCCAAGCTCTACCCCGGATCGAAATATGGTGTGCGCTACCCTATCGGTCTGATGTCTGTCGTCGACAATTTCAAGCGAAAAGAGCTTGTCGACTACTATCACAAATGGTATCACCCCGATCATCAGGGACTCATCATCGTTGGTGACGTAGATGTCAACCACACTGAAGCTCAAATCAAGAAACTCTTCAGCGACATCAAAAACCCCGCCAACGAAGCCAAGCTGGTCGACGAGCCCGTGCCCGACAACGCCGAGCCTATCGTCATCATCGACAAGGACAAAGAGTATCCTACATCTTCTGTCGACCTGATGATGAAACACGATGTCTATCCCGACAGCCTCAAGCAGACGCTGCCCTATCTGATCCAAAACTACGCCAAGCAGGCCGTCACCGGCATGCTTGCACAGCGCTTCACCGAGGCTGCTCAGAAAGCCGACTGTCCCTTCGTCAGTGCAGAAGCCGGCGACGGCAACTACATCTTTGCCAAGACCAAGGATGCTTTCGACATCAGCGCATCTCCAAAAGATATGAGCAAGACCGCCGATGCTCTCAAGGCTGCTTACCTCGTCGTGCGCCAGGCTGCTGAGTTTGGCTTCACTCCGACTGAGTACGAGCGCTACAAGAGCAACTTCCTCAGCAGTCTCGACAAGATGTACTCCAACAAGGACAAGCGTCCCAACTCTTCTTTCTATCAGGCTTGCCTGGGCTACTTCCTCACCAACGAGCCTATGCCCAGCATCGACTACACCTACACGATGATGAAGCAGCTCGTGCCCGCCATCCCCTTGGAGGCCATCAACCAGGTACTCCCTGAGCTGATCTGCAAGAGCGACACCAACCTCGTCATCATCAACTTCAACAACGAGAAGGACGGCGCTGTCTATCCTACGGCCGAGCAACTTCTCGATGCCGTACACCAGGCACGCACCGCCAAGATTGAGGCTTACGTCGACAATGTGAAAAACGAGCCGATCATCAAGACCATGCCTAAGGCTGGCAAGATCAAGAAAGAGGTAGCCAGCAAGAAGTTCGACTACAAAGTACTCACACTCTCCAATGGTGTCACCGTAGTGCTGAAAAAGGTTGACTTCAAGAAAGATCAGGTCACACTCAGCGGACAGGGCGGACAAGGTGCTTCAGTCTACGGCAAGAACGACTTTGCCAACCTGCAGGCCTTCGACGAGGTCATCGGTGCCAGTGGCTTAGGCGACTTCTCCAACACAGAGCTGAGCAAGGCACTCGCCGGCAAGATTGCCAATGCCGACCTGACCATGAGCGACCGCCACATGAACATCAGCGGCAGCTCTACACCGAAGGATGTGGAGACCATGCTGCAGATGGCTTATCTCTATTTCACCAACATCAAGAAAGATCCCGACTCCTACGGCAACCTCATCCAGCAATACAATGTAGGACTGAAAAACCGTGAGCTCGACCCGCAGACCGCACTCAGCGACTCTGTCACCGCTACGCTCTACAACCACGACTGGCGCCAGGCTCCTATGCTGCTCAAGGACGTGAAGGACATCAACTACGACCGCATCCTGCAGATGGCCAAGGAACGCACTGCCAACGCCAACGGCTGGACATTCTTCATCACCGGCAACTTCGACGAGGCTACCATCCGGCCGCTCATCTGCCAGTATCTCGGTGCTCTGCCTGCTACCAAGGCCAAGAACCCTGAGAGCAAACGTGCAAGCGAGGTAACCGGCAAGACTGTCGACAACACGTTCTACCGCAAGATGGAGACACCAAAGTCTACCGCTTACATGTTCTGGATGAACAAGAAGCTGCCCTATTCGCTCGACAACTCAGTGAAGATGGACATCGCCGGACAGATCCTCTCTATGGTCTATCTCAAGCAGATCCGCGAGGAAGCCAGCGCTGCCTACAGCTGTGGCGCTCAGGGCGCACAGGTTCTTGCCGACGACGGCTACCATATCGCACAGCTTGTGGGCTACTGCCCGATGAAGCCAGAGAAGAAAGAGATCGCTCTGAAGATCATGGATCAGGCTGTGAAGGACCTCGCCGAGAAGTGCGATGCCGAGATGCTCTCTAAGGTACAGAAACTCATGATCAAGCAGTTCGACACCAACGCCAAGACCAATGGCTTCTGGGGTGGCGTCGTCTACAACGACTATAAGCTCCATCAGGACAACTACACCGACTACAAGAAGACGGTAGAGGCTCAGACACCTGCCTCCATCTCTGCGTTCGTCAAGCAGTTCCTCGCCGGTGCCAACAAGGTGAGCGTCATCATGCTGCCGAAAGAGTAAAGCATATCAACCATCAACTGCTCCAAGCCATCACCTCATGATGGCGGCTTGTCAGTCACCTATCAATAGCAAGCCCCCATTGGACAATCAGTCCAATGGGGGCTTGCGCATTTGGCGTGTGGGCATTTACTTAGGATATATTGAAGCTTTCCGTCTGACTACTACACCTTATTTATGTAGATCTCTTATGCAGGCAGCTGAGTCATTCCACCCTCGTCGCTCCAACCATCTGCTTCACCATCCAGTCGCTGATGGTTCCAGTCTCTGACGAGAATGAGCAGGCGATGGCATAGACCGGGCGACCATCGTGGGCGTAAGGATCTGCATATCCGCGATCACCGATCTGTGTCATAGCCTCAGCGGCAGGACGGTCGAGTTTGTACTCAAAGATATAGACATAGCGCGGTGTCTCTATCACGCAGTCGGCGCGGCCCTTCGACGTTGCCTTCTCGTGGTAGACGGTGTTGCGGGTGCTGCCAATGAGCCGCATGATCAGATATACTGTGTACTGGAACTGCCGCTCATGGCTCTTCTCACTGTTACTCTCGCGCACAGAATAAGGAATGCTCGCCAGGAAGTCGTTCAGCAGATCGCGGAAGTCCTCCGGCTTGCCATGATGCAGGGCTTTCTTCAGTTTGTTGGCCCAGCTGTTAGGCTGCGTAGGTGTCTGGAAATAGCCCGATGCAAGGAGCGTTAAGAATCCCGATGCCACCTCGTGGTTGGGGAAGTCGAGCTTGTACTCATCGTCCTCACGGTTATAACCCTTGATGGTAAGATAACCACTCTGATAGATCATCGGCACGGGCGCCTCCACCGTAGCACGGTAGTCCACAAACTCTTGAGCCTCATAGCTGCGGGCAATGATGCCCTGGATGTCCTCTTTACTGTGGGCGAGCAACCGCATCAGATAGCTCGGCGTACCGGAAGCGAACCAGTAGTCCCTTGCATCCTCACTTTTAAAGGTATTCAGCAAGGAGAATGGATTATAGATGTCGGTCATCCTTTTACTGAAGTGATACCCGTCATATCGTTGTTTAAGTTGAGATTTCGTCTCTGCAACGGAAACCGCATTTGCATTGGCCAGTTCTTCGATGGCTGGCGCAAAGACGGAGTTCAACTCTTCTGTGGTAATGCCACAAATGGCATCAAAGCGAGGAGACATGCTGATGTCTTGTGCATTGTTGAATCCCGAGAACACGCTCACCTGCGCAAACTTGGTGACACCCGTGAGGAACACGAAGCGCAGGTCGGCGTCGGCAAGCTTGAAGACGGAATAGAATGCCTTGAGCGTCTCACGGTTATGATCCTCAATGAGCATCTCGTTGTCACCGACACGGGTTTTCAATCCCGTGTCCATCGCGTCAAGCATGGGTTTGTCGTATTCGTCAACGAGCACCACACAGGTCTTACCCGTCTGTACATGAGCTTGATGCAGCACGTCGGCCAGGCGCCGGCCAGGCTGGTCAGTAGCTGGCTTCACGCCATATTGCTGTTCCCACTTGATCAAATAGCCATTGAGCGTCTGCTCCAGTGCATCCGCCTCAGTGTAGTTGGAACCATTGAAGTCGATCTCGAAGACGGGATAAGTCTCCCATTTCTTCTCTAAGCTCTCTATCTTCAAGCCCTTGAACAGATCATGGCGACCCTCAAAATAGTATTTGATAGTAGACACCAACAGCGACTTGCCAAAGCGCCTGGGGCGACTGAGGAAATAGACGCCATCATTCTTAGTTATATCGAACACCATGTCCGTCTTGTCGACATAGACAAAATTGTTTTCCCGTAACTTTGCGAAGTCTTGTATGCCTATTGGATAGTTCATCTTCTACTGCTGTTATTACCGATTGCAAATATAGGAAATATTCCGCAGAACACAAAGGAATAAGCCTGAAAAAGGACCAGTAGTCTTCCTGCTCATCGCCGGGACAGCCACAACCCAAAGAAGCGGTCATAGACTTGGTAGCCGGCATGAGACTTATACACCAGTTCCTTGTCGGTCAGACTCTTCAGTGAACTGCTCACGCTGCTGGCACTTGTCAACCGGTAGCGGGCGATGAACTGTCCGCTGTTCGGCGCAGAGACATGCCCTTCATGGGCAATGGCGTCGAGCAGTTTTTGCTGTTTCTCGGGCAGCAATGAAAATATCGTCTCGTAATAGGCATTGTTGTCCTGCACCAGTTGTCTGATAGCCTCATCAGCCTGGCGTTCGGTCACGACATCCTCACCGTCGGCATAGAGTTGCTTGAGCACGCTCTGCACGTACCACGTGTGACCCTCCAGCACGTTATATACATAGTGAAAGATATCCTTATCGAGCTGATGCCCTTGCTGACGGAAGAAGCGACTGGCAAACGTGTAATAAGGAGCCTCATCAATAGCCTGCAGTTCCATCAGACGCGTGCTTTGGAAGAAAGGACGATTGGGCGAAAGAAAGATGTCAGCCATCAAGTGACGCTTGCTGCCCGAAAAGATGAAATGCGCATTATGCAAAAACTGTATGTAGGAGCGAAGTTGAGCCTCCACACCTTTCTCCGGATAGGACATGATCTGCTGGAACTCGTCAATAGCCACATAAATCTGCTTGCCGGAGTCTTTCATGAGTTCGAAGATCTGCTTGAGGTCCACCGTGCTATCCCTCGACTCCAGTGTCACCGACACCGAAGGCTCGCCCGTCATCGGATCCATGCTCACCACTGGCCGCCATGCTGCGAAGAACTGCATGGCACGACGCAGAGCCTTCTCGCCTTTGGAGAGCATGGCAGTGAGAATGGCAGTGCCAAACGTTTGCACAAAGTCAGATAAGTCGTTGGTGCCAAAGATGTCGACGTAGATGCACACCGCATCCTTCGCCTCGTGTTGAAGTCGGTAAAAGACATTCTTGATAAGTCCCGTTTTACCCATGCGGCGGGGCGAGAAAAGCGTAATATTCCAACCATTGTTCAAGTCAGAGATCAGTTGCGCAGTCTCTACCTCACGGTCGCAGAAATACTCCGGACTCTCATAGCCGTAGACAAGAAAAGGGTTACTAAGCTTCTTCATGACAGTTAGGATTAACGGTGATTACGTAAACATCGTTACGGACTTTCCGTAACGCAAAGTTCGTAAAATTATTCCATATCTCCAAAAAATCTGCGAGGTTTCAATGCGTAAATGGGTATCTTTGCCGGATAAACAACCTTCTCACATAGAGCACTTGTTCTCACTCTCGCAGAGAAGCACGCACAAAATAGCAAGAACTAACTTTACAAAACATCATCAACATGATGTCACCATCTGGAAAAAAGGTAAAAGGAGGAAAAAGAGAAAATCGAGGTAAAAAGCACAAAATTGTGAGGTGAAATGAAGAAAACACTTTTCTGTGCCTGTCATCTCAGTGGTTTTATCGAGTCAAAACACTGAGATGACCAGGTGAAACCACTGAGATGACAGACACAAAAAAGTACTTTGATGCCACTTTTGTATTGTTTTATCAGAGGCTAAGCTGCTTCTTTTTTGCACAATTACAGAGAAATCTAAGTATCATTCTGTATTTCAACATCTTACGATAGCACACTTAAAATTCGCAAAATTCGGGCGAGGAGCTTCTTATTTTTGAGAATCGCCTGCATTTGGGCGGAAAAATGTCAGTTTTCTCAACAAGCGTTCTTAAACCATAAGCTCTGAGCTCATTCTCCTAAAATCACGAAAATAAGCTTCATGGGTACTCTGTTGAGACGGAATGCCCATGAATTGAATAGACGGCCTAAAGATCTCCGACTGGTTCAAGCTGCCATTTCGAGTTGTCGCTGTCGAAGTCATAAGGAGCCAGCGTCGGCGTGCTGTCACCGGCAGAATAGAGACAGTAACGGGTGTTATCGCCCTTCATGCCGGGAATGGCCTTGGGCATGATGCGATACGTGCCATCGGTCAACTGCTCGATACGCCACAGCTGATTGTCGGCACCATCGTATTCCGGCACGGTTGTCAACTCTTTGTCGGCGGTGGCAGCCAAAGCCCGGTGTGTACCGCGAATCATGATCTTGAAATAAGGAGCACTCAGGTAGCCGCCCTTCTCGGGTACCGCCACTATTGACCACAGTTGATGGGGCCGGAACATATAGTCGCTGCAGCGCACGCGAATGTTGCCCTTGGGCCACGACGGCTCCACCTCGTCAAGCTTCTGACAGTCCAGTCGCTTCACCGGACTGTTGGGATCAATGCGGAAAAACGGCTCGATATCACGCTCCATCCTGACAAAGTCCACAGCCAGTTCCAAAGAATAGCCGCGCCGCTCAGAAGCGATCTCGTAGTCGCCACCGCGGAAAGGCTTCCCCGCCACCGGCCAGCCATTGTGCCAGAGCAGTGGCAGGATGCCCAAAACGCTGCGCCCACTGCGGTCGAGATCGGCCTCGAAATGGCACGACATCACCTCCACGCCCTTGTCTACGATGGTACGGCCGAAATGTCCCGGACCGTACTTGCGGTCACCGGCGGCAACCACCATGCGGCCACCGCCGTGGAGCATGTCACGGCCCATGTTGTCGAGATAGGGACCTTCCACGTTGCGCGACCGTCCCACCACAATGTTGTAGGTGGAGTTTGGCCCGTCGCAGCAGGTGCCGTGCGTGCCAAGCAGATAGTACCATCCGTCGCGATAGATGAGATCCGTGGCCTCGCAGTCGATGGCAATATCGCGCTCCTTGTTGCCGGCAACGCGCCGGCCTGTCGTCGGATCGAGTTCTATGAGACGGATACTGCCGAAATAGGTGCCGTAGGTCACCCACAGCCGACCGGTATTCGGGTCAAGGAAGAGACAGGGATCGATGGCGTCCTGGTCTTCCAAGCCATCGGACGAGCAGACCTCCACCGGCTTGGAGAACCGGAAGTCGGGCGACTTCGGATCGAGCGTCTTGTTCCACATCGTGAGGATGCGGCCATTGTGTCCGCCACCGAGTCCGCCGCCCGTAGCACCATATATAATAAGGTAACGGTCACCAATCTTCATCACGTCGGGAGCTGCGCCGCCGCCTGGACGCACGGCTCCACCGTGCCATGCCCATCCGTCGTCAGAGATCAGTCCGCCGCCCCCCGTTCCGAACGTGTAGTACTTACCGTCGCATTCGGCCAGTGTCGACGGGTCGTGGATATAGGGTGCGCCGGTTTGGGCAAAGGCCGAGGCCGTCATAGCGGTCAAAGCCAAGAGAGTATAGAGTCTTTTCATTTCTTCGGAAGGATTAGCGTTAGTGGTTCTACAACAGCATGGCCCTCGTCATCGAGGAAGCGGGCACAGAAATCGCTGAGTCCCGGACCGTTGATGACGGCACAGCGCAGAATGTTGCGCCCCGCCCGAAGCGTGAGCCGCCCCGACCGTGCGTCGTCCTCTACCATGCGTCGGTCGCCTTCAAGGGTGAGCACATGATCACCGTTGAGCCACCACGACGAGGCGCCGTTGGAACCGACAGACAATCTTACACCCCTGATCTCCCGTGGGCTGTCGATGACTGTCACGGCCCAGAAGAGCGAGCCGTAGGTCTGTTGCCCCCACCGCTCGGCAAAGCGGAAGAGACGTACGTTGTAGCTTTCACTGTCGAGCGCGTGCCATTTCAGCCTTTGGTCGCCAACCCGCACTTGCTGACCGTCGCGCGGCAACCGGATCATCTGCCCTTTGAAATATTCCTTGCTGAAGGCCTTTTGCAGATAGCTGTCGGTGAAGACCACGTTGGAGCGGATGTCCTGACGGATGGGCTCCAGCAGCAGCCAGCGACGCAGATAGCCTTGGTCATCGGGACGCAACGCTGCTGACGTGACCGGAGCAAAATACTTTGGCCGGTTCTTGAAGCGCAGCCAGCCTACATCCACACCGGTCTCCTTGCAGGTCAGCACGATGTCGGCAATGCCCCGCGGCGTATGGAGCAAAGGCACCGCCAATGACATCCACTGCCCACTGTAGTCGCGACGGAACGGACCGCCGCCACCTTTCACGACAATGTCCACCCGCGCGATGACCTTGCCCTTGGTGCTGCCCTCATGCACGAGCAGTTCGGCATTGTCACGAGCCCGCACGCTCAGCACGAGATAAGCGTCGGTCAGAGGCGTGAAGTCCACGCTACCATAGCGCAGCCAGCTGCCTTTTCCCGGCAGAGAAGCGTATCGGCTCAGATGGTGTTCATCGCCGTCGGCAGTGCCGACGGTCACTCCGGCCGACATCTCGCGGCTGTTGCCCATCACCAGACGGTCGGTGGCAGGCGATACCGTCTGTGACAGTGCGGCAGTGGGCAACAATGTCACCGCGAGCAAACCTAAATAATAAGAGAGAGAAGAATTCATCTGTTGAGTAAAGAAAAGCGCAAAGCCTCCTCCGCGCACGCGGAGGAGGCCATCACGAAGGGAAGACTACTTTGTAGAAGCACTCTCCCATCCCGGGTTCTGCTTCAGATTAGGATTCATGTCGATCACATCGGAAGGATAAGGGAACAGACGGTCCTTGTCCTCAAAACCGACCTTGAATCCTTTGTCCATAGCCTCGTGGGTATGGGTGATGTAGAAACGACTGTTGGCTTCCGTGCCATGCTCCCATACAACATTCTCGTCGCCCGACTGCACAGGGCGGAAGAGCTTGTCGAAGAGGTGGGGTACCTGCTTGCCTGCTTCCTTTAAGCGGGCCAGGCCGGCGGGGTCGTTCCATCGGAGAATATCCTGGAAGCGACAGCCTTCAAACCACATTTCAAACATCTTCTCTTTCTTCAACACTTCCATGTCTACATTGGCGCTGATGGTCTTGGAACCGGCGCGCTCCTGGATCATGTTGACATACTTCTTTGCCTCAGCGTTGTCGCCGGTCTGCAGACAGCACTCGGCATAGTCGAGAAGCACCTCGGCATAGCGCATGACGATGATGTTGTTCAGTCGGAGATTATTGCCGTGTACACCGCCGTCATCGGTGTCGCTGGCACGCATCAGCAGTTTGAGCGGCAGATAGAAGCTTTGGCAATAGAGTCCCTGGGTAGGATCCTTGATGCCAATCTTTGTTGATGTCTTCTTCTCTTCGAGCGGCATGTTGTTCAGCTCTTCGTTCTGGTATTTCATGCCCTCAATACCTGAGGTCTGATAGACCGCGTCATCGATATGTATGAGCGTGGCCTTGAAGCGCGGCGAATCGCCGTCGTTGTCGTGGAAAGCATTGCCAAACCACTCCGGAACACCGATAGAGCCCCAGCCATCGAGGCCACAGTAGACACCTGCAGGATTGACAACAAAGTTGCCGGCGCGCCAGTTAAAGCAGTTGGACTCCATCCACGTGGAATGATTCATATAGCCCAGTCCCTGACCCGTGCTCCAGTCACCTGCCGCAGGATTGTAGCGCATGTTGATCTCAAAGATCTTCTCCGGCGCACCGTCGCCCTCGACATGGAAGAGATTGGCAAACTGACTGCCGGGCACCAATGCATATTTGCCGGAGTCGATGACTTTCTTGAACTCAGCCTTAGCCTGGTCGTACTTCTTGGCAAACAACAGAGCCTTGCCGGCCAATGCTTGGGCGAAGCCCTTGGTGACGCGATAAGCACCAAACTTGTCCGCCGTGCTCTTGCGCTCTGTCAGGTCGGGCTCTGCTTCCTGGCACTCTTTGGCGACCCACTCGAAATACTGTTGTTGGGTCATCTCGCTGTTGGAAGGCAAGTCGTTGGCTTCGAGCAAGTGGTCGACAAGAGGCGGCTGCCCCCAGTAACACGACAACAGGAAGAAGTTGTAAGCCCTGAGCACACGTGCCTCTGCAATGGCCTGTTTCTGATAGGCCGTCGGCGATTCCTTGAACTTCTCGATGACGAGGTTGTCGCTGTGCACCGAGAGATAGAGACCCTTGTAGTGATAGTTAATGGCTTCGGGATTGCTCAAGTAGCGGAACTGGTTGACGGCACCGCCAAACTCATGGTCGCCATAGTTGCCACCACCGTAGAGCACGTCGTCGCCCGGGTCGTTGGCCAGCACTCGCGCCGGCGTGTAGATGCCCGGACCGCCGCTTATCGTGGTACGTCCCAGCGTGTTGACCATAAAGCCCTCGTAAGCTGATGCCAGCGCCTTAGCGCAATCGGCGTCAGTCTTATAGAATTCACTCTCACTCGTCACACCCTTCTGAGGGATATCCAGCTGATCTTCGCAGGAGGAGAATGCTGCCACGCCGACAAGCAGCGCGAACAATGGAATTATATGTTTGTTCATTGTTGTTTCGTTTTAAATCATTAGAATGTAACGTTTACACCAAAGACCACCTTCTTGGACATAGGATAGTTGCCGTTGTCGAAGCCACGCGACACACCGCTGTTGAGTGATGAGGTCTCGGGATCGGCGCCAGGATAGCTGGTGATGGTGAAGAAGTCGTCAAGAGAGACAGAGAAGCGGAGCGCGTTGACCAGGAACTTTTTGGTGATGCGCTGTGGCAGGGTATAGCCGAGCTGTATCTGCTTGAACTTGAAGTAAGCACCGCTGAAGATAGCAGCGTCGGAGCTGAAGAATGTCCAGTCGGTAGCCACCCGCTTCATGTCAGGATACTTGCTGTGGTCGCCCTTCTGCTTCCAGGAGTCTTTCCAATAGGTGTCGATGCCATTGATCAGCGGACGGTCGGCAGAGACCATGAGGTTGTAGATCTTGTTGCCAGCAGCACCGGTACCGAAGACTGTGAAGTCAAAGCCCTTGTATTCCAGGTTGAGGGTGATGCCATAGGTGACCTTAGGCAGTGCGCAACCGAGATCCTGCTTGTCGTTGTCGGTCGGCGCGTTGGTGATCTGTCCATCTTTGTTGTAGTAGAGGGCACCGCCTGTCTCGGGATCTACGCCGGCATACTTGAAACCGCGGAAATACCACATGGGATGTCCGGTCTCCAAAGAGGGGCACAGCTTGTTGTTGAATCCGTTGATACCCACCTCGTCGTAGCGTGGCAACATCGGACTCATCTTCTTCACCTCGTTCTTCAAGGTCGACACGTTGGCGCTGACACTGTATTTCAGGTCGCCGATATGGTCTTTCCATCCCAGATCCATGTCGATACCGGTGTTGAGAATCTCACCAGAGTTGACGTAGGCATCAGCGAAGCCGAGCTCCGGGCTGAGGTGTACCTTGATGAGCTGATCCTTCGTGGTCTTGCGATACCAGTCGAAGCCCAAGGTCAATCGGTCATTGAGGAAACGGGCATCGAGACCCAAGTCATACTGCTCGGCAGTCTCCCAAGTCAGCTTAGGATTGGGGAAGTTGGAAAGGGTAGCCGCTGTGGTGGCATCGTCGGTGAAATTGTAGTAACCGCCAACGCTGATGGTGGAAGCCCACTGATAGTTGTTGAGCACACTCACGTTACCGTTACGTCCCCATGATCCACGGATCTTGAGGAAGGAGACTGCGTCTGTGCTCACAGCGTCGCGGAAGAATTTCTCGTTGCTGATCGCCCAACCCAGCGACAGAGAAGGGAAAGTACCCCAGCGGTTCTCCTTTGAGAGCTTGGAACTGTCAAAGGCATCGCGACGGATATTGAACTGGAAGAAGTAGCGCTGGTCGTAGTTGTAGCTCAGACGACCGAAGTAAGACAAGTGGGTGTTGATCGTCGGAAGGTTAGAGCCTTTCAGCTTCGCCTTACCGTTGGAGTTCAGGAAGTTGATGTACTGGAAAAGCGGAGCAGCATCGCCCTCAAGGATCTGCTTGGTGTCAGCCGATGAGAGACTGGAGTTGTCGGTACGGTTTTTCGTAAACGACATACCGATCATCGCGTTGACATTGTGCTTGCCGAAGCTCTTTGTGAAGTTGGCAAAGTTCTCCCACTGATAGTACAGTCCGGTGTTGGTACCGGCAGATATGGTGTACTGGTCGCTCTGTGACAGCGTGTTGAGCCAGAAAGGTCCGTTATAGCTGTGGCTGTTGCTCTGTGTGATCTGATAACCGAGACGTGAGGTGATGGTAAGGCACTTCACCGGGATAAGGTTGGCAGCGAAAGTACCGCGTACGTTGATGCCTTTGTTGCTGGCATTCTGGCGGTCGCGCATAGCCAACGGGTTGGCAGTGGCCTCCTCAATATACTTCGATGTGCCATACCATACCGGATGAGCCTCATCAAAACCGGGAGGCGTGGTCACGCCACCGTGGTCGGGCGATTCCCATTTGGTGCGCATGATATTGGGCATGTCGTCAAGACTGGTGATATAGGCAGGAGTCAGCGGGTCTATGGAGACAACAGAGTTGAGGAACGACTGATAGCCGTTGGTCAGCGACTTGGTGCTCCACTTTTCCACAGAGGTGTTGCTGGTGATGTTGAACCAGTCGAAGAACTTGTAATCGGCATTGAGCTGGGCTGTAAAGCGCTTATAGACATCCTTCTTGCCCTTGACGATACCGTCGTCGTTGAGGATGCCCAAGGCTGCGAGGATGTGGCCCTTGTTGTTGCCGCCCTCTACGGTGACGTTGTGCTCCACGCTCCAACTGTTGTTAAACACCTCATTATACCAGTTGGTGTTTTGACCATTATACTTATTTGACTCTAAAAGCGCGTCGGTGATGTCGCCCAAATACTTGTGATAGGCAATATACTCCGGTGCGTCGAAGAGGTCGGCTTTCTTGCCAAGACTCTGGTTAACTGCTTTCAGCGAGTAGCTGATATGAGCCTGGCCGCCACTGTTGGAGCCGTTTCGAGTAGTGATCAGCACCACGCCGTTACCAGCCTCGGCACCATAGATAGCAGCAGAAGCGGCATCCTTCAACACCTCCACAGACTGGATGAGCGAAGGATCGAGGTACTGGATGTTGTCGACCTTCAAACCATCAACGATGAGCAAAGGAGCGTTGTTACCATTGGAACCGTAGCCACGCACACGGATCTCGGCACCAGCGCCCGGCGCACCACTGTTGATGATCTGTACACCTGTGACCTTGCCTTGCAGGGCAGCACCGGCATCGGTCGTGGAGAGGTTCTTGATGGCGTCGCCGCTCACCGAAGCCACGGCACCGGTCAGGTCGCTCTTTTTCTGCACACCATAACCGATGACCACCACATCATTGAGCGTCCGGTCGTCTTCCTTTAATACGATAGGTACAAGGTTGGTGCCTTTAACGGTCACTGTCTGGGTCTCAAAGCCCACATAAGAAATGGTAATCGTAGAGCCGGGCTTGGCATTCACCATGAAGTTACCGTCCAAGTCCGTAACTGTGGCTGCCTTTGAGCCATTGACCTTGACTGTAGCGCCAAGGATCGGCTCACCGTTCGAGTCTTTCACATTACCCTTGATCTGGGATTGTGCGAAACCAGCCACTGAACTCAAGCTGAGCAAGAACAGGGCAAGCCCTTTCTTCTCCATCATTCTAATACTTTGCATTAGCGGTAGTTTTAAGTTATTTATATTATTAGGTTGAAATTTTGTGCAAAGTTAGTGTTTATTCGTTCATGTGTGTTTCTGATATGTTTCAAAAACTTTATGAATCGTTACAGAAGCCGGCTTTCTCTATTTTTTCCTTTTCCTGCCCCTCTGCTTCTCCTTATTTATATATAGCACATAGACAATGATTAATTCCACAGAATTGATTACCTTTGCACCGACAAAAGAAAGAAGACTATGTTGAAGATAACAGTGAAAGGAAAGAGTCCGGTGTGGGGCGAGCGTTGTATGATTGCCGACAACGCTACATTGGCAGGCGACATCACCATGGGCAACGACTGTAGCATTTGGTTTGGTGCCGTGCTTCGCGCCGATGTCGACAAGATCGTGATGGGTGACCGCTGCAATGTGCAGGACTTGGCATGTATCCATCAGACGGCCGGCGGTGCCGCAGTTCTGGGAAACGACGTCAGCCTGGGACACGGAGCAGTCGTCCATGCTGCCACAATCCACGACGGCGCGCTCATCGGCATGAACGCTGTTGTGCTTGACCATGCGGAGGTTGGAAGGGGGAGCATTGTGGCAGCTGGCGCAGTTGTCGTCGGTGGTACAAAGATTCCTGACGGAGAGATATGGGGTGGCATTCCTGCGCGATTCATCAAGAAGACTGCCCTCGGACAAGCAGAGAAATATGCTAAGAACTATCTCACCATCAAAGAATGGTATTGAGAATGATGAATGTTGAGTGTTGAATGATGAATGAAATCAAGGTTCACTATTGAATGTTGTATGATGAATGTTGAGTGTTGTATGATGAATGAAATCAAGGCTCACTGTTGAATGTTGAATGATGAACGGCGACGATGAAAAGGTCTGTATTGCTGATTAAGCCGGAAAGGAAACAGAGGATTCCCCTACCCCATTATTTGCTGATCAATGGACAAATGCTGGGACTGATGCGAGGTAACGACAATGTGCGTGTGGCATTGCCGCAGGGCGACTATGCCGTCACCGTCCGCTCGGCCTATAAGTTCATCGAGAGCACCGCGCAGGTGCACATCGCGGAAGGCGAGACGCTCACGCTGACCTTCGGCGACCGCGAACGCTGGTGGAACTGGCTGTTCAACCTCGACCTGATGCTATGGCTTTTCAAGTGGTTCTTCGACTTTGGCAACTATTGGGACATCGTCTATGAGATTGCGAGCAACGGCTTTTTCTTCCTTTGGCTCCTGCGTATCTGGATCATCCGCAAGCACTATTTCCGGATGACCTGCTCACCGGCGGAAAAACAATAATCTCCAAAACGACTATAGGAATACTTCTGACTCTCATAGCCGTAAACGAGAAAGAGATTGCTAAGTTTATACAGAGCTTTTGGAATTAACGACAATTACGTAAACCGTGTTACGAACTTTCTCTCTTTTTTGTCACAAATCCGTAGGGTTTGCGTATCTTTGTTGAAAAGGAAAAGAAAAGATGACCATCGAGGAATATCAACAGGAAGTAAAGCGTATCCGCCCGGGACTGTGCCGGACGGCCATACGCTACTTAGGCGAAGCCGACGGCGAGGACGCTGTGGAGGTGACGCTCGTGAGGCTGTGGCAGATGGCCGACGACCTGCGGACACCCTTCAACGCGCTGGCGCAAACGCTGCTGCGCAACCACTGCATCGACGTGCTGCGTCGCCGCCACATCACCGTAGCCCTTGATGGTCACGACATAGCGGTCGATGAAGAGCAGGACCAACGGGTGGAGACGATGATGAAACTCATCAAACTCTTGCCACCCATGCAGCAGACGGTGTTACAGCTCAGACATATCAACGGGATGGAGATGGCACAGGTGGCTCAGCTCACGGGTATGAAAGAGCCTGCCGTACGAAAGTGCCTGAGCCGAGCACGACAAGCTTTGCGCACAATGATGCTCAAGATGATGAAAGAAGCATGAGATGCGCTATATATATAATAAGGTGTAGAGAAACAAAACAACAATATATCAGGTATGACAATGAAAACATCAGATAGAGACATCCACCGCATGGTGGAGAAATTCATGGATGGCGACACCACGCTCGCCGAAGAGCATGAGCTCTACACTTACTTCCGGGGCAACACTGTTGCCAGAGACCTGGAACCCATGCGGGAACTGTTTCTGGGACTGGAGAGCCTTGACGGACTCGGCAAACAGCAAAAGTCAGAAAAGCAATACAAGCCCGCGCCACGCCACATACGTTTCCGCCCATGGCTGACCGCTGTGGCTGCCACGCTGCTGACCCTCTTCGTCGTCTCGGCCACACTCTATGTCAACCACCGGCAAAACTATTGCGAGGCTATCGTCTATGGACAGAAGATCACTGACAAGGCTGCCATCCACGCCGAGATGACCCAGACGATGAAAGCCGTGGGCATTGAGGGCGACAACGGCATCGACGACCAACTGCACGATGTGCTGATGACTGATAACAATAAATAAACACTCAACGATATGAAAAGGAGAATCATCTTTGCGCTGCTTGCCCTTTTGCTACCACTTTTCGCGCTGGCACAAAAGGGGCTACACACCAATGTGGCTTTCACAGGGCAGATCGTACCGCAGGATCAGACCGTGGAGGTGAAGGTACGGGGAAAAGCCCTAAGCACCTATCGGCTGACCTTCTACCACAGCGTACGCTTCAAGGCGAATGCTCAACAGAAGACTACAATGGATAATCTTGTGACACAAGACAAAGCACAAGCTACCGGCACGGAACTGCGCCGCAAAGGCCATACATCGTCACTTATCCTCTGTCTGCCTCCGCAAGGGCGTACCCACCGCTATCTGTGCTACCTTACCAACAGGAGCAAAGACCACTGGTCCATCACGCTCGTGTATATGGAAGGCTCGGTGAGCAGCATCGACGAACTGAGGAAACTCATCAAATGATCAATAAGTCAAACCCTATCAAGAACATCTAAAAACAGAAGAAATATGAAAATCGCAATGCTTTTCTTAGCGGCCTTGCTCCCTTTCATGGCACAAGCCCGCAACAACACACCGCAGGACACACTCGTGGTGAACAAGCCGACAAAGGTCACCGTCATCACCAGCGACTCACTGCAGACCATCTATATCCAAGGCAAAGAGGGCAATCCAAAGTATGCTTACTGCAACTCCATCCAGCTTGTCGACAGCAACTACGTCAGCACGAGCACCATCGACAACGATTTCAACTTCAGCATTGGGCCTTTCGGACGAAAACAAACAAAGAGCCAGAAGTATCCAACCACTGAGACGACGATGAACTTCTTCGCTGGCTTCAACGCCGCACCGGGAATGCCACAGGCTGCCGACCTCCATTCGTTCAGCTCGTGGGAACTTTGGTGGCTCATTGCTGACTGTGGCATCTATCCATGGAACAGTCATCATAAGTTCTCTATCGGCTTTGGTCTGGACTGGCGCAACTATCGCATCAAGGGCGACACGCGCTTCACAAAGTCCGACGATGGCGGTGTCGGACTGGGCACTTACCCAGAGGGAGCCTCACCACAGTTCTCGCGTCTCAAAGTGTTCAGCCTCACGGTGCCCGTGCGCTACCACTTCGTCAGCAAGTTCTTCGGCTTCTCCCTCGGACCTGTCGTGAACTTCAACACCCACAGCAGCCTGAAGACACGATGGAAAGCTGACGGACAGAAAATCAAAGAAACCAGTAGCAATGCTCATGTGAAGCCGGTCACCATTGACTTTATGGCCACCATCGATCTACCCTCCTTCGTTAACTTCTACTTCAAATACAGTCCCTGCGATCTCATCAAGAACGGCTACGGCCTACAGTTCAAGACTTTGTCGTTCGGCATATACCTGTAAGATAGACACGAATGACCGAAATAAAATGACATCAGACGATGCTACTGGCTTCTTCCAAGAAGCCTTTGGATGATAGATTTGTCAGACCTATATAGAATACTCCAACCTCCACACCGCAAGCACTGCGTGGAGGTTGGGTTGTTTATTTGCCGGCTTCCTTACTACATTTCGAGTTGACGAGCCTTGAAATGTGTGACTTAGGGGTGTAGCCTTTGCTATAGAGCTTGATGTTGTTGTAAGGTTGCGTGGAGAAGACGAGATTGGTAATGGCGATGCGTCCGCCATCGACAAAAATCTCGATGCTGCATTTGTCGACAATAGTGCGCACCGTCGAAGTCGCCAACGAAGTACTCTGTGGCAATATGCACAAACTTTTGAATAAGGTAACACAGTCTCACCGACTGTAGAGATTGGTTCACATCGTCGGCATCTCTGCCCAACACGGTCAAAGATACGGAAAAATTCGGTAGCTTGTCACTTTTTCACCTTGTTTTTTTTCTGCTTATATCTGATTTTTAACACATTTCTGTCCTAAACAACAAAGCACACACCTCTTTTTCCCTTGTCACAAATGATATAATAAACCAACAGACACATACTATTATCAAAATGGGAAAATAGTATAGTGTTGTGCAAATATTGTATTACAAAGATAACATGATAATGTTTAACTTTGCAGCATAATAACAAAAAACCAATATCGTAAAGCGATGAACCGATATTACTAACACCAATATATATATATATAGCATTATGAAGAAAATCGTAAATGTCCAATTGTTGCTTATCAGCTTTAAACAGAGTACTTTCGAGTACCCCGTTTTATGCTAGGCTGAGTAAGATTTAAGACTTGTTAATCAATAGCGAGTTGTCCGGGCAGCATCTGAGC
>NZ_VUNG01000040.1 GCF_009695775.1 Hallella mizrahii | reverse complement strand
TGGCGTTTCTTGTGTACGAACATGATGCAAAGATAGCTTGCGCCACCCAAAAATTCAAATACAAAGTGTCACTTTATTGATTTTTAATGATTTACGGCCGTTAACGGCTATTAACGTGGAAAACAGGACTATACAACTTGGCCCTTGTTTTGCCGCTTTTGGCTTAACAGGGGCTTTTTTCCGTAGAAATATATTAATTGGTGTCCTAACTATAGGTCAAAACTTCTTCGGCTGATAACGGCATTGAGGTAAAAGTATTCTTCATACCACCATTACATTCTAACATCACAGATTAGCGAAATTATTCTCATGCAGATAACATTTTTCTTCATCAGACAAAAATGCGGCATGATTAACCCTCATAAAACGAATACAGTCACTATAAAAAAGATGAGGCCCCGACTCACGCCGGAACCTCACAACAACACAAACACAAAATTGCGGGATCTAAGTCACCGCTATAAATCGAAATATGATAAGAGAGATTAAAATGATCTTCTACTCAAAAGTGTCTTACATGACACCGTCTTCTCGCAACTTCAGCTGCCATTTCCAAGCAGAGCGCAAGACATCATCGAGCGGTGTTTCCGCTTTCCACCCCAAAACATTGTTGGCTTTGGTGCAGTCGCCCCAAATCTTTTCAATGTCACCTTCACGCCGCGGGCCGTATTTCCAATTGAGCTTCACACCGGTTGCCTTTTCAAAGGTTTCAACGATCTCCAATGTCGAATTACCATGTCCAGTGCCGATATTGAAGTAATCGATAGGCTCGGCATTCTGATCCAGCACACGAGCCATTGCTGCGACATGGGCTTTAGCCAGATCAACAACATAGATATAGTCACGGATACAAGTGCCGTCGGGAGTATTGTAGTCATTCCCGAAGATGGTCAACTGCTCCCGGATGCCTATGGCTGTTTGAGTGACATAAGGGATCAGATTGGCGGGCACGCCATTAGGCAATTCTCCAATCAGCGCAGAAGGATGAGCACCGATAGGATTGAAATATCTCAGGATGATGCTTTTGATGTTGGCACCACTATGTATATAATCATAAATAATTTGCTCGTTGATCTCCTTGGTGTTGCCGTATGGAGAAGTTGCCTTTTGATGAGGCGCATTTTCTGTAACGGGCAAGTTCTCCGGCTTTGGTTGACCATAAACGGTACAACTTGAAGAGAAGATGATACCTTTGACATCATATTTGGGCATGAGCTCCAAAAGGTTGATGAGAGATACTATATTGTTGCGATAATACAGTAAAGGCTTATGGACACTCTCCCCTACTGCTTTACTTGCTGCGAAATGGATAATTCCCTCAATATCAGGATGTTTCTTAAACACTTCTTCAGTAGCCTGCTTATCACGCAAGTCTACCTTTTCGAAATCTGGACGCACGCCTGTAATCTTTTCGATACCATCCAGTACTTTGATATTTGAATTAGAGAGGTCGTCAACAATAACAACTTTATATCCTGCCTCTATTAATTCAACTGTAGTATGAGATCCAATAAATCCCATGCCACCAGTCACTAAAATCGTTTGCTTCATGTCCATAGATATTATGTGCTCAGATATTTTTTGCAAAGATAATATTTTTATTTGGAATAATCTCAATTGTTTTCTAAAATATTTCAAAAGTCTATTGTATTTCCATATATTTCTTCACAAAGTGGAAAAATAATAAGGTATTACGGCACATAGTGATTATTGTACAGATGGATGTTTCTACATATATTCTGTACAGATTCAGAAAGTTTTTAGTAATCTTCGCTCAAATACCATTTTTTTTGTGTAAGTTTGCAGAAACAAAACATGTAAAGATAACAGCAATGATAAAGGCAACAGAACAAACGACACAACAACTTGACCGATTCTTCCGCAAGGTGGCAGAAAAGTTTCCATCGCAATGTGACAATGCTATTATGACCGACATTCACGTGCGGACCAATCAGGAGACAGGTGAGCTTACTGCTTTTGACGATGACGATCAAGAGATAACAAGGTGTGTGGTAGAACAATGGATCAACCAGAAAGACGAGGACTTTTATGACGGTGTCACGCTCATCCTCAGACGCTATCTGAAGAAGAATCATTGCAATGTGGAGTCAATGGGTATACTGAAGCCTTACAGCATCGTGTTGGAAAATGAGGACAAGGAGCATATTGCTGAGCTTTTTGTAGCTGATGACGACACTGTGATTGTCGGTGGAGATATCATGAAAGGCCTGGATGAAGATTTAAACGCTTTCTTCAAGGAATTAATGAAAGACACAAAATGAAACTGAGCATCATCATACCCGTTTATCAGACACAAAGCACGCTGAAAAGATGTGTGGACAGCATTTTGACACAAGATTTTCGTGACTGGCAGATGATCCTTGTAGATGATGCTTCAACAGACGGAAGCGCAAAGACATGTGAGAACTATGCGAAGAGAGAAGGCCGTATTCAGCACATCAGGCTGAAACGAAACAGTGGGTTGAGTGCTGCACGCAACGCCGGTCTTTCGAAAGCGAAGGGTGACTATATCATGTTTGTGGACAGTGATGACTATTTAGCATCTGACACATTAAAGGAGCTGATGGAGCAACTTTCCATCCATCCGGATTACGACATGCTGGAATTTCCCCTTTATCGCCACTTCGGCTCACCACGGCAGAGACGGGTCACCTTCCCCCGGCGTGAATACACTTTCAATGCTGTCTACTGGCTGGAGACAAAAGCATGGCAGCACACTTATGCATGTAACAAAGTCTACAAGCGAGAAGTGTGGCAAAATGTGAGATTTCCGGAAGGCAGAACATTTGAGGACACTTTTACGTTACCTCAAGTACTGCGTCACTGTAACCGAGTAGCAACCACAGACATAGGATTATATTACTACACCTTCAATCCCAATGGCATCACGCAAAGGGCGGGAGCCAAGGATCTCAACAGTCTTCTTGACGGCAATCTGATCATGCTTCGTCGAATGGCAGCCGACAAAAGAGCAAAACAAAAAGTAAAAGAGTATGATCGGCTGATGGCCGACTACTATGCTGATGTGCTGAACATTCAGTTGGATGTCTTCCGCTCAACGGGTAAAATTCGCCAAGATTTTCCGATCCTTCCCTATCATAATACTATAAAATTGAAAGTTCTCCACTTGTTGGGGCTTAAAACACTCTGCAAGATACATAAATTAGTATGCCGAAACCACTCGTCAGCTTCATTATAACCACGTATAATCTTCCGGTGACACTTTTGGAGGAATGTCTGCACAGTATATTATCCTTATCACTCAGTGAGGATGAAAGAGAGATTATACTCATTGATGACGGATCGGACAGATCGCCGATTGACTTTCTGTCGAAGAAAAATGCACTTATGTATATACGACAAGCCAATCAGGGTCTTTCGGTAGCCCGGAATCATGGACTGCAATGGGCGAATGGAGAATATATTCAGTTTGTCGATGGTGATGACTATTTGGTAACTGCTCCATACGAACATTGTCTTGACTTTGTGCGTTACGAACGGCCTGACATGGTGTTTTTCCACATGACATCCAGCAACTGTGCTGATACTGCTTTTTCTGCGCCACAGCCAGTGAGTGGATGTGAATATATGACGGAAAAGAATATAAGAGCGGCCGCGTGGGGATACATTTTCCGAAAAGACGTATTGGGAGACTTGAAGTTTACATCTGGCATTTATCATGAAGACGAAGAGTTTACTCCACAACTGTTACTACGCAGCAAACGCGTTTTCGACACCAATGCGCCGGCTTATTACTATCGTCAGCGAACAGGATCCATTACCCACAGTACAGATACAAAGATCATCGACAAAAGATTAGAAGACATCCTTCAAGTAATTGTGCACCTCAAACGCATATCAAGTCAATTGCCGGCAAAAAGCAAAAAAGCCTTGGAACGTCGCGTGGCTCAGCTTACGATGGACTATCTCTATCAAATCATCGTGCAAACGCAAAGCAGACAGAGACTGGACGCTGCCATCGACATCTTGCAGGAAATGGAGCTCTACCCCCTACCCGACCGTCAATACACTCGCAAATACACTTTGTTTCGAAAGCTGATAAGTTCTCATTGGGGAAGACAGTTACTTGTGAGAGGCTTAAAAGTAAAACGATAAGATGAAGATTCTTCTGATAGGTGAATACAGCAATGTCCATAACACATTGGCAGAGGGGCTGAGGATGCTCGGTCATAAAGTGGTAGTAGCCAGCAACGGCGACTTTTGGAAGAACTATCCGAGAGACATAGACTTCAGTCGTAACCCTGGATTTGCTGGTACTTTGAGTTTTGCTGCCAGACTTATTAACGCGCTGCCTCATATGAGAGGGTATGATGTGGTGCAAATCATCAATCCAATGTTCCTGGAGCTCAAGGCTGAGAAAATATTACCCATCTACCGTTATCTGCGGCGAAACAACGGGAAAGTTGTGATGGGTGCTTATGGAATGGATTACTATTGGGTGCATGAAAATGTCACCAAAATGCCGTTGAGATACAGCGACTTCAACATTGGTGATCACCTGCGCACTGATGATGACGCTATGAAGGAACGGGCAGACTGGCTTGACACCCCCAAAGGGCATCTAAATCAATATATCGCCCACGACTGTGATGCTATCGTAGCGGGACTCTATGAGTATTGGGCTTGTTACCAGCCCTTGTTTCCCGACAAGACATTTTTTATTCCGTTCCCTATCAAGCAGAAGAGTCCCAAGGATAAAGCAGACTACCAAGCTCATCTGCCCTTAAAGATATTCATCGGTATTAGCAAACAAAGAAGTGCATATAAGGGGACTGATATCATGCTGGAAGCAGCCAAAAGGCTCAAACGGAATTACCCTAAGAAAGTTTCGCTCTCGGTTGTCTGTGGAGTACCTTTCCAGAAATATACTCAGATGATGAACGATGCTGACGTGATCCTCGATCAGCTCTATAGCTATACTCCCGCAATGAACGGGCTTGAGGCGATGTTACGGGGAATTATCTGTGTAGGAGGCGGCGAACCGGAAAACTACGATATTCTCGGCGAAAAGCGTCTGCGACCAATTATCAATACAGAGCCAAACGAAAACAGTGTCTACAATGCTCTGGAGCAACTCATTAGTCATCCCGAAATGATAACAGCCCTCAAAGAGCAGAGTATCCTATACATAAGGAAACATCACGACTATCTACAAGTAGCCAAGAGATATGAGAATCTTTATCAAGAATTGATAGAAAATCCAAAAGAATAGTCATAGCCTATGGCACATATCATCAAATATAAATGTGAATCCTGCGGTTACGAGGCTGATGTCTACGAAGGCCGCGGATTCATGGGACAACATATAGAAATGATCACTTGTCCGGATTGCAAAACGATTCAACCTTTGGTTGTGGGGGGTGTCATCGCTGACTCAGCCCCCTCCTTCACGTCCTTGGCGGGCAGGCTCTGTCTCAATTGCGGAAGCAGTCATATCAAGCCTTGGAACAAGCAAACATGCCCCAAATGTGGAAAAACAATGCATCCGACAGATAACATTAAGTTTTGGACATAAATTATTTATTGATTTTGTTTGCTTATTAGGAATTTAATGTTACTTTTGCACCGTATAACATCAATGACCATGAAAGACAAAAAAGCAATTACTGTTAAGACATTATCCAAGAGTAATGTTTGGGATTTGCAAGAGAATGATATCTTCCGACTTTTGGAGGCTGTCGAAAAAGACGCAGATCTCAAAGAAAATATGCGCCATTATACCGACATTATCAAGACTGCCTTTGATATTGAGGAAATAAAAGTGGATAAGCCCGAGATCATCAAGAAGTATGAGGACCGCGGCTTTAAGGTTTCCCAAATCGGCAAGCCAGAAGACAATCATCCCAAACTCGCTATCAAGAAACGTCCGATCTTGAGAGTGACAGACTTGACCTACGAAAACATCCGCCATATCTCCGCCTCCAAGCTCATCGAAGTCTTGGAGCGCAACTTCGGTGGAGGTTGGGAGTCTCTGTCCCAAAGTATCCAGGACGTCATCGAGAGCGGATTTGACATCTCCACTACGACGCTACCCAAGGATCGCTTGCATAAGCCGGGCGGTCTCTATGAAAAGAAAGTCAATGACGGATTTGAGGTTTTGGAAATCCCTAAAGGCCTTTGGATTGAGGCTATCTTCGCCAAAGAAAAGCCTGAGGCCGTAGCTGCTCCGAGCTTCCTTGCTGAAGAAGATAGTGAAAAAGACGAAGAGGCTAATAAGGACTTGGAAAATACAGACGGCGAGGAAGAGGATATTGATGACGACAACTTCAAGCAGGATGATGACGACGACGATACTTTCGATGATGAAAAACTCACAGAAGAGAGCTATCGCACTACGTACGAGACAAGTCCCGATGAACTCAACCTCGAAGCTGAGGATATCAGCGAAGATGAAGATTATTAAATGTTACTGTGTAGGAAGCATTGTATTCCGAGAGTAGCTTAATATCATTTGTCCTCCTTTCCAATGTCGGGAAGGAGGACAATTTTTGTTTATATAGAAAGCACTTTGAACTTTGCGAATCTCAGAAGCAACACCTTCGTCGAGGTTTCTTCAAAGTCGATAGTAGCCTTACAGTTTTCTCCACTACCTTCTATTTTCGTCACTTGCCCTTTGCCAAAACGAGAATGAAGGATGACAGAGCCAACTTTGATACCATAATTGCTCGCGTCATTATTGCTGGATTTAGCATGTATGCAATTCGCGTTGCCCTCGTCAGAAGAACTAATGGCGCAGCCTCCGTTAGTCATTGCCTTTGCCACTCTTTTGAAATTTCCTTTTTGCCGAAGTTGCTGTTCAAAAGAAGCCGAGAACGGATTTATAGCCCGTTCTGCTCTATGAGGCTTAGTGATCTTTGGCTGCGGGTCAGCCATAAACTGCCCTGCTACGGGGCGTGAATTCTGCATACGGCTACTGTAACGGGGATACTCGTCGCCCCAAGGATGACTTCCAGTATAAGGCTTATTGATTTCGTAGTCGTCGTCATCCCATGGCTTTCTGTTCCATCCGCCATGATTGCGTATTGTTGCTCCGCCATCTTCCGCACGTATAGTCAGATATTTTGGATCAATATCATCAAGAAAGCGACTCTTTCTGACGCAAGGATCCATTTTACCAAAGAGCCAACGGGTGTGTGCCCAAGAAAGATAACAGTGGTGCTCAGCGCGCGTAATAGCCACGTAGAGTAAGCGACGCTCTTCCTCTAATCCTCGCTGACTGTCTGCTGACATCAGACTTGGGAAAATGTTTTCTTCCATGCCGACGATGAAAACCGTTCCAAACTCCAAGCCTTTCGCAGAATGGATGGTCATCAATGTCATCTTGTCACTGGACGAGTCGTCGTTATCCATGTCGGTCAACAGAGATACTGTAGAAAGATAGTCGCTCAACAATTCGTGGTCATCAAGTCCTTGCTCTTGCTGCGATTGCACAAAGTCGGCAATGCCGGAAGTGAGGCTGTCTATGTTCTCGCGTTTACTTTCGCCTTCGGGTGTCTTGTCGGCATCAAGGTCAGCTTTCATACCACTGCGCTCCAGAATTTCTTTACTCAGCGCTAATGCGTCACTCGCCCCCCGTTTGTCAATAAACGACTGTATCAATTGCCTGAAAGCATCGAGTTTCGAAAGTGCACCACGATTGACGGACAATCCATATTGCCCCGGATGACAAATTGTCTCCCAAAGACTTATACCGTTTTGCTGTGCCGTTGCGACAATCTTCTGCACTGTGGTATTACCAATTCCACGTGTTGGATAATTGATGATTCGGCGAAAAGCCTCTTCGTCATCGGAGTTGACAACAAGTCGGAAATATGCCAATGCGTCTTTTATCTCCTTGCGCTGATAGAAGCTAACCCCTCCGAACACACGATAGCAATTGGCCATCCCCATTTCTGGGCTATGCATTTGTTCCTCGAAAAGACGACTTTGAGCATTGGTCCGGTAAAGAATGGCAAAATCGCTCCAGTGGCAATGTTCTTGAGCCTTGATGCGCTTGATTTCCCGACAGACCAATGCCGCCTCCCGTTTGTCTGACTGAGTCTCGAGAATAGTCAGTTTGTCTCCTTCCTCATTCTCGCTATAGACGTTTTTCTCAATTTGCCGCTGATTGTGTTTCATCAGCGAGTTAGCAGCTGCTACTATCAGACGTGAGGAACGATAGTTGCGTTCCAATTTGAACACCTTAGCATGCTCATATCGGGAGGAGAAGTTAAGTATATTATCGATTTTGGCACCACGGAAGGCATAGATACTCTGATAGTCATCACCGACAACACATACGCGCTGCCGCTCCTTTGTCAATTGCCAAAGGATTTGCTGCTGGACAAAGTTTGTGTCTTGATACTCATCGACCAATACATATTCAAAACGAGTGGCATATTTCTGTCGAATGTCATCGTGATTCTGAAACAGTTCATGGGTCAGCATCAGCAGATCATCAAAATCCATGGCGTTGGCCTGATGAAGGCGCTGTTGATAGGCAAGATAGATCTTGCAGACTTCCGGCATGTTTTTTTGTCTGTCTTGCTCTATGCGACTGCCATCATTACTATATTGTTCAGCAGTACACAAGTCGTTCTTAGCTCGGGAGATAGCTTTGTGTACCTCAGCAGGCTTGTATTTTTTATCATCAAGTTCCATCTGCTTGACGATATTTTTTATTAAGGATCTGGAGTCGGTCTCGTCATAGATAGTAAATCCTGATTGAAAACCAATGTATTGAGCTTCCACTCGCAAAATATGAGAGAAGACAGAGTGAAAAGTCCCCATCTGAAGATAACGCGCCCGTTCATCTCCCACCAGTTGAGCGATACGAGACTTCATCTCGTTGGCAGCTTTATTGGTAAAAGTAAGAGCTAAAATCGTCCACGGCTTGAGTTGCTCGTGTTCCAATAACCACGCTATTTTATAAGTGAGTACACGGGTCTTTCCCGATCCGGCTCCCGCAACGACCAGCTCAGGTCCATCATCATATACAACAGCCTGACGCTGGACATCATTGAGTTGGGAAAGGATATTCTGTTCTTCTTGGGTCATAGTCATATGTTTGGACAAGTGTGATGAATATTCAACGATAAGTGGATCCTACCGCAGTCCTTGGATCGTAGTCTTCACCCTCCTTAGGGAAAGACGGTATATAGCGCATATTAGCCATGATTTGCCGTTGACGCAGACGCATATATCCACTTGGATATTTCGAAGAGAATTTGCGGGGATTAGGGAGAGTTGCAGCTATCAGGGCACAGTCCGCACGCGACAGGTCTTTTGCGTCTTTTCCAAAATTGTAGTTGGCGCATGCTTCTACCCCATATATGCCGTTGCCCATCTCAATGCTGTTGAGATAGACTTCCATGATACGCTGCTTACTCCAAAAGAGCTCGATGAGCGCAGTGAAGTAAACTTCAAATCCCTTTCTAACCCACGACCGCCCCGGCCAGAGAAACACGTTCTTGGCAGTCTGTTGTGAGATAGTACTGGCACCGAACTTTTTTCCATGCTTGTGCTTGAGGTTGCGCTCGGCAGCATTACCAATGGCATTGAAGTCAAAGCCATGATGCAAGAGGAAACGACTATCCTCACTTGACATCACTGCCACTGGCATATGAGGAGACATCTCTTCAAGAGGTATCCATTGATGATGCATCGTCAGACTGCCATTTTGAAAACAGCGGATAACCATCAGCGGTGTGATGTAGACCGGAATGAAACGATAGGCAATGACAGCCAATATTGAGGATGCAAAGAAAAGGCTGACACCCCAACGAAGGATTTTCTTGAATCTATTCATGCCAAAAGGGGGATGCCGACCCTTGATGAGCCTGCATCCCCTATTTATTTATTCTGCAAATGATATTGCAAAAAACAATATTCTTTGTTATTAACTTATTTCAGCGTTCCGTTCTCGGCCTTCTGCACCATTTCAGGGCTGGCATAGAGATAAACTTCTACACGGCGGTTCTCAGGTGCGACGGTCTTGTCGACAACTGGATTCTGACTGCCGTAGCCGGCAACATTCTTGAACTGGTTGGAAGAGACTCCCTGAGAAACCAAGTAGCTGCTCACAGCCTGTGCACGAGACTGACTCAATGGCACATTGATCTTGTCACCACCTGTAGCATCTGTGTAGCCTTGAATGTCTACAAGACAGTCGGTGTTGTTCTTCAAGACAGTAGCAAAGTTGGCCAAATCCTTCTTTGCTGCAGCACGCAGTGTAGACTTGCTCAGGTCGAACTGAAGGCCACTGTCAAAAGTAAGCTTTACAGCTTTCAGTCCATTGGCATCTGTAACTTCCTCGACTTTAGCGTTCTGCACTTTAGCTGCAGCTTCTGCCTTTACTTTGTCCATATGACGGCCAATGATAGCACCGGTACCAGCGCCAACAGCACCACCAATGGCGGCACCTACAGCTGTGTTGCCTGCAATCTTACCGACAATTGCGCCTAAAGCGGCACCTGCGCCGGTACCAATCAATGCGCCATTGCCCTGACTTGTGCCACAGCTGGTGATGGTCAGCATGCACAATCCCATTGTTGCTAATGTAATCTTCTTCATATCAATTGTGTTTTAAATTTTGTTGGTTGATCTTTTTCTATTGCAAAGGTAACTCTTTTTTCGCTTTGTGCGAGAGCTATCCGATATTTTTTTCGTAACTTTGTGGCAAAATTAAGTAAATAATAAATTTTGCAGGGAGGAAAATGCCTATCTTGCTATAGGCAATTCCCTATTCTGCTCAGATCAACTATTAAAATGGCTAAAGAACTGAAAGAATTGACCAAGCGGGCTGACAACTATAGTCAGTGGTACAACGACTTGGTGATGAAGGCAGACCTGGCTGAGACTGCGCCGGTGCGTGGCTGTATGATTATCAAGCCTTATGGCTATGCAATCTGGGAAAAGATGCAAGCTGTGCTCGATAAGATGTTTAAAAAGCAAGGAGTACAGAATGCCTATTTCCCATTGCTTATCCCGAAGAGTTTCTTTGCTCGTGAGGCTGAGCACGTAAAGGGCTTCGCCAAAGAAAGTGCCGTGGTTACCCATTATCGACTGAAGACCAGTGACGATGGTAAGGATATCATTGTGGATCCAGCCGCAAAGCTCGATGAGGAGCTGATCATCCGTCCTACTTCAGAGACAATGATCTGGCATACCTATAAAAATTGGATTCACTCTTGGCGTGATCTGCCAATCATGTGTAACCAATGGTGCAACGTGATGCGCTGGGAAATGCGTACGCGTCCTTTCCTGCGTACTTCCGAATTCTTGTGGCAAGAAGGTCATACAGCCCACGCTACGTCTGAGGAAGCACAAGCTGAGGCTCAGAAGATGCTCAAAGTATATGCAGACTTTGTTGAGAATTGGATGGGCGTACCTGTTATCCAAGGCGTAAAGAGTGAGACAGAGCGCTTCGCTGGAGCATTGGAAACCTATACTATTGAGGCAATGATGCAAGACGGCAAGGCTCTGCAAAGTGGTACCAGTCACTTCCTGGGCCAAAACTTCGCAAAGAGTTTTGATGTTACCTTCCTGAACAAGGAAAATAAACCTGAGTATGTATGGGCTACTTCTTGGGGTGTTTCTACTCGTCTGATGGGTGCACTAATTATGGTTCACTCAGATGACAATGGACTGGTGTTGCCCCCGAAGTTGGCTCCTATTCAGGTTGTCATTGTACCTATTACGAAGAATAAAGAGCAACTTGCAGCCATCACAGAGAAGCTTCAGCCCGTCATCGATAAGTTCGAAGAGTTAGGCATCAGCGTGAAGTATGATGACGCCGACAACAAACGCCCAGGATTTAAGTTCGCCGACTATGAACTCAAAGGCGTGCCAGTGAGACTGGTAATGGGTGGACGCGATCTGGAAAACAACACCATAGAGGTGATGCGACGTGACACTTTGGAAAAGGAGAACGTCAGCTTTGACGGTATCGTAGAGCGTGTGAAGAATCTGCTCGATGACATTCAGAAGAATGTCTTTGAAAAGGCCCGTAAATATCGCGACGCACACGTCTATGAATGTGATAACTACGAAGAATTTAAGGAGCGTATCAAAGATGGCGGTTTCTTCCTTTGTCACTGGGACGGCACAGCAGAGACAGAAGCCAAGATTAAGGAGGACACACAGGCTACTATCCGTTGCGTCCCCTTCGCTTATGAGCAGACACCGGGTGTTGACATGGTGAGTGGTAAGCCAGCCAAATATCGTGTCATTATTGCAAGAGCATACTAATTCCTAGTGCGCTATAACACAATTAAGCCTCATCCAACATTCTGGTGCCGGATGAGGCTTTTATCTTTTTAGAACGTAATGATGTCTTAGGATCCATCAAGGCAGAATCGATGAAAGTTATTCGAAATGTCTTAATCGGGCTATATATTTCCCTAAGATATCAAATTCAAGATTAACAACACTACCAACCTTTATATCCCGGAAGTTGGTGTTTTGCCGAGTATAAGGGATAATCGCCACGCGGAAGCTGTCGTCTGTAGGATCACACACAGTAAGAGAAACACCATTGACAGTAACAGAGCCTTTGTCGACAGTAAAGTAGCCGCGCCGCGCCATGTCCGGATTGTTGCGATACTTAAAGGTGAAATAAGCCGACCCGTCAGCATCTTCTATATTCGTACAGACAGCCGTCTCATCGACATGACCTTGGACGATGTGCCCATCAAGCCGTCCGTTCATCATCATTGAGCGCTCAACATTGACAGCATCACCAACTTTTAACAGTCCCAAATTGGATCGTTCCAATGTCTCTTTCATGGCAGTCACTGTGTAGCAGTCATTCTTTAAGTCTACCACCGTCAGACAAACGCCATTATGTGACACACTCTGGTCTATTTTCAGTTCATGCGTGAAAGAGCAGCTTAGTGTGAGATTTATATTTCCTTGATCTTGCGTGATAGCTTTGACAGTAGCCATCTCTTCTACTATACCACTAAACATAATTTGTCTCCTATATGTTATTTATGAATGTTACTTGTCCTAAGTTTATTGATAAGAATAAAAAAGGAGAATACGCGAGACCATTGCCTACGCGCCATTCTCCGTATGGAAAGGGGTTGCAACGATGATGTGATGAAAACTCCAGCTATAAAAGTTGTGGGCCCTCCCTGTCTTTGTAATCCACCGGCTTTACAGCTGTTGCTTTCGCAACATTGTGGCCCGCCATCAACAAGAGAAGATATCCCGGTTTTCATTGTAATTTGATGAGTATCCCGATCGAACCGAAACAACCCCTTATGGGTTTCTCCATTTCATCTGCAAATTTACAAGATTCATTTCATATCACCAAATATTCTGATGAAATTTGCGTTTATTAATGAAAGAATACGATTATGAGACGCACACTGATATTAATCCTACTGTTGCTGAGGCTTGCATCCGCACTATCGCAAATCTCCATTACGCTCAATCCTCAGCAACAATTCAAAGAAACGATCCCTGCCGGTAATTACAGTGGCATTGCTTGGTTGGGAGGCACACGATATGCTGTAGTTAGTGATAAAAGCGAGCATGACGGTTATTACGTTTTCGACATTCAACTTGATACTATAACGGGTGCCATACTATCTGCTAAGAACTTAGGATTCTATGGTTCTGAGAGACATGGGAGAGACGATGAAGACATAGCCTACTTACCTGATCGCTGTACTTTGATGATAAGTGGTGAAACTGACAACCATATCATTGAATTTGATCAACAAGGACGCTATACAGGACGTGCGACAGCATGGCCGGACTCTTTAGGAAAATTGCCTGAAAACGAAGGGTTGGAAGCTCTGACATATTGCAAGGAAAGCCACCATCTTTGGACATGCAACGAAACGGCACCAATAAGACTCCTCGAGATCGACAGTGTCATGAATGTCTGCCATGTCATTCCTTATAAGATGGATACAGCAAGCATATCACCGCATGAAGGTGCTTTCTACACATTTGGTGTACCGGCGTTGTGCGCTTTAAATGCTGACAGTCTTTTGGTACTTGAGCGTGAAGCCTACGTTCCCAAAATGAAGTTGGGAGCGTTTGTCAAATGTAAGTTGTTTTGCTACAACATTCTAACATCAAAAAAGACATTGCTCACACAGTGGCAGACAAACATGAAGATCTTCGACCACGGTTTCGCCAACTACGAAGGCATGTGCCTTGGCCCAAAGCTGACTGGGGGAAAACGTGTTGTGGTGTTGGTCGCAGATTCTCAAAACCAATATGCCGGCGTGTTACGAGACTGGCTGAAGACGGCTGTACTCGTCAAAGGTATAGCGACGGGCAAACCACAAAGAAATAAATAAAGAGGACATGGATCCCGAAAGGACTGCAAAGAAAAACATGAAGTTCAGTACTGCTGCTTTCATGACCGGCACTCCAGCCCAGATCAAAGCCAGCAGAAGTAAAGGGGATGCTGTGAGCATGGTGGTCGATATACGTCGAAGCACCCACAACGATGTACTTTGCAAAGAACGGTGGAAAAAAAATGCTACAGCCTGACGATGCGTGCAGCCATTACCCAACAAATAGTTGTAAAGAGCGGCATGATTCTTCAGTCCAACATAATATTGGCGAATGCCACGAATCATGTTAAACGATATAGAGCCAGACAGCAGGCAAACAATAGGAAGAAAATTCTGAGGCGAGAATGACTGTGGTAAGGGCGTAACTAAAATGGCAGATAAAGGAGCTAAGAACAGCATAACAACCAATAAGCCTGTGAGAGAAGGGATCAGCAACCGTCTCAATTTGAGGCAGAAATGTAGCAAAGCCCATATACATGTTACCGCAACTACGATGAATGCTGCCAATATGGTGAGCCAAAGATGATTTTGCCACATGACGAAGTCTAAGATGGCACCACAAATACCAATCAGCACCAGCAGACTGATGCTTCCCCTTAACAGTCTGTCACTAAGATTTAACTTCAGTATATTGTCCAATACAAATGGAATAACAAGCAACAAGATACAGAACAGAAGTTCGCCAAAGAATTGTAGACTCATGGTTTATTCGCTTTTTGATGTTAAATTCAATACTTGAAAAGAGCTGAGAGGTTGATTCTGTGTCGTACAGATCACCTCCCTTCCCTGTTGTGCCAGTTGACTGATAAAAGAATCAACAGTTTCATTCTTGATAACAGGTGCTTCTATCAGCACAATGGGCACTTTGCGCATGGGAACCAATGACAAGAGTACGAGCCAGAGTGAAGACTGGGGTATATTTCGTATCTTTTCTTTCCATATCGAAGGATTAATGCTTAAACGCTGCCATGTCTCAGTCAAAGCTTCTAATCGCAGATGCTTACCATTATATTTACTGATAACCTGCCTGCAAAGTTCTGCTACGGTCATATCTGCTTGCGGCAAGAAATGAGGAACATAGCACATCATTTGCCGGAAGAAAGCCCCGGATCCATAGGTCACCATTTCACCGTCTACCGTTATATATCCCTCTTTCACCTTATCAAGTCCAAGAATGGCCATGACGAGCTGATGACCTGCCGTCGGGTCAATGATGATGGATGATACTTTGCCTGGGCATGCCACCATAGACAGAGGAAGCGTTTTTTCTCCTAACACTACGTCTTTAAATTCCAATATTCCAGGATCTTTGTATGCCGTGAAATCAAAGTTTTTTATCAACATGTTCATCATTTTACTCCTTTCGCCTCTATTTTTCTATCCAATCGTTGCTTAAGCCTTTTGTGGCAGTGCCTTGCTGACGATGTATACGCCCAAAAGAATGCTGCCCGCACCCATAAATGCTAAAGTCGTCATACGCTCATGCAAGACAAACGCACTTGCTACAACAGTACTGATAGGATTGAGATAGATATAGTTACTGGCTGAGATAGCCCCTATTTTCTTGATCACAAAACTCCACAGTGCAAAACAGGCAAAGCTGGCTACAACGCCAAGGAAAAGTAAATTGCCCCACACCAACGGTTGCAGGAAATCATGGAACGGGAAATTCCAAGGACGTACCAAATAGACTGGTAATACGGTAACAAGTCCGTAGAAGAAAACCTTGCGCGTAACAAACACACTGCTATAGTGCTTCACATATCTCATCAGAATGCTATAGATTGCCCAGCACAGAGATGCAGCAAGTGCCAGAAAATCACCCAAAGGGTTTATCTTCAAGATAAACTGTCCATTAAAGACCACAAGCCCCACGCCAATGGTAGCTAACAGTGAACCGACGATTAGTTTACGGTTAGCATGGATATCCTTAAGAAAGAGAAGTGCTAATATCGTTGTTAACAAAGGAGCTGTACAGACGATGAAAGAGACGTTATTGACATAGCCAACCTTCACAGCAATGTTCTCGGTAACAAAGTAGAGAGAGCCGCCCGTAATACCCAATAACACCATCAACAATTCATCATGCAGATTGTCACACCATAATTTTTTTGGAGAGATCAGCCATATACAGAGCCATGCGAAAAGAAAGCGGAGTGTAAAAATCTCATGTGCCATCAATCCGTGATTCAGCAAGACTTTAGAGTTGACAAAGGTCACTCCCCAAATCAGCACTACCATGATGCCAAGAAGATGATATGGCCATGATCTCTTTAATTCCACGTTTTCCATAAAACACTAATTATATTTTATCCAAGGCTATGCGAGGATTGGTGTTCAGCGACTTGAATTTAGAAGGTGTCATCCCTGTGACATTTTTGAATTGGCTGCTCAGATAAGCTACACTTGAATAATGCATCTGCTGTGCAATTTGCGTGAGAGTCAACTCGTCATATTTCAAGAGTTCTTTCACCCTCTCCACCTGCTGCAGCATATAGTATCGCTCAATAGTCATGCCAGTACACTCACTGAAGAGCTTACTGAGCCGGCTATAATCTAAATGAAATTTATCCGATAGATAGGCACTCAGCGTGAGCGTTTGTCTTGAGGCTTTATAATGCACCAAGTCGATGATAGCAATCTTAATCTGATTCATCAGCTGTTGTCGCTGATCCTCAAGCAACTCAAATCCAATGGACTTGAGTGTCTGAGCCAACTGCAAACGTTTTTCGTCACTGAGGTTGTTTTCTTCAATAGTAACAACACCCAACTCGACAGCAACCGGATGTAGCTCTACTTGTTCCAGAATCTGTTTGACTGCCATTTTGCAACGGTCGCAAACCATGTTTTTAATATATAATGTCTGAGACATAATCCACTACACTATCTACAAAGAATCTATTTTCTGACGAGCAAAACTACATTTTCCACGTGGGAAGTGTGGGGGAACATATCCACAGGCTGCACAGCCTTGACGATGAACCCGGCGTCGAGCAGTTGCAGGTCACGCGCCTGTGTTGCAGGATTACAGCTTACATAAACCAAGCGCTTAGGACGTGCATTAAGAATGACATTTACTACATCTGGGTGCATTCCTGCACGTGGAGGATCCGTCACAATAATGTCCGGCCGTCCGTGATCTTGGATGAAGTCATCCGTGAGGATGTCTTTCATATCTCCCGCAAAGAATGTAGTGTTCTCAATCTTGTTGATCTGACTATTTACCTTTGCGTCTTCGATAGCCTCCTCGACATATTCGATGCCAATGACATGCTTGGCCTTGCGCGCGACAAAGTTAGCAATCGTGCCCGTACCCGTATAAAGATCGTAAAGCAGAGGGGCTTCCGTACAAGCTTCTTGGTCATTAAGTGGCATGAAACAGAACTCGCGTACCACTTTATATAGCTGATACGCCTGCTCTGTGTTTGTTTGGTAGAAGCTTTTGGGGCCTACCTTAAACTTCAAATCCTCCATAGCCTCATAGATGAAACTATTTCCCTTGAAAGTCTTCAACTCTAAATCAGCCAGCGAGTCGTTTCCCTTCTGGTTGTCTGTATACATTAAAGAGGTGATTTGCGGATATTGCTCTGCTACGTGTTGTAAGAGTTGCATAGCCTTGGCCTCATCGCCTTCCTCATCGTAATGAAACTGTATCAAGAGCATCCATTCGCCCGTATTGGAGTTGCGGAACATCAAATTGCGCAGCAATCCTTTTTGCTGACGTACATCGTAGAAGGTCATACCAATGCTTTTTGCATAGGCTTCAATGTCGTTGCGGATCGAGTTGTGAAGGTCTTCCATCAACCAACACTTATGAATAGGGTATATTTTGTCAAAAGCACCTGGTATATGAAAGCCAATTGCAGAGTGATTGCCGTTGTCCAAATCTAAAGTGGGGTCCTGTAGCTCTTCATGTGTAAACCATCGCCTGTCGCAGCAGCCAAACTCCAGCTTGTTGCGATATTCCTTGGTCTTTACAGAGCCAAGGATAGGCATGAAGTCAGGCAATTCTACTTTGCCAATTCGTGTCAGTTGGTCGTGTACTTGCTGTTGCTTGGCTTTCAGCTGTTCTTGATAAGGCAGCATTTGCCACTTACATCCGCCACAAATACCAAAGTGCTCGCAGAAAGGCACGATCCGTTTGGCGCTTTTCTTAATCATATTGATGATGCGCCCCTCATTGTACTTATGTTTCTTCTTTACGATTTGGACATCAACAACATCGCCGGGCACACCAAACGGCACAAACACCACTTTGTCGTTGTGATGAAACAAACTCATGCCTTCGGCTGCTATCGACTCGATAGTGACATTCTCTATGATTGGTAATGATTGACGTTTTCTGCCCATTGTCTATGATATTGTCTATGATATTTTTGTTTGCAAAGTTATACAAAAATCTCTGCAGAGCAAAATATTACTTCATATAATTCATCATATTTATGTAGGCCTGCTCTACCATGTCACACGACCAGCGCTAATCATTTTTAGGTATTTTACAGAGAAACATATTATTAGAGAGAATATTCCAAGATTAAATTAGTAACTTTGCATTTGAAAACAAAGACAGGAGATTTATAAATTATGAGATTGTCTGAGCTGCATACAGGAGAAAGTGGTGTTATCGTTAAGGTCAATGGTCATGGTGGCTTCCGGAAACGCATTGTAGAGATGGGGTTCATCAAAGGCAAGAAAGTGGATGTACTGCTCAATGCTCCTCTTAAAGATCCCGTGAAATATCGTATCATGGGATACGAGGTGAGCCTGCGCCATAGCGAGGCTAACATGATAGAGGTGGTGACTGCTGAGGAAGCTAAGAAAATAGAAGAGAAAGAACGGAGAGAAAGACAGCAACAGGCTGCAAAAGAACAGCCCGTCGAAGATTTGTCATTCAACGATGACAGCTGTGTTGATCTTGATGTGGCTCTTCGCCCAAACGACAAGTCTTACGAAGACTCTACCGATTTAATGGAGAAGGTTGCTCTCCAGGAGCGCAAGGTGATCAACGTCGCTTTGGTTGGAAACCCCAACTGCGGCAAGACTTCCTTCTTTAATTTTGCCTCAGGCGCTCACGAACGGGTAGGTAACTACTCCGGTGTTACTGTTGACGCAAAAGAAGGGCATGCCAATTTTGAAGGCTACCAGTTCAACATTGTCGACCTTCCTGGCACTTACTCTCTCTCTGCTTATTCTCCCGAAGAGTTATATGTCAGAAAACAGTTGATCGAAAAGACTCCGGATGTTGTCATCAATGTGATTGACACCTCTAATCTGGAGCGTAACCTTTATCTTACGACACAACTCATTGACATGCACATCCGTATGGTGGTTGCGCTAAACATGTTTGATGAGACACAGAAACGTGGCGACCATGTCAATTACGACAAGTTGTCGGAGTTGTTTGGCGTACCTATGGTTCCGACAGTGTTTAAATCCGGCAAAGGTGTCAGCGAGCTTTTCCATCAAATCATCGAAGTATATGAGGGTACAGAAGACGCACAATCGCATTATCGTCATATCCATATCAACCATGGCCACGAGATAGAGCATGGTATCAGCGAGATACAAGAGCATCTCAAGAAAGAAGAGAATGTGCGTGAACTCTACTCAACCCGTTATTTGGCTATCAAATTGCTGGAGCACGACCAGGATGTTGAGAAGTTCGTCAGTGCCTTGCCGGATGCAAAGGAGATCTTCTATCATCGCGACAAAGCGGAAAATCGCGTCAAAGAAGAAACTAAGGAAGATGCTGAAACCGCGATCATGGATGCAAAATATGGTTTCATCCATGGCGCATTGAATGAGGCCGCATACGAAGAAGGACATAAAGAGGACACTTACCAGATCACGCATGTGCTCGACCGAATACTGACCAATAAGATCGTAGGCTTCCCGATCTTCCTGCTGCTGATTGCCATCATGTTCTTTGTGACTTTCAGTCTAGGCTCATACCCTATGGACTGGATCGATTCACTTGTTGGCATGTTGGGGGATGCCATTGGGCATTTGATGCCGGAAGGCCCCGTCAAGGCAATGCTTGTAGACGGTATCATCGGTGGCGTTGGTTCTGTCATTGTGTTTCTTCCACAGATTCTGATCCTCTATTTCTTCATTTCGATCATGGAGGACTCTGGCTATATGGCACGCGCTGCGTTCATCATGGATAAGCTCATGCACAAGATGGGACTTCATGGCAAATCGTTTATTCCACTCATCATGGGCTTTGGCTGCAATGTTCCTGCCGTGATGGCCACTCGCACGATAGAGAGCCGCCGCTCACGCTTGGTGACGATGATGATTCTTCCTCTGATGAGTTGTGAGGCACGAATACCTATTTATATTATGATCATCTGCACATTCTTCTCACGCAACACGCAATGGTTGGTGATGATGTCACTCTATCTCATAGGTATCTTCATGGCAGTCATCATCAGCAAACTGATGACAAAATATATCGTCAAGGGTGAAGACACTCCTTTCGTGATGGAGCTTCCTCCTTATCGCTTCCCTACGGCCAAGGCTGTCTTCCGTCATACATGGGAGAAAGGTCGGCAATATCTCAAGAAAATGGGCGGTATCATCCTTGTAGCTACCATAATTGTTTGGGCATTAGGCTATTTCCCTCATAACGATCAACTCTCTGTTCAACAACAGCAGGAGCAAAGCTACATTGGTCGGATAGGTAAGACCATAGAGCCTATTTTCTATCCACAGGGATTCAACTGGAAGTTTGATGTGGGTATTGTCGCCGGTGTAGGTGCTAAGGAAATCGTTGCTTCTACAATGGGGGTGCTATATACCAACGATGACAGTTATTCTGAAGACAAGGAATACAATGACGACGGAGGCAAGTATGAGCACTTGAATAAAGCTATCACCGCAGATATCGCAAAGATGCACGGAATGACGACAGACCAAGCTCGCCCCGTAGCAACACTAACAGCATTCTGTTTCCTGCTGTTTGTCCTTCTTTACTTTCCTTGTGTGGCTACCCTTGCTGCTATCAAAGGAGAAACCGGAAGCTGGAAATGGGCACTGTTTACCGCTTGCTATACCACCGCATTGGCTTGGATAGTTTCTGCTATTGTCTATCAGGTTGGCAGGCTTTTTCTGTGATGCCACGGTTCTGTATTCACGCTATCACCATAAAATTCTGATTGGATTTTTCTAGCTAACAAAAGATCTTTCGCTACGCAGGTTTTAATCATTCCCTGCTTAGCGAAAGATCTTTTTCTATAGCATTACAACATTGAAAACATAGTTTCGCCCCCACAAGAACATGGTTTCGATCCCATGAGAACATGGTTTCGCCCCCATGAGACAATATTCGTTAGTAGATCCTGATTGAAACTGTTTCATCTCAAAAGCAAAGAGAATTACTAAAAAGTGCTACTCAATTATCTGTAATTCAAGAATAATTGTTATCTTTGCAACAGCAGAAGAACATTCACATTTCTAATAATAAAAACACTTAGAAAAATGACAATCGATGAATTCAACTTTGCTGGTAAGAAGGCAATTGTTCGTGTAGACTTTAACGTGCCATTGGATGAGAATGGCAATGTTACTGATGACACTCGTATCCGTGGCGCACTGCCCACATTGAAAAAAATCCTCAATGATGGTGGTGCAGTCATCATGATGAGCCACATGGGTAAACCTAAGGGCAAAGTCAATCCTAAGCTGAGTCTGAAGCAGATCGTAGGCAAGGTGTCGGAGAAGCTTGGTGTTGAAGTAAAGTTCGCTCCTGACTGTGCAAATGCTGACGCTGAGGCTGCTGCCCTCAAGCCGGGTGAGGCCCTGCTGCTGGAGAACCTCCGCTTCTATCCAGAGGAGGAAGGAAAGCCTGTCGGCGTTGAGAAGGGTACTCCTGAGTACGATGCTGCCAAAGCAGAGATGAAGGACCGTCAGAAGAATTTCGCTAAGAAGCTCGCTTCTTATGCTGATGTCTATGTCAACGACGCCTTCGGTACTGCTCACCGTAAGCACGCTTCTACAGCAGTTATCGCCGACTACTTTGACAAGGACAGCAAGATGCTTGGCTACCTGATGGAGAAAGAGGTCAAGGCTATCGACAATGTGATGAAGAATGCTCAGCATCCTTTCACAGCTATTATTGGTGGTTCTAAGGTTAGCTCTAAACTCGGTGTTATCAAGAACTTGCTCGACAAAGTTGATAACTTGATTATCGGTGGCGGTATGGGTTATACCTTCATCAAGGCACAGGGTGGACACATCGGTAAATCCCTCCATGAGGACGATCTGATCCCCGAGGCTCTGAATGTCATCAAGACTGCCAAAGAGAAGGGCGTGAACCTCAGCCTCTCTGTTGCTACGGTTTGCGGTCAGGACTTCTCTAACGACACTCCACGTAAGACATTCCCCATCGATCAGATTCCTGACGAGTGGGAAGGCATGGACGCAAGCGAAGAGAGCATCGAAAACTGGAAGAAGATCATCATGAGCTCCAAGACTATTCTGTGGAACGGTCCTGTCGGTGTCTTCGAGTTGCCTAACTTCGCTCACGGTACTGGCGAAATCGCTAAGGCTGTAGCAGAAGCTACTCAGAAGAATGGTGCTTACTCTCTCGTAGGAGGTGGTGACTCTGTCGCTGCCATCAACAAATTTGGTCTTGCTGACAAGGTAAGCTACGTATCTACCGGTGGTGGTGCTATGCTCGAAGCTATCGAGGGCAAAGTACTTCCTGGTGTAGCAGCTATCAAGGGATAATCCATCCCTATATACTTAATAAGCAGAGAAATATTGAAAACTCAAAATCTGAATAAGCTATGGAACATCCCAAGGCTTTTGTTTTAGGAGATTTAGAATTCAATATTTTTCTGCTTTTTCTTTTACTCTTCTTCCTAGGAGGACTGCATACCCAAGCGCAACGAAATGAATTGCTCAGCAATGAGATCGCCACACTTCAGGTAACAGCAGGAGATCAATGGCGTAATTTGCCGATTATTAATTTGAATAATGGAGAAAACGTCAATATCTCATTTGACGATCTCACGCATGAGCATCGTCGACTATGTTATCGTATTGAACATTGTGAAAAGGACTGGTCTGCTTCGTCTCAAATCTTTGAAAGTGATTTTTGCGAAGGCTTTACAGAAGGAAATACTATAGATAATTATCAGCAGTCAATTAATACCAATCAACTCTATACTCATTATCGTCTGACAATTCCCAATGACCGCTGTCTGCTGAAATTGAGCGGCAACTATCGCGTAACGATCTACGACGAAGACAACAATGAAGATCTGATCCGTGCCTGTTTCATGGTCTTGAACCAGAAAGTGACAGTGAGAATGTCGTTGACCACAAATACTGATATTGACATCAATAATAATCATCAGCAATTAGAGGCAGAGGTTGATTATCCCTCGCTTGTCGTATCAAATCCTCTTCAACAATTCTATGTTGTTGTCCTGCAAAACCAGCGATGGGATCAAGCCGTTGTTGCACCTGCTCCACAATATATGCAGTCTAATTCTATGCGTTGGAGCCATTGTCGAAATCTGATCTTTGACGGTGGCAACGAGTATCATAAGTTTGAAATACTGGATGTAGACCGTCCCTCTATGGGTGTAGAGCGTGTTGATTGGGATGGAAGAGCTTATCATGCATGGCTTTGGCCCGACGAGCCTCGACCGAATTATGTTTTTGACAAAGACGCAGATGGCGCTTATTATATAAGGAATAACGATAATTACGAAAATGACTATACTACAGAATACATCTGTGTTCATTTTCTATTGAAAGCTCCACGGTCACCCTACTCCATCTATTTGAATGGCAATTGGACACAAGATCGTTTTCTTCCCCAATATGAAATGCTGTGGAACGATTCCATTCAGTGCTACGAGCGTAATCTTTTGCTTAAACAGGGATACTACAATTATCAGTATGTGCAAAAAGAAAGGGACGGAGCCTTTCACCCCGTCCCTTCGCAAGGAAATTATTATCAAACAGAGAATTCCTACCAAATGCTCGTCTATTTCAGACCTATAGGAGGCAGAACAGATGAATTAGTTGGCTACAATTGCCTTGAAAATGGCAATTGATTATTGCTTTGCTCCCTGAGGTAGATGGAACTGATATTCGCGGTCAAACACCTTCTTGACCTGGTTGATTTCCAGGAAAGTTGTGCCACCGCCTTCACCAAATGAACCAGAGAGGTAAGCAATCTTGTCATCGTTGCTGATATAGCATTTCTGACGAAGCATACGGATAGCAGCCATAAACATAAACTCTGGGCTCACGTGATCTTTCTGGTAGATAGCAGTCACTCCGTAGGAAAGATTGAGCCAACGCTGTGTCTTCTCTTTATAGCAGATCGCCAAGATTGGCTTCGGACCGCGGAATGCAGCCAAGTTGCGGGCTGTCTCACCGGTTTCGGAGTCTGTGATAATACCCGCAACTCCCAACAAACGGGTAGACTCAATGGCAGAGTGTGCCAAGAACTCCTTCTGTGTACAATGCTCTCTCAATGGCACATTATTTAATTCGCCAAATGAGATACGGTCTTTCTCTGCCTGCTCAGCTACAGTAGCCATGGTCTGCACAGCTTCCAAAGGATATTTTCCAGACGCAGTCTCTCCACTAAGCATCAAGGCATCCGTATTGGAATAGATAGCATTGGCAATATCAGTCACCTCTGCACGTGTGGGTCGAGGATTATTGATCATGGTGTGGAGCATTTGCGTTGCAACAATCACAGGTTTACGCTTCTCTACACATTTACGAATGATCATTCGCTGAATGCCGGGAATGCGCTCTATAGGCACCTCAATACCCAAATCACCACGCGCGATCATGATACCATAACTGGCATCAATGATCTCGTCGATATTGTCTACACCTTCCTGATTCTCGATCTTGGAAATGATTTTTATGTCGGAATGATGCTCATCCAAAATGTCCTGAACAGCCTTCACGTCAGCAGCAGAACGCACAAAGCTATGGGCGATGAAGTCGATATCTTCATCAATTGCCAAAAGTATGTTGCGTTTATCCTTGGGGGTCAACGCAGGGAGGTCGATATGCTCACCCGGCACATTTACGCTCTTGTGTGCCCCCAGCACTCCGTCGTTTTGTACTTCAGCGTAGATTGTCGGCCCCTCAATACCCATCACTTTCATGTCGATGGCACCATCATCAAAAAGCATGTCGTCTCCGACTTTCACGTCCTTAGCAATGTCGGTGTATGAAAGATTGATGATATCGTGCGTGGTATCCATCTCTGGACGACCGAAAATCTTCACAGCCTCACCTGTACGATACTGAATGGGCTCGGCAACGTCTGTCGTACGAACTTCCGGCCCCTTGGTATCAATAAGAATGCCAATATGTGGTGAGACCTTACGCACGTTACTGATAATATTGCGGATACCCTCCGGAGTTGCGTGGGCCGTATTCATCCTGACTACATTCATTCCTGCAAAAAACAGTTTGCGCAGGAAGTCGACATCACAGCGACGGTCGCTGATAGAGCAAACGATCTTTGTCTGTTTCATAACTATTGAGTTGTGATTTTCTTCTAAAAGAAGATCTAAATTATATGTATTCTTATCTTATGCAAAGGTAATCATTTTCCATTGAATAAGACTAAGAATCACGATATTTCTTAAGGAGAATGAATAAATAAAAAGGAGAGTCTACTGCCTATTCTGCAAGTAGACTCTCCTTATTATATAGTAGAAGCTACAAGGAACAAATATTATTTCCCTTGGTGAGCATCTCTAAGCAGATCATTGACGGTCTTCACCGGGTTGAACGTGTCCAAAGGAACTTCCACAAAGATTGTATTCCAGTCGCTCATGGCACCATTCCACAATCCAGGCAATTCAAGAGCTTTCAGTTCGCGGCCATTCTTACTCTTGGAGCTGATGAAGCCAGTATTGGCGTCAACATAGTCAGGCAGATGGAAGGGATGACCTTGGAAGTCCTTAGTAGCACAGACAAGATCTACAGGATTGAAGTGGGTACCAGAGGTGAACATTTTCATATATTCTGCATTGTTCTTGTCAATCTGGCTGCTCTCAAGAATCTGAGGACTGTAGGTGCCATCCTGATTGAAAGCCAAGAAGGGGCCACCGCCGGGCTCACCAACATTCTTCACGACACCACAAACACGCATTGGCCGATTGAGTTTTTTCTTCAAGTAGATTACCAAGTCCGCATCTTCAAGCTCCTTGATATCCTCCCGGCGACAGCAAAGATCACGCTGAACGAAATGAATGATCTCCTCAAGTTTCTGATGGTTGTAGCGCCCCGACTCCAAGTCTTTCAAGTAATCGAAAGCTTTCTTCTGAGTCTTTACGAGTACGCCGGCAATAATTTTCTTCCACTTGATAGTATCAGCTTTCAGACGGTCTGGGACGACATTGTCGATGTTCTTGATGAAGATGACATCAGCGTTGATTTCATTGAGGTTCTCAATCAGTGCACCGTGACCTCCCGGGCGGAAGAGCAGCGAACCATCTTCGTTGCGGAAAGGTGTGTTGTCGGGGTTGGCTGCAATTGTATCTGTACTTGGCTTTTGCTCAGAGAAGCTGACTTCCAGTTTGACGTTGAACTTCTTCTCATAATAAGCCTTCTTCTCTTCCACCTTTTGCTCAAAGAGTTTCAAGTGGTCATGCGAGACAGTGAAATGAACCAAAGCCTTTCCTTTCGAACTGGCATATAAAGCCGCCTCTACCAGATGCTCTTCCATAGGAGTGCGGACACCTTCCTCGTCCTCATGGAACTGTAACAGCCCTTTAGGCAATTGACCATAATTCAAGCCTTCGGGCATCAGAAGATTCCGGACTACAGCTTTATAGTCACCGGCTTGAATCAGTTGCATAATGCTTTTCCCAGTGTTTTTCTTGCAAGCGTCGCACAGTGCTTCACGGAAGGCGAACTTCTTGATGTCTGCAAAGAATTTCTTTTCGAAATCGGTCTGAGGCGTGTCGTAATCGGCGTTGAGGAAAGCAAACATGTTCTTGAACATACGGCTGGCTGCACCCGATGCAGGAACAAATTTCACCACCGTATGCCCTTCGTCCTTATACACTTCCCAAGCTTTCTCTGCATCTTGCTGCTCAGCATCACTGAGTGCAGAGATACCTTGACCAACTGCCGCCGTAGATTTTAGGCGTAGATAGGGGAAGCCGTTTTTAATCTGCTCAAGCTGATGCTCAACTTGAGCGACTGTCATCCCCCGCTTCTCAATTTGTTGTTTGTCAGTGTCGGTAAACATAGATAATATTGTTATTGGTGATTCATTCTATATATATGACAGCCCCATACTACTGCCCATCAGTTATTCGATGACAAATATAAACAAAAATATTGATACGGCGGTTGATTTGGTATAAAAATCGTGTTAAATTTGCTCCATAACAACAACTTTCTGTGTCTCAGGCCCAACAGCAACCCGATTATCCACCCTTCTTCCGACAACCCAAAGTAGTGTCCCCTGATTGTCTACAACTACTAATTGTCGTCTTCTATCAATCATGGACAGTTTCAGATCATTCATGAAATCACTGATTAGTTTAGACCCTTTCATGCCAAACGGCACAAAGCGGTCTCCTTGCTTAACGGGGCGTAATGTAAGCGGAAAATGGGCTTTAGCAGCGTCAACAAAAGCATATTGTGGATGTTTGTCAATGATAAGAGCATCTGCAGTGACTTCCTTTAATCTCAATTTCATAATGTCTTTACCCATAGCTGAGTAGCAATAGGTACCACATTCCGGAATGCGCATAGACGGAAGTTCCATCTGCCATTTGTCCCTATCGACGACAGAAAGGCTGTCTTTCTCCAAGCAAACCACATATTTATCAGACAGCCAATGTCTGTTCGTTTTAGAGCAAACATTGATTTCCTCTATTTGTTGACGATTGAAGCCTTTATTATTTAATATGTGCCACAGAATCAGTTTGCTATGTCCACTGTTCTTGATAGCAGAGAACTTATAGCTGTCTCCCTCATGACAAGAGCGAATAAGCGAGTCGATCTGCTGATCAGAGAATTCTTCTACTTCTGTTAGAATGTCCGCTGCCCGGGCGATGTTGTCTTTGACCTCAGGATTGATTTTCTCCATCAAAGGTATGATGTCCAATCTTAGCTGGTTACGTTGCGCGTCCCTTTCAAGGTTTGTACTGTCGATAACGTAGTCCTGATGGCGGAGATGCAGGTAATCAAGAATATCTTGGTGACTAACTCCAAGAAATGGCCTGATGATTCGCCCATTTTTAGGTCTCATCCCTGTAAGCCCTCTTAACCCTGTTCCACGAATGAGATGAAGCAACACTGTTTCCACCTGATCATCACGATGATGAGCCACACAAATGGCATCGGCTTGAACGTCTTTGCACAACTGCTCAAAATAGTGATACCGCAATTCACGGGCTGCCATTTCTATCGATTGGTGATGCAGTTCGGCATAAGCCTTCGTATCGAAGTGAATACGGTGAAGCAGAATCTGATTTTTCTTACACAATTCGACACAGAAGTTCTCATCACGGTCGCTTTCATCTCCTCGTAAATGGAAGTTGCAATGAACCGCATCAATATGGTAACCCAAATTTCGGAGAGTCAACAGCAAAGCCACACTGTCAGGACCTCCCGAAAGCGCCACAAGATAAAAGCCGTTGTGAGACAGTAACTCATAACGGCTTATATAATTCTCGATGATATCGGTAAAACGATTATCTTTTCTCATATCAATACGTGTCTATTCCACATACAAGACCAATCCCTTCAGATACTCGCCTTCGGGATGATAGATATTGATAGGATGGTCAGCGGGCTGATGAAGCTGGTGCAAGATACGCACTTTGCGACCCGACTGGACAGCCGCCGTGAAAACGGCATTACGGAAATTTTCTTTCGTTACAGCCTGGGAACAGCTGAAGGTGAAAAGGATGCCGCCATGTTTGATGCGTTGTAGTCCTTTTACATTCAATCGTGTATATCCCTTAAGCGCATTATGCAGCGCACTCCGATGCTTAGCGAAAGCAGGAGGATCAAGGATGATAAGATCGTACTGATCATCATGCTCATCAAGGTATTTAAAGGCATCATCACAGTATGCTTCATGCCGGGTATCGCCTGGGAAATTAAGTTCTATATTCTCGTTTGTCAACTCAATGGCTTTAGCACTACTGTCAACAGAGTGAACCATCTTTGCACCACCACGCATCGCATACACAGAAAATCCACCGGTGTAGCAAAACATGTTCAGAACGCTCTTACCCTTAGCATAATGCTCCAACAACGCGCGGTTTTCTCGTTGATCCACAAAGAATCCAGTCTTTTGACCACGAAGCCAATCGACATGGAACTTCAGTCCGTTTTCTACGGCAATATTGTCATCGGTCTGTCCATAAATGAATCCGTTCTCCTGTCCTAATTCGGCTTTGAAAGGCAATGTTGTCTCGCTTTTATAATAAACGTTCTTCACACGATGCTGCATCACCTTCACCAATGCTTTGCAGATCTCTTTGCGACAAACATGCATTCCCACACTATGAGCCTGCATCACGGCTGTCTCACCATAGCAGTCTATTACAAGTCCTGGAAGATTATCACCCTCACCATGAACCAAACGATAAGTATTGTTGTGGGGATTATCTGCGATGCCTATGCTTTGACGCATCGTCAATGCAGAGGCCAACCTCTTTTCCCAGAATTCATCGTCAATCGTTATGTCGTGAAACGACAGCACACGGACAGCGATGCTACCGATCTGATAGTGCCCGACAGCGATGAAATCGCCGGAAGCAGAGATCACTCTTACGAAATCACCTTCCGCAATATCATCGTCCATGTGGTGGATGGCACCGGAAAAGATCCACGGATGGAAACGTTCCAAAGAACTTTCCTTGCCTTTCTTTAAATATATGTTCTTATACATGTCTATCGCTATTAATTGTTTTTCTTGGTTTACGAACTCTCCTCTTTGAAGAAGACATTCTTTTGTCGTCAGTTGATTTTTTAACTTTCTGATTCTTACTGTCAGCTATGCCCTTATCTTGCACAACTTCTTTAGAATCAATATTTTTACTTTGTTTAGTTGAATCTTTACTTTCGCTATTCACAACCGGCTCAGGCTCCGGAACCACAATGAGATCATAGTCCTTGGTTTTGATTAGCCTCTCCATTTCCTCATAAAGCAAGATGCAAGTCCAAGCATCAATAGCTGCATACTGCTTTTGCTTATCATCAAGCTGCGGCGATTCCCAATTAGAGAGTCTTTGTCGTTTGGAGATCTTCTCATGGAAAATATTGGCATAGAGCTTTTGAAGGCTTAAATCCTTAATGCCCAGTTGCGGAACTAAGTCTTGCAAATCAATGAAGAGCCCCGGAGTAAAAGTTTCTCTGTCTTGAAGCATATGGATGTCATCATGCCACGAAAGTCCGATTTTCTTAACTGTTTTGTCCTCCAGCAAGCGCTTAATCGACGGTGTGATGCCAATGCGGTTGAGGCGAAACAAGAAACAGGTATCATGTGTGGAAACTTGAAGCAAAGCTACTTGATGATGCTCCCCGCGGTGAAAAGCAGGTTTAGTCTCGGTATCGACTCCAAGTATATTCATCGAGAGAAGATAATCCACAGCCTTGTCGGCCTCACCCGGAGAGATGATGGTGATAATGCGTCCGGGGAAGGTCACTTGCGGTAACTCTGAAATCTCTGTCTTGTCGAATTTGCTGTATAACTTTTTCTTCATTGTGAACGTAGCAATGCTTATAATGTACAAAATTATAAAAAAGAAGCGAGACGGCATTCATTAACTCTATATTTTTTTCAAAGAACGTTCAAAAATAAAAACTTGGAGCAGTTTTGTTTTGCGGTTCCAGCAAAAAACACTAATTTTGCATTTATCATCATATAGAGAAATAAAATGGCAAGAAAAAAATCTGAGCGCAAGCCAAAGACATTTGGTGAAGCGGTTGGCTTTCGACATATATTTGAGAGTGAGACGACTGATTTCTTTTTAGGGTTCATCCTTTTGGCATTATCCATATACATGATCATTGCCATGGTTTCGTTCTTTTCAACGGGACCAGCCGATCAGAGCACTTTGGAGAATATGAGACCGGGAGAATGGCTGAACAATACGCATGTATTCACCAATACATGCGGTTCTGCCGGTGCTCTTCTGTCTTATTATCTCATCTCGGTAAACTTTGGCCTACCTGCTTTTTTGATTCCTGCCTTTATCATTTTGGTAGGCTTAAAGTTGATGCACGTCATTGAGGTGAACCTCTGGAAGTGGTTTCTGTGTCTGACCATTGTGATGGTTTGGTTGTCTGTTACCTTCTCAAAATTCCTTACGCCTATCATGGGTGACAGCATCTTCAACCCCGGTGGACAACACGGCGCTTTTGTTGTGGAACACTTAGAGAATGTTGTCGGTGCACCAGGCCTGACAGCGGTTCTTTTGATAGTTGCCGTCAGTTTCTTAACCTACCTCACTTCGGAGACGATTACGGTGATCAGAAAAGCGATGAATCCGCTGAAATATGTGACTAAGAAAGTGAAATTCACAGTCACGAACCGAAATGTGGACAGAAATGAGGAAGAAGACACAAGCAATGACGGGTATCAAGTAGACGATACTGTGAGTGCTGCCACTAATAAAGAGACTGATAATATAGATGATGTAACTCCAACCAACTCTGGGAATGTTGTTGACCTAACAGACATGTCTCAGTTTACCCCCAAGCCGGCACAAGCCCCGATAGCGGTTGAACCCCATGTCACCAATGCAGAGCAAGTGAGTCAAGAAAAGATCGACAGCGTGGTTGTCAAGAATAGTGAGGAAGAGAAGGCAAGTAGTGGTCAGGTTGGTGAGCATTACGACCTTAGCACACCAATCAATCCGTGGGAACCTTTCGTCCACTATAAATTCCCGTCTTGCGACTTGCTGAAGAAATACTCCAGTCGACCTGTCATTGATATGGAGGAGATCAAGGCCAACAATGCCCGCATCGTGGAGGTGCTCAATAGTTTTGGAGTTCAAATCAGCAAGATCAACGCTACTGTTGGCCCTACTGTCACGCTCTATGAGATTACGCCGGCCGAAGGCGTGAGAATCAGCAAGATCCGTGGCCTTGAAGCCGACATTGCATTGAGTCTGGCAGCCCTCGGCATTCGTATCATCGCACCTATCCCTGGCAAAGGAACGATCGGTATCGAGGTACCAAACAAAAATCCTCAGATCGTCTCGATGGAAAGTGTATTGAATACCAAGAAGTTCCAAACGACAAAAATGGCACTGCCGATGGCTCTTGGCAAGACGATTACCAATGAAGTGTTCATGGTAGACTTGGCAAAATTGCCCCACCTGCTCGTTGCCGGTGCCACAGGACAGGGTAAGTCTGTTGGTCTCAATGCCATCATTACTTCTCTATTATATAAGAAGCACCCCAACGAGTTGAAATTTGTCTTGGTGGATCCTAAAAAAGTGGAATTCAGCATCTATAACAAGATTGCCCCACATTACATGGCCTCACTGCCAGAGAATGAGGATGAGCCTATCATCACAGATGTCCAAAGAGTTGTCCGCACACTCAACTCTCTCTGTAAACTTATGGATCATCGCTACGACCTGCTGAAGCGGGCTGGGGTGAAGAAGATTACGGAATACAACGACAAGTTCATCCATCACCAGCTCTCACTCACCGACGGCCACGAATACATGCCTTATATCGTGGTCATCATCGACGAGTTTGGCGATTTGATCATGACAGCAGGTAAAGAAATCGAGTTGCCTATTGCCCGTATTGCGCAGTTGGCTCGTGCGGTTGGCATACACATGATCATCGCTACCCAGCGCCCGACAACCAAGATCATCACCGGTAACATCAAAGCAAACTTCCCTGGCCGTATGGCCTTCCGCGTAGCCTCTCAGATTGACTCCCGTACGATCCTTGACCGCACTGGTGCCGACCAGCTAGTAGGTAAAGGCGATATGCTGTTCCTGTCTGGCGGTGATCCTGTACGTGTACAGTGTGCGTTCATTGACACTCCTGAGATCGAGGCCGTGAACGATTTCATTGCCGATCAGCCCGGGCCGCTTGATCCTATGGAGTTGCCGGAGCCAGACGATCCTAATGCCGCTTCCGGCGAACCAGGAGTAGGAGGTACCGATGTGCGCTCTTTGGATCCTTATTTCGATGAGGCCGCAAAAGCTATTGTCCTCACGCAACAAGGTTCTACAAGCATGATCCAACGTCGATTCTCCATCGGATATAACCGTGCCGGACGACTGATGGATCAGTTGCAAAAGGCAGGTATCGTGGGCGAGGCGCAAGGCTCTAAGCCGCGTGAAGTGCTCATAGCCGATGAGAACAGCCTCGCGCAGCGGTTGCAACAGATTCACAACGGATAGGCGCCGGGACATTCGGTAACAGCGTTTTCAGGTATAATCTTTTCCGTCATCTGATAGAGGAAATAAGTCTTTGATATTGAATTATAAAAATATATACGGCATGAAGAAATTATTATTCATTACGTTGATGATGGTGTTGAGCCTCGGTGCTTTCGCTCAGAATGCTGCACAGGCTCGCAAAGTACTCGACCGTACGGCTGCCTTGGTAGGACGCAAAGGTGGAGCTTCGGCAAACTTCTCTATTTATAGTTCTAAGATTGGGAAGACCTCCGGTTCCATCGCCATCAAAGGCAGCATGTTCTATGCTCATACGCCGAAAGCCATTGTATGGAATAATGGCAAGACCCAGTGGACTCTGATGAAAAAGACCAACGAGGTGAACGTCACCACTCCGACAGAGGCTCAGCGCATGCGCATGAACCCTTATGCTTTCATCACCATGTATAAGCAAGGCTTTAAGATGGGAATGACGAAGAAAGGTGCCAATTACGTGATTCATCTCACAGCTACCAACCATAAGCGCTCAGTCAGTGAAATGTATCTGACCGTCAACGCCCGCACCTACCAGCCTACTATTGTGAAGATGCGTGAAGGGAGCACATGGTCCACAATCACCATTTCCAACTTCAAGGCAAAGAATTTGCCGACGAGCATGTTCACATTCCGTGCTAAGGATTTCCCCAAGGCAGAAGTCATAGACCTTAGATAGCACAAGTATTGGTCAGAAGCGACAGCAGTTTGCAGGCCACACATCATTAATATCATTAGAGAGATGATTCCACCCCGTCAATTTCTATTTTATTATCGTCTGCTCAGTCATCATCGTTGGTTGGCTGAGCGGCGTTCTCCCTTATTTGCTTCCAACCGCGCTGCCAAGTGGACGATGGCTGTTTCGGGACTATTGTTGGCAGCTTATCTTGTCTTCATTGCTGTGCTCATGGCACTATCAATACGTGACGAACGAGGACACACAGCATTGGAATTCTTCATGGGGATATCGGTTTTTGTGTTGATCGCCGATTTTCTTGGCCGTTTCTTTTTGCAGAACACCCCTTCTCATTTAGTAAAACCTTACGTGTTGTTGCCCATCCCCACACACGTTCTCATAGACAGCTTTGTCCTCCGGTCCCTGTTCTCACCCTCCAGTGTCATTTGGCTTTTTCTTTTCTTGCCCTACTGTCTGATGGCTGTTGTCTTTCCCTATGGTCTTGCGCCAGCCTTGTCTTTTCTCTTGTTATGGTGGATTCTCATCATGGTCGACAGCCAGTGGTATGCGATTGTCAGGACATTGGTCATCGGAAATATGCTATGGTGGCTCCTGCCTGTTGCGGTTGGGTTGTTGCTTTCCCTTCCTTGGCTGCTAAGTGGTAAGATCGATCACATGATGGAGTCTTACGCTTCCATCGGCAGTCTGCTTGATGAAGGCAGCCTCGTACCCCACCTGGCTGCTTTGGCTCTGCTGCTTCTGCTGATTGTCATCAATAGTAGAGTTCAATATCATGCTGTCTGGACAGAGCTGACAAAAGAGGGGCGTCAGTCTTTCCACACGCTGTCAGGACTGGCAGCACTCAACAAATATGGTTTGGTGGGAGAATACCTCAAGTTGGAAATCAGATCTCTCCTTCGCAATAAAGGACCAAGGAAGTTGTTTTTTTCCGCTACAGTAATCGTGGTCTTCATCAGTCTGCTGATTACTCTGTCTACCGTCTATGACGATGCATTCATGACCAACTTTTGGTGTATCTACGATTTCATTGTGTATGGTGGTATGCTTCTTACCCGGACCATGTCTTATGAGCGCAACTATATTTCATGTTTGATGGTGCATAAAGAGAGCCTGCTCAGTCTGCTGACGGCCAAATACTATTTCTCTTGTCTGATGATAGCAGTACCGTTTGTGATGATGATGCCCATGATCATTATCGGCAAATGGTCTTTGTTGATGGTCGTGTCCTATGCCGTATTTACTGCCGGCATGCAGTATTTCCTCTTGATGCAAATAGCTGTCTACAACAAGCAGCGACTTCCGCTCAACGAGAAGTTCATCGGCAACGGCAATACCAATTACGTGATCATGCTCCTGATGATTTTGGCATTTGTTATTCCTATGTTTCTCATCAACATCCTTCAAAGCGTCTTGACAGAGCAAGTTTCGTGGTGCGTGATGATGACCATAGGCTGTGGCTTTATCGCCACTCATCATCTATGGATCAAAAACATTTATAACCGAATCATGAAGAACAAATACAGTCTCACGGAAGTAGCAGACGCGTAATACCCTTTGACTAATAAGAAATCAAGAAGTAAATATGGAAACACAATACAGATTACCCGCTGAGTGGGAGCCTCAAGATGCCATTCAACTTACATGGCCTAATGCTGCCACCGATTGGGAACCCTATCTCAAGGATATTGTTTCGACATATATAGAGCTCGTCAAGGTCATTACAAAATACGAGCGCGTTGTCGTCGCTGCCACTGATGCCGTGGGGACTCGGACAGTGCTTCAAAGTCATCTGAGCCAACCGGCATTAGCACGTGTGAGTGTCTATCAGTGCAGAATCAATGATACATGGGCACGAGATCACGGACCGATTACCTTAATCGCTTCCGACGCAGCAAAAAGAAACAAAATCCTGGACTTCAAGTTCAATGGTTGGGGTGAGAAATTCCGCTGGGAGGACGACAACACGATCACTCGTCAGCTCTATGCTCAGGGCGTTTTTGACTGTGATTGGGACGACAATACCGACTTTGTCTTGGAGGGCGGCTCTATAGAGAGTGACGGCAAAGGCACGATCCTCACCAGCAGCCAGTGCTTGTTGGCTCCTCACCGCAATCAGCCACTCACAAAGGAAGATATTGAGACGCAACTGAAAAAACGATTGTGCGCAGATCGCATCCTGTGGGTAGATCATGGCAATCTGAAGGGGGACGATACTGACGGACATATTGACACAATTGTGCGTATGGCTCCTGACCACACCTTATTATATATAGCATGTGATGATCCACAAGACGAGCAATACGCAGATTTAAAGGCACTCGAAAATCAGTTGAAGACTTTGAGAGATGCTGATGGAAAACCATATCAACTGATGCCGCTGCCATCTCCGTGCCCAATTTATGACGACGGAGACCGACTCCCGGCTACTTACGCCAACTTCGTGATCATCAACGGGGCTGTCATCGTTCCCACTTATCAGCAGCCTGATCGTGACGCAGCAGCCCTGTCTGCTATTGGTCAAGCATTCCCCGGTTATGATGTCATTGGCATTGATGCTTGCACTGTTATTCGCCAGCATGGATCATTACACTGTCTGACGATGCAGTTGCCCAAGGGAAGTTTGAAATAAGAAACAGGCTCACATGCTGAGGCTTTAGAAGAGTTGAAAATCATAGAACTAATTCATACGAAGATGAAAATAGGAATCATACAACAGCACAATACTGCTGACAAGAGCGACAACATGAAGCGACTCGCAGAGAAAGTCAGCGACTTAGCTCAAAAGGGTGCCAAGCTCATAGTGCTCCAGGAACTTCACAATACGCTTTACTTCTGCCAAGAGGAAAAAGTCGATAACTTCGATTTGGCGGAGCCCATTCCCGGACCATCGACAGCGTTTTTCGGTCAATTGGCAAAGGACAATGGCGTGGTGATCGTCATCTCACTTTTTGAGCGTCGTGCACCGGGACTCTACCACAATACAGCTGTGGTGATGGAGGCCGACGGCACTATCGCCGGCACCTATCGCAAGATGCACATCCCCGACGATCCCGCTTACTACGAGAAATTCTATTTTACTCCCGGTGACCTTGGCTTCCGCCCTATTCAGACCTCTGTTGGTCTCTTGGGTGTCTTGGTTTGTTGGGATCAGTGGTATCCCGAAGCCGCACGACTAATGGCCATGCAGGGTGCCGACTTGCTCATCTATCCCACCGCCATTGGTTACGAATCCTCTGATACCAAAGAGGAGCAAGAGCGCCAGAGAGAGGCATGGACTATCGTGCAGCGGGGACATGCCGTTGCTAACGGGCTCCCTGTCGTGGCTGTCAACCGCGTGGGCTATGAGCCTGATCCATCAGGACTTACTCATGGCATACAGTTTTGGGGATCGAGCTTCGTTGCCGGACCACAGGGCGAGTTGCTCTATCGTGCCTCTAATCAGGAAGAAGAGAACCAGATCGTCGACGTAGACCTCCACCACAGCGAACAAGTGCGTCGATGGTGGCCTTTTTTCCGAGACCGGCGCATCGACGCTTATGACGATATCACCAAGCGCTTCGGTATCTAATCGACATGTAATCATAACCGTTTCACAACATTTTACATAGCATTGGTAGCTATATCGGTTTATTTTAGTAACTTTGCAGTCTGAGATAAAAAGAAATACATATTTGCACAAAATCCAATAAAGATAACTATGAGCAAACAAACAGAGAAAATTAAGGAGCTCGTCGAAAAGCGCGAGCAGGCTTGCTTGGGAGGTGGCCAGAAGGCAATTGACAAGCAGCATGCACGTGGCAAATACACAGCCCGTGAGCGCATCGACATGTTGGTAGACAAAGGCAGCTTTGAGGAGTATGATATGTTCAAACTCCATCGTTGCCACAACTTCGGCATGGAAAAGAAGCAGTTCCTCGGCGATGGCGTCGTCGCTGGTTCTGCCACGATTGATGGCCGTTTGGTTTATGTCTATGCTCAGGACTTCACCGTCAACGGTGGCTCTTTGTCCGAGACCATGGCTCAGAAGATTTGCAAGGTGATGGATATGGCCATGACCAATGGCGCTCCCGTCATCTGCATGAACGACTCTGGCGGCGCACGTATTCAGGAGGGTATTTCCGCCTTGGCCGGATATGGTGAGATCTTCGAACGCAACATATTGGCTTCCGGTGTTATCCCGCAGATCAGTGCGATCATGGGTCCCTGCGCCGGTGGTGCCGTTTATTCTCCTGCTTTGACCGACTTCATCGTGATGACCGAGGGAACGAGCTACATGTTCCTCACAGGCCCGAAAGTGGTGAAGACAGTCACCGGTGAGGACATCGACGCTGAGCATTTAGGTGGTGCGAGCGTACATGCCGGAAAAAGCGGTGTAACCAGTTTCACAGCCAAGACAGAGGAAGATGCAATGCAGCAGATTCGTACCCTGCTGAGCTATATTCCCTCCAACAACACAGAAGAGGCTCCTCGTGTGGAGTGCACCGATCCTATCGACCGCAAAGAGGATCTGCTCAACGACATTCTGCCCGACGATCCCAACAAGGCCTATGACATGTATAAGGTCATCAAGGCCATCACCGATAATGGTGATTTCTTTGAGGTGCAACCTAAGTTTGCCAAGAACATCATCACGGGATTTGCTCGCTTCAATGGTCAAAGCGTGGGTATTGTAGCCAATCAGCCCGCAGCCTACGCCGGTGTTCTCGATGTCAATGCCAGCCGCAAGGGTGCCCGCTTCGTGCGCTTCTGCGATGCTTTCAACATTCCTATTGTCAGCCTGGTGGATGTTCCGGGCTTCCTTCCGGGAACAGGTCAGGAATATAATGCCGTCATCCTACACGGAGCTCAACTGCTCTTCGCCTATGGCGAGGCTACAGTGCCAAAGATCACCATCAACTTGCGCAAGAGCTATGGTGGTTCACACATCGTGATGGGATGCAAACAGCTCCGTGCTGACCTTAACTTTGCGTGGCCTACTGCCGAGATCGCTGTGATGGGTGCCAGTGGTGCCGTCGCCGTGCTCTGTGGCAAGGAAGCCAAGAAGATCAAGGAAGAGGGTGGCGATGTCAAGGCATTCCTGGCAGAGAAGGAAGACGAGTACACAGAAGCCTTTGCCAATCCTTATCAGGCAGCTCAGTTTGGCTATATCGATGATGTCATCGAGCCACGCAACACCCGTTTCCGCATTTGCCGTGGCTTGGCTCAGTTGGCTCACAAGCGCCAGAATCTTCCCGCCAAGAAGCATGGCTGCATGCCGATGTAATCAAACTTTTCAATACAGCGAAGATGGATAAGAATATATATGCTGCCATTGCCATGGCTCTTTATGAGTATCAGGGCAACAATGTTCATGACAAGGAATCCGGTGTGATCACCATTCGCCCCAAGCATACCCTATGGAATGCTAAGTTCTTGTCGTTCACAGCTAAACCATAATTCAAAGACATGAAAGAATTTAAATATACCATAGACGGTAAGGTCTATAAAGTAGAGATCGACAACGTCGACGAGGAAAAGAGCGTGGCACAAGTCAAGGTCAACGGCGAGGCTTTCGAAGTTGGCATGGAGAAGCCCGCTGAGCCTGAGAAGAAAAAGGTGGAATTGGGCAAGCCCGTAGCTGCCGACGCTGCCGATGAACCCTCTGCAGCTCCTGTTGGCAACACAGCCAACGCAATCAAAGCTCCACTGCCGGGTACGATCACAGCCATCAATGTTAAAGTTGGTGACAAGGTGAACGCTGGCGATGCTCTGCTCGTGCTCGAAGCTATGAAGATGGCTAACAACATCGAGGCAGAAAAGAGCGGCACGGTGAAGGCTATCTGCGTAAAAGTAGGTCAGAGTGTCATGGAAGACGATCCCCTCGTTGTCGTCGAGTAATTGATATAGTCGTTGAGAAGGTGAAGTGATTATCGGTAAAACTATCATCACCATCATCCCATCAGTCATCAAAGAGAGTTGCTGAAGAGCGGCTCTCTTTTTCTCTTTTTTTCTGTTTCACTTACATACAAAAAACATCAGTAAGCGTCCAAAAATGACGTATTGCTTAAAGCCTTAAAATCTGTTACTTTTGTCCTCGACTTAAATTCATACAATTTATGGAGAGAACATCAGATTTTGAACAGCTGCTCTTCCTATATAAGAC
>NZ_VUNG01000004.1 GCF_009695775.1 Hallella mizrahii | reverse complement strand
CGTCTTATATAGGAAGAGCAGCTGTTCAAAATCTGATGTTCTCTCCATAAATTGTATGAATTTAAGTCGAGGACAAAAGTAACAGATTTTAAGGCTTTAAGCAATACGTCATTTTTGGACGCTTACAATATAAATTTTCTTATAAGTAATCCTTTATACTAACATTATTTTTATTATTGATAAAGTTTGATGTACCTTATTTCCCTATCTGCTTAATCATTTGCTTATAATCGACATTCAGGACTTCAATGGATGTAGAGTCGAGATAACTGTTATGAGCGATAAGGCAACGAATATTGTACAATTCGCCAACCTTCGCCTTTATCCATTCTTGGCTTGGCAATAGTTCTTTGAAGTCATTCCAATTATTGGAAATGATGTCACCGAGTTCGTTAAAGTCAAGATAATAGACATAAGAGTCGCCACGCAAAGGAAGCCATTTGTTCTTTGCCTCATCATTTATACGTGATTTTACCTTGTTCTTGACACTATTAGCTATGGTTATCTTTTCCTCATATTTCTGACCATAGTTGTTGGTCAATGTCCTATCAATAAAATCTCGAAGGAGATTTTCAAGGCAATACATGACCAGATAGGCATCTGACATCTTCTTGCCTTTTTCTACTATGTCTTTATCAAGTATGTCCAATTTATCATTATTCTGGGATGATGAAAGGACCTCCAATCCGCCTTGTCTCGCTGATTCAAAAGCTGGAACAATATCAACACTCCATACATAATAACCACAATCCGCTGGCAATAAAGTTTGTGCTATATTCTTAATTTCAGAACTATAGCCTTCAAGCATCACTTGCTGTTTTGAGTATATATCGATTGGTAATCTAAGCGTAATGTATAATTTGTAAGCATTCCAAACCTTTTGAGAAAACTCTGTTGACTCCCTGAATTCTAGCGTTGCATACTTTATTATATTGTATACCATCCTCACTTCTATCTTCGGAGAGTTTGACATAAGCGTCAATAATGCTTGAAGAAACTCAGTTTTATCAGGTAGCTGATATGTAAATTCCATTTCTATAGAACCTGGACTTTTTTTATAAATATCGGAAATTTAAAATAACACTAAACTTAAACTCGAATCTCGTTAATCCAAAAACGATTATACAAAATTGCAGATGCTAAAAGCCTAATGAAGTTATTTGAAGTCAACATGCAGAATCAAATAGATTGGCATAAAAGTTCATTGCAACAATTAACTCTTGATAAAGGACTGCAATACGTCTTTTGATTTTCCAATCTCTTTATCCAAGACAAATTGTATGGCATCATAATCCATATCATCCAAAATCTCGTCTGGCATAAAACGCTCGTGATGGCCTATGAGATTCAATAAATCCTCCATTCGGGACGAGTTGTTCTGCCCAATTAATGGGAAGACATAGAATGGCTTCTTAAATATCAAGCTGAATGCAGAGGCATGGAAGCTGCTGCATACCACGGCAGCTGCCTTACTTATCAGAGAAACGAATTCAAGAGGGCCTGCATCGTTGATGTTGATATCAACATATGGCAATATGTTGAAATCATTGATGCTCACAACCGTCATGTTCGTATGTTCTTTAAGCTTCTTCACAAATGCGGCTATCCTTTCATCATTAAGGAAGTCATACACTACGATGTAATTGTTTTCCTTTAAGCCGTAATCTTTCGCTTTGTGAGCCAATGTTTTCCACTCGTCAGCACCCAGCAGGAATACGGGATCCACAACTTGTACTCCGTTTTGGAACCCCATGCTCTTTAATATTGACACTCCTGTCTTTTCTCTGACAGATATATGTTGGAAATGAGAAAGTTGACTCTTTACAAAAGGACGCCATTCTTCTTGAATTTCACTTACTGCGAAACTTGCAGCATATGAGATTTTCTTGGCCGTTCCAAAATCTAAGTAATAACCGGGCTCCTTACCGTTATAACTCTCAGTATTCCATATTTGATCGCTTCCTGCAATATAGACATCTGCATGTGGAGGGTTGGCTTTTAACTCTTCTGAAGTATTATACCTACATGTCAAACTAAGATATTGCTTTGTAAAATCATCAAAAGTTTTTTTACGTCCCCATGTTTTCACCATGGAAATTAGACGACTACGATACTTTAAAGGCACAAGGATATATTTTAGGGGAGGACATGCCTTGCAGATGCTATATAGCCTTCCCCCTGGAGAAATGAAAAAAGGCTTGTACCTATCCCGATGGAACCATGGTTGGAAGTCTATAATCTTCACATCATGGCCTAACGATTCCAAATAGTGCTGCAACGCATATGCTTGAAGCGAAGCTCCATAGTTATACACGTTATGGCACGTAATAGTGTCGGTATTCATTTTCTGTGTCTATTTGAAGATACGTTTTACTAAATGACAAACGGTTCTGACTGGATGCTTGAGCCTTCCAATATTTCTCTGACGCCTGTGATAGGTATCTAAAACACTGACAGCATCGTCAATCGTCTTGTTTTCGTCAGCCAAGCTTGTCAATATCGAATCTCTTAGTGGCAGCATTTTCGGGCATGTCTTCATCTGCCCTTCCGCGACAACGGAGAATGGATGCTCTATGAGATTACAGTCTATCTCTTTTAATATTTCTGCCCCTTTCTGAGTAAAAGCAACAGCACCACTGACCCCATCTTCATTGTCTTGATAGGTTTTGCCCCACAAGTCACAGATACGGATATCAGCCGAGGAGTGGTCATATTTATATTTGCAGTGCTCATAGCATTGCCGTCCAAGACATTGGTCGCCAAGGAAAAGACGGAAAAATTTGTCACCTTGTGAGAGCCGGCTTTGTAAGAAAGTTTTTTTTCCCCTTATTAACAAGTTGTAACTTTCATGCCAATCGACTTTCTTACACTGCTGCCCACCGTCAATGCCCATAGCCCAACTATCATGCCATCCATAATCCCATTTGTTACGCCATGAAGCATAAGTGATTTTTCCTCCTAATCTTTTCTCGACATCTTTAGTATATTTCTGCCAGGCAAGCATGGAAGGAACTCCATGGCAGAAGAAATCAAGAAGGATGAAGTTTTCCTCCGGCAGCCTCATCTTCTTCATATAGTACCTGAACGAATCTATCTGACAAGGAGTGCCAGTGACAAGATACTTTCCGTTTCTGTCTATGTCCTTCCAGCCATCAACAGGATAGCTCTGGATGTACTTGCTCCCTGTCGTCTGCACCAATTCTTCCAAGGAACTTGCAATGAAATGCTCTGCGCGGCCTTTCTCTGCATTGTAACGAACACCGACTACCTTATATCCTTTGCCCAAGAGGTACTTGCCAATTTCAAAACCGGCGCCACCAGAACTGCATTTCTTCTGAACCTGCTCGTCATTGCTCCAAGCTGCATAGCTCACGACGAGAGCATTGTTTTGGGCAGGCTCATCCTTGATATAGGCACAGACATCTCTGCACAATCCGCAATGGATGCATCTGTCTTCTTCTGCGATGAAAGGCTCGTAGAATCCTTCCGTATTAAGATGCAAATCGATGATATGTACCGGACACGCTTTAGTACATACGCCACATCCGTAGCAATTATGGATGTCTGATATATTTGGCTTATTCATCCTCCTAATTAGTTCTATGAAGTTTTTCTTTTACTTTTAACACTATTACATCACGTTCATGCTTTTCTATTCCAAGATAGTAACTAAATATCACTCCGCTTACAAAACTGACAAGACATACAAGAATGAATGTCCACCAATTAACTTCTGTGAAATAATATAAAGCCATAGGAATGACATAGGAGCCTATTGTTAATATAAACATCTTGAGTGCTACATCACGCAAGAATGAAACAGCTGGAAAATCAATTGATTTTGAAAGTAAAGCTGCTCTTGCAAACAAACAGACAACAGATATAATAAGCGATGCTACAAGTGCGGATGTCGGACTATATCCTATTTTTAATAACAGATATGCAAAAGGCAAAGTCAGAAGGGAAAGTCCTCCGACGACAATCTGGTAATCTCTAACTTTTCCTGATGCATGCATGGATGTGATAAGGGTATTGGACAAGGAGTCAATCAAAGCAGTGAAAATTATCAGGCGCAAAAAGACTACCGTGTAATCAGGTACTTTCACTAGCCAGATGTTCAATATGAACGGGGCTTCTATGACAACAGGCAATGAAAGACATAGGAGCAACAAATATGAAAAACGACTTCCCCTAAAGACAAGTTTGAACATTTCCTTTTTCTCTCCCGCTGCATATAACTTGACTATCTGTGGATTCATTGCCATCTGGAAATTAGCTACGAACCTGTATATTGCTGTCGATACTTGCATAGCTACACCTCTTGCTGCATTTACTGCTGTACCGAAGAAAAGATTAAGTACGACATTCAATCCCTGGTCTTTGCATACTCCTGCTAGTGAGCCAATGAGATTCCAACTGACAAAGGATGTCATCTGCTTGAAGTACTCATGGTTCAGTTTCCAATTGCAATGGCACGTTTTTATCTTCCTGTGAGTATAGGATGCATAAATCAGCTGGACTCCCAATTGCACGATAGCCATCAAAATGGCATAGAATATCAACCTGTCAAAAGGAGTAATCAATAGCAAATAGACAATCACCAACTTTAGCACCACTTCAATAATGCTGATGTAGGCGAAAGCAGACATCTTCTCATAGGCGATAATGGCCGCATTGTACGGGACATTGATAACACTTACAAGAAATGTGAGTAGTGAAAACTCAAACACCCAAATGGCTGCCGTATATCGTCCTGGAGGGAAGTTCATCTTGTTGGCAACGAACCAAACACCAATAGTCTCTCCTGCGACCAAGATGATAAGTGCCAATCCAATATGAATGATGACTGCGGTAGAAAAAAGGCTTGTGACTTCTTTCGTCTTTCCCTCACCGATGGCAAATGACAGGAATCTTTGCGTCGCGGTAGTCATGGCACCGCTGATAAGCGAGAACATAGTGACGAAGCCGCCGACGACGTTATATATACCATAATCAGATACTCCGAGAGTATCAAGTACTACACGGGAGGTATACAACGATACAGCCATCATCACCAACATGCGGAAATAGAGCATGAGGGTGTTCTTGGCGATGCGCTTGTTATTTTCAGATGAAGTGGACATAGATTATAAACTACGTAGGTATTTCATCATACGATTGAAACCTAAAATTTGTTTTACTTTCTCTATTGCAATTGCTACAACCAAACTTATGGCAATTAGAGTTATGTATATTATGAAAGGATTCCCGGTGTAATAAATGATATCATGCATCCACCATTTGTAAAAGAAACCATGGATTAGGAACATGTCCATACTATATTTTCCAAAGAATGCCAAACATTGCTTCGTCCTGATAAATCCAGATATATGTTGATAAACATAGACACCAGAAATCATAATTAAAGCATCATAAACATAAAAGTCGTTGCCTTGTATTTTGTGCCTGCCAATAAGAATAAAGAAGAATGTTATTATCCATACAGAAATGGGGGGGGCAATATGGTAAGTTCTCTCATTGTCATGCAGTGAGTAGAGCATTCCACAGACAAAAACAGGCAAATATATCCTTATACAGAAAAGGAAATCACTTGGGAGGCAAAACACTGCTATGGCAAACACTATTAAGTAATACTCATTCTGTTTCGCCATTCTGAGCAATAATGGATACAATAGATACAAACCTATAATACATCCATAAAACCACCATGCCGCATTGTAATTATAAACAGTAGGTCCCAACCAATTGACGATTCCCAAGAAGTCCAATACCACTCTTCCCTGAAGGAATTTGTCAGAGCCATAAGATTCTGCAAACGAGGGACCAAGCCATAGAACACTAATAGGAACGAATATCAACCAAACGAACCAATAGTTAAACATCAGTTTCGTGAATCTCTTCCAATAGAAATCCTTCAACTTGATATTTGCCCAATCACCATACTTTTCAGTAAGTCCATATCCGGATACGAACACGAAGATTGCGACACATACTTTGCACATGATTGCTATCTCTTGCGCAATACCATGGCCATGTATAACAATGTCATTGTATGCATACATCTCTGGTCTCAGAAAAAGATGATGCCACAACATGATGAGTATTGCAATACCTTTGAGGACGTTGGAGTCGTAGACTGATAACTTCATAATCTTATTATTCAATCTGTGCTTGTTCTAGATTTCTCACACTATAGTTTTTAATTCCCCTTACGCTTAGCTTCTTGATAGATTACAGGATATATTATGCTAAGATTCATCTGTGAGTTATGTGGATCGGTATGCACTTTTTCGGCTTGCTGAGAATAGTTCTCGACTCTGGGTAGTTGAGTGTTATCTCGTTCGGATAGTCCTCTCCTATATATTTTCCAACTTTTTTTCGCAGCCCATAATTACTGCTCGCCAAAATCGGGGTTGTCGGCATTATCCCATATGAGGTAAGTGGGTAGGAACATTAATGGGTAAATGCCTGTTTCGATGTAATTCAAATCTGCACATCCTAAATCTTTCATCACAGAGAGATTTGTGTCCAACTCACCACATATCTTCTTATCGACCATGTCTTTGGAATACACTGTCTTCAGTTGCTCTGACAACTCCTCGAGACCTGAATTGACAATAGCCTTAACGACATGGCTGACAACGTATTTATCACAGATATTTCCTGTTGGGTAATCAGAGATGTAGACATCAAGAACTCTGCTGAAGATGCCAGACAGCTCGTCATGTACCTTCTTGTTATTGGCTTCAGTCTTTGTCTCTGTATCACAACCCATCCTTGCCAACAGATCGGCTACAATTCGTTTTGAGTAGTCAGTTAAACCTTCTTCCAATAAGAATTGCTCAAGTTGTTTTGGTTCATATTCAAAAACTATCGACAATATCGGCAATATGTACGTAAATCCATTATAATCAGGAAGGTTGAATCTGATTATGTCTTCCGACTGACGCAGCACTTCAAGTACTACATCAAAAGAAGAAAAAGAGTATGAGGTCAAAAGGGTTATGAGAGTATTCCTTATGATGAAATGGTTGACAGTCGTATCTGACTCCAACTGCTCTGCACTTTTGCCCCATTGCTTGCCAAGCTCCCAGAGGATTAACTGTTCTTCATCAGCACAGAATTCTTCTGTAGGAATGTCGAACAGGTGGTCAAACTCACGTCGGGTTATGTCCAAAGGGTCTTTTGAAAGTGTAGTAAACACCTCCTGATGTTTTATGTTTAGATCCTTCGGGTAGTCCTTACCTTTATATGTATATCTCATATCGAGAGTTCTTTATTTGTGAAGCTACACAGTTGTAAAAATATTGTTTTTTACTCGTTGCGCAATTCATCTTCTTCTAACACCTCAAGATACTTATTTTTTATCCAAGTAGTAACGGCTGTCATAAAGTGATCCACGCAAACGCCTACTCTCTGTTGTCCCTTAAACCGAGCGACACGACCGACGACACCTTTGAACGGACCATCTATAACACGTACAAGTTGACCCTTCGCAAACTTTGAGATAATATCTCCTGCTATATATTTGCCTTCTACATTTGAGTCATAGATTTGCATAAAACTCGTCATTTGTTTGGCTGGAACAAACAGGGGCTCATGCACAAGCACATCATCCTTATGATATTGGTGATAATAATATCTAAGATAGGGCAAATGGATGTTGTCAAAAACGAATTCATCCAACAGTTTCTTACTCGCCTTGACAAAAAGTATATTGGGTATTAGAATTTCTTCTTTATCTATAACACGACCATTTATAGTTTGTCTGACAAACCGTTTGGGCCAAAATAGTTTAACATCCTTAGGATCAGAATTTTCAGTGATATAGTCATACGCTTGCTTTTCGGTGCCATATGCAGCACGCAGAACATACCATAGAATCTTTTTATCCTTACTTTCTGGTTCGAGCGGCTGGGGCATAGTTGGTGGACACCCCTCTGTTTCATCTCCTCCATTTGAAGAGATTGAATCATTGGAGTTGGCATTGGGGATAGGCCCAGTGCAAGCAGACAAGCCGACCAGTTGATGTTGCTCATCCGGGTTTATGGAATTAATTTCCATATCGGCGAATTCCTATTCTAAATTTCAGAACATAGGACTTGGCACAAGCAAACGTCAAACGTTTTATCGTGTCAGGCTGATATTACTACGTAGAAGTCTAATAGCAATCTTCCGTATCGAGGATCGACAGAAATAGTTGTAAAACTAATCCGTTGGTCAATGCGTCGGTAGTAAGCCGTTGATAGACTCCGTCCAAACCTCCTCTAACGAGGATGAGATAACAATTCAGCCTCTGCAAAGGTAACTTAAATAAATGAGATAGGCAAAGTTTATTAATCGAAAATTACTTCGTTGACTTTTTTTTGTCATTTTACCTATATTTGATTGATTAGGAACATTTAAAGAAAAGTAGCAGGAAATATGTTTTTTGTTGATAAACGTAATTTATGTCAACGTTAGCGGTAGTTTCAAGATTCTATTGTACTTTTGTAGTCACAAAAAGGGAACAAAATGGACAAGAATACATTCAAGCAAGAAATAAGCGACTACACAGCTCGCGGAGGCAAGTTCGCATTTGCCTTCGGAGACATTCATTTTCCAGTCATATATCACGAGGTGTTGAACATGTTGGGTGTGAAGATGCCGACGCATGAGGTGTTTGTGCCTATTGACTACACACATGATTTAAGCGACAATCTTGATATGCTGATGAACAAGCTGCTTGAAAAGTATCCACAACTAACTGACTAAGAACTATATGGTGAAGATAGCAAGTAAAAAGGGATGGTACTGCAAGATTTGTGGGAGGTTCAGAGCAAATGAAAAGTTCAGTGGCATAGGTCGCGGTCGGCATATCTGCAAGGATTGCCAACGTAAGATACAAGAAGAGAAACTCTCAAAGAAACAGGTGCTCAAGATGGAAATAGCTAAAACCTATGAACAGCTTATCCCTGAAGTAGAAGCACTGATTAAGGACGTTGACAATCATGTCGGGGCGTTGGCTAATGTGTCGGCACTCCTTCATTCTTCGTTTCTGCATTACTTTTGGTGTGGATTTTACATTGTCAGTGGAGACAAACTTGAATTGGGACCGTTCCAAGGAGATGTAGCCTGCTATACCATCAAGAAAGGACGTGGTGTATGCGGCAAGGCTTGGGAAGAGAAGCAAACTATTGTATTTCCTAATGTTCTCCAGTTTCCAGGGCACATCGCCTGTTCATCGAAGTCTCGGTCAGAGATAGTAGTGCCGGTGTTCAAGGGTGATGATGTTGTTGCCGTCATTGACGTTGACAGCAAGGGATATAGTGCATTCGATGACATTGACAAAGCAGGACTGGAGAAGATTGCAAAGATAATCAGTCAGCTGTTTGAGTAAAGCCGTCTCCCTCTTGTAAAGACACAAAAAGACCGCTACCATCAGCCTCCATGCTGACGGTACCGGCTGTGTTTTTTACTTCCAATCGATTTTAATGTCACGAAGGCTAAAGAGCGTTGTTCCGCCACCTCCATAGAATGAGAGATTTGAAATACGAGCGTTTGCCGATACACTCGTGAACTTTAGAATTATCTTTGTATTGATATTTTTACGGAGAACTTCATAGTTGCTAAGTCCACCCACTGACACAGAATCCTCCGGGCATTGATAGATGTTACCGTCATAATCATTAAAGGATGCACCATGAAGAATCTTTGGGTAAGCATCCTCTCCTGTATTAAGGGCCATCAAAGTGACGACGACATTGCCAGTCTTGGCATTTCCCTCAGCAGAAGCAACTCCATACTTGACACTATCCACTGTTACGGAAAGGATCTGACGGATGTCCAACTGTTTTTTGTACTCTGCATTCCGGTCTGCAAGCTCGTTAAGACGAGACAGCATTGAGGCTATCTGACCATTCTGCGTTTCAATTTGACCCTTCAGGGTCTTTACATCTCCTTCGAGTGTCTTAATACGGTCTTCAACTTTAACAGTCTGTCCTGACACCGTGGCGGAGAACGCCACACACATGATAAGCGTAATGATTTTGTTCATAAGATACGTTGTTGATGTATGGTACAAAGGTAAAGATAATTTGGCAAAAAACAATGGGATATTCCCTACGGATTTAGAGAATATCCCTATTGATGCTTAATTACTTGCGATAACTTACTGTGAGTTGAGCAGGCTCTTTATCATCTCATCAATCTCACGGTTCACCCGGGCAAAGTTACGGTTGAGCATGATTTCTTTCTGTCGATCATCCTTGAAGGCGTAGATCTTCGGAAGGTCGACATAGGCGGCTTCCTCCTGCTTGATCTTCCCCATATTGAAGTTGGTCTTACAAAAATACTTGGTGGTCCTGAACTCCGGACTTTCTTCAAGGTTGATACCGCTGAAGGAGCTGCGCTCTGTTGGCGTGAAGTCACGGGCAGCCTGTCCGGCGAGCCAGCCGGTGGCCATGTCGGCAATCTTGGCGGCAGGGACGAGGTTGTCCATCTTCTCGCTGATGGAGGTGCTGACCTTTGAGTCGTTGATGGTGATGGACTTTGAGGTCTGTTTGGCCTTGCCAAAGACATCGTTCTGTGCCCACTCCAAGGTCTCCTTGTTGCGGGCAGCACCCATGAAGATGTTGCCACAGGTGGTGATGATCTTCTGCATGCCGTTCTTGCCGTAGTCTGCCTCCAACTGGGGGAGCTCCTGGAAGCCGAGGGTGACGGCGACCTTGTTGCTTCGTGCCGTACCGATGAGTCGGTCTATCTTGTGGAAGTAGAGTGTGGGAAGCTCGTCGACGATGATGCTTACGGGCAGGTTGCCCTTGCTGTTGATACGGGTGACCAGACGGTTGAGGATGAGGGCGTTGAGCGAGCCTATGACCTGTTCCTTCTCCGGGTCGTTGGCGATGACAAGGTAGCTGGGGTTGGACTTGTCGGAGATCTTCAGGTCGAAGTCGTCGCCGGTGAACACCCAGTAGGCCTCAGGGGAAACAAGACGGGCGGCATTGACACGGAGCGTACCCACCATACCTTCCAACTGGTCATTGGCCTTGTTCTTATAGGCACTTTGGAACGGTGCCATGAGGGACATGATCTTTGAATCTTGCATGAGAATGTCAAAGACTTCGCTGTAGCTGCGGCCTAAGAAGCTGAGCACATGGGGCATATCGGAGTACTCGCCCGTGATGGTGTCAGGCTCCACCTCGTTGCCGTTCTCGTCCTCGTACCAGCAGCGATCGATGCGTATCTCCTGCTTATTGCCGTTGAGATAGGTGAAGCCGTTCAAGTCGACAAACATGTCGTCACTGTCGGTGGAGACATTGTTGCTGTTGCAGTCGATGAAGTCCAACACCACATTGCCCCGCTCATCCAAAGCCTTATAGTCTCTCCAACTGCGTATGACAAGACGGAGCTTCTGGTTATTCCACAGTACATAGCGGTTCAGCTTCTTGCCGTTCTTATAGCCCGTGGGGTGGAAGTTGACAAAGAAGTAGATGATGGCAGCAAGGAAGTTCTCGGCGGAGTTCTGGAAGAAGGCCTCGCTTCCGCCTTTCTTATCGCCACCGCCTTTGTTCAGAGAGACAAGCAGTGTGGCCGCCGTCTCGGAGGCTGCCGCCAAGTCGGGGATGTACTTCCGCTGGATGGGGTTCACGCGATTGGAGTATTCCACATCGGTGAAGTTGACGATGCGAAAGCCGCAGTTCGGGGGCAGCTTGCCCTGCTTACGGTTCTTGCAGTACTGGTAGAAGAGGTTCCTTGCCAAAGCCGGGAACTTGTAGTCATAGACCATCATGGCAAAACCTTTGGCTGAGTGTTGCCGGATGAACGGGTCGATGATGCCGAAGGACTTACCGGAGCCGGGCGTTCCCAAGACGATGGTGGCGCGGAAGGGGTTGATGATGTTGATCCAGCCGTGGTTGAGACGCTTCTTATAGTAGTAAACCATAGGGATATTGACACTGTACTCGTTCTCTTCCTTGTTCCGGCTCTGCTCGAAACTCTCGTTTTCAAAATTCCATTTGTCCTCGCCAATCTTCATGCCCAAATATTTGGCAATAGCATCAAAACCTTGGTGGATGAGCATCGTGCCGGAGACGGAGCAAAGGACATAGAGGCAACGGTTGAGGGAATAACCGGCGAATGAGCCGTTGAGTGGCATATCATAGAAGATGAAGCACATGACGATCATCGATGCTCCGGCAAGGACGGGATAGAGCACCATTGTCTTGAGGTTCCATTTCAAACTCTTGCGTGCTCTCGTTCCGATGCAGGTAACGGTGATACAGATGAGTTCCATCACCTTGCAGACAGCCACGGAGTCGAAGACCTTGAAGCGGTGGAAGAGCTCAAGGACAAAGGCGACCATGCGGTTGTCGGAGGTGATGGGCAGGTTCATCACGATCTCTATGATCAGTATCAGATAGATGCACGAGCGGAACATGCTGTACATCTGCTGTTGTTCACGGGTTTCTTCCATAGCAAGGGGAGTATCAAGAATTTGAGAATTAGAGAATATCGCTCACTGGAGGTTATTTATTTCTCACAGATTATACTGATAGCACGTATTTTCCCTCGCAAAGGCGCTAAAGACGCAAAGATTCCTTCGGTATGCGGTGCTTGGCGACCTTTGCGGCTTTGCGAGAGATAAGAATCATCTGCTAAAGCGAGAAACAAGAACACTCGTTTAATGCAGGTTCATCAGCAGATCCGGCGAGAAGGAGTCGGCATTGAGGATGTCACGGTAGTTGATGTCGAGGTAGCTGACACGGCCGCTGATCTGGTCCTCGGTGATTTCAAGGCGCAGCTTCTTCTCTTCGGGGAACGTAAGCTTCTTGAGCACGATGACATTGCGGTAGGACTTCGTGAAGTGGTCGGCATGGTTGACCATGTAGACGGGTGTCAGTTCGATGGTCTGTGAGTTCGTCGCTTTCAGTTCTTTCTTGTCCATCAGTTTCAGACGGATCTCGGCAATGTCGTACTTGATATTACTCTTGTTCTCCAAAGAGAAGTCAATGAAGAAGTAGTCGCCGACGGTGTAGATGTTGTTCACCTGCGCACGGATGCCATACTGTTTGCCATGCACACGGAAGCACTTGCGACGGCTCATGAAGATGGACCAGCAGAGACGCGACATATCACCCTGTGTCATGCTCACCTCTGGATTGGTGTAGTCGCGGATGTCCTCCTGTCCGACTGTATAGACGGAGTGGGCACGCTTCGGGGCTTTCGTGTAGTAGACGGTGAACTGGGCAATATGACGCTCACCAATGACCGTTACCGTTCCTGCCAGTTCGTTGTCCATCAGCGTGGAATTGGGCTTCAGGCGGACAATGTTGTCGGCGCACTGGTTGCCGACGAGCTTGTCTGTGGAGATGTCCACGAGCTTGATGTTCTCCAGCATGATGAGGTGTGTAGTCACCTGGTCATTGACATAGATGACCGTCTTCTGAAGATTGCGCTCGAAGATACGTGCGTCGTCCTCCGTGAGACGGTGGATGTAGCGGATGCGGACGGTGTCGTTTTTCTCTTTCTTCTCACTATTGGTGAGGCCTTCACCTGTAATGGTGTTTTCTGCATGGGTTTGCAGGATGGCGACAGCCATCAGTGCCATGATGATAATCTTTTTCATTCGTTCTGTGTATTTATAAGGTAGACAATGGTGTTGTACTTGATTTTGGCTTTGTTCTTGCGGATATTTTTCGACACGGCTGAACTGGCAGACTGATACATGTTTTGCAAGGCCTGCAGGGCGATGATCTCCGGGGACAGGCTGCCGGTACCGTTCACGTCGAACTGGACACTCTGGGCTGCGACATTGGAGCCGGCGTCCTTCACCATCTCACGGAAGGTGGATTCGGGAACGTAGAAGCCCTCCATGCCGTCGTTGTCGAAGACACTGAGGTCGACCTTGATGAACTTGTTGCCGACAAGGATGCTGGTGATGCTCGCCTTGACACGCTGCTGTCCGAAGCCGGTGACGATGCCGTAGAGGTAGGAGCCCTTCTTCAGTCGGATGCCCTTCACGGTCACGTCGTCGAGGAGCTTGAAGCGGAGACGGGTGCCCTCATGTGCCTTGGTCGTGCGGTCTATCATTGCCTTGATGAGCGGCTCGTCGACATTCTCGGTACTGGCAACGGTGTTGAACTTCTCGGAGTTGTCCTCCTTGACTTTCTCGACAATCTCGGCCTTCTCTTCCTTCTTGCCTTTCTTCTTGGTGTTGCCAGTGAGCGCGTCGATCATCTCCTGCCGCTGCCGTCTTTCCTCGGCTTCCTCTTCCTTGTCACGGCGGTCCTGTTCAGCCTGGTACTGCCGCTGACGTTCCATGCTGCGGTTCTGAATGCGGTCGAGCTCACGGGCATAGGCGCTGAGATCCTCCTGCTGGCTCCTGCCGCTGCTGCCATAGCCGCCTCTGCCATAGCCGTTGATACGGTTCATGTTGGCACGCTGGCGCTCACGGAGGTCCTCCTCGGCTTTCAGCTGGCGGAGGCGCTCGGCATTGACGGCATCGATTCGCTGCCGCTCCTCGTCGTTGTAGCCGCTGCCGGTGGTGTCCTTCTGTTCGTACTCGTCGCCGATGCCGTCGACGGCGGTAAAGGCTCCGTCCTCGGCAAAGTGCTTGTTCATCGCCGTCATCTTGTTGTCCATGCCCTCACCACGTGCATCGGGGATGCTCATGTTGATGGAGTCGGTGACGACGTTCCCGGTGGTCTTGCCGTTGCCCTTGAAGGTCTCCATGCCGAAGTAGATGAGCCCCAACAGGGGCAGGAAGATAACCAGAGGGAAAATGTACTTGGGTTGTCTGAGGTTCAGACGCTTGAGTTTCTGTAAGTTCATATCATACTTTTTTATTGTGATTTGTTTATTGTTTGTTGTCGAGGTACTTTACCACGAGTTCCAACTGGCGGTACTTCACCATGATGTCCACGGAGTCCTTATGGTTCTTGACGGGCAGACGGACGAGGGAGTCGAGATCATGCTTGAGCTGCTGGCCTTTGTTGGTGAGCTCTACGGTCTGGTCCACCTGCATGGACTTCAGACGCTGGATGCGGCGGATGCCGTCGAAGGCGGGCTTCACGTCGGAAAGACCGGTCATCATGTCGGATTCGTTGTAGGTGGAGGTAAGGGTGAGCCACGTGCCGACAACCAGTGAGAGCATGAGCATACTAATCGTGATAACGGACACTCTTTTCTTGTGCTTGTCCGCCCATTGGTTGGCTTTGGCTATCTTGTCCTTGAGCTTGAACTTGTCGGTCAGTGACTTGATGCCTTCCGCTATCTTGGCGTCTTTCTTTGCTTTGGTGCGTTTAAAAATCTTCATGGTACATAAAATTATTTTTTATTTAATTGTACCGATCTACTCTCTTTTAGGTAGTGAGTATCTTCGGTTTAATAATCCAAATCTTTGTTTTCGAGTGTTCTCCAGTTGGTGATGAGCAGTCCATGGGGATTGTTCTGTGTCCTCGGCACGTTCTCTATCTCGCCCACGGTGATGATGGAGCGTTTGAGGTCACGGCTTCGACGCTTGATGAGCTGCGTGCCGAAGTACTTGAACTTCTTGTCGTGCTCGTTGAACTGTATGGAGTCGCATTTGATGGTGCAGACGGCACTGCTCGATATGATGTCGGAGTAGAAGCCGTTTTCTTCCATGGCCTGTTTCTGCTTCATCGCCGTACCGTCAGCCATGTAGAGCGCCTTGCCAAGTGTCCACTTGATGTAGTCGTCATCGGGTGGAAGGTTGAAGAAGTACTGGTGAAAGAGCTGTATATGTGCCTTGGCTTCCATCACGAAGTTGGCTTCCTGCAGACTGCGCTCGGCAAGGAAGGGAATGTCACCGTCGAGGATGTATATCTGACTGCGCTCCTCACTGACGAGCTTGGAACTCTGATAGACAGTGAAGATGCAGATGACCGTACATGCCGCCAACGTGAGGACGACGGTCATCAGGGCAAGTTTGGTTTTCTGTTCTAAGGATTGGATCAGCATAATGGTATTAGTTATGAGATAGAAGTTTATGAGTTTTTAAGTCTGTGGATAGGAGCTTTTGAGTTGGGTTAGGAGTCGGAGCTGTCTCGCATGGCTTGACAACTCCCAACTCCTATCTTTTAACTCTTAACTTCCCTCGGCTCCTCCGGGTCTATAGTTGGAGTCGGACTTGCCCACATTGTTTATACTGCGGGCGGAGTCGGCACCTCGGGCATAGGATGTTCCAAGGCCGGTCTGTGCCATGAAGGTTCGGGCTGCCTCACTGAAGCGGCCGCCACCGTCACTGGTCGACTGCTGACTGGCTCCGATGATGGAGGCGGTGCCGTTGGCTGCGGCGGCTCCTGCGGCAACAGTGGTCGTTGCTGCACCCATGGCGTAGCTGGCGCCACCGAAGACGATGGTCTGGGCCATACTGCCGGATGCGGTTCCGGCACTCGAGCTGATACCGCCGGGAATGAGCCACGAGGCGACTTCGGGTACGAAGCGGAGGACGTAGGCGCCCACGAGCATACCCATGGCGTACATACAGTTGGAGCCGATGCCCTGCAAGCCAAGCGCACCGATCTGCTGCCATGAGTTCACGGTACCTCGCAACAATGTGTCGTAGGCCTTGATGTCCTCCATGAGGTTATACATCAGGATGAAGTCAATGTAGTAGAGGCAGAAGTATACGACAAAGCCCCATAGGGAAAGCGACAGGTACTTACCCATCCACTGTGCCCAGGCGTTGCTCCATGGCGGTACGATGCTAAGGGCAAACATGATCGGGGCAAAGGTGGCGAGGATGGTCATGAAGATACGCTGGGCAACGAGCATGCCGTAGTAGGACATCTGGAAGATGAGCTCGCCGACGAAGCGTATCACGTCGTTGATCCACTCGCTGACCTTGGTCTCGGCGGCAACTGCGGCACGCTGGGCGTAGTTGTTGATGGTGGTACCGAGGTTCTCCATGTTATAAATGAGCTTATCCCACCAGTGGGCGTCCTCACCGATCTCCTGCACCTGCTTGGCGGTCTCGATACTGTCCTGGACCTGACGGAGGCGCTTGAGGTAGTCGTCCTGCTTCTGGGCGACCTTTAGCTCCAGTGCCGCCACTTCTCTGTTCTTGCTCTGTGCCATCTGACGGGTCACTTCCTCCAGGCCCTTGCCGGGTATCTTGAGCGACGTGCAGATATAGCTGCTGTAGGTGATACACAGGGAAAGGCCGATGATACGGGCGAGTTTCATCACGTCCATGCCGCGGCGGCCGAGCATCATCATCCAGCACTCGTAGGAGCCCATGCAGAGGGCAAGCGACAGGCCGAGCATCTTGGCAAAGCTGATGGCACTGCCAAGGACGGCAGACTTGGGGAAGGTCTCCATGGCCGTCAACAGGCGCATCAGACTGTCGTCGATGGCAGGGAGACCCATCGTCAGCAGCTGGTTGATGAACATTGAACTTGATAATAGTATGTCTGTCATGATGTTCTGTGGTTTTTAAGGTTAATAATATTGCTGTGCCATGCCTACAAGGTGGGCCACGCGAGAGACGAGTTCTTCCATCTGCTTCTTGTACTCCACATAGGCTTCCTGACGCTTGGAGTTTTCAAGCTCGTTGCCAATGCCCTGCTTGTGGGTGTAGGCGATGGACTGGCAGATCATGTCGTTCTGACGCTGGAACTCGTTAACCTGAGGGTACAATTTCCCTTTGCTTTTGGTAAGGCAGTAAGAGAGGCCCTCGGTGATGGCACCCTGCATGCGATTGAAGTCATCCTTGAAAGAGGAGTAGACAAGGTCAACGTTGCGGTCGGCGGCACGGACGACTTCCTCGTCGTGCATCTCCTTGACCTTGACACGCTCCTCCTCGGCTTTCTTGACTTTCTCTTTCTGCAGCTCCTCCTGGGCGATGCGGCGCGGCATGACGGTCTTGACGTTGGACTTGTGTTCCTTGAAGCGGACACGGTAGCCGGACTTGAAGCCTGACCACTTCCAGTAGGTCTCGGCACCGGAGTAGTTCTTGTGGAGGAAGTAGTAGTACCAGCCTGGCTCGAAGTCCCAAGGACCGGTCTCCATGCTCCGCCACTGTTTCTCCTTTTGTGAATCGTGCACTTTCTTCTGCGCATAAGCGCTCCCGCTTCCCACAAAGAGGAAAGCGAGAGCTGTACACATTATGAAGATTATGGAAGAATGACTGTGTTTCATGGTATTGTCGGTTTTTACTCGTTTTACATGTGTGTAATTCTATCATCATTTAAAATCTTTCTCTGACTACGCCCCGTACCACTTGTCAATGACTTTCTTTGCGATCTCATCCTTGACATCACTGTTGAGAATGTCCCAAATGTAGTCGTAGTGGAAGCCGCCCATGGCAACGATGCTGCACCAGAGGTTGGCGGAGTCGATGATGCCGAGCATGTTGGAGATATAGCTGTGGAGGGTGTTGACAAGCTCCAGTTTCTCGTCCATGCTGGCACGCATGAGGTTCAGTCCGCTGGCGGTAAGGGTGGCGTAGAGAGCCTTGATGTTCTTTATCTCTCGCGAACAGGCGTAGTTGGCCTCGGTATAGTACCACATCACAGCCGGTTTCTTGAAGGCGTATTTTGCGGTGTTCTTCGTGAACGTGGCATACTGGTCGATGAGACGGTAAAGGTCGGTGCCGGTAGAGGCGAGTGCCGCGCCGAGGATGACGTAGCTGTAGGCGTTGTTGAGCTTGGAGTTCAGCGTCATGCGCACGTCGTTGAACTTCGTCGCGCCCTTGGTGACGAGGCTCTGCTCGCCATAGCTTACTGCCACTTTCTCCAGTGCCTTTTCCTCTTCTTTCTTGATTAGCTTGTGCAGCGAGATCAGGGCCTCGATGGTGGGCTGGTCATTGGGGTAGTCGAAGGCATGGGCTTTAGACGGGTAGAGAATGGCAACGGCCAAAATGCAGATGATAAGGGTATGGTACTTCATTTTCATTCGGTTCTTTAGGGTGAATACTCTTCTCGCAGTAGGAGAGGGCCCCTTGGGGCTCATATGCCGATTCCGTTCCAGTCTCTGATGATCCCGTCCACCATACTGCTCGCCTGATAGACGGCGGCCCAGCTCTCGGGGTCGATGGCAAAGAACACTTCGTCCCAGCTGCCGAACTGACACATCATAACCATCACGTCCATCCGGTACTTCATCTCCAGCAGATGGGAGTAGATCTTGTTGGCCATAGTCAGACGGGTGTAGCGGTCCATGAAGTTGTAGCCGTCGCCCTGTCCCATGTTGTAGCGTCCGCCGCCGCTGGGTATCTTCTGGCGGATGATGGGATTGTCGGGCAGACGTATCTTGCCGTTGTTCACCACGTCGATGAAGTCATGGATAAGGCCCTCGGTCTCGATGACGACATCGGAGAGCTCGTTCAGGCAGAGGATATAGTTCTTCACGGGATGCGTGAGGATGTACTTCGTCACCGTAGGCACAGAGGTGAGGATGTCGGCACTGAGCTGGAAGATTTCCTTGTAGTAGGCGGTCTCCTCACCGAAGCCGCGGACGTTGGTCATCGTCAGGTGGTAGAGTTCCTTGATGCCTTCCATAGTAGCGGTGTACTGCAGAATCTTCTTCTGCTTGTCGGAGATGGTGTCCAGACGCTCGTTGTGCTTGTCCTCGATGGCTTTTTGTGCGGCGGCGTTGGCGGAGACCTGCGCGATGGTCTTGGTATCTACAACGACGCGCCATCCGGCAAAGGCATGACTCGCACTGAAGAGTAAAAAGGCTGCTGTCAGAGCACAGCATTTCTTGTATCTTCTGTCTGTCTTGTTCTTTTGCCTTCTGAGCGTCTTGCTCGTTTTCAGTCTGATTTGTCCCATAGTGGCATGATTTTCTGTTGTTTGTTCACTTTGACCGCGAAGTCAAGGTACTTTTTGATTCCGAGTTTCTTGCGGTCTTCCTCGATTTTCGTGATGGCGGTCTGTATGTCACCGTAGTGGTGCTCATAGACTTTCAGGGCTTCTTTCTCGGCGCGCTCGGTGGTGTAGGCCCAGTAGCACTCGGGCGGTTCCTCCACGCCATAGACATCGGAGTACTGGCCACGACAGATCCACACTTCCTTAAAGTAGCTGCGGCCGTCGTGGTTGTTGAGGGCGTTGACGGTGAAGATCTGCTGCTTCTGCACCTGCGTCAGTCCGAGGATGGCACTGATGGCATCGTAACGGTCCTTGAACTTGCTCTGGTCGAGGAGGATTTTCACGTCTGAGTTGTTGATGATGGCTTCCTTGACGATGGGACTGTCGATGACATCGTTGAGCTCCTGGGTCACAACGCCGGCAATGCCGTGGAACTTTCTCACGGTCTTGTAGAGGTATTTGATGTACTCTGCCATGGTAGGTGAGGAGATGGCTTTCCACGCTTCCTCGATGATGAGGGCCTTGCGGCCTTTCTTGATGCGCATCTTCTGAAGGAACACGTCCATGATGATGAGCACGACGATGGGGAACAGCACGGGGTCGTCCTTGATCTTGTCGATCTCGAAGACGATGAACTTCTCGTCAAAGAGGCTGGCATCAACGTCGTTGTTGAGCGTGTGCTCCAGTTCGCCACCCTTGTAGAACTGCTCCAGAATGGCGGCGAAGTTGTCAATGTCGAAGGTGATGCTCTTCTCACTCATAATTTGGGGGATGCGCTCGATGGCAAACTCGTAGTAGCTGTTGAAGCTGAGGTTGTCGACGTGCATCTTTCTTCTTTGTTTCTCCATGCGGTCGATGCGCTGCTCGATGGTGATGAGGTAGTTGCCCTCGATGAGCTGCGGCATCAGGCGCATGAGCTGGCGGTTGGCGGCTACCTTCTCGCCGTCGGTGGCGGCCTTGTCGTTGATGAGGTCGTGGAGCTTGTTCACTTTCCGCTGGATTCGTGCGTAAGCTTCCTTCTCCTGAGCAGGATGTAGAGAACCGTCACCGGCCAGACGAATGTCAGCAGCAGGATCGAGAGGATCATATTCACTATCCGGTCCGCCAAAGGCAGATGGATCTTCGGATGTTCCGGAATACTCGGAGGTGGGAATGTCTGTTTCATACGCGGTATGTCTGTATTTTTCTTCCAGTTCCTTACTGTGTTTCTCGTACGTGCCGTTCTTCTTGTCCTCTAAGAGCAGACGCTTGCGGAGCTGGTCGCGCTCTTCGTCGGTAAAAGCCCTGAAGGGGGTGAAGTAGGACTCGTAGTACTCGACGATGGTCTGGTTGATGATCTTGTCCTCGATCTTCGTGGGTGCCTCGCTGCCCTTGAAGATGAGGAAGATGAGCGACTTGAGGAAGTTCTTCTTCTCGCCGAAGTTCTGGGCATATTCTGTGTCAGTAATCTTGAACGGATTCATCGAGATGGGCTTTTCCTTTGAGTAGCTGATGTAAGTGCCTTTGAAATAGCGGCATATACCCTCGTAGCTGTCACCGGTATCGACCATCACCACGTCGGTGTTCTGCTCCAAGAGTTGGCGGACGACGGTGTTCATGTGGAACGACTTGCCGCTTCCGCTGGGCCCGATGCAGAAGAAGTTGGCATTGTCGGTCATCTTCACGCTGCCTTCCTTGCCGGTGATGTCGATGCATACGGGCAGGCCCTGACGGTCGGTGTACCATGTCTTGAGGGGTGTGTTCTCGGAGTGCTTGAGGTGCTCCTTGAAGAAGAGGCAGAGGGCTGCGTCGTTGAGCGTCAGGAAGAGGTCGTAGTCGGGGTTGAACGAATAGGCATTGCCGGGGAAAGAGTCCATGAAGAGCTCCAGTTGGTTGTAGGCGGACTTGCTGGCGAAGATACCGCACTCGTAGAGCTTGGTTTCGATGAAGCTTGTCACGGGGGTCAGCTTCTCGGCCTTGCAGCTGACCAGCAGGTTGAAGTTGGTGTAGACGAGCAGCTTGCTGTCCTGGGCAAGGAGGTTCAGCACGGCTTCGATGTCGGCCTTGGCGATCTTGTTGCTGGGGTCGGGCATGGAGCCGTGGCGCTTGGCCTTGCCCTGGAGTTTTCTCAATAGTTTGCGCTGCTGGGGGATTTGGATGACCTGATTGTAGATGACGCAGTCGGTATCGGGTATCTCACTGAGGAAGGCCAGCAGGTCGGTGGCGATGACGTAGCCGTTGACGGCAACGGACTGGTAGGGCCTGATGAGCGATGGCAGGTCTATCTCGTCCACGTCGACGATGTCGAAGGATTTTACTACCTTGTCGCCCATCCTCAGGTAGTCGTCACCGGCCTTGAAACTCTGCATCGAGAACGGACCGGCCTTGAAGTGGAAGGCCATGAAGCGGTGGAGATACTCGTTGACCTCGTCCTTCGTGAGCTTGCGGTGCCAGACGCCGCGCTCCTTGAGGATGTCCATGACCTTGCTCACCTTCGTGTGGAAGTCGAGCCAGGATTTGGGGTCGTACTTCACGAAGGCGGACTTCACCGCCTCCTGCGTGATGATGAGGTAGGTGCGGATCTCGGTATAGGGGCGGCCGTTGAAGTAGCGGAAGTAGCTGCGCGTGAGGAACTCCATGTCATCGGTGATGGCATGGTGGTAGCTCTGACGGCAGAGGATGTCCTGTTTCTGAAGGGCGTAGCCTTCGCCGAGAGTCTGGACGATGTTGTTCAGCACGTCGGTGTAGGCGACATACTGCACGGCATCGGTGGCATACTGCTGCACGGGGTTCTCTATCTCGATGATGACGGACGGATTGCCGTTCTTCGAGAAGAGAACCGTGTTCATCAGCTTGCCATCGGCATCCTTGATGTCCTGGAGCTGAGCGAAGAGACCGTCAAGCGGCTTGTTCTTGTTACTCATAGGTATATCTGTTTTTTTATGTCTTAATAGAATGGTATTTGGGGTTAATGCTCATACATCTTACAGTAGTAGAAGTTGCCTCGGTGACGTTTCTTGCTGTGCAGTCCGCTGCGCTGCTTCACGTAGATGGAGATGATTCCCACGGCGGCAAGACAGACCATGACGATGAAGCCAACGAGCTTGCCGAAGATGATGGACGACAGCAGGAAACCAAGGAAGCTGATACCGATGGCTCCGGCGGCGTAGGTCAGGAACCTGCCCCGTATGCCCATGAACTCCAATGGTTTCTGGAGTCCCTTGAAGACTGGGATGCCGTTGAAATTGATGTCCATTAGGCTGATATTTTGTTTAGAATTTTGTTTACTTTATATATAGTTCTTAAGGTGGATTTTCGAGTTGAAAGGTGTCCGAGCCGACTCTTAACTTCGGTCGGACACCTTGTAAGTAGCAGTGTATAACTACTTGAAGAACAAAGGCAGAGCCTCGCTCATTGCAAGGAAAGCTACACAACCGCCAATCGTGAGCATGATAGCCTTCTTCACGTCCTGATCTCCGTTCTGCATCTTGAAATAAATGGAGAACGCGCCAACAATTGCGATAACTGCACCGATGGCCTTCATCAAGTTACTGACTTGGGTCTGGTAGCCTGATATCTCTCTAATGGCTGATTGGAATCCGCCGACACCCTTGCTCTGGGCGAAGGTCATGACGGTACAGAAAAGGAACATTCCGAGGAAGGCGGCTACACGCTTCACGGGGATTCGCTTGCATGCGCTCATGCAGAAGTTCATGATGGTTTTGGTTGAAATGGTTTGTAACATAAGTTTGTTAAGGTTTTTCTTTGTTACAATTTAAAGACCACATGAAAATGGAAGATGGGTGAGCGCCACTCACGTGGCCGTCTGATCCCCTTGCCTCACGGCGCAGCCCTCTTCCGGAAGCTGTCTTACGGATGTGCTTTTCGCTAAAAGCTGTACACTAACTTCATACAAAAGACTTTTTCTTATGAGAAACAATTATCATATATTGAATTGTGGCGGAGCCTCACGGTTCGACCGTTCTGATTTTTCTATTGCTTGGCGTTCGTCCTCATCAGGGACGCGTTCCGATTCTTTCTTTTCCCATAAACTGGTGATTTGTCTGAGTGCCATTTGGGCATCGTCAGGGGAGACTCGCTTGGCCTCCTTGCTGACTTGTTCGGCAGTCTGGGCTCCTTGCAACTTTGTGTGCTGCTTGGTGTCATCAATCTGAACTTTCAGGATGTCAAAGAATGCGTCGCTGTGGAACTCCGGTTGCTTCGGGGGCTTGGGAGGTCTTGACTTCTTTGCAGGGGCAGGAGTGGGCGGAGTCACTTCTTTGGAATTTGCCCCCGATGGAGTTTTCTCTTTTGAAGGCTCTTTGCCTACGGCATCCAACACATCAGGGGAAACAGTATGCCCAGGACCAATGATGCGGACATCTGGGTCGGAGTTTATGGCTTCTTCCTCTTTTGTGTTTTCTGATGCGGATAGACTGTCTTCCTTTGAAGCAGACTTCTCATCACCATCTTCCTTCGATTCCATGTTTTTCCTTTCCTTTGACAAGGTGTTCATCTCATCGGTCAACATCTCACCACGTCTGAGCTTAACAAGCTCATTAATACGCTTCTGTGTTTCTGCATCGGTTGGACGTGGACCAAAGTCTTCTGAGGTCTTACCTTCGGACTTAGCATCGTCTGACCCAAATGGAGTTGCTGAGGGAGAAGGTGGTTGGTCTGATTGCTCTCCTTCGGCTTTTCCACAGGACTCTCCATCTGCAATGGGATGTGCTGTGACTATCTCTTCATCAGATTTAGGAACAGAGGAGCTCTGAGCGACTGCGGGCTGCTTGGGCTCGGAATTCCCGACAGTAATGGGCTTGAACTGCCCCGCCTCGTCGGAGATGTCGATCTCTACGTCCTTGGGCTTGGGCATGAACTCTGCGGGATCCTTCTTGATGAAGAGGTCGTGGATGATCATGCCCGTATAACCCAAAGCATAGAGCACCACCACAATTATTACTATACTGGTGAATGCCATAAGCTACTCTGCAAAAGGTTGGGACTCGTCGCGCTCGATGCCGGTGACGCTGTTCTTGCCGAACACCTTGTCTCCGACTTCCTGGACTTTGGGGACGTAGCTCACCGTCAGCTGCTCGCCCTCGGTGATGGCATACTCGTCTATCTCCTTTTGGCCGAAGACTTCAAGGAGTATATCCCCGTCGTCGGTCTTGAGTACAAACTGCTGGGCGGCCCATGTGCTGCCCTTCTTGGACGTGCCTGTCCTAACGGGCAGGACTTTCTTGATCGTTCCTGTGGTTTTCATGGTTGGTAGTCTGATTATATGTCTGGATTAGTTGATGGTCTGTCCATTTACCGACACGGCCGGAGATGCTGAATCATTAATCGTTTCCTCCGTGCACGCTGTCGGCAATGGCATGAATTTGAAACCGAATTTCCTACCATGCTCTTCCCGTATGGGACGGCGACACAGGCCAGCATGATAGTAGAAGGTAGTACCGTCGTCATCGATTAAATAGCCGAGACGCTTGAGGTTTCCACGTAATCGTATCTTACGGATGTTGCTACCCACTTTGAGGCGTGTTCTCGGTTCTAATCCGAAGAGGGCACGGCGGCGCTCGCTTCGGATAAGTTCCTTGCGACGGCGACTTTTTATGGCACTCATCTGCTCACGGGTGCGGGACAGTCCTAATTCACGGGCTATAAGATAGATTGTGTTCTTGCAAAGGCCTGTGCGAACTGCCATTTCCCCATAGGACAGATTTGGGTATTCCATCTCTACAAAGGCCCTGGCATCGTGATTTCGACCCGAGGGGTTTTCCTTTCTCAGCCCGAGAAGACGGGCATGGCGGCTGACAGTGCTTGTCGTACAACAAAGATGGGAGGCTATATCATGGATGTAGTCCGTATGAAAGCGCTCCTGGAGCACTTTGTCGTGCTCTATTCCCCATACGGTTCGCTTAGCTTTAGGTTGGGTAGTCGTGTTCATTTTTTATAGTCCAGTTTTTTAGTTGATTTTTTATTGTAACAGGTTAATTCGCGTGGCTACAAGCTGGCGCAGTTCCTCTTTGTTGCGCTCTATGTAGGTCCTTGCAAGGGCGGTGAGGATCGCGGAAATACGGTTGCTGCCATAGACTGTCTCCAGTGTGGCATAGACGTCATCAGGAAGGAACACCATGTGCCGGTGACGATGCTCATTGCCATAGCTGAAGGCCTCAATCATGGACTGAAGGTCTCTCTTTGATGGTGGGATAATTCCTTTACCTGACGGTTTATTTTCTCCAGTCTTTTCTCCGGTCCTTCTATCTGTTTCTCCTTCAGCCTTACGCTTGGGAGCCTTGGTCAATCTCTTGCCGCTATCCTTGCTTGGCTGTTCAGGAGCTTTCGAGAGGGCTTCTTTCTTTATCTCTTCCTTCGGCTTGTCACTCTGCCACATGTAGGCTGGCTCGCTCTCACCGTTGACTTTCCGGAGAAGTTCGTGAATATCCCCGAAAACCATTGGCTGAGAAGAGTTGTCAGTCATGCTGCCTTGTTTTTATTATAGATGCAGTCATGGAGCATCCCGTATGGCCTGCCGATGATCTCATGTTGCTTATCAGTTAGATAGAGTGTGCTGTAGCGCTGGATCTCGGCACTGTTGGGTACCTTCGGCAGGACGGTGCCCAACTTGGCGAAGTAGTCGAGGAACGTCTGCTGCTCGGTCAGCTCGGCCTTACGGCCCCAGTTCTTATTAAATTGATTTGGCAGGAAATAGAAATCTGGCAGCTTGTTACCACCGTTTTCCTTGGCGACCATAGCGCACATTTCAATAAAGGAGGTGGTGGAATTGATGCTGGTCTTTTCCAACTGAATGGGGACGATGACGGCATCAGCCTCGAAGACAAGTGGAAGCAGGCCTTGAAGGGTAAGGCTGCCCGGAGTGTCGATGACAAAGTCGAAGTCCTCGTTGCGCATGGCTCTGATGAGATTTTGTGTATCACTTTCGCTGTTGAGTTGGGTACAGGGGACGACTTGGTACAGGGGCTTGAGCTGCGGCCATCGTTCAAGGTCCTGTTCATGCTTTTTGACGATGCTTCGCTGCGGATCGGCATCGAGCATGACAAGGCGGTGATGGAAATTCTGGACAAGCAGGTCGGCGAACATCACGCAGTTGGTGGTCTTGCCGCAGCCGCCTTTCTGGTTGGCGAATACGATGATCTTGTTTTTCTTGGGGTTCTTCCCAATGTTGAAGAATGGAATGCTCATAAGGCTGATTGTTGGTAACTCTTGTCATGGAGTTTTGGTCACTGCTGTTATGTCCGCCTCGTGGCAGCATAAGATAGTTCCGTGTGACGGTAAAAGACGCGCTCCTTTTCTTTAGGCCGGTATTCCAGGGGAGCTTGGCCCTGCAATGGTTAGTAAACCTTGCGTTGTGATTTTCTGGTGCAAAGATAGTGACTATTCCGCATAATGGCAACACTAGCCTACTGTAAACTGCTGATATATCACCAAATTTGATGAGAAAAGTCTATTTTCCCCAAATAAGCCCCGACTTGCGGAATCGATTAGGATAATAGCAATGTCTCAGTGGGCTTATTGGCTGCAAACACATCTCTCTTTGAGTGATGATTACAGCTGGCTGACGATCTCACGAACCCTTCTGACATAGTCCTTTGAGGTCGAGTAGCCGATGCGTCTCAGGAAGGCATAGTAATTCTCGTTGTCGCGGTGTTTGTACTGCACTTTGTTCTTGTAGGCAATGACGCTCTCTTCCCAATGGTCAAAGACGTAGTAGCCATTCGAGTGCCGGAGTCCGAAGAGGTTGTTGTTCTCGTTGCAGACACGGGAGCGGAAACGGCCGGTTTCGAGGATGGCCTGGGCAAGGACGATCTTCGGGTATTTGATGCCGTGCTTCTTCAAGGCAGCGTAAAGATTCTCTATGGTCAGCTCGTTTGACTTGGTTTTCTCATTATTATATATAGGAGAGTCGTTACCGCTGATGTCCGCCAGTCGGTCGTTAAAGGTCTTTACTTGTTGGTTGAGGGCTTGGATGAACGGCATGGGATCGACGCTGGTCCAACTGTTGTTTGCTGACAGTCGTTGTAGCTGGATGTGGAGATGCGGACCGGTGGAGCGGCCGGTGGAGCCGACAAGCCCGACGACAGCACCTGCCGGTACTTCGCTGCCTTCCCTGGCATAGATTTCACTGAGGTGACCATAAAGGCAGCGGAGGCTGCCGTGGTCGAGGATGACATAGTTGCCGTAGCCGGTGTCGCCGTGGTGCACGGCAGCCACCCTGCCCGGGAGCATGCTATAGACCAAACCGTTTCCGTATCGCAAATCGATGCCGTCATGGAACCGCTGGCACTTGGTAAAGGGGTCTTGACGGTAGCCGTAGTGTGAGGTGATCGTGATGTAATCCAATGGCATACAGATATTTAGGCGCTTTTCAAGAACGCTCAAAAGAAGGCTGTCTGAGGCGCTAAGAAAGGGTAAAACGGTTGTCTTGCGATTGTTCCTTGTTATTTTCCCTGGACTTTTTTCGCCTTTTTCCAGCACTTTTCCCTGAGCGTTGTTGGAGGTTGGCGGTTTGTTTCCTAACTTTGCGGTCAGAAACGAAGGCAAAGGCAGACCGAAGACGGATTTTTTCTTGTTTTTGGTCTCAGTCTCGACCTTGGGATTTGACTTTGTTTCGTGGAGTACGTCACGGACGTAAGGGTCCGTGGAAATGGATAACGTGTCGGCAGCCGGACCGACTTTCTCAACAGTGTAAAACTGTGCCGGTGATTCCAATACATTCATCGAGAACATAAGGACCACAGCGCACGTCAGTGTGTGTTTCATGGTAGTAGTGTGTTAAGTTTGATATGTTTTCACCACAAAATTAGTATAAACCAACTGAATAACCAAACCATCAACTATGAAAACAGAACCAGTACCATTCGACAAATTTGCCAAAATCGGCATCTATCCCAAGGATCTCATGCGCATGCCGAAGGACTTGCGCGACTCTATCTTGAGCGGTGAGCTCTCGCCGCTCATGCGTCTCAACGTGCCCGTGGGTGATAACTCGGCGGTGTCCATCCCCATGAAAATCCAGCTCGTTCACGACAAGGACGGACAGTTGCAACTGCTTACGTATCAGATACATCGTGAGCTTGACAACAACTTGAAACTGAATGACACAGAACTGGAGCGTGTGCGCAAGGGCGATGTCATACAGAAGGAGTTCAAGGAGGGTGACAACCGCAAGATGCGGTACGTGCAGTTGGACAAGGAGACCAACGCGCTGATGTACCGTGACGTGGCGACTGTTAATTTTGAGGAAAAACTTCGGGAAGTGGACAGAATCAAGGACATCGGACTCGGAATTGGGCAAAAGGAAGCACTCGCTTCGGGCAAGCCGGTGGAGCTTGAGGTCGGTGACCAGAAGGTAACCGTGGGCGTGGATCTCCGTGAGCCGGTGGGCTTCAAGGTCATGCAGGGCGACATGGAGGAGTGGAAGCGACAGCAGGCCATCCGTTATGATGACGCGCACGAGGGCTATATGGGGTACGTGCAGACCGACGAGAATCGGTGGGAATACAAGCAGGTGGTGGACAGGCTGCGCCACGAGGAGAGCGTACGGCTGACCGAGAGGGAAAAGGCAGACAGGAAAGAGGACAAGAAGAGAGGGTTGTCACTCTGAAAGGCATTCCTTATTGGTTTTCAACTACAAACCTATGAGACTTAATCTTTTATCATGTCAAACAAACAAGAATGTACGTTCACCTCCTGCGCTCCATACCCCAAAGTCCGTCAGTTGGCGCACGGACTGAAGGACGGTGATTACGCGAGTATCTGCAAGGCTGCGGATATGATGGCTGACGGGATAAGGGAGATGGCAGCAGGACGCAACTGTGTGCTGGTGCCTGTCCCGAACCACCATGGGAGGGCGGTATATACCAAGACGCTCGCCAACGAGATTTCCCGGAGGACGGGCATCCCGACATGGGATATCCTTTCCTGCCGACCGCACATGCCGCTGCACTATGCCAAGAAGAACGACCTCAAGCCGGAGGGCATATACCTGAAACTCAATCTGTACCGAAAAGTGCCGGATCAGCTCACGCCCATCGTCATAGATAATGTGCTGGACACCGGCTATACCGCAGGTGCCGCCATCAAGGCTGTAGGTCATCCCGATACGATGCTCGCCGTCCTCGGACATACGAAGAACCATCTGACAAACAAAAACTTCCAGTTTAACCTAATTCCTACTAACATGGAAAAGAAGATGAAAGAACAACCTTCTGACAAGAAGCAAGTAAAGAACAAGACCGACACACCGTTGGCGGTGTACCAGCGGCTCAAGAGCAAGCACCCAGACGCGCTGATCCTCATGCGTAATGGTGACTTCTACCGCTCACTGAATGAGGATGCGCAAAAACTGTCGGACACGTTACACATTCCGACACAGAAGCCGAAGTTCAAGAAGGACGGGGAGCTGATCGCGGAGTTTCCGCATCATGCGCTCGACGTCTACCTGCCAAGGCTTATCCGGGCGGGCAATCGTGTGGCGATCGCTGACATGCAGGAGCCGAGCAAAAAGCAAACCACCAATCAAACCAAAAACCAAACTCAAACAGATACTATGGAAAAGAAAACAGAAAAGAAGAAAACCAAGACGAAGGAAGCCAAGGTTGAGAAGACCGAGAACAAGGTCGACAAGGCTGAGACTGCTAAAGCTGACAAGACTGCGGTGAGGGCTGAGACCAAGAAGAACGACAAAGCCGTTGAACAGTCCGCTGACAACAAGGTTCACAAGCCGCGCGAGCCGCAGATGGTGACGGTCAACGGTGAGAAGGTGACCCACGGCCATAGCTTCCAAAGCAACCTGGACCCGAACAAGTGGTATTTTACCGCCCGTATCGACGGACAGCAACTCCGTCCGCAGCTCATGAAGCCGGAGGATGCCGTTGCCTATCAGAAGAGGGAGACAACGGTTGAAGGGCTCATGCAAACGTACTATCCCTCTAAGCTGGCCAAGAAGGTTACTCCGGAGGAGTACAAGGCTGACAACAAGCTCTCTGACGGGCGCATCATCGACAAGATGGTGGTCTACAAGGAACACGATGAGCAGCGGCAGGACGTGGGCAAGTACAAGCTCTACACGCAGGTGGGCGAGCAGAAGATGTCACGCACGATGTCGAAGGAGGATCTGAACGCTTACTTCGACCGTGTGACAACGCCTTCCAAGCTCGTGGAGAAGAACTTCGGGGAGCAGCTGCACCTTGCCTCCTTCTACAACCAGTTCAAGCTGGAGGAAGGTGTCAAGGAGGTGCGCATCGCCAAGAGCCAGCAGGGCGACTGGACGGTGTCGGCAAAGCTCGATGACGACAGGATGACCGGCAAGGCGGTGCTCTCATGGCACGACAAGCAGGCGCTCTTCACGCATAATACGGCTACCAAGGAACAACTGGCTGCCCGCTATCTCAACACGGAAATCAAGGAGATGCAGTCGGAGAAGGTCAGTGCGAAGCAGGCGTTCAAGCGATAGAACCAGTTCAACTTTTTGACGTTATTCTCTGTCTGTCAATGAATAATACAAATCATCTGAAGGTTTGGTAAGAGCGATTAGAAAACTCTATCATCAACCTTTAACCATAACTATTAATCATCAACCATTAACACATCACAACTATGCAGAACAATACAATCGAAGAACTCATTCAACTCAAACAGGACGGCAAGATAGGATGGTGCGAGCTCGCACTGCGCAGTGACCACGGCAAAGCCTATCTCCAGTGGTGCGACGACCACGGCATCGAGCCTGATGATAACAACGCTGAGCTCTACCTCGAAGAGACCGAGAGCCGTATCTATGACGACGGCAACGAGTTCGCGGAGGAGTTTGTCGGAGCCGTCATCTAAGACGGTTTCATTGCCTCAGTGATACTGTGAAAGACACATATTTTTATTATGCCCTCAGTGCGAAGGCAGTGCCATCGTACTGAGGGACTACTAACCTAACATAACCAATACTGACACTATGGAAAACAAGGATTCCAAGTCAAGGAAAGGACAGGAATACAAGAGCAGCGGCGACAAGGCCATAGACAGGTTCTGCTCGCTTATGATCGACCGCATGAAGGCGATGAAGGCATCTGACTGGCGGCAGGGATGGACGAACGGGAAAGGTACGATGCTCGGCATGCCGCAGAACCTCAGCGGACGCAACTACTCGGGCACGAACTCGTTCTTCCTCCAAATGGACACGGCGATGAACGCTTACCGCACGCCGGTATACATGACTTTCATGCAGGCGCAGAAAGAGAATCTCCGTATCAAGAAGGGCGCGCAGTCGATGCCGGTCATCTACTGGGACCTTAATATTAAGGACGAGCGGGGCAAGCGGGTCGCCGAGTCGGACTACAGGCAGATGAGCCGCGGCGAGCAGGCGAAGTGCGAGGTCAGACCGTTCCTCCGTGCTTTCTCCGTGTTCAACGTGGATCAGACTAACTTAGAAGAGGTCAACAAGGAGAAGTACGATGCCATTGTGGACCGTTTCAAAGGGCCGCAGCTTCGTGATACGCAGGGCATGTACGAGAACCGTGCTCTCGACCGGATGTTCGAGCGGCAGGAGTGGATATGCCGTGTGCAGACCGACAGGATCGTGGACGGGGCGTTCTACTCTCCGGCACGCGACATTGTCATCGTCCCGAAGAAGGAGCAGTTCAACATCGGCAAGAACGCGGAGGAGATTTTCAAGGACGGCATGGAGTACTATTCTTCGGCACTCCATGAGATGACGCACTCCACAGGCACCCCCAACCGGCTGAACCGTGACAAGGGGGCGAAGTTCGGGGACGAGAAGTATGCCAAGGAGGAGCTGGTGGCGGAGCTCACGGCTGCCATGGTGGGCAATGCCCTGGGATTTGACAAGCGTATTCTCAACAACAACGCTGCCTACATGGACGGATGGATCAACGCCCTGCGTGAGGAACCGAAATTCATCGTATCGGTCATGGCTGACGTGAACAAGGCCTCGAAGATGATCCTTGAGAAGATTGACGAGCAGAAGATTGCTCTCGGTGAGACGCCTATCCTTACAGAGAACCAGCGTAAGGTGGGACTTGACAAGGGGGTTGAAGCTGCCAAGAAGGAGTGGCAGCAGCCGCATGACATCGCGCTCTCAGCGAAGTTCGACAGTGCGTCCATCTTCAAGCGAATGGATGGGGGCTATGCGGTGCGTGCGACCTTCGAGGGGCAGGATCTCGGCATGAAGCCCATCAGCAAGATTACGGGTATCAGATATGAGATGATGCCGGTGGGGGCGCTGAAGGATCAGATGCTGCACGACACGGTAGCGAGAAAGTTCGTCGGGGAAGTGCGTGAGATATGGGAGCAGAAGCAGGAGAATAAGGAAAATAAAGGCTTGAAATTATGAATGTTGTATACTCACATTAAACTTTATTTGTGGGCTGCTTAACTATCAAACCTATAACAAACATAAAACTACAAGCCTATGTCTTACGTATCTTTTCAGGAAATGAAGCCGAGGGTAGGCATCGACGATGTTGCCTTCTCGCTCGGATACAAGCTCAACAGACAGGCGGGTGTGGGACGTTACATCGAACTGATCCTGCCCGACGGAAGGGGTGAGAAGCTCGACACCATCATCATCTCGCATCCGCAGGAGAAGGACCGGCAGCGGTACTTCCACCGCAATTCGGGCAAGCGGGGCGACGTGGTGGATTTCATCGGTGAGAACCTTGGTCGCTTCAACAAGTTCGGACGCAACCAGTGGGAGGTCATCGGCAAGGTGCTGGCGGACTTTGCCAACATGCCGGTAGTGGACAATCACGACCGTGGGTATAGTGGTGGGCTGGGGAGTCTGAACCCGGTGTTCAATCCTAAACGTTACACGGCTCAGCCGCTGGCAAGGAACATGGACTATGCCATGGGGATCTTTGAGGACAGGGGAATCAGCCGTGAGACTGTATCGCTCTTTGAGCGGCATATCGCCATAGTAACGGACCAGAAGAACAGGAACGGTCTGCCGATGATAGGATTTCCTTACCGCGAGCCGGACTTCAATGCGGACTTGGCAGGCTATGAGCTGCGGGGCGACCGTGGATTCAAGGGCAAGGCGGCAGGGACGAACTCGACGACGGCGATGTGGACGGCGGGCATACACTCGGCACTGAACAATCCGCAGATGGTCAGGCATGTCTATTTCTGTGAGTCGGCTTACGATGCCATGTCGTTCTATCAGGCGAACCGGGCGAAGATGGACCTTCCACACTCGGCATTCGTTTCTGTGGGCGGCGCGCTGTCCAACGGACAGGTGTCGGGACTGATGAAGCACTTCTGCATGGCCAAGGCGGTGGACTGTTTTGACAATGACCTTCCGGGGCGGATCTATGGCATGCGTATGGCGGCGCTGCTCGACGGGAAGCGACTCAGCGTCTTTCAGATGGGGGACAACCTCAGGCTGGAGATGGACGGGAAGTCCTTTGACATGCCGGTGGGAAAGGCTTCTGTTGAGGAACTGGGGAAGTTTGTCAAGCTCTCTGACCGCATAGAGGTGATGAAGCCGCCGGTGAACTACAAGGACTGGAACGATGTTGTACGCGACATGCCTTTGGAAGCCCTGCAGCTCAAGACGAAGTTCCAACGGGACGAAAATCTCGCGAGGATAAGGACGGAGCTCAGGGAGCGCAACGAGTGCAAGAGCGGATTTAAGATGTAAATTCCAGTATCTCTGTATATGGGAAAGTATGAACGAGGTCACGGCGCGTCACTTCCGGCACCGACTTTTCAAGTCCGTACCGTCAGTGATGTACGTGGCCATAACAACCGGAGAACCATGAAAAGAAAATTCTTTTGTCTGTTGCTGGCCATGTCCTGTTCCGTCTGCGGCTTCGCACAGCAGACAGACCCGCTCCTGACAGGGGCGGTGACCACACAGACGGAAATGCTGAAGAAGCTCTTCAAGAAGCGCGAGAAGACGCAGGAGGCGATCATCGCAACGGAAGCCGGGGTCACGCTGGCCATGGAGCGGATGCACCATTTGGAGGATAAGATGTTGGGCTATCTGCAGAACGCGCAGGGTGCCATGCAGAATATCTATCAGATCAAGCGTGCCGCGGAACTCGTGAGTATGGAGATACCCCAAAATATGGCGTTGCTCCGCAAGTCGTTGCCGGGCAATCTGAAGGGTACTGCCATTGCCGTGATGGTCTCGGAAGAGCTTGTGGATGCCTCGGCACAGATGCTCTCGCTCTATCCGTTCATGAAGCAGCTAGTGACAAGTGGGTCGTACAACGTTACCAATGCGGACGGCAAGACGGAGAAACACAAGGTCAACTTGCTGAACTCGGCGGAGCGGTACTATGTGGCCAATGAGATTGTCACGCGGCTGGAGAGCATCAACACGGACTTGTGGCTGCTGGCCTGGCAGATCCGGACGCTCTCGTGGAATGACCTGTGGTTCGGACTCGACCCGGACGGATGGGCGACGGTGATGTCGGGCAAGGCGATCGTGGACGGACTCATAATGGATTGGAAATATCTATAGGCTATGTATCGTCAGAAGTGGTCACTTTAAACCGCAAGAAAACTTTATGATTTTAATATAAACAGTTGTATGTCAACTACTAATAAACTTTCATTAATCAATAACTACTAATCATTAATAACCATCAACCATTAACTTTATCAACTATGGAAATCAAGAAATCTATCCGTGGCGTACAGATCACGGACGCTGTCAACAAGGAACTGGAGAACACGGGCAGAAGCCGTGTGCTGACATTCAAGGACAAGAAGGGGAAACAGTACCTCGCTCATATTGAGGTGGAAAGTGACAAGCTGGCGGTGGTGCCGGAGGGCAAGTATCTGGAGCACCGCTGTCCGCACTGTGGAGGGCGTATCAAGATTACCTCAAAGGGGTACTTCTGTGAGCATTACTTTGACAAAGGTGATGCTTGCAAATGGCACTGCAACGGTATCCTCTCGCACCGCTTCATCCTGCCGCATGAGATTGAGGCGTTCCTCGACGGGCATCCGACGGTGCTCGACGGATGTTTCAACTCACAGGGACGGATCTTCTCGGCCGTGCTGGTGGAGAGTGAGGTCTATGGCATGTCGCTATCCTCGGTGGTGGGCAAGTGTCCTGTCTGTGGCGAGGACGTGCTGGTGAGTCCGCTGGCGTTCAACTGTTCCTGTCATGAGAAGCTCGGGGAGCCGTACCACCTTACTTTATGGCGGCATATACGTGGGCATGAGGTGACGCTCGATGAGCTGAAGGAGCTGCTGGAGTATGGTGTCACCAAGAATGAGGTGATGCTAATTGACGACAAGGGATCGCTGTCGAAGGCGTACCTGCGGCTGTCGGATGACCGGAAACGGATCGTGGCGGATTATAACAAGTGAGCATACCATAACAAGTTAAACTAAACGTTGTCTATTTTTTACTATTCTATTGATTATCAACCATTCAAACCATTAACTATGAGTACTGTGAACAAGAAGAAACTGTTGAGAAAGGCGGCTTTTGAGTCGGGGCTTTCTGTCAAGGACGTGGAGAAGGCGGTGGATGCCTTCCTCTGCGCGGTGTCGGACATCCTCCGTGAGGACGGGGAGGTCATCATCCCGGACTTCGGGAAGTTCTACATCTACCGGCGCGGTGAGCGTATATGCCGCAATCCGCAGACGGGGGAGAAGTTCGTTGCGCCGCCGATGAAGAAGGTGAAATTCAAGGCCTTCGGTAACGTGATCAACTACACATTGAAGTACGGACGATAAAGCCTTTGGAAGATGGAGAAGTCATTATTACTAATGATGGGTGCCGCACTGATGGTGTCGTGCGGCAACTCGGGTGAGAAGATGAAGCGGCTGGCAAAGGAGAACCTGGAGCTCAGTGTGGACTATCCCAAGCAGCTGCGTGTGCTGGCGGTGTCGGAGCCGGACTCGGCATTCGGAACGGGCTACTTCACAAAAGATGAGGTGAAGGGGATGCTCAGGACGATGCAGGTGGTGACGGACACGATCATGAAGCGGACGGACAACATGAACCGCTTCAACCCGTCCGACCACTATGTCGTCAGTCTTGCCGAAAGGCAGATGCGGAGCATGGCGGAAATCCGCTCGCTCATCATGAAAGGCGACAGGAATGGGGAGTTCAGCGGATGGAAGGTGAAGATCGACTATGCCTGTGTCGATGCCGCCGGACTGCCGTACCGCTCAGAGCGGTGGTGCTTCATCGACAAGGAGGGCAAGCAGGTGTACAAAGCCTTTGAACTGCCGATACCATGAACAAGGAACAATTCAACTGTGATACAAACCATCTAACACCAAACACTACTATGGAAACATTGAACATGACTTGGGTGAATCTGCTCAGAAAGCAGTACCTCGACATTCTGGACTTCTATGCCGCAAACAAGCAGCTGTTCGATGACAAGGAGCTCATGAAAGCTTATCAGACGCTGCTGTCGGTAACGAGCGTGGAGGAGTTCAAGCAGTGGCGCAAGCTGCTGAAAGACTATGGACTGTCGTTCACGGATGTGGAGGGGATTCCACAAAAAGGTAACCTACTGGGCATTCTCGACGACTATGCCGAGGGTGCCAACGACAAGATCTTGTCTGTCTTCATCAGATGGAAGCTGGGCTTCAACCCGGAAAAGTGGACGGAGACGGAACAGTGGAACCGGGAGCTGGTGGACATTCTGCTCAAGGCGACGCAGCGCGAGGAGGACGTGCATATCGTCATCTTCCCGTGTGGCAAGCCGAATGCCAAGCGCTGGGCGGCCATCGGGCAGGATGCCGACCGGCTCTTCGAGGTCTTTGGTTGGCAGACGGGACACGTGGAGGCTACGACAGGACCGGTGAGTTGGATGTTCATCAACGGCTACGGACTGGATGTACTGCGTCAGAGTGGGTACAGCATTCAGATCCGGGACTTCGGGGAGTTCGACATTCTCTCGACGGCGTTCGAGGAGGACAGTGTCGCGTCGCTGCAGCAGTTCATCGACTACCTGAGGATGATGGGGGAGCTGGCCGATGAGCAGGTGAGGTTTCTGAGGAAGATACGGCCGGTCATCTATCCGCATCCGGGATATTTCGAGCTGACACAGGCGCGTCTTGACTTCGGCAGGAACACTGTCGTTGCCAAGTTTGACAGCGGCGAGGAAGTCACGCTGGCAGAAGGAAAGAACTGGAACCTCAATGGCCTCACGCGTTCTTTGGCAGTGCAAATGGGAGCGGAGCTCGGTGAGGCGTAGCCTTGTAGATTGATTATCAGTATCGCAAGGCAAGTGGCTACAGTAGCATCAAGGCTGCGCTTCGATACTCTTCCGCCACATGCTTTGCGCACAAGTTCTTGAATGCTTCACTTCACTCTTTCGTCCATGGACTGCAAGGGCGAAGCCAAGCTTTTGAAGTGCTTCGCAATGATTGGGAGTACCCGCTACGCAAGGCTTGGAAGTATAAGCTACGCAATGCATGGGAGTACCAACAGTATCGCAAGGCAAGTGGCTACAGTAGCATCAAGGCTGCGCTTCGATGCTCTTCCGCCACATGCTTTGCGCACAAGCCTTGGAATTCTTCACTTCACTCTTTCGTCCATGACTGTAAGGGCGAAGTCAAGCTCTTGATGCGCTGCGCAATGATTGGGAATATCCGCTACGCAATGCATGGGAGTATAAACTACGCAATGCATAGGAGTACCAACAGTATCGCAAGGCAAGTGGCTACAGTAGCATCAAGGCTGCGCTTCGATGTTCTTCCGCCACACGCCTTGCGCACAAGCCTTTGAATGCTTCACTTCGCTCTTTCGTCCATGACTGCAAGGACGAAGTCAAGCTTTTGAAGTGCTTCGCAATGATTGGGAGTACCCGCTACGCAAGGCTTGGAAGTATAAGCTACGCAATGCATGAGACTACCAACAGTATCGCAAGGCAAGTGGCTACAGTGGCATCAAGGCTGCACTTCGATGCCCTTCCGCCACACGCCTTGCGCACAAGCCCTTGAATGCTTCACTTCGATCTTTAGTCCATGGACTGCAAGGGCGAAGTCAAGCTTTTGAAGTGCTTCGCAATGATTTGGACTACCCGCTACGCAAGGCTTGGAAGTATAAGCTATGCAAGGCATGGGAGTACCAACAGTATCGCAAGGCAAGTAGCTACAGTAGCATCAAGGCTGCGCTTCGATGCCTCTTCCGCCACATGCTTTGCGTACAAGCCTTCGAATGCTTCACTTCGCTCTTTCGTCGGTGGACTGCAAGGGCGAAGTCAAGCTTTTGAAGTGCTTCGCAATGATTGGGAATATCCGCCACGCAATGCATGGGAGTACCAACAGTATCGCAAGGCAAGTGGCTACAGTAGCATCAAGGCTGCGCTTCGATGCTCTTCCGCCACATACCTTGCGAACAAGCCCTTGGATGCTTCACTTCGCTCTTTCGTCCATGACTGCAAGGACGAAGTCAAGCTCTTGACGCGCTACGCAATTATTGGAAATATCAGATATATAATAATATGAGTATGAAATACAATAACTCCGAAATGTCGGGGAAATATCGTACCTTTGTGCCCGATATGGAGACGAAGATTGAGACTACGAATACTGGCGGCAAGGTACTTGCCTATGATAGTGACGAACTTGTTGGCCGACTGGATTTCTCCTTCAAGGGAAATGTATTGAGCATTGACCACACGTATGCCTACAAGGAAGGGATGGGTGTGGGGAGTCTGCTTGTCAGTGCTGTCAACGACTAGGCCATCAACAGGGGACTCCGCGTCCTTCCCGTCTGCTCATTCGCCGTTGTCTGGTACCAGAGGCATCCGCAGTTTCAGGATATTCTTGACAGGAAGGACTGATAAAGTCAGTTATCGTCTTTGGGTAAGTCCATATCCGCAGTCGCATCAAACATGGCGTTTTGTAAGTCCTGCTCATTCATTATTCCTACCCAGTCCATGAAATTGTCGTCAAGAACATTATCGATAAGCTCATCCGGCGGACAAATCCAGTAGTCATCAAGGTTGTAAGGGAGTTTCTGAGACAACTGGTATGTATAAATGCCCAAGTCCGTCATAGGATGGGCAGCTGCATAGTCCTGCATCTCCTTTGAAGTGCACATATACAAGTATTGAAGCAATATATCACAGTCATCCTCGTAGGAGTCTTCATCGAAGCCTTCGAATTCCTCAAATTCGACATCACGGCCACGTTCCTTGTAGAAACGGCGTAACATCAGCATTTCTTCGGCTGTGAAGTGCAGGTTCATATCATCCGGAATGATGGCTTCCGGCACATTCTCGTTCTCAGGATCTAAGCGTTCCAATGTAAAATGATACGGCTTTTTATGGATTTCTTTGAAGTCTATCATATTGAATAAATTTGTTTAGGTGCAAAAGTAACGAAAATATTCATATTCCCCAAAAAATTACTGGGCAATAATAGGGGTCAATAGCAAAAAGCAATATTCCGTATTTGTTCTCCAGCAATAGATATTTCAATATGTCCAAGGGCTTTCACAAGTCCTTGGACAATAAATAAATCGCGCGATAGACACAAGTATTAACCAAAATTATGTATTGTCTAATGATAACATGAACAACTCAATGGCGTTAATCATCAGGCGGTTTTCTTCCATTTGACTAACTGCTTAATTACAATCGTTGGGACCTTAGTCCTTACGGTCTCGCTTAGTGAGTGGAATGGGAAGAACTCCTCCGACTTATTACGGATAAACCGTCTCCCGACTTCACGAGCCAAATACCTATAGAGGTTGTTTCCCCGAATGTCATCAGTGAAGTAGCACTGAATGGCTTCCACACCCTTGTTCTTCTTGAAGAAACTTATCACGTCCTCTATATTATCCTCTCCATTGAGGATGATTGCCGTAGAGATGCCCATCATCTGCCAGCTTCTGCGTGAATCCAGTTCGACATAGGCCAGATAGTCCATCATATTCTCGAACACCTTGTAGTACAGAGTCTTGCACTTGGCTGGGATAATAGAGATACCGGTGTTTAAAAAAGGACGTATTTCCTTGCCATCGAACACGGTCATACATCCATTGTCTGTAGGGAGGGCAAGAAGATGGCGTTCCTTGCTTCCCTGCGACGAAGACAAAACAAGTTCTCTCAGCTTTGCCAGCTCCGCAGCCTTCATGGATATTCCATGACGGGCGAGAACGGCGATGCTGTCCTTGTCACCGATTGTCAGGTTGATTCGGTCAAACCGGCTTATATCGATGGGATTGTCACTACAAGTTATTCTGTAGTCAAAACACATCAGATCCTTGTATAGGGAATTGAGCAGGCAGGTCTCAGCTGTGCAGTTGTCGGTAGGGGAAAGGTGGAGATAGTCCATATAGCGCAACAGGTCCGTTGTGCGGCCGCGCTTGTTGTCCTTGGAAAGCCACGTATTGTTAACTGTGTTGACCGTAAAGGCGTAGACCTTGCCGGCACTGTTGATGACTCTGTAATATTTCGTTTCACCCTCCTGCCTGATACAGGGGTAGCCAAGTGCGGTCATCAGTAGGTCGGGGCTGCACTCAGCGTTGAATTTCACTTCGTTCATCCCATCCATTCTTGACAGGAAAAATTCATTGATTCCTTTCATTTTTGTCTGCATATTGTCTGTTATTATTGCTTATACACTTTTTATCGTCTCAAACAGCTCTGACTCCAGAACATACCAGCTCCTTCCGACTTTACGTCCGGGCAACTGGCCGTTACACATTCGCTTACGGATTGTACTCTGCTCACGGTGGAAGAGTTCTGCTACATCCTTGATGGTAAGAATTTTGTCGCTAACTTTCATGTTCATATGGCTTTCTCATTTTTCTGCGAAGTTAATAATAAAATTCTGTCTATCCAAACATTAGGGAAAAACGGGATAAATAGGGATAAATCGGGAAATCGACGATGCTTCTTATATGATAATGTAATGGGAAAATGACCCTTCCGCCATTGGTTCGTTAGCGCCGATACTGTTATTTTGAGAGAAGGGTTGGCAATCTTTAGAACCACGAATATGATAACGCTTATGCGAGAAACAGAACAAAAAATATTGGACGAACCATAAAAGGCGAAAAGACTGAAGGCTTTTGGGTTCCTCCAGTCTCTTCTATTGATCGAATCTGAGCTAACTTACTGTCCTGTGCCCTGTAGGCTTCATACCTGTTGAACGTTTCAACGACTCCTAAAGAGTGAGATGCCTCAATGGTATTTGCCGGCACATCTTATTTTTCCGCAAAGTTAATGATCTATCCTCAATTCTGCAAACTTCAGGGAAAATCGGGATAAATAGGGATAAATAGGGAAGTCTGAAGGCTTTATGCCTTCGCAGCCTTGTCTGATTCCAGGTTATCCTCGAACAGCCCGTTTTCGGCTGACTTGTTGAACTTGCCCATCTGCCCGGCCAGTCCTTCCATGTCGTGCTCTATCTTCTTGTCGGTCACCTTTGCATAAATTTGTGTGGTCCGGATGTTCGTGTGGCCCAACATCTTGGAGACTGACTCGATAGGCACTCCCTTGCTCAATGCCATCGTAGCGAAGGTGTGGCGGGCGATATGGCAGGTCAGGTTCTTGTCTATGTTGCAGATAGCGGCGATTTCCTTCAGGTACGCGTTCATCTTCTGATTGGAGATGATGGGAAACAGAAACTCCTTTCTGCGCTTGTCATCAGTATACTTGAGGATTAGTCGCTTGGGGATGTCCAGCAGAACTACATTTATAAGTGTGCCTGTCTTAATACGACGGCCCTTGATCCACTCGACGCCGTTGAGCGTCACGATGTTCTCACCCTTCAGATTGGCCAGGTCGATATAGGCAAGGCCGGTGAAGCAGGAGAACACGAAAAGGTCACGGATGAGGGAAAGACGCTTGTTCTCAATCTCCTTGTTCATGAGCCGGTTGAGCTCGTCATCCTCAAGATAGCCACGGTCAACAGCCTTGAGGTGGAAGCGGATGTTGGCGAACGGGTTGTTGGTCGTCAGGCCGTTGCGAAGGCCGAAGAGGATGACAGACTTGAAGGTCTTAAGAGTCTTGGTGGCAGTGTTGGCACTCTGACCGATCTCCGTACGCAGATAAAGCTCGAAGTCGTGGATGACAAAAGGCGTGACCTCTGTGAGGCGGAGGTCCTTACGGCGGTATTTCTTCATAATCATCTCAGCGAAGCGCTTGCGGACAAGCTCATACTTCTGGTAAGAGGTGGTGCTCAGTCCGTAGCCCACCTGCTTCTTGACATCCTCATTGTGGGTCTCGAAGAGCTCCATTATCGTATCCGTGGAGACGGTCTTGCCCAGAAAATCCTGCTTGATACGGTCGAGGCTCAACTCATCGGTATTCTCGTACTTATTATATATAGAGAGTACGAGGTCCTCCAGATTGGAAAGCTGGAGATTTGTTGACAGGGCTTCCGTGGTCCTGCCCTTGACACGAGACTTGGAGCTGTTCCAAGCCTTCGGATCTACACCGATGCCGGTGCTGCCGAAATTTGCACGCTCGCCGTTGAGAGAACAGCGGAGCATCACCATTGACTTCCCGTCCTTGTTGACGTGGTTGCTTCTAAGATAGAAGGCTGCCTTGAAATTTGATTTCATAAAAACTACTTTTTTACTGCAGGTCCAAAAACCATGCTCTAAGTTAAAAACTTTAAGATAAAGCATACATCCGTGTAGCCACGTTTCTTTGATGCTGTTATTGGGCTGCAAAGTTAAACTTAAATTGTTGTAAAACAGAGTTTTCAGATAATCATTGCGTAATCATTGCGTACTCTTGGCTACACAGTTTTCTCGAGTCTTGAGAGGTGTAGCCGAAATGTAGCCAAAAAATGAGTATCTCGTGACGTCGGTCGGTATCTTCAAGTAACCCGATTTTTCCAACCTTCAGAAACGAAAATTGCCGTAACTCATTGAGTTTACGGCAATTAACTGAATTCCTTAAAATTCCTTCGTGATAACTTGGTGATTATCAAAAAAGGGTTTCGCGGAGAGAGAGGCTCTGCGACCTCATCCGCTAAATTCCTTTATAATAAGTAGTTATCTAATCACTCAAAAGCCGTGTACCGTATGTGTAGCCATTTTTTGACCCTTTCGTGAACCCCTAAGGGAGACAAGATGACCACACAGAGACCATGTACCAGTCATGAGATGAATTCTCAAATTCTCGGGTTCAAAGTTAGCAAAAAATGAACTATCTACCAAATATTTGGGCTACAATCTTTTAAAAAACTTTTTGGCTACACGATAGTGCGGTGTGCGAGGTCGTATATATAGGAGACCTTGCACACCGCACTATCGTGTTTGCCAACTGCGGACATGTATTCCGTATTCAGATGACAAGTCCGAAATTCGCACTTTCATTTACATGTAAGGTAGTCCTCAAGTTTCTTGATACCCTGTTCAAACTTCTTTATGTTGGTTTCTTTTAGTTTGAGTATATTGATTAATTTCCATTGCACCGAGGGATATGCAGACAGATTACCTGCTGAACAAAGAGTCCAGTCTGGTTCGCCACGCTCAAAGGAGAGCAAGAATGATTTGTCCTCTTCGTTCAAGCCGCCATGAATCATTCTAATCAAGTCTTTCCTTGCTTGCTCATAGTCTGCATAGTCAAACTTGAGAGCTGACATTCCTTCGAACTGCTTTTCCAAAGCTTCTGACTGGTCAATCTCATGTGGCTGCAAAGACTCGATTATGGGCTTGTCACTTCCCAACAGACAGAGCATGAAGCCATCCTTAACCTCATCAAATGACGATAAGTCCATGTGATGGCAGTCAAACAGATCACGCGGATGTTGACGACTAAGTGCTGCCGTTATCTTACCGCCATAGAGCTGGCTGAAAGAGACTGTACGAGCCTTGCAACCCATATTGAACTCTTTTCTTGCCCTTTCACAAAGAGGCATAATGACAGTATCACCGATAATGCCCCTCTTCGTGCCATTGACCTCTATCTTCACAGTAGCCTCGCCAAGGCTGCACATCAGTTTCCAAACATTGGGTTTAGGTATGACTTTGATGCCAGGGATGGTTCTTTCCAAATCTGCCTTGATATCCAGCAGTTTCGCATTTATTGTTCTCAGACTTGTTTCCCTGTCTTGTATCGGGATGTAGGTGATGTCAATATCCACAGAGTACCTTGGCAGGTCCTTGTGAAACAAGTTGATCGCCGTGCCTCCATGTACGGCGAATTCTTTTATCTTAAACACGGATGGCATGATACGTATCAACAGCTCGACCTGCTTCCTGTATTTATCCCTCATAATCGTTTAATTCTTTTGGAACTGTTATTGAGTATTTCTTGTTGAGGATACCGTCTTTTACCAGTTGCAGCTTTCCGGTACCCATGTCTATCTTGCTTGTATCTAATTCCTCGAACCAGTAATGACCGGCCTTTTCTGCCATATAGAGGAACATTCGCTTCACCCTATGATTGGATGTATTCTCCAGCAGCCTCTGTACAACCTCAGACCGCAATGTCGTCAGCTGCTCCATGATATAGTAGAGATCCAAGTATGAATACTGCTTCGGTGCCAGCGCAAGGCATTCAAGAAATGCCAGTTCTGGAGAGGACACATACAGCGTTCCGTTCTCGGTATCATGCCTGGTTACTTCCACCTCTGCAATAGCCGTTGAAGAGAAAGTCCGGAAAGTCATGTCATACACATCGCTTTTCATCCACATGGGCATCTTCTCTCCCGCAGGCAAAGCCACCATCAGCAAAGGCTTGCCCATGGGAACATAATGGTTAAAGCCGGAATATTCCAAGGCTGAGACGGCTCCTATCCTCAATTGTCTTCCCATCTGGAGATTATAGGAGGCAAGCGCATCGAAAGCGTTGAGACGGGTGCCACTTCTGAACATGACACCCTTACACAAGGTTGTCAGCCACCCTGTGTCCCGGTATCGTTTTTGCAGTTGCGACGAATAGCCTTTTCGTTTCATCCATTCTGAGAACATAAGTCCGGATGGAGATGTATTGGCAAGCAACTGGTTTATTTTTGTTCCGGCAGATACACTCATAGTATATTTCCTTTCTGTATATTCAACTGCAAAGATAATCAATCTTTTCTTATCTTGCAAGATTATGGTTGAAAATAATGCTTTATAATATACTTTAAATTGATTTACAAGGTTTTTTCTTGCTTCTTATTGAATTCTTGATGCATTGATGAACAGATAACCTATACAACATTCGCTCGTTGAAATTTCGCGTCAAAAAGCTTTATGTACCTTTTTCAGTCTTATTTGTCAGCGTTAGAAGCCTTGTCCTTACTGACTTCCCGTAGTTCTTATGCTTAATCATTCTCCCAATGTAATTGTCATGTATTCTTTCATTGATTTTTCTGATCACAATATCTTGGCATATTCTGACAGACGGCTTAGGTTACGGTCTGTGCGTTTCGTATAGTTCTGGATAATCTCCGAGCACAGGGCGTGGCCTATCTTATTCCTGTACTTGACAGCATCACACATACTTCGCTCAAGGTCGGTCATATGGACATAGTAGTTGCTTACTTTGACCTCGATCACTCAGCGATGTTCTTAGCTATATGATATGTATCGCGGAATTATAATTGCAAATTCATCATCTCTAATTCATGATCGTACCGTCAAAAGTTTATATATATACACTTAATATAAGAAGGCGACATGATAAATGAAGATTAGTAATAGTATTTTACAGACATAAAACTTTTCAACAAATTAAGTTTCATATCAATCATTTGTAATTGCTTATGTTACAGTGCATTATAAGAATACTTTTGTAAGTTGTAAGACTATAGTCTCATACTTGGACTATATACTAAGGTACTAATAAAAAAATATTCAAAACTTTGCACCATGAGCAACAAAAAGAACAAAATTAAGCCCGTAATAGTTTCAGTTATTAATCAAGTTAAGAAGAAAAATGAAGATTTCTTCTCAAAGCTGGCTAGTGCGGCAAAAAGAGATCAGAGCTACCTTCGACAAGTCCTCAAAGGTAAGCGGAACTTCACCATGGATGTGCTGCAGGACATAGGTTCTGCATATGACATGAGATACATAATCGTGCCTGTACCAGAGTCTCCACAGTTGAAACGCTTGATAGCCGGTTACGGTGAAGAGCAGGAGTATTATTGGAGAGTGCCGTTGGGAGACGGCAGCAACGCACTCTTGGATTTTCTCCTCAATGCCGCTGGCAACAAGGCCAACTATGAGGAAATCTGGAAGGCTGCCTTTATGTTCAATGCTGTTCTTGCGCGAGCCGCATCAATCGAAGGCAGTAGGGAAGAGATCATTGAGATGCTCTCATCAGACACTGAGAAGCTACTGGATCTTATCTGGCGATTAACCCATTAATACTCCGAGACGAAACGAGAGAACCCTTAACATAATCAACTAATTAAAAATTGTAAGAGAATAATGGAGAAAGCACTGACTCAACAACTTGAGACCATGTGCAGAATGCTTACAAAGACTCGCGAGGATGTCAAAGTCCTAAAAAATCAAGTAAGCACCCTTCACTTGGTCTTGACCGGGGAAAACCCACCTCCTGAAGAGAACAGAACAAATTCTTTTGATCATGACGCGGAGGAAATTCTCCGCGCCAAGAACATAGAGGTTGGAAGCCGTGATGTTATGGAGATTTTACAAATTTCCGAGACCACGCTGAAGCGTTGGCGAAGAAACGGGAAGCTGGAATTCACGTACATATCCATTAATCATGTCACTTACAAGCTTTCGAAATTGTACGAAGCTGTCAACACTGGAATAGTGAAGTGTAAGGGACTCGGCAAAATCAAAGCCTTGGAGCGTATCTTGACTTACTCAAAGGATGTGAGCCAACTCAGAGAAAACAATGATTAACTACTGCATATGCTATGGATATTAAAATTCAGATTCTGAACAGGACACGTCAAGGGCTTGACGTTTTCCATCACTACCTGGGTGTGAAGTTCATTCCGAACAGAAGTTTCAAGAACCCTTTGTACAATGATACGAAGGCATCGTGTTCCATCTATCTGAACAAGAAGTCTGGAATCTATATGATGAAGGATTTCGGTGACCCGGAGTACTCAGGCGATTGCTTTTGGTTGGTCGGCAAGATGTTGGGGCTTGACATGAAGAGCGACTTCAAGCAGATTCTGCGACGTATCAACGAGGATATGCACCTCTGCATACCCATGGATGTAACGACTGACAACAGAAATGGGAACTGGCAGACAAACTTTGCTGAGCCTAAGCCCAGATCTTTTGCCAATACTGCATCAGAGAGTTATGCTGAACCAAAAGTTGACGAACAACTCTCACCGCAGCCGAACGTCAAACTCGCCTACAAGGAGTTCTCGGAAGTGGAACTGCAATACTGGGGTCGGTATGGCATTACAGCAAGTACCCTTAAACGCTTCAAGGTAAAGAGCGCAAAATCGCTCACCGGTGTGTCAAAGGAGGGAAAGAAATACAAGATATACTCTCAGCCCAACGAGCCGATGTTCGTGTATCACACCATTGACGAAGCCGTTAAGGTGTACATGCCGAAAAACAAGCTGCGGTTCATGTATGCGCACCGACCGAGTAGTGAGTATGTCTACGGACTGGAGCATCTGCCGGCGCGCGGACACATGGTGTTCATCACCGGAGGAGAGAAGGATGTCATGTCGCTCGCGGCACATAGCTTCAATGCTGTCTGCTTCAACAGTGAGACAGCGGTCCCGCCAATCAACATTATTGAGAATCTTCACCGGCGGTTCAAGCATATCGTCCTGCTCTATGACATGGACGACACGGGCAAGAAAAGTGCTGCAAGAATAGAGCAGGCTTTGAGAGCTTATGGCGTGAAACGGTTGGAACTGCCGCTTGCTGGAACCAAAAGCGAGAAGGACATCTCTGACTTCTTTGCTCTTGGACATACCGCCGACGAACTCAGCAGGATAATTACAGAACTCATTCAGAAGATATACCGCAAAAGCTCGGTTATTTTCAAGTCGTGCGAACTGGACTATGCAAATCCACCCGCAAGGTCTTCTTCAGTGGTAGAGGTAAATGATGTACCGGTAGGCACCTGTGACAACCTTTTTTGTCTCACCGGGGGTGAGGGTGTGGGAAAGAGCAACTTCGTTGCTGCCATCATCTCCGGTACAATAGCTGAGAGTGCGCTGGACGCCGAGCGCACGCTGGGCCTTACCATCATCCCGAATCCGTCGGGTAGGGCCGTTATTCTCTTTGACACGGAGCAGTCTGAGCATCAGCTTTACAAGAATGTGCGTAAGGCTGTCAAAAGGGCTTATCTCGATGACAAGCCGGACTTCTTTCATGCCTATCATCTGTCGGAGCAGTCGCGCAAGGAGCGTCTTGACATCATCCGAACGGCACTCGACATGAACTTCCATCAGCACAAAGGCATCCAGTTGGTCATCATCGACGGTGTGGCAGACTTGGTGCGTTCTGCCAACGACGAGCTGGAGAGTGTGGATGTCATTGATGAGTTGTACCGTCTTGCAGGATTTTACCACTGCTGTATTGTCTGTGTGTTGCACTTTGTGCCTAACGGGGTAAAGCTCAGAGGACATATAGGCTCTGAGCTTCAGCGCAAGGCAGCCGGCATTCTGTCCATTGAGAAAGACACCAATCCTGCCTACTCTGTGGTCAAGTGCATCAAGGTGCGAGACGGAAGTCCGCTGGATATTCCGATGATGTCTTTCGGATGGGACAAGAAGGAGGATATGTTCGTGTATATGGGCGTGAAGGCTAAAGAGGATAAGGAAAGACAGAAAATCAATGACCTCAAGAGCATAGCCCAGGGTATCTTCGAGAAGGTTGACAAGCTGACATATGGAGAAATGGTGAAGGCCATCGTCGATGCGATGGAGATACAGCCCCGGACGGCAAAGGACTATATCCGTACCATGAGGGATAAAGCAATTATAGAGCAGCTATCCGACCAATCCTATCAGCTCAAGATATTCTGAGGCGATGCTGTGGCACCGGCAGTGCAGGCTATCTGCGCTGTCGGGCCATTTTCTTCTTTCGGTCAATGAGATTGGCGATAGAGAAGCTGATCCAAAGTATGGGAAACATCAAAGCCCAGAAGAGGACCTTAAGGACCAGGACGACCGCTCCAATGACAACGGCGAAGATGAGAGCGTAAAGGAAGAAGAGTGCGAACATGATGACATCTTTTTGAGGGTGAATAATTATGTTTGTTAACTCCTTAATTCCCTATAAAGATACGAATATTTTTCGAAATACACAAGTTTTTCTGTGATTATTTTCTATAAACATGCAATAAAATCAATCGTTTCCAACGACAAAATCACTGTCACTATGAGTACAAATACCATTCCAAATTACCAAAAAGCGATCTTGACTTTCAATGTGTTCTTCAGAGAGGACACCACAACACAGTCGTTTCTGCCGAGTATCGTATCAAAGGATACAGAGAACTGGACTCTCTTCCGAAGTACTTTTGCAGGACGAAAGGACTGCAACCTGACCATCGTGGACAAGTCCATCGAGACACCTTTCCACTGCTTGTTGGTAGCATTGTTCTGCAAGCAGCTCGAAGATGAGTTGCAGACTGAATTTGAGAATACAACCATGATTCTGTCTCCGCTCCGCAAAGAGCATCCGGGCAGCATCAACATTGCCAACATGCCTTTTGACAAGACCGAGAACCGCAACGATTATCTGCAAGAGTGCTTCTTAAAGGTATCGGGAAGGAAGGTTAAGATAGCGACAAAACGCAATCCGATACTCTGCAGGGACATCAAAATCTCTACTGGCGATTATACTCTTTTCCTCCGCTTTGAGGGTGGGATGGCTAATGGATGGCAGGTGGACGACGCTTATGTTGCGAGTATGACACCTAAAGAGCTTCTTCCTTTTGTCTCAAGCAATGTCAAATGCAAGAATATATTCACGCATGGCTACAGCCAGAATGGGGTATTCATCAATGTGGATTTCTTGACAAAACACCGTGTGTGTATTCCGTAATCTGCATTTGACACCAACAAAAGTGTTATTGGCGGATTTCAGTCGAGAGGCAGGCACAAAAGATAGAAACTATCAGAGCAATCCAAGCTATCAGAGCAATTTACAGATAGAATCTATCTGATCTATCTAAGTTATCTGCAGATAGAATCTATCCAATCTATCTAAGCAATCTTCAGATAGTTTCTATCCGAACTATCAGCTCAGTCTAAGGATAAAATCTATCTGAGCAATCAGAGCAATCCACGGATAGAATTTATCAGAACAATCTAAAGATAGATTTTATCTTTTGCATGGTTCGAGCCAGTAAAATACTGAGTTTGGTGATGACACGATGGTGCATACTTTTAGGACGAATTCACTTACGCTATTGGAATATTGAGCACTCCAACATGAAGAACGAAGCATATCTACTTGTAAATCGGAACTTTTACCCTAATAACAGGCTTTGCCACCGCTACGGCAGTCATTTGGGAGTAGCAAGTTGTACTTTTGTACGTACACCTCGGTTAGCACCTCGGTATACTTCAAAAGTCACTTGCCAGCGGAGCTGGGGCGGATTAACGGTCGCAACTCCCTTATCCTTATTAGATGAACTATAAACCATTCAACCACGTATGAAGAAGAAATGTATCCGTTTGGAAATCCGTCTCACAGATGAAGAGGCTCAGATGTTCCAGAACAAAGCAAAAAACTATGGAGGAAATGTGAGTGTCATGGTGCGTGATGCCGTCCGACGCTTCGATGACAAAAGGACAAGAGGGAAGATAAAGACGATGGAGTCGCTCCTGCAGTTCTATAAAAAATATCAACAACAGCTCTCTTGGTTGGGTGGTAATTTCAATCAGTGTATGCACCGCGCTAACGAGCTGGCCATAGCCGGTGAGCTCACTGAGAGTTACTTCCGCAGCATCCTAATCCCTGAGACTCGAAATGCTATCCAAGCAATAAGGAGTATCAAGGCTGAGTTGGATGCCATCCACGACAAACAAGAAGAAACATGAACCTTTTGACTCTTTTGATATGATTATCACCATTCTTCCATCCTCAACCAACTTCCATGCCGTCGCCTACAATGAAATGAAGGTTGAGAAAGGGGTGGCTACACTCTTAGAGGCTCAGAACATTTTCGGACTTAGACAGGAATCTTTCACTTCCGAAAAGCTCCGGCAGTTCTTTATAGACTACTCATCAAGGAACACACACATCCAAAACGCCCAGTTCCATGTGGCTGTCAGCTGCAAGGGAACAGAGTACACCCACCAGCAGCTTCTTGATATTGCCCATCGTTATCTCAAGGAGATGGGTTATGCCGAAGAAGGGCAGCCGCTGCTGGTCTATGCTCACCACGACACCGACAATAACCACATCCATATCATTACTTCCCGTGTGGCACCCGATGGTCATAAGATAGACCACAACCATGAGAAACGGCGTTCACGTGCAGCGACGCTGAAAATCATGGAGGAATACACTGGCCAAAGGCAGGAGCCGGAAGTTAACGATATTGCCAAGGATGCGCTTACTTATCGCTATACTTCCAAAGCTCAATTCTGTGCCATCATGGAGAGTCTGGGTTATGAGTGCAAGGATGACGAAGAGAAGCCAATGGTTCACCTCTACCGAAACGGTGAAGAGTTGGGAACAATACAGGTGCAACTCATCATGCAGCAGGCACAGAAAGAGAACAAGCCTGACGACAAACGCCGCCGGCAACTACGTGCCATCCTGCAAAAGTACCGCAACCTGTCTGCCAATAAGGAAGAACTTGCCGCACATATGAAGCGTAAGTTCGGTATCAGTCTTGTCTTTGTCGGTAAGGCAGACACGCCTTATGGTTATATCGTTGTTGACCACAAGAACAAGACCATCTTCAAAGGTGGCGAGTTTCTCAGTATCAAGGAACTTCTCCAGTTCGAGGATGCTGTCACTCGCTTTGCAAAGATTGAGCAAACAATCGACAATCTGTTGACTGACAATCCGAAGCTCACCACAGCGGACATCAACCGCGTCCTCTATCGGCAGTTTGGTACGCGCATTCACAGAGGAACGATATCATGGAACGGTGAAACCATCACCTTGCGCGAGTCTGTTGTTCGTCAACTCCATGACAACTACCTGGAGTCAAGAGGCATTGTCAAACACGTTAGCACTCATCACCCCAAGATAGAACATCCACGGCAGTCATCTTCCACTGGCTCCAGTCCTGCAATCAGCAATGCGATGGATAGTCAGGCCGGATCAAAGGATGTCAATCGTGAAAACGAAGTCGGACATGGCATGAATGTGAACGATGTGGACGACGATCAGAGCCAGCAAAGGAGATGGGGAAGATAACAAAAGTTCAATTAAAGAAACCTCCATTCTAGACACTATACAATTTTGCCCTTGCTTTGCCGTTTCTGGCTTAGCAAGGGCTTGCTTTTGTAGTAAGCCCGCTTAAACTCCCCTTATTTTAGTCTCCGCATAAATACTTTTAGCAATATTGTTGCTAATTTCTTGCAGATATGGCTGTTTATTTGTACCTTTGTATAGTTCTTATAATAATATAGATACTATACGCGTTTATGGCTATTCCAGAAGAGATATTGTCGGTCGTCCGCCCCAAGAGTACGATAGTACGACAGAGAGGCAGTCGATTTGTCGTCATAAAAAGGACAAGCAAAAGAATTAACGGCAAGCCTGTCCCCGTGGACCTAGGTACAGTAGGAGAAATTGTAAACGGCAAGTTTGTCGAGGGCTCGTACAGGCGCAAGAAGAATCAAGTGGATATAAAGGATTATGGAGAGGTTGCTCTCTGTGACAAGTACGGCAGTGGACTTCTTCAAGAACTCGCCAAGGTTTGGAGTCTTGACGATGCGAAGCGCCTCTATGTCATAGCTTTGCTCCGTGCTTCATATGGAGACATCATGAACCGTGACTTGCAGATACAGTACCTCTGCTCATTTGCATCAGAGATGTATCCGGGAGTCCATTTGTCTGAGACGGCAGTGTCCGGATTTCTTGTGGAGATAGGTAAAGCATACTCCCTTATCTGTGAGTTCATGCGCAATAGGGTGAACTCCTTTACCGGCGGTAACATGGTCATCGATGGCATGCTCAAGGACTATAATGCCAAGACGGGGAGTCTGTCGGAGTTCTCGCGAAAGGGAGCGAAGAAGGGCTCCAAGGACATCAGCCTGCTGTATGCTTTCAACCCATTGACGCGTGAGCCCATTGCGGCAAAGCCTTACGCAGGCAACATGCTGGATCAGACGGCGATAGACAACTTTGTAGCGGAGTATGAGATTAAGAACGGTCTGATGGTCTTCGACAAGGGCTTCTACAACGACAAGCTTTTTGAGAAAGTCGATAAGATGGAAGGACTTGCATACCTGATACCGTTAAAGCAGAACTCGGCGTTCATAAAGAATTACAAGATGGATGAGCCGACAATGCCATTGAAGGACTATAAGGACGGCACGATTCTCTACAAGAAGCAAAGAATGTCAAACGGCAAGTACCTCTACTCTTTCCGCGACCCGAAAGCTGCCTCCGAACAGGAGATTGGATATGTGCAGAATGCCAACAAGAAAGACAACTTCAAGGCAGAAAACTATGCCGAGAGGAAAGGGTTGTTCGGCCTGATTGTCTTCAAGTCAAAAGCTGACCTTGACCCATTGACCGTCTATTTGGCTTACTCTCAGCGGTGGTCTGTGGAGACTCTGTTCTGGCTCTACAAGAATATCATCGACCGTGACACGGTAAACGTGCATTCAGACTACAGCGTATATGCCACCGAACTGATTAATTTTCTCTCTGTTGTCATAACGACAAGGGTTAAGAATGAGTTTGTCAAGTTGGAACTAAACAAGAAATATTCTTACAAGGCTATATTCCGATACCTCTCAAAATACAAGAAGGTGAGAACCAAAGATGGTGGGAAATGGAGCACGGCAACCATGCTTAAATATATAGAAGAGCTAGTGGCTATGCTTGGCGTATAGTGTCTCAAATGGAGGTTTCTTTATTCAATTTCCTTCTTCAGATAAAGAAATACAATGAGATCATCATTAACACTGGTATGTTTAAGCTTTATAGCTGTGACATACCAGTGCTTGTGATGGATTATTCGAAACTATTACATCATTGCCATTAACATCCACAGGAAAACAATTATTCCGACTGCGATAGCTACGTATGTGATAGTATTGTCTTTTCCAGAAGATTCGATATGTATTGGTTTGCTTTCTTTTGAGTCAACATTCGATGATTCTTGTGGAGCAACAGGTGCTTCTATTGATTGAGACAACAGTTTCGCTTTTTGAGCATCGAATTCTTCTTGGGTCAGGATCTTTTGGTCTAAAAGACTCTTGAGTTTAAGAAGTTCATCAGCCGTAGACCCTGTATTTTCAACATTAATCTGTTCTTTTGGCTTATTGGCCAAGGCATTGGATACAGCATTAATGATTTTCTCAATATTCTGTCGATTCTTTCCAAAGTCCATAGCACCTCCAAACATAATGCCTGTTTTAGGTGTTGAGAGCACTTTCATCTTAGTCTGATTTGCACCAATCTCTTCAAGTTGTACTGGAATGTTTTCACCCCAACTTGCAAGACTTACACCTGCTTTGAAAGTTACTCTGCCGCTCAGTTCGTCTGCGCTATCTAATGAAAGGCCACTTATATTGTTAGCAGCTTCCATGACAGCATTAAACACTGTTTTCTTTGAATAGGGATATACTACTTCCCCTTCATGGTCAACTAGACTCATAATTCTTTCCTTTATATGTTTTATATGATAACACTATTTTCCGTACTGTACTCGAAGCTCTTCTATCTTCTTTTGTGCGGCAGTGAAGTTGCTGGTGAGTTCTTCTGCGTTCTTCACAAATACAGTACTACTTTCATACCTTTCCAATTTCAGATACCAATTAGCTTTTCCCTTAGAGACGTAATAGCCTACTTCAAAACCATCATCGGTTACAAACTTATTCTCCAGATAGTCAGGATTTGCGTTACAATCAGCATCCACTTCGCCAACTAATTTGGCTAAAGCTTTGTTGACCTCAACCAAGTCGGAATATTCAATCATTGCAATATGTGCCACGCGCCGGTCTGTCTCTGGTTCTTCTATGCGATAGAAATAGGCATTCCTGTCTGATCCCATAATGGTTCTGATACCTGTAACCAATGAGCCAAGAAAACTTTCAGAAATTCTTGGCATATTAACATCCACGAATTTGGTAATTCGACCAGTCTTAGAGGTAAACTCTTCAAACTTGGTCAACTTCTTCGCTGCTTCATTATTTGTCTGCCCAAATGATGTTAAGCAGAACATGCTCAGCAGCATGAAAAGTAAAATCTTCTTCATATTCTTGTTAGCTTTAAGTTAATACCTTATAGAATTATACGCTTTAGTAAATCCAGCGAGGCTGATTTTTCTACTAATTGTTTGCTTAGAAATCTTATCATAATACTGGAACGTTATATAGTTTGCCTTTTTGAGTTGTTCCGGTTCACAGGCAATGTAGAAATAGCTGAAGAAGCCATTAGTGTCAATTTTCCCATCACCAGCATAACCATCGTATGAAATAGTCATATCATCTAATTTGAACTCCTCATAATCGTCGCCAGAATTAATGAGTCTACAGTAGATCGTACCTGTATAATCATCTATCTTGCCATCATTATAGACGGCAGCATTCCAGCAGGTATCAAAGTAGGTCAGTCCTTTATAGTCCCTTATAACTTTTAAATTCTCATCGTTTACGAAATAGATAGCATCTATTAGACCTCTTGAGTAATGACTGATAAGATATTCCTTTTCCATTGTATAGTCATCTGTCTTACTCTCCAATTTCCAATAGCCTTGAGCGTTTAAGGCCATTGAAAAAGTTGCCAGTATAATTGCAGAAAATAGTCTTTTAATCATTGCAGTCATAATTTTTAGTCCTTAATCAATGGCTCAATAATTCGCAGAGCTGCCTCATGCTTCCTTACTTGTTTCATGTGATTACCAGCCAATCCACGTTGTAGGTTATTCCGCAAATCATTATACTTGACATGTATAGCAGTGCTATTTCCAGATAGGGCTATTCCCTTAATGTATTCTTCATATGTTATCTTGCTCTTATCATGAGTAAGAAGCTTTAAAGCGATAATGACATCTTCATCAACACCCTTTTTACGAAGATCTGACAATGTCAATTTAGAATCCTCTACGACACCGTGCAAAAAGCCAGTAATGACTTCCTCGCGGTTTGTACCTGCGAGGCCCACAGCTAAAGGGTGGAGGATTTCGGGCTTACCATCTAAATCCTTCTGTCCTTCATGAGCTTCTATCGTTATTCTTATAACATCTTCGATGCTTATCATAGGCATGACAGTTTAAGTAACACTGCAAATTTAGACAAAAATTCTTTTACTTCAAACAATTAAAGCCATCCATTTTTGTCCATTCAATTTGAATATTACTCTACATGCATTTCCGATATTTCTCCATGAGTGCGGTAATTTCCAATATTTTTACCACGGATGACTTTGTCGGCTTCTATAATATTACCTACTTGAAGACTGTTCACGAACAAGATATCGTTAACTTTCAAACTGCTATTTTCAGCTTTCTCCACTCGTAGTACCTTCTGATTGTCATATTCGGTAACTACGAATGTAACGATTCTGTCAAGATACTTAACATGAATCATAGTCCCAATAGTCTGCTCTGCTATTAGAACTTTGTCTGTGTCAAAATTCCAGTCGCTATCAAGATTCTTTGACCTAGAATATTCATTCCAGTCACTGAAGCCAAGATATAGCGCAAGGGTATTCAAGGTATATTGGCTGGTCTTGCGGTCATCATCTATATAGCCGAAAAGCCTCTTTATAGTGGTTAGTCCGATAGTACGCCCGGTCTCTTTGCTGATTTTATCTGTAAGAACATTAAAATCAGAAGCTTTATCAAACATTAAATTTGACTTTCCCTTGATGTCCTTGATGATGTCTTGACTCAATATCATATTAAATTGCGACTTTTATAAATGAATAGTTATCAGAAGCGTAGTTGGATTTGGCATCCAGCGTTTCTTTTAAAGCTGTATTATAATTCAGAGCCCATTGTATATCCATTTCCTTATGGAAACCATCCGTGCAAAGTACGATCGTTTCGCCCTTAGTAATGGGTATTACTTTCACAGGAATCTCCCCCAAGTCGTCATCACCCATTATACATTTGGTTACAACACCTGCATATCTTTCAATCGTAGATGCACTTAATGGCCTTTTCGTCTTAATCTCATTAAGCAAAGAATGGTCTTCGGTCTTGAAAACCATATCATCCCCATTGAATAAATAAACACGGCTGTCTCCAAGCCATGTGACATATAGTTCACCACCTTTTATCATTGCTACAGATACTACTGTCCCCATCTTACGGACATTCAACAACAGGCGCTTCTGCATTAATGCTTCATTAGCCCCTTTGATAGCGTTTTCCAACAAGGTTTGAGGTTCATACTTATCAATATTTGCTTCAACAAAAGAAGCAATCGAATCACCAACGACATGAGAGGCTACATCTCCGTAAGAATAACCTCCCATGCCATCGGCAACTATAAATATGCTGTCACCAGAGGGGAGAACCTTATAGACTGTATAGTCTTGGTTCTCCTTTCTTTGGCCTTTGTTTGTATATTGGTATATCTCCATTCAGTTATTTGTTAACGGCTGAAATCGTATCACCACCATGTTTGGTTGCACGTGGACGAATACTTATCTTTATCGGACGCATCGTTACGGTTTTGTCCGTAGCTTTGCTTGCCCAGACAAGTGCCTCGCCAGAGCCGAGTTGGGCCATCTCAGTAGCAGTCAATGTTTGCAGCGGCGTAATGGCTTTCTGCACATGCTTGACCCAGGCTGGTGAGCTGAACCTATGCAAGACGACGATAGAACTCAATTCTATGATTTCCGTAGGCAGGCTCATCGGATCTTGGCTGGCAATCATGATTGACACGCCCTTATGTCGCATTTCTCTAATCGCAGTCGTAATGGAGTCCACAAGGTCCTTATTGTTCATGTACTTGTGTGCCTCGTCAAAGACAATAAACTTGTTGAACTTCTGTCCATTTACAGCTTTTGCATTAGAGAATATGTTCAGCATAACTACGAACAAGCCCAATGCTTCGTCCTTCTCTATGAATTCATCACGTAAGTCCACGATAATCAACCGTCCAGGCTTCATAAACTGCTGGAGTTTTACGCCATCTGTGATGTAGTCAGAGGCAAAATCGAGTTTTTGCGTTGCCAATGTCCTTTGAGATGTTGACATGTATGGGCTGTCCTCAACACCTTTTCGGATGTTTTCCAGTGACATATTATTTCTACAGCCCTTCATAATCTGTTTCAACTCCTTGATATACGTGGAGTCATTACCCATTGCACCTAGCAGGAACATCCATTCCTTTACGCCGAGCTCTGAAGAATCGAAACCGATGCGATGAATCTCCAAGTCTGGGTATTCAGCCTTACGGGTCTCTACCTGACTTTCTGGAGCTAAAAGCACCACATCCTTTATGCTTCCTGGTTCTGCTCCGTATTCTGCCTTGAGCTTTGCCAGCTGTCCGGCTTCGTCATTTGGATATACCATGGATGTGAATTCTGGCGCATAATCCATGCTGTCACTATAGTGGAAGATAACACCAGCCAATGGTGATGGCAGTACATTGATATTAGAGAACTGCTTGAGCGTCATTTCCACAACAGAACCGATGGTATAACTCTTGCCAGCACCTTGAACACCAAATAGACTTATGGTATTACAACCATCTAAGTCCAGAGCGACCTTGCGTCCATTGCTCACCATTTTACCTAAGATGCCATATTGTGGTGTTTCTTGCCCTGCGCCTATCATCAGGTCGTATGATGGCTTGACATAGTTCGGGTCTGCAGCTACAGGTTGTTTGGGCTCTACTTGGAATGGCGGCTCTACTGTTGTCTGCAGCTCTGGTTGAGTCGTTGACTTTTCCTGTTCTGGCGTAGGCACAGGTGCGACAGGCTTGGAGGATGTCTCTGACTCAACAGGCTTCTCGTCATCCTCATGCTCATCGAACTTGACGGAAGGCTGACTCTCTATCGTCTGTATTGGTTGGGAAGATAAACCGTCTGCCACTGTGTCTACGTGTGTCTGCACTTCATCCTGAGGCTTTTTCAGCTCAATACTATCCACGTTTGTCACTACATCTGTTGGCTCGAAAAAGTCTACAAACTCCTTGTCTTTATCTTCAAGATCGGCAGTGTCAAGCGAACTCTTTTTGTCAAGGATTTCAGTTATTACGGGGTTGCCCATAGTGTATACCACGGCTTCGCCGTAAAAGTCTTTCTTTTGCCTCTCGTTCTGTTGGAAGTCGAAGATAACGCCAAGTTGCTTAAACCGTAATGTATAACCATCATCCAGCTTACTCAAGAATTCGAGATAGCTTTGTGCTACGTTAGGGTCGAGTTGACCATAGCGCAACGAACGACGTATGTAGAACTCTAACAGCGTACGCAGTTCAAGAGTTTTCAGTTCTCTGTCAAGACGGTCATGACCATCTGTAGCAATTTCAAAATGACTCTTTAACGCCAGTATCGTATTTTGAATCTGTTCTACTATCTTGGCATGTAATTCGTCTTTTTGATAGACCGCATTGCGGCATTTGATCTCTACTACAGTAAAGACTATCTCATTTTTATCAGGATTCATCTTCACCACGAGATTGTCGGCGCGTTCCTTGGACTGCGAATCCAAATCCTCAAACAACTCCTTGTGCAAGTCGATAGGAATAAGGAAAGACTCTTTAGTGATATGTTTCTTGTCAAGGAACCGTTTGCAAAGTGTTGTCCCTATCACCTCAAAAGCCTTGGATTTCGTGGCATTCACCTGCATGATGATAGAACTGCTCACAGAACGTATGTCCTCAAGAATTTCCTTGAAGTTGTCATATTGTGTCAAATCTATGCCATAGTCTTTGAACAATGGCACTACGAAGGCAGCTATCTCGCTGGTGGGTCTCGCGGTCAGATAAGAAGAAATACCTGTTGTCTCCTCACCGGGAACATAGTCCAAAAGATAAGGCACATCGTTCTTCTCTGTACAAGGCAGGTCATAGAACTCCGGTCCCATGTTCTTGTCGAACGTTATCACCCAGTCGCTACAGTCGTGGACAAAGCCAATCATCATTGTGTCTTTTTCTTGAAGACGTAGCGTCGTGGTTGGTATAGACTCCTTTTGCGTCGTGGAGAGCAACTTGCTTGTTGCATCTTGCAACTTACCGAAAATATTAACCTCGGTATTGGAGAATTCGTTTACCGGGTTTGGAATGACTTTGTTTGACACATAACGATTCCATATCCATGCCTTGCCTTCTCTGTGCGAGTCTATGACATCGCGGCAGATGGTTCCGTTCAAATAGAAAGAGCGACTAAGCTCATCGGGACGTACCAGTTCCGTATGTACTGCAAACGGATTGACTAAGAACGACAAATGCGCTTGATATTTGTCGTGATTATTAATGAACTCTTCTATCTTATTCAGAGAGAAACGGAGCTTGGGGAATAGTCTGTTTGCTGATGCCTGTGAGAACACTTCTGCTTCTTCTGCAAGCTGAGATTCTGGATCAAGCAAATCACGGAAAGCTTCCCCAGACATAAGGACATTCTCGTCAGAGAATAGTCTGACCTCGTAGGACAACTCACCCCCCAATCCTATTTTTTCAAGAGTCACCAGTGCTTTGGCAAACACAGATGCATCACCTGCATTGAACAGGTTGATGACGAGTTTGTTGGTATAAGGATGGGACAGGACATAATTCGCAATATGTCTTGTCACCAGTGCTGCGCTAACATCGCTATCTATTCGCTTGTCCTGTGTGATGTTCAGTAATGTTGACACATACGACTTTAGCTGACGGTAGCTGCCGGCAAATGTATTCTCTTCTGCAAAGAGAGGCTGTGAGTACGCGCCCCAACCGTAGGTAAGTTCACCTATGTATTGATATGCCTGCTCCAGCGACTTGTCTGTAAGCACAAGTGGAGCTACGTCAAGAGGTAATTCTCCTTGGAATAGCTTGTCGAGTTTTCTATACCATGCTGACTTGTATCGTTTGAAGTCCTCTTGGGTACGTTCTTCCCAATCCTGGTATAGCTCATAAAGATTGACAATCCAAGCAAGTCGGAGCGGATGTAGTGGGGTGATTAGCTTGACGTTCGTAAACTTGCCTGTAGCATCTGGCATTTCCACTTTGAGCAGAACGGTGTCCAAGTTCTGAACTTCTGCTAAGGATTCTTCATCAAGGTCTTGGTCTGCCAATGCGTTTAGCCAACTTGTGTAAGATAGCAAATAGTTCTTGACAATTGCAATATTCTTAGCAAAATCGAAGGTGCAGGTAAGGCCAGCATTCTCATCACCGTCAGTTGCTGACTCTTTGATGAGTACGAATAATTCCTGTCTAAGAGCGACCAAATCATCAGGGATGTCCACTTTCGTGGTACTGGCGAACTTGGGCGTTTGGATAGCGGTGTCTGTCGGGTCAAGAAGCTTGATATCAGTTGGATTGGCACTGAGCTGAGCTTCGACAAATCCGAATTGATCTTCGTGGTCAAGGAAGCAACGCTCAAGTTGTATGAGCTTCTTCGGTAACTGAATCTGATAGGCATACGATGTACCGAAGTCAAACTGATAAGTATTGTTCAGATTGCCTTTTTTCCATGCATTCCTGTCTATGTTGTCGTCGGGTATCTCAAGTGCTTCTTTCTTTATGAGATGGGAAATGCGATAGTTGATTAGCGCTTGGGTAATGCTGTCAACTTTGGCACGTTTGTCAACAGTGCTACTGGCATCTACCGGATCTTCTGAAGTGATAACAGAGAACACCTCAGACTCATTGCTATAGGCCACATGGTTATCCGTGCGATATTGGTCGATGTTGAGATTAGGATTTTCTTCCAACGCGTCTTCCCATGAAGCCTGGACTCTTTCCTCTCTAAATACTTTCTTTGTTGGAAGCACGATACCATTCTCGTCTACAGCCCTGACGCGAAGCATGTATTCGCCGTCTTCAAGCATTCCGAACGGCAGACTTACAGACATACGTCTACTGCCGTTCTTGTTCTTGCCGACTTTGGTCTTCTTCAAGACACCCCACTCAGAGAAATCCTCCACGCGAATGATGGCTATCTCAAAGGCTACGATATCAGGATCATCCTTGGGAGAAGGGTCTGTTATGACTTTAAAGGATATCTTTCCTTTCTTGTCTTGCAAAATGTTAATAACGTAGGAGCCATCATCAGACTTTACGAGTTCTTTCTTCTGGTCTTTGCCCGGTTGTATGTCAACTCTGATAAATATGTCTCCTTTGTCGTCTATATTTAATGGTAATGCAGCATAGTTGAACTCCGGATGGTTCTCTTCAATGTCCTCAAAAAGAGAAAGACAGTCATCAAAGTCACCTTCACCAGTAAGATAAACCATCAGCTCCCGTTGCTTAGTATTTTTCTTTAGTGGCAGCTCCATTATTCTGTCTGAAGCCGTCACAGAAAAATCGCCCAAGGCTGATGAGACTTTCTCCAAGTTGATCATGAACCGGCGCCTAATGGAGGAAGCTTCCTTAATAAGTTCTCTGTCAGGCACAAGTCCAAACAGATAAAGCCCGTTACCCCATGCTTCATCACTGTAGTCGTGAAGTTCAAGGTAAAGGATATAATTCGTTAATGCAGCCTTTGTAACTGTTATTTCTTTCAGCAACTCCCATATTTGGGTCCACCAATGCAACTTATCCTGTGGAATGTCGTTGATCAAGGAGCCTAAGAAAGAGTCTTGCAGCTCAGCTACAGAAAGGTTCTGGAATGTTGCGTCTCCGTATGAATCTTCTGCCGATGTGCGGCTATTCGACGGAACGAGAATGAGTACTGACTTTTCAGGGTCATTGCGTAGCTCTATGAGCTTTGACGCATGGATGTACTCATCGCCATTCTCTGTCTCTGAAAGAATATATACAGAGACATTTGGGTTGATGGGGCGAAGCATCGGAAGGAGTCTTGTCAACTCTTTCATGGCCAGCCCAGTTATCTTCATGCAGTGACCGTCCTTTGCAGATTTAAGCAAAGGGGTGTAGCTTTCTACAATGTGCTGTAAGAAGCGATCGTAATATATTGTGTTTATTTGCGTATTCATTAGCTTTCTAATTTATAACGTGGACGAATCTTCTGTAGGATATAGGCATCGCTCATATCCGTATAGAAACCTATCTGGCGGAGCTTGTCCTTGAAAGCCTCCATGTTTATTCGGAAGGCTTCATTGGCTTCAACTCCAGTCTCAGCAAAGCGGTCTTCTGCAAGCCCGTTGATGATGAGACCGTATCGGTTGCGAATCTCTTCTACAAGTTCATCAATTGACAATGATCTCGTCTCAAAACCACCATTGGGCTTGTCTTGAATGACAAGTAATTGTACCAAGGTCTCCAACAACTTAGAACCCAATGCTCCACGGCGTGGATGACGACGTGAACGGCTGTCGGCAAGCAGCTTGGAAGAGGTGTTCTTCATAGAAACAGAATCTACGAAGTCCCTTGTAAAGCGTAGTTGGCTTGCACCCAAGTTGGATTTCTCCAATATGTGTATCAACTTGTCGAAGTAATCATCTTCAGGGAACAACTCCAGCATTTCTTTCAAATCTTCCTGATCGAATTCTGTTTCACTGGATTTTGGAAGCCCGTCACGAATATTGTTCAAGTCTGACTCATAATAGCCATCAGAATGATTATTGTCATTTGCTAATATACGCAATGCTTCGTCAACACTGCATCCCCTGCGCTTTTGAACATAGTCAATCATATAGGTGGCCCGTATGTATCGTCCATATCCATTCTCCGTTCTTTCCATATCGCTACACGCGTATGGAGCTACCGGACTGTCCAGGTTGTCAGTAACATCAACAACCATCGACCAGTCGTCGGGAATGTCTCGTGTCCCTGCAACCACCATTTTGGGAAGGAGGTAAACAAGCTTCAATGTGTAAAGGCACAGATGAAAACCACACAGTATACGGAGATAGTCTATGAAGACGGTCCGAGGAAGAACATCTTTATAAAGAAGTAAACGACGAATGTCATCACAGAATAAAGCTGCCTGTTCTTTAAGGAAAGGCTCTGGAGTTGATTCAATTTCCTTTCTTGTGTTATTCTTCTCCTTCATCGGCTGGGTAAGATAGAGAATGCCAGTAGTATCTACATCAAGATTCTCAGAGCTTACTATGTTGCCTGAATGCTTGTCCCATCCTTTGCTAAGATAGCTGACAAGGCCAGCCATAACAGAAGGGTTGCTATGCAGCATTAGATAAAGTTGGTCAGAGGCACGGTAGTCACGGCAATACTTGGTGTTCTGCAACCTCCAACTCAACAGATGAAGAGGCTTCAGCGTCGCGACATGCTCTTTCACGACATTGCCTCGGTTGACCAGTTCAAGCAAGGAACTTCTTAACCAGTCTTCCACGGCACCCGAATTGGCTACAACGCCCTTGAACTTTCCTTTCTCTTCGAGCTTGCATAAAATCTCTTCGATATTCTCAATATCATATCCGCCTCTCCTTACAAGAGGACTTAGTGGTGCTCCGTTGGCATACATCTTCAGGAATAGGTTAGTCAGGACACGGTCAAGGCGTACACTCTTCACATCGACAAAGAGTATATCCTTGTTCATGAATCCACCAGCGACCGATCCCTTCTTTAATTTCAGTACTTGGCTCATGCTTCTGCCTCCTTTCCTATCGTTAATGGTTCTATGACAATACGTTTCTGATCGTCGAGCTTGACAACGGCGAAGCGCCGGTTGTCCTTGGTGACGAGAATCTCCGAGTATGTCTTTGCTTCCAATAGATTTTTGAATATCTGCAGTTCTATGAACTTTCCACGAAGGTCATTGACCGACGGACTGAATCCTTCATCGATGTATTGCAACATCTCAAAAAGGTCAAGACCGACCGTCAGTTGAATGAACTGGTCTTTCTTGTGACGGAAAGTCAGACTGTCGCTTTCATACTCGATATATCGGGTTAAATGCTCTGTCTTGTTCACAAACAACTCAAACTCATCCAGGGGGAAACGTCTGTAGCTCTTGGATATTGGGTCTTTGGCATTGCTGCTGGCAAGCAGCAGATAATCGCTGGTCATGTTCGCATTTTCACAACCCTCGCTGGCTGATATGGCTTTTGCAATGGTTTGCTTTGTCTCAGCTAAATCCTTGGCACTCTCGTTATTCAGCTGCTTATAGAAGTCAGTTGCATGACGATAAGGTAGGCGGCGATGGAAATCAAAGCCGTCAACGTATGCGCCCTCGAAATATTGATGGCGTATGAACGTCTTCTCTCTCAGGGACTGAACCTGTCTTACCACAGGGTCTTTCTCCTCATATGAGGGAAGAATGGCTTTGGCATTGTTAAACTCTGCCAATAGCGAACGTTTGCGGTCGCTAAATGTAAGATACTTCTCTGTCTCCTTGTCCTTATAGTACAAGTCCCTGTCAAAAGCTGGCAGTGCGACTTCTGCTATATCCGTTTCGCGAAGCAGCTTTACAAGTCTGTCTGAAGAAGACAATGGCGGCAGTGGGAAGGCTTTGTGTTCAATGCCAATCGCTGGAGCTGTTACATTGAAGTAATAATACTGCCAATAATACTCCGGCAGGTCTTCTGTCTTGACATACTCTATCAGTTGTTTCACCTCATCGCACGAGTAGTCGCGAGTAAGCATCCACGCTATCATCGATCGCAAGTCGCGCATCGTGATGTGCAGCTCACGTTTATAGACTATAAGCCTTACTATCCATTCAAGTCTCAAGATGACCTCATCTCCAACACTGCTGTCTTGGAATGTATCTACATTATATTTAATGTAGCAACGGTCGGCAACGGGGCAGCCTGCACACTTCGTCCACAAGTCGGGACGCGTCAGCTTCTTCACTTGCTGGGCAAGCAGACTTGGAGTCTTATTGACATCATCACGAGCAGTGACAGAACGGAGGTTAAGGTTGATGACCATCAGACCCGGAATCAGATCGGTGTGTCCCTCCTTGTAGAAGTAATCCTCTATGTTGTCTTGTAGGGCACGCAGTTTCTCATGGGTGGAAAGGAAGTCAACCAAACGTCCTTCGTTAATGGCAATGACTCGTCCTACAGGAACATCCCTGAAGTCAACCTTGTCATTGAATGGGCGGAAGAAGTCTGATAGCACCATATCGTTGGCCTTTTCTTCCTCGTCTTGGGAACCATCGTAGTTGGAGGTAAATTTCAATCCATCAATTTCAAACGTAGAGCCATTATTGGTGCCAATAGTCTCCTTGTTTACGCCGATGTCCTCTATGCGGTGAATGAAGGCTGTCTTACCATCTCCTGCATTACCTGTTATGATGATGAGCCGGTATTTCAAAGCCTTGATGTCTGCAATGAGTTCCTTGTCAAGTTTGGTTTCGCTATAGGTAAGGTCGTCATAAGTATTTTGGCGGCTGCCTGCACGTGTACCGCTGTTGCCATGATGACTCTGACTGTAGAGGGAATTAAGATAGTCAACATAGTCGGTTTCAACTTCCTTATTATTGAAGGTCATTACCTTATTGGTGTTCTTAAGGATGCCGTCCTTGCCAATTTCCTCCAAAGCAGCAAGCATCTCCTTTGCCGATGTAAAACGCTTGGTCTTATCGGTAATGATGCTCTTCATAATGAAGTCGGCCATTCTGTCCGACAATTTATCGTTATACTTGCGTATGTTTGTTGACTCTTGCATCAATTTAGGGCGCAGGTCACCACCGCTCCATGGATAGGCATGGGCAAACAGCTGGTAGATGGTGATGCCGAGCGCAAAGGTGTCTGCACTGCAATCCCAGTCTATCTCATGGCTTGACTTGATAAGGTCAGGGGCCATATACGGCAAGGTTCCGCCGAACGATTTATCGTCGGTGGTCGTGGAGATATTGAAGTCTATCAGCTTGAATGTGTTTTTCCTGTCCCACATGATGTTGCTCGGTTTTATATCCCGATGGAACACTGGTGGTACTTTATCCTGCATATACACCAATGCAGAGAGTATCTGAACTGCCATATTATAGATTTCGTCCACCGGCAGGCGCAGGTCTCCTTCTACATAGTTCTGCAGGTTCTCACCCTCAAGCAGTTCCATACAGGTATAGAACAACCCTTGGCTGGTGCGGTCGTTCCATACGAACTTGACGATGTTTGGATGGTCAAGCTTCTTCAACGCCTCGAACTCATTGATTGCATTGTCAACGGATGAGTCGCGCTCGAATATCTTTACCGCAAAGTCTTTGTTCTGCAAGTCATGGTGAGCTTTGAACACTCTTCCGAAACCGCCCTTGCCAAGCATCTCATGTAAGGTGAGTGAGGGCGAGATCTTCAAGCCGGGCTTCATGTCCTTTAGAAAGTACACCTTGTCTTTCGTGGAAGTTATGGTCGGCGAAGGTGTCTTCTGCCCACTTTCGATGGACTTCGTTATGAAATCGATGAACTTCTCGTCAGTCCATCTTTCGTCAGGATCTTCTACGATGGTATGCTTGGCCACTTCATCCATCCACTGGGGAAGGTCTTTACAGACATGGCTTGGCAACTGGTCTTCTGTCAGAACACCTCCTTGGGCGATAAAAGCTATGGCATCCTTAAACGGCACTTTACCCGTCATCAGCTCATAGAAGACAACTCCAAGACTGTATAAGTCTGTAGAGGCAAAGGCATCGCTATCTTTACCAATCAGCTCTGGAGCCGTATAGGGCGAGTCACCACTGAAATTGGCTACAGTAAAGCTCTTGTCTATATGCTCTACGAACCATGCCATACCGAAGTTGGCGATGGCAGCGTGACCGCCATCGTAGACATAGATATTCTCCGGACATACGTTCCGATGGAATACATTATCCTTATGGGCTGTGGCAAGACCATGTGCTACATCAAGGATAATGTTTACCTTGTCCAGTTGCTTGAAGGTCTTGATACGGAGTTTAGCCTTTAACGAGCTTTCGTCCTGATAACGGCTTATCTCGTAATAATATGTATTCTCTTCATTGGTGCGATATTCCGTCTTGACGACGAACGGCGATGAGCCAATCTTCTCCTGTGCTATATACGCATTATTGAGCTGCAGGCTGAATTTCTCCAGTTCTTCTTTGCTTTTGCCTTCTACATCAAGAGGATATTCGCGTATCTTGTATTGGGCTGTATTGATAAGCTTGGGCACGCAGAGATATTCCGTGAACTCGTCAGTCTGCTGCAGTGTCTCGACAATCTTGTAGTTGAAGATTTCCGTCTTGGCATAGTTGCGAGATGTTGACTGTCCTGTCAGGAAACCCACGAGTGGCTTCTGGACATTGGTGATATAGTCTTCCTTGCGGCCAATTCCATCGAAGTCGGTGATAAACTCTATCAGCTTCTCATTCAACGTGAATGTTTGCTTGTAGGTCTCGCTATTGGGGTCAAGTCCGAACTTCGTCTGAGTTGGATTGCTCAACGTAACGAGCGTAATAATCTGCCCAAAGTTCCAATCGGGATGGGCGCTCTTTATCTTCGATGCGAGTACCCGGCTCTTCAGGTTTGCGGTCTTGTGGGGATTGGCCACTTCCTGCCCACTACGGAACCAGGCATAGTCATCTCCTTCAAGATTTCCACCCCAGTCTTTGTTCTCTATGTGGTACACTGCATGGGGAGCTACCACAATTACGTCATATTCCCAGTATTTGGTAACATGACGGCTGGTGCTTGCCAAATTGAGGTTTGGCACCACATAGTAGTTGTCAGGCAGGTTGTTGACGAGGTAGTTTTGCAACCTCTTCTCACCGCTATTTACTGGTCCCTCATCGTGCAAGGGCCTTGATAGTTGTGCCATATTTATAGTCTTTAGTTGTCTAACAAACGCTTTAACTTCATTATTATTTTGTCTGCACGCTTAGGGATGAAAGCGTTGCAGAAATCTATATATTCATCTACAGCCTTGAAGTATGTCTGCTGGTCCAGCCCCTTCATGTAGCTCCAGACTCCAGCAAAGATATGCTTCGGCTGATATTCTTCATCGACGAAATCTGTCAGAAACAGATTGTCAACAAGTCTCTTGAATCCATCATACCCTTTGTATGCTGTCATTACCTTTCGGTTCTTGTACAGCAGACCTTGCATGTGAAAATCGGGCCGCGCCTGTCCTGTCATAGCGCAATAAATCGCATTCAGGTACTGATCCATATAGCCCTTGTATTTTGTACCGTCGTAGTAGCTGTCGAATGCCTCCTTGTAGTCATTCATCTTGTTCGGCCAGACAATAAGGTCTCCAACGCTGTAGAACAGTTTGCCGCAATCCAATGCACGTTGCTGCAGTTCTTTCGGTGCATCCCAGCTTTCAAGTCCCTTGTAATACATGTCGAGGATCCTTGCTCCAAGAAGTCGGGTATTATCGCTTATGGCATCCACCCAATACTTGTACTCCTCAATGGACTGGACACTGAGGCCCGGCCAGACATCTGCGAAGGCGAGGGCTACAATGGCCTTGACAATATTTGCACGTGCAAAATCTGAATTTCCATATTTCTCGTCGTTCCGTAGCGAGTATAAATCGTAGGTTCTCAACTTGTCGATATTGCCGTCGAGTTTCTCTTTTACAAACTCTCTCAATAGGCTTATGGCAAACACGTCGCTTTGCTTCTCTGCCTTTTCACAGGCTTCGATGGTTTCTCGCTTCCGGCGTTCCTCAAATTCTGACGGAATGAACAGGTCGATCTTGCGAAACTCGCAATAACCCTTAACAACGTGCTCGCGGAAAGACTTTTTGAACAGTCTGCCGCAGCCGCTCGCGTCTTCGGGAATGCCTCTCGTATAGATGCAGCCTTCACACACAGTACCCTTCGGCCCTGTCCAATCGAAATTATCCTTAACTTCTACCTTATAGTTGATGTCCTCATCTTGGGCGATCTCATGAATCATGTTACTGAAAGCGGCCTCGTTCTGATCCGACGGCTCTGGTTCTGCACTCAGGGGGTAAGGTGTAAGACTGTTGTCCAATCCCACCGGGGCTTTCATCCGTTGGCAGAGATCTTCATCAAAAGAACGAGGATGATAGTCCATTGTCAGTTTATCATCAAGGCTCTGTCTTGCCAGTTGTGTCAAAGTTTTTTCTGTTCCGGATGCTTTATCGATGAAATTTAAATCAGTATCGCCCAACAGCAATGCTGCTGACATAGGCAGATGGAGAAGAAATACTTGGGTGCAAGTGGGAGTCTCATAGACATCCATGACCTTGAAGTAGCTGTTGTAGTGGAATATGGCCAAATTCCATTTCCCTACATTAGAATTTGCCTCTATATACTTGTCAATCTCAAAGAGTCGGGCAGCATGGGCGGAGGCGATGATGAAGCGAGTCCTATGCAGGGGCTTCAGTAGTTTTGTGGTGGCATCCACATAGAAACCGGCACGCAGAGTCTGTCCCTTATGGTAGATCTGCTTTGCGTTGCTGATGGCATCTGTGTCACGATAGAAGAACTGTAGGCCTGGTAACACCCAGTTGAGCGTGTTTTCGAGGAATGTTTTGTCGTTGATTTCTAACTTCTGTGGCAGATTGCTGCCAGCCGGATCATAGATACTTCCATCAAGAGTCAGTATGTAAGGAGTGGTTCCTAATTCGGCGTATATATAGCTATAGTCGTCTGACCACCTGACCCTTTCGAATATCATGGGAAAGACGATATCACCTTGGACCGAGGCAACACCACGCACATACCTTGTTGGAGTGGTTTTCGTCTTACGGATGGTATTGCCAAAGATGAAGAAACCATGATGTATCTCGTAAATGTCATTGAACCATTCGTTCAAGACAAGCTCTCCTTTTTGATTGATTAGATTTTTCTTTGAGCCACGCTCAACGAGGTAATATCCGTCACTCCAATACTGTATGTACTGATAGTTGAGGTTGGCCATGCATCTGCCACGATCATCAATCAATCCCCATCTCAAGCCTTCAGTAGTAGAATAGGAAGCGATGGCTACGCCCTTATGAAACTCGCCGATGCTCCTAAATTGCATATCTGAAGGGATAAGCACGTTGTCGTTCTTGTCGATGATGATGGCATATCTGTTGTCTGGGTCGTCCGATGACAGCAGGTAGTGTCCCTCGCCAAGCGGCTGTACGTACTTGTACTTACAGGCTATGATGAGATTTCCGTCGAAGTCGATGATTCCACAGCGACCATTCTTGGCCACTGTACACTCTCCTTCATGGAAATCACTGATGTAATTGTAGTCTTTCTCCAAACCGACATGTGTTTTCCCTGTCTTGTCTATAATGGCATAAACCATTCGGGTGTCGAGAGATTCTACTATCAGACTGCCGTCATTGGACTTGACATAGATGCCAGCCTTGAAGAAGTCTTCTCCAAGAGGTGCTATCTTGTCGTACAAGAAGTCCGTCAAAGGCTTGCCTTCTGCATCAGCCAAGGCCCATTTTCCATTACGGAAGACGATACTGTTGGCTGTACCTTCCAACTGAATGATATTTTCATACTGAATGGTACTCATAAGGCACCTCCTTTCATTTGGCGACTAATCCATCCTTCATCCACTATGACGCAGCCTTGGGGATGCATTCTGGGGTCGAGCTTGACAGCAAGTTTAAAATCATAGTAAAGGCGCATGTTCAGTTTGATGCCATAAGCCTCGTCATTGCTATCACGATAGAAGAGACTAAGTGTGCCGAATTCGGAATCATCCTTATCGTCTGGGTCATAGTTGGCAAAACGGATTTTGTAACTTTTTCGGGCTATGTCTGGATGAGAGTAATGCGCTAACATATATTTCATCCTTTCGATGACCACATCGCTCAATCCGCTTTCAAGAATAATGATCTTTTCATGAAGTTCAGTCATGCCTGTGACGTAGCGGAACGTGTAGTCCGGATAATCCTCTATGATGCTCTTGGAGAGTTTTAGGGGTTGGTAATGATAATCCGCCGGACGCTCCATGTCGAAGAAGATGATGAACCTATGCTGTGCATCATGGTAGAGCAGACTGTTGCCGACAAGGATGCGAGAGCCGCACTCTGGACAGGTATAGATGAAAGCCTGTGCGTTGAGCACACGCTCCCGAAGTACGGGATCGATGTCTGCATCAACCTCGTCTATCATCTCCATCGTGCCAATACTATGGCAGTGTGGACATTCTATCTGTTCTTTATGCACCTTCGACATTTTCTTCTTTTTTGTTTTTCTGCCTAATTCTTTGTCGTTTGCTAAGTAGCGTATGATGCTTCGCTACGTAGTACCTGATCTTTTGCTATAAGCTTACAAAATTGATCACACCCTTCCTGCACCGTCAAAGCAGCCTTTTGGCCTCTTGAAAGCTATGGTTTCGCCTCATCAAACCAGCCATTTTCCAAAATGACAACGACGTTGCTTGACGTTTAATTGGCTTTGTTCCACTTCTCAATCTCGTTTTCGACCATGGAAATAGCCTTAAGTTCATAGACATTCGCCTTATGGCGCTTAGTGTATGCATCTCTGACCTTAGAATCAATTTCTGACATTATGTCCTTATCAAGAATGGGAACGGGAATTTCTCTCACAAGCCGCGGTATAGGACGACAGAGCTTTGTTCCTGCTTGTATATTTCTTAGGAATCGAAAGCCATAATCTGTGGATAGCCAAGCGAATAAGTAACCAGATGGGACTTCGTTATTCGTCTTCATTCGAATAAACTCGCCTGAGACAAGTTGCCCCACCAAATCCTCATTAGCGAATAATGCACGACAGAATGTTTCACTTTCTCCTAAAGTACCGACACCCGCAATTATAACTTCTCCGTATTCTACAAGATTATCAAGTTTTACTCCCCGCTTTGAAATATATTTACCTTTAATAATAGAATCAAATATATCCTTCTGGTTAATAAGCATAACTCCATGATCTTTTCCAACGTCAACTCGTGGAAAAGCCCCCGTAGAAAATGTTTCTCCGTTCGAGAGAATATCTTTCAAAGGCTTGGTTGGGCAAGATATTAAGGACTTAGTCTTACGAATTCTCTCTGAGAGATTAAATGCATTAATAGTGGTAGAGTTTATCTTTTTCTTATTGATCTTGAAGCAAGAAACTTTCCTATTTGGAGCACTTGGCCCATAATAGTCGTAATCCTCAGCTTGCAAATCCCTGAGATTTGCTTTAAATTTTAGAAGTTTTCTAGCCTTGGTTAATTCCTCAGTTGATTCTTCCCTTAATCTAATGGAGTCTGATATCAGTTCATTTGAAGAGTTTTTTATATCCTCAGATACAGCTACCAATGGAATATTTGCTACCACATCGGGTTCTATTCTTGGAACCACAGAACCATAAATACACGACTGAAGATATTGGTAAACCAAGGATGTTGATAAATAAGCATAAACAAATCCAAAATTATTCTCTTTGGGAATTACCCTTATAATATCTTGAGAGCCTACAACCCCTGCAATTGTATTGTCAATTAATCTAACATTCCCCACTGTTCCAGCGCAACTGACTAATATTGAATGCAAAGGTAGCCGCATAAAATCAATATTTTCAGTTAATTTGTTTGACAAGATTTTAGATGATGCTAAAGGATCCTGGCTCATCATTGCTTGGGCAGTAATGTATGGTGAACCATGTTCTAAACTCGCAACAAAAACCCTTTTGAAAATTCCAGGACGAAACACATTATTTGTAATGTCTGAAATATGTCCTACAATTTTGTGGGCATTTTCCAGATAATCAAATGTAGCTCTTCCTTCATTTAAGAAAAAAGAAGGGCTGAATTTGTTGTTCTTTACTAATGAACTACAATGTTTATTTCCTATAATCATACTTTTCCTTCCTTGAATTTTTTGTATGCAGCTGCTACATCAGGTAAATCATCGTCAAGATGACGCTGACGTTCAAATCGAACACGAGTTATCTCACGACCATTTGGTGCAATGACGATAGAACGCTTAACATCATCGAACAAAATTTCTGCACCATCATCATCTCTTTTGTAGATAGGAATACCTCTTCTGTCCTTACCTACTTTCTCAACAATTGCCATAAAGACATCGTAATCTTCCTCGTTGATAGAAACCAATTGTTCTTTCGCAGTTTTCTTTTGCAAGAACAAAATAGAAGATTGCACTCCAACCTGTGGGAGAAAAGTTTCAACAGGCATGTCTACAGAAGCTAGGAGCTTAAAATGTTGAAGAATCCAAATTCTAACATCTTCCGTATTCGGATTGCTAAGAATACCATCAGGGAGAATTATAGCTAATTTGCCTCCTGGCTTTAGAAAGTTATAAGCACATTCAATAAACAAAACTTCTGGTGCATTACTATTTAATTCATATTTGGCAGCAATTGCAGAAGCAACCTTTACTTTTGATCCGAAAGGAGGATTCATGAAAATCATATCGAATTTGCCCTGGGCATTATCGGAAGAAGTCTCAAAAGGAAAATCTTTATCTTTGCTGTTGGCGATGCTATGATTAACAGATTCCGCCACCTTTGGAACATCGGGCAGCGAGCCTTGGGGATATTCCAGTGAATTTATATTGAAAATATTAGAATGACCATCGCCAGCCATAATCATATTCATACGTGCTGCCTTCTTTAGGTCTGGGTCGAAATCAAAACCAAAGAGCATGTTCTCGGCATACTTGCGAGTTTCTTCGTTGACATCTGGACTATTAAGTTTCAGCTTCAAATGTAATTCGTCGAGATTAGGGTAGAGTCTCTTGGCAATCTTATGACGTACATGGTCAAGAACACCAACTATGAATCCAGCAGTACCGCAGGCAATGTCCACGACACGGTCATCCTCAGTGGGGTCAAGCATCTCCACCATGCAATGAACCTCATTACGCGGAGTGAAGAATTGTCCAGCTTCACGTTTGAGCGTAGTTCCTACAATCGTCTCGTAAGCAGTACCTTTTACATCTACTGTTGCATCAGTGAAAGAGTATTTTGACAATTCACCTGCTACAGCTGCCACTCCACGGTCAGAAAGATGAATAGCTTCATCCCCATCAAAAACATCCTGAAAGAGTTTACTGGTCTTAAGATCTTCAAAAATACCTTTGATACGTTCCGCTACTTGGTGCTGTCCCTCTGGGGTGTTGAGTTCCTTCACTCCCACCCAAAAACGACGATGGTAACTCTCACCTTTTCGTGATTGCTCTTGTATGCACTTTTCGTCATAAAGTTTGCAAAAGATCAAATTGAGTAGCTCCCAAAAGGCATCTTTTTTATGTCCTTCATTGCCGTAAATATAATCGTGACAGCGTTTGAAAGTTTTTACGAGTGATTCATTAGCCGGAGTACGGGGCATAGCACGGTCGCCAGCCTGCTCAAGGTCTTCAAGAGTTTGGTCGACTGCAGGAAAATCAGTGAGTTCTTCGGTATCAGGCTGCAAAGAATCATTCTCAAAAGAATGGAGATAACGCAAGTCCTCACCATTGGTCCAACAGCCGAATTCGCAGTCAGAATAGTTGAGCAAGCTATCTAGAGAGGGATGGAGACCGTTCTTATTATCATCAGCCTTCACTTTCGCATTTTTGGCGACGATGACGATGCGAATAACATTGGCAGAGTCGTGTGTCCGACCTGCTTCAAAGACGACAAGGTCAACCTTTTGAGACTTCATTTTTTCAGTGTCTGGATCTTCATATTGCATTTTGAAATCGCGCTCCATATCACCAGGGTCAAAACCATATTCGTCAATCATCATTGCAATCATTGACTGCAAAGTCTGCTCCTTTTCAGTTGCCTTGTAAACTTTGTTGGTGAGCATACATACCAGCTGGTCTTCGTCAAGTACCAGTTGCTGTGCACCTACATTTGGTTCATGTTTTGCTTCCATATTTTAAAATTGAGGCTCCATCTATATCTTGGATGACCTTTTTATGGTTGAATGTTCCTTTATGTGTTTTACAGCCTTCCTTTATCTACAGAGCTGATACTCGCTTATTATTAGATAGTTGCACTACTAAGTAGGTTTAAGCTCTGTTTATAAGATAGGCATTTGTTGCAAATTTAATAAAAATATTTGTAACAGTCCTGTTTTTATGAGCAAAATATAATTTTGCTTTTCCATGCTTAGACGCAACTACAAACACGCAAGCGGAACGCCTTGCCTACATCGACGAGCTAAATGAAGTATCGTAGAAACAGTTTCCTTCATATCCATTATATTTAGTGTTACGATTACAAAGGTACTGGTGTTCTCTGATTCCTGCAACTTTTTCTTTTATCCATGTTTGTCCATCTTTTTGAGCTGTATCCATGAATATGAAGTATCCTTAATCTTCTTATTTTTTATGGGTACAATACGAATAGTGAGCCAATACTACCTTCTCCGTCATAGTCAGTTGGCAGTGGCATCTGAGAGCAGAAAAACGAGAGAGCATCGTCGGGTAGATGTTCATTCAACTCTAAGTGGAAGGAGAAGGACGGGCGCTCGTAGTGCAAGTCCCATAGGGAATAGCCAAGGGAGTTAACCGCTGACGTTATCTCGTCCTGTATCTGCCAAATATCCTCGTATTGCATGGTTCGCTATTTTGTTGTAGGCCCATTCTCGGCCGCTATATCCGTCTGACTCTCTTCGTCTTGCCGTGTATAGCTCAACGGAATGGTCTTGCCCTGCAACCGTTCCTTGAGCCGTGTGTTGCGCTCGGTAACGGTGACGTGGCTGACGGCATACCATAGGGCACGACGCTGACCGATGACGACGCAGACTTTCTTGGCACGGGTGACAGCGGTGTAGATGAGGTTACGCTGGAGCATGACATAGTTTGTGAAGTGGACGGGAATGACAACGATGGGATATTCACTGCCCTGGCTCTTGTGGATGGTCGTGGCGTATGCAAGACTGAGCTCGTCAAGCTCGGTGGACTCGTATTCCACTTCCTTGCCGTCGAAGCTGACCGTCAGTGTGCGGTCCTCCATGTTGACGGCGGTGATAAGTCCTATGTCACCGTTGAATACTTCCTTGGTGTAGTCGTTCTTTAGTTGCAGCACACGGTCGCCTTTGCGGAACACGAATCCGGCACGTGAGAGGCCGCTGCCGGTGGGATTGACTCGCTGCTGAATGGACATGTTCAGACTGTTGGCTCCGATGGCACTGCGCTGCATGGGCGTGAGTACTTGGATGCTGCTTCGCGGTATGTTGTAGGCCTTGGGCAGTCGTTGGCTGACCAAATCGACGATGGTTGAGGCTATCTGCTCCGGCTCCTCACACTCCATGAAGAAGAAGTCGGACTGTTTGCCGTTGCGGATGTCGGGCATCCGTCCGTCGTTTATGGCGTGAGCATTCATGATGATGCGGCTGGTCTGTGCCTGGCGGAAGATGCGGGTGAGGCGTACCACGGGGACGACACCCGAGTCGATAATATCTCTAAGCACGTTGCCAGCACCGACGCTCGGCAACTGGTCCACATCACCGATGAGCAGCAGACGCATGTCGGCAGGAACAGCTTTCAAGAGGGAGTTCATCAGAATAATATCGATCATTGAACACTCGTCGATGATGAGCGCGTCACCCTCCAACGGGTTTTCGTCATTGCGCTTGTAGCCCTCAGCAGGGTTGAACTCCAACAGCCGGTGGATGGTCTTGGCCTCCATGCCTGTGGCCTCAGTCATGCGCTTGGCGGCACGGCCGGTAGGTGCGGCAAGGAGAATGTGAAGTCCCATCTCCTTGAAGGCTGCGATGATACCGTCCTCGGTAGTGGTCTTTCCAGTACCGGGTCCGCCCGTGAGCACCATCACCTTGTTATGGACAGCGGTACGAATGGCTTCGGCCTGAAGGTCATCATAATTGATGCCAGTCTTCTTGCTGATAGCCGCAATGTCGGGCTCTTTCTCGAACATCTTCTGCTGTCGGGTAGTCAAGAGGGCCTTGAGCTTGTTGGCTGTGCCCACCTCACTGAAATAGAATGGCGGAAGATAGATGGCCTTGTCTTCGGTCTTCAGGTCCTCATCAGTTATCATCTTGTCGAGGGCGGACTCGATGGATGCTTTGTCGGCTTCCAACAATTTCACTCCAGCTTCCAAGAGTTGGTCACGGTTGGCATAGACATGGCCTTCGTTAGCGAGTTGGTTGAGGGTATAGAGGATGCCACTGCGACACCGTCGCTCGTCATTCTTGCCATAGCCCATCTTCGCAGCGATGGAGTCAGCGGTCTTGAAGCCGATGCCCCAGATGTCGTCGGCAAGGCAGTAGGGATTCTGCTTCACCTTGTCAATGCTCTCCTTGCCGTAGGCCTTGTAGATCTTTGCAGCATAGGCGGTGCTGACACCGTTGCCCTGGAGGAAGACCATCACATCCTTGATGTCGAGTTGCTTCATCCACGAGTCGTGGATCTTCTTGATGCGCTTAGGACCGATACCGTCCACCTCGCCAAGCCGCTGACAGTCCTTCTCGATGATGTCGAAGGTGTCCATTCCGAATTTGGCTACGATGAGTTTGGAGAACTTTGGCCCGATGCCTTTGACAAGTCCGCTGCCAAGGTACTTCTCCAGTCCGAAGAGCGTGGCGGGCATGGCTTCCTCGTAGCTCTCGACGACAAACTGGCTGCCGTATTGCCGGTTGACTTTCCACTGGCCGTCGGCGACAAGTACGGTGCCCACGGTCACGTCAAGCATGTTGCCGACCAGGGTGACGAGGTCGTCATACCCCTTCACCCGTGCCTTCAGTATCGAATAGGCGTTCTCACCATTCTGATACGTAATCCGCTCTATGACCGCGCGCAGCTTCATAACTATTATACAAAAGTACGGAAATTATTGGGCATTCAAGAAAACAATTGTACTTTTGTAGTCCACAAATGGAAAACAGATAATGGACAAGACTACGTTCAAACAAGAAATAAGCGATTTTACAGCTCGCGGTGGCAAATTTGCCTTCGCCTTTGGCGACATCCATCTCCCTGTCGTCTATCATGAGGCGTTGAACATGTTGGGAGTGAAGATGCCGGCACATGAGGTATTTGTGCCTATTGACTACTCCCGTGACTTGGGCGACAATCTTGATGTGCTGATGAACAAGCTCTTGGAGAAGTATCCGCAACTCTCTGACTGAATACCAATGACTTTTGAAAGTGCACATATTGAAATAAATACCGACAAATAAGATAGGTATATCAAAGTTTATTCGTAACTTTGTGGACAGACCACATCATTATCATAGGAAGATATGAAGGATATTGAACTATCATTTGACGATTACGATATGATTTGGCTAAAGATATAGAAAACAATGGGCTCGATGACAATCTGCTTGACTGGAAGGCTATCGAGGCGTTTTTAGAAAATAAAGAATAAGATATAATATGCATTATAAATATTGTCCAACTTGCGGAAGCAAGCTTACACTGAAAGAAGCAGGTGACGATGGTGGTGTCCCTTACTGCGAGCATTGTGCCAAATATTGGTTCGATGGCTTTTCTACGTGTGTTATCATCCTTGTGGCTAATGAGTTGCAAGAGATAGCCATGCTTCGGCAAAACTATCTTTCCACTCAGTACTACAGCTATGTATCAGGTTTTATACAGCCGGGTGAGAATGCCGAATCTACAGCAATGAGAGAAGTAAAGGAAGAGTTAGGTATAGACCTTGATTCCTTAGATTTTGCAGGAACTTACTATTTCCCAAAGCGTGACCAACTAATGATTGGCTTCATAGGACTATGCAAGAAGCAACCACTTAGACTCTCAAGTGAGGTGAACAATGCCAAGTGGATTCCCGCAAATGAAGCAGAATCTCTGATGTTTCCCGACAGCCCAGGTAATGCTATGCATCCCATATTCCGAAAATACTTAGGAATGATAATCAAGAAGACTACAGATAGTCGAATGTAAGAATCAATTATGTGGATTTATCAGAGTTTTTAGGAGAATCCACGTATATATTGTTATTCGTTGTTGTACATTAGTTGCATACAAAACTTGAATTTAGAAGAAAGTTGCCCGATGAGAGCGGTAAGGCTTTTTCATAGGCAGGAAGCCAATGATTATCTTCTGCTTCTCTCTTGCGGGCAACTTGTATAGCTGTGTCACTTCCATTCCACTGGAAGGTCGCGGAAGTTGAACGACATGTCCTTATTTCCCCATGTTGATGAATAGGCTTTTACCGTGAGCGATGCTATCCGCTTTGTTTCAGTCGATACATCAGCAAAGTGAAATTTCAGCCTTATAGTGGTATTGCTGTCAATGGTGGGTCTTGCATTTTCCAGATTTCCAAATTTGTATTCATAAGTTGCGTAAGCATTGCCGACATAATCAGAGATTTGGGCTTGTTGCATCTGCTTTTCTCTACTTTCGCCTGGATTGAATAAGTTTAATGTTACGACTAACTTCCCTGTAGTCTTATCTCCAACAGCCGATACGAAACCATACTGATAGCCGTCCACATCGGTAGTGTTCAAGGTCTGCTTGATGTCCAATGCTTTCTTATACTCAGCATTTATGTCTGCAAGCTCATTAAGACGAGACTGCATTGAGGCTATCTGACCGTTCTGCGTTTCAACTTGACCCTTCAGGGTCTTTACATCTCCTTCAAGTGTCTTGACACGGTCTTCTACTTTTACTGTCTGTCCTGACATCGTGGCGGAGAAAGCCACACACATGATAAGCGTAATGATTTTGTTCATAAGATACGTTGTTGATGTATGGTACAAAGGTAATGATAATTTGGCAAAAAACAATGGGATATTCCCTACAGATTGAGAGAATATCCCTATTGATGCTTAATCACTTGTGATAACTTACTGAGAGTTGAGCAGGCTCTTTATCATTTCGTCTATCTCACGGTTCACTCGAGCAAAGTTGCGGTTGAGCATGACTTCCTTCTGACGGGCATCCTTGAAGGCGTAGATCTTGGGGAGGTCAACGTATTGAGCTTCTTCTTTCTTGATCTCTGCCATATTGAAGTTGGTCTTGCAAAAATACTTCGTGGTCTTGAACTCAGGGCTTTCCTCAAGGTTGATGCCGCTAAAGGAGCTGCGCTCCGTGGGTGTGAAGTCGCGGGCAGCCTGTCCTGCGAGCCAACCGGTGGCCATGTCGGCAATCTTGGCGGCTGGAACGAGGTTGTCCATCTTCTCGCTGATGGAGGTGCTGACCTTTGAGTCGTTGATGGTGATGGACTTACTTGTCTGTTTGGCCTTGCCGAAGACATCGTTCTGTGCCCACTCCAAAGTCTCTTTGTTGCGTGCCGCACCCATGAAGATGTTGCCGCAGGTGGTGATGATCTTCTGCATACCGTTCTTGCCGTAGTCGGCCTCCAACTGGGGGAGTTCCTGAAAACCGAGGGTGACAGCCACCTTATTGCTTCGTGCCGTACCGATAAGGCGGTCTATCTTGTGGAAGTAGAGCGTGGGCAGCTCATCGACGATGATGCTCACGGGCAGGTTACCCTTGCTGTTGATGCGTGTGACAAGTCGGTTGAGGATAAGGGCATTGAGCGAGCCGATGACCTGTTCCTTTTCGGGGTCGTTGGCGATGACAAGATAGCTGGGACTGTTCCTGTCGGATATCTTCAAGTCAAAGTCGTCGCCGGTGAACACCCAGTATGCCTCTGGGGAAACAAGACGGGCGGCATTGACACGTAGCGTACCCACCATACCTTCCAATTGGTCGTTGGCTTTGTTCTTATAGGCACTTTGGAACGGTGCCATCAGTGACATGATTTTGGGGTCGTCCATCAGTATGTCGAATACTTCGCTATAGCTACGACCCAAGAAGCTGAGCACATGAGGCATATCAGAGTATTCGCCGGTGATGGTGTCGGGCTCCACCTCGTTACCGCGCTCGTCCTCGTACCAACTGCGAGTGATGGTGATTTCCTTTTGGTTGCGGTCAAGGTAGCTGAAGCCGTTGAGGTCGACGAACATGCCGTCGGCATCGGTGGAGACATTGTTGCTCTCTCGGTCGGTGAAGTCAAGGACTACGTTGCCCCGTTCGTCCAAAGCCTTATAGTCGCGCCACTTCCTTGTGACGAGTTTCAGTTTTCTGCCGTCATACTCGACATAGCGGGTAAGCTTCCTGCCGTTCTTGTAGCCAGTCGGATGGAAGTTGACAAAGAAGTAAATGATGGCGGCAAGGAAGTTCTCGGCGGAGTTCTGGAAGAAGGCCTCGGAGCCGCCTTTCTTCTCGCCACCGCCTTTGTTGAGGGATGATAGAAGCGTTGCTGCTGTCTCAGAGGCGGCTGCAAGGTCTGGGATATACTTCCGCTGGATGGGGTTCACACGGTTGCTGTACTCCACATCGGTGAAGTTGACGATGCGGAAGCCGCAGTTCTTGGGAAGCGTGCCCTGCTTGCGGTTTTTGCAGTACTGGTAGAAGAGGTTGCGGGCCAATGCCGGGAACTTATAGTCGTAGACCATCATGGCAAAGCCCTTGGCACTGTGCTGGCGGATGAACGGGTCGATGATGCCGAATGACTTACCAGAGCCGGGCGTACCCAAGACGATGGTGGCACGGAAAGGGTTGATGATGTTGATCCAGCCGTGGTTCAGTTTCTTTTTGTAGTAATAGACCATGGGGATATTGACGCTGTACTCATTCTCTTCCTTGTTACGGCTCTGCTCGAAGCTCTCATTGTCGAAATTCCATTTATCATCACCAATCTTCATGCCCAAGTACTGCGCGATGGCATCAAAGCCCTGGTGGATGAGCATCGTACCGACTACGGAACAGAGGACATAGAGACAGCGGTTGAGGGGATAACCGGCAAAAGCGCCGTTGAGGGACATGCCGTAGAAGACGAAGCACAGGACTATCATGGTAGCTCCGGCGAGGACAGGATAGAGCACCATGGTCTTGAGATTCCATTTCAGGCTCTTCCGTGCTTTCGTTCCAATGCAGGTAACGGTGATGCAGATGAGCTCCATCACCTTACAGGTAGCCACAGAGTCAAAGACCTTGAAGCGGTGGAACACATCGAGCACAAAGACAATCATGGAGTTGGAGGTCGTGACGGGTAGGTTCATCACAATCTCTACAATCAGTATCAGGTAGATGCACGAGCGGAACATGTTGTACATCTGTTGCTGTTCACGGGTTTCTTCCACGGTTTTAAGGAGTTAGGAGTTAGGAAATAGAAGTTAGGAGTTTCACGCGGCCGGATTGTTGATGCAAAGCATTTGCCAACGACATCACTGGCATTTGCCATGCATGTCGTTGGCATTTGTCGCAGATTTCATTGGCATCTGCCACGCATCAAGACAGCATATTTGCTTAGCCTTTGAAATACTCTATTGCAAGTTTATCAGCAATTCCGGCGCAAAGCTGTCAGCATTGAGGATGTCACGGTAGTTAATGTCGAGATAGCTGACGCGGCCGCTTATCTGGTCCTCGGTGATTTCAAGGCGGAGCTTCTTCTCTTCAGGGAAGGTGAGCTTCTTGAGGACGATGACATTGCGGTAGGACTTGGTGAAGTGGTCGGCATGGTTGACCATATACACCGGCGTGAGCTCAATGGTCTGTGAGTTCGTGGCTTTGAGCTCTTTCTTGTCCATCAGCTTCAGTCGGATCTCGGCGATGTCGTACTTGATGTTGCTCTTGTTCTGCAACGAGAAGTCGATGAAGAAGTAGTCGCCGACAGTGTAGATGTTGTTCACTTGCGCACGGATGCCGTACTGCTTGCCGTGCACACGGAAGCACTTGCGGCGGCTCATGAAAATGGACCAGCAGAGACGGGACATGTCGCCCTGCGTCATGCTCACCTCCGGGTTGGTGTAGTCGCGGATGTCCTCCTGGCCGACGGTATAGACGGAGTGGGCACGCTTGGGGGCTTTAGTGTAATAGACGGTGAACTGAGCGATGTGTCGCTCGCCGATGACAGTTACCGTTCCCGCCAGTTCGTTGTCCATCAACGTAGACTTGGGTTTCAGTCGGACGATGTTGTCGGCGCACTGGTTGCCGACGAGCTTGTCTGTGGAGATGTCCACGAGCTTGATGTTCTCCGGCATGATGAGATGGGTGGTCACCTGATCGTTGACGTAGATGACGGTCTTCTGGAGGTTGTTCTCGAAGATACGTGCATCGTCCTCCGTGAGACGGTGGATGTAGCGGACCTTTACCGTATCGGGCTGTGCAGCATGGATGGTCATTGAAAAAATAAGTGCGAGTGTAAGAAGTATCGTTTTCATATTCATAATGGATTTGGTATTGTTGTTATTGAAATGGTTTCTGAACGCTTGAGGCATTTTACTCCCCTCCCTACGAGGGAGGGGGAAGGGGGGTGAGGCCTTATTCTTGCTGTGTGTTTATAAGATAGACAATGGTGTTGTACTTGATTTTGGCTTTATTCTTGCGGATGTTCTTCGACACGGCGGAGCTGGCAGACTGGTACATGTTCTGCAGGGCTTGCAATGCGATAATCTCCGGCGACACGCCGCCAGTACTGTTCACATCGAACTGGATGTTCTGAGCGGCGACATTGGAGCCTGCATCCTTCATCATCTCTCGGAACGTGGACTCGGGGACATAGAAGCCCTCCATGCCGTCATTGTCGAAGACGCTTAGATTAACCTTTATGAACTTGTTGCCGACAAGGATGCTCGTGATGTTGGCCATGACACGCTGCTGTCCGAAGCCCGTGACGATGCCGTAGAGGTATGAACCCTTCTTGAGGCGGATGCCCTTGACGGTTACGTCATCGAGCAGTTTGAAGCGAAGTCTTGTGCCCTCACGAGCCTTGGTGGTCTTGTCAATCATAGCCTTGATAAGCGGCTCATCGACATTCTCGGTACTGGCCACGGTGTTGAACTTCTCGCTGTTGTCCTCCTTGACTTTCTCGACGACCTCGGTCTTCTCTTCTTTCTTGTTTTTCTTTTTCGTGTTTCCTGTGAGTGCGTCGATCATTTCTTGTTGCTGCCGTCTCTCTTCGGCTTCCTCTTCCTTGTCGCGCTGTTCCTGCTCGGCATAGTAGCGGCGCTGGCGGTCCATGCTGCGGTTCTGGATGCGTTCCAGTTCACGGGCATAGTCGTTGAGGTCGTCCTGCTGGGTGCGTCCGCTGCCATAGCTGCGATTGCCATAGCCATTGCCTCCATAGCTGTTGCCATAGCCGTTGATGCGGTTCATGTTGGCCTGCTGGCGCTCGCGGAGGTCCTGTTCGGCTTTCATTTGACGGAGACGCTCGGCGTTGACCGCATCAATGTCCTGCCGCTCCCTGTCATTGTAGCCGCTGCCGGTAGTGTCCTTCTGTTCGTACTCGTCGCCGATGCCGTCGACGGCGGTGAAGGCTCCGCCCTCGGCAAAGCGTTTGTTCATGGCCGTCATCTTGTCGTCCACGCCCTCACTGCGTGCTTCGGGAAGGCTCATGTTGATGGAGTCGGTGACTACGTTTTTGGCAGTCTTGCCGTTGCCCTTGAAAGTCTCCATGCCAAAGTATATGAGTCCCAGCAGGGGCAGGAAGATGACCAAAGGGAAAATGTACTTGGGTTGTCTGAGGTTCAGACGCTTGAGTTTCTGTAAGTCCATATCATGTGTTTTTTATTGTTTTGCGTTTATTGCTTGTTGTCGAGATACTTTACCACGAGTTCCAACTGGCGGTACTTCACCATGATGTCCACGGAGTCCTTGTGGCTTTTGATGGGCAGACGGATGAGGGAATCGAGGTCGTGCTTGAGCTGCTGGCCCTTGTTGGTGAGCTCCACGGTCTGGTCCACCTGCATGGACTTCAGACGCTGGATGCGGCGGATGCCGTCGAAGGCAGGCTTCACGTCTGACAGACCAGACATCATGTCAGCCTCGTTGTAGGTGCTGGTCAGCGTGAGCCAGCTGCCAACGATGAGTGAGAGCATGAGCATGCTGATGGTGATGACGGACACTCTCTTCTTGTGCTTGTCTGCCCATTGGTTGGCTTTCGCTATCTTGTCCTTGAGCTTGAACTTGTCTGTCAGCGACTTGATGCCTTCCGCTATCTTGGCATCCTTCTTGGCCTTGGTGCGTTTAAATATCTTCATAGCTTTTTCTTTTGATAATTTATTTCTGTATTCTTTCCCCCTCTCTTTTAGGAAGGGCCGGGGAGGGTCTTTAGTAGTCTAAATCTTTGTTTTCGAGTGTTCTCCAGTTTATGATGAGCAGTCCGTGTGGATTGTTTTGTGTCCTCGGCACGTTCTCTATCTCGCCCACGGTGATGATGGAGCGTTTCAGGTCACGGCTTCGGCGCTTGATGAGCTGCGTGCCGAAGTACTTGAATTTTTTCTCATGATCGTTGAACTGGATGGAGTCGCACTTGATGGTGCAGACGGCACTGCTTGATATAATATCCGAGTAGAAGCCGTTCTCTTCCATGGCCTGTTTCTGCTTCATCGCCGTTCCGTCAGCCATGTAGAGGGCCTTGCCGAGCGTCCACTTGATGTAATCGTTGTCGGGAGGCAGGTTGAAGAAGTACTGATGGAAAAGTTGGATATGCGCCTTGGCTTCCATCACGAAGTTGGCTTCCTGTAAGCTTCGCTCGGCGAGGAAGGGGATGTCACCGTCGAGAATGTATATTTGGCTGCGCTCCTCACTGACAAGCTTCGAGCTCTGATAGACAGTGAAGATGCAGATGGCAGTGCAAGCCGCCAACGTGAGGATGACGGTTGCAAGTGCCAGTTTGGTTTTTTGTTCTAAGGATTGTATCAACATAACGCTATGTGAGTTAGAAGTTAGGAATTAGAAGTTAGGAGTTTCTTTGAGTTAGGAGATAGGAATTAGAAATTTGTGGAGTTGAGAAGCTGCCTCGCGTTGGCTCGACAACTCCTAACTCCTTACTTCTCACTCCTAACTTCCCTCTGCTCCTCCGGGCTTGTAGTTGGAGTCGGACTTGCCCACATTATTTATACTACGGGCCGAGTCAGCGCCACGGCTGTAGGAGGCTCCAAGTCCGGTCTGTGCCATGATGGTACGGGCAGTCTGGTTGAAGCCGCTGCCACCATCGCTGTGCGACTGCTGTGCCGCGCCGATGATGGAGGCCGTGCCGGTGGCTACTGCCGCCCCTGCCGCTGCCGTCGTGGTTGCCGCACCCATCGCATAGCTTGCACCGCCGAAGACGAGGGTCTGTGCCATGCTGCCGGAAGCCGTTCCTGCGCTGGAGCTGATACCGCCGGGGATGAGCCACGAGGCTACTTCGGGCACGAAGCGGAGGACGTAGGCACCCACGAGCATGCCCATGGCATACATACAGTTGGAGCCGATGCCCTGCAAGCCCAACGCGCCTATCTGCTGCCATGAGTTAACAGTTCCTCTCAATAGGGTGTCGTAGGCCTTGATGTCTTCCATGAGGTTGTACATCAGGATGAAGTCGATGTAGTATAGGCAAAAGTACACGACAAATCCCCATAGGGAAAGCGACAGGTACTTGCCCATCCACTGGGCCCAGGCGTTGCTCCAGGGCGGTACGATACTGAGAGCAAACATGATGGGCGCAAAGGTGGCGAGGATGGTCATGAAGATGCGCTGGGCGACGAGCATGCCGTAGTAGGACATCTGGAAGATGAGCTCGCCGACGAACCGTATCACGTCATTGATCCACTCGCTGACCTTGGTCTCTGCGGCTACGGCGGCACGCTGGGCGTAGTTGTTGATGGTGGAGCCGAGGTTCTCCATGTTGTAGATTAATTTGTCCCACCAGTGTGCGTCCTCACCGATGGCCTGCACCTGCTTGGCGGTCTCGATGCTGTCCTGCACCTGCCGGAGGCGTTTGAGGTAGTCGTCCTGCTTTTGGGCGACCTTGAGCTCCAGTGCCGCCACTTCCTTGTTCTTGCTCTGTGCCATCTGCCGTGTTACCTCCTCCAGTCCCTTGCCGGGCATCTTGAGCGACTCGCAGATGTAGCTGCTGTAGGTGATACACAGGGACAGGCCGATGATACGGGCGAGCTTCATCACGTCCATACCACGACGGCCGAGCATCATCATCCAGCACTCGTAGGAACCCATGCAAAGGGCGAGCAGCAGGCCGAGCATCTTGGCAAAGCTGATGGCACTGCCGAGGACAGCGGACTTGGGGAAGGTCTCCATGGCCGTCAGTAGGCGCATCAGACTGTCGTCGATGGCAGGGAGTCCCATTGTCAGCAGCTGGTTGATGAATAGTGAAGATAATTGTAAGTCTATCATGGTATTCTACTTGATTAATTCTGCATAATGTTTTGATTTTTACCTCTTTACCTTTTTACCTTTTAGTAGTATTGCTGTGCCATCCCGACAAGGTGTGCCACACGGGAGACAATCTGTTCCATCTGCTTCTTGTACTCTATGTAGGCTTCCTGCCGTTTGGAGTTTTCAAGCTCATTGCCAATGCCCTGCTTGTGGGTGTAGGCGATGGACTGGCAGATCATGTCGTTCTGACGCTGGAGCTCGCTGACCTGTGGGGCCATCTTGCCCTTGCTCTTCGTAAGGCAGTAGGTGAGACCCTCGGTGATGGACTTCTGCATACGTGTAAAGTCGTCCTTGAAGGAGTGATAGACGAGGTCAACATTGCGGTCGGCGGCACGGATCACTTCCTCGTCGTGCATCTCCTTGACTTTTTCACGTTCTTCCTCGACTTTCTTGATTTTCTCCTTCTGTGTCTCTTCCTGTGCCACACGACGGGGCATGATGGTCTTGACATTGGACTTGTGCTCCTTGAAGCGGACACGGTAGCCGGACTTGAAGCCCGACCACTTCCAGTAGGTCTCGGCACCGGAGTATTTCTTGTGGAGGAAGTAGTAGTACCAGTCAGGAGCGAAGTCCCAGGGACCGGTCTCCATGCTCCGCCACTGCTTTTCCTTCTGCTTGTCGTGGACGACCTTCTGGGCATAAGCGCTCCCGCATTCCCCGTTGGGGAAAGCGAGAGCTATACAAACAATTAGGGAAGAAAGTATGTGTCTCATGGTATTGTCGTTTTGATGGTTTACTCGTTTTACATTGATATTAAACTGGTAGTTGGTTTGTTGTTTCGAAGCGATTATGCTCCGTACCACTTGTCAATGACCTTTGTGGCTATCTCATCTTTCACATCGCTGTTGAGGATGTCCCAGATATAGTCGTAGTGGAAGCCGCCCATGACAACGATGCTGCACCAGAGGTTGGCAGAGTCAATAATGCCGAGCATGTTGGAGATGTAGCTGTGGAGGGTATTGACGAGCTCCAGTTTCTCGTCCATGCTGGCACGCATCACGTTCAGACCGCTGGCGGTGAGGGTCGCATACATCCGCTTGATATTCTTGACTTCTCTTGCACAGGCGAAGTTGGCCTCGGTATAGTACCATGCCACGGCAGGCTTCTTGAAAGCGTACTTCGCTGTGTTCTTCGTGAACTTGGCATACGTATCAATGAGCCTGTAGAGGTCGGTGCCCGTCGATGCCAGTGCCGTACCAAGGATGACGTAGCTGTAGGCGTTGTTGAGCTTGGAGTTCAAGGTCATGCGCACGTCGTTGAACTTCGTTGCGCCCTTGGTGACAAGGCTCTGCTCGCCATAGCTTGCCGCCACCTTCTCCAGTGCCTTCTCCTCTTCCTTCTTGATGAGCTTGTGCAACGAGATGAGTGCCTCGATGGTCGGCTGGTCGTTGGGGTAGTCGAAGGCATGGGCTTTCGAGGGGTAGAGGATGGCGACGGCCAGGATGCAGATTATAATGGTATGGTACTTCATAGCTATTATGTTCCAAAGTTATTCCAGTCGTTGATGATGCCATCCACCATGTTGCTGGCCTGATAGACGGAAGCCCAGCTCTCAGGGTCGATGGCAAAGAACACCTCGCCCCACGTTCCGAACTGGCACATCATCACCATCACGTCCATCTTGTACTTCATCTCCAACAGACGGGAGTAGATTTTATTGGCCAGCGTCAGACGGGTGTAGCGGTCCATGAAGTTGTAACCGTCACCCTGGCCCATATTGTAGCGTCCGCCGCCGTTGGGTATCTTCTGGCGGATGATGGGATTGTCGGGCAATTTTATCTTGCCGTTGTTCACTACGTCGATGAAGTCATGGATGAGTCCTTCGGTCTCAATTACAATGTCGGCGAGCTCGTTCAGACAGAGGACGTAGTTCTTCACGGGGTTCGAGGCGATGTACTTTGTTACCGTGGGGATGCCGGAGAGGATGTCGGCACTTAGGAGAAAAATTTCCTTGTAGTAGGCCGACTCCTCTCCGAAGCCGCGGACATTGGTCATCGTCAGATGGTAGAGTTCCTTGATGCCCTCCATCGTGGCAGTGTACTGCAATATCTTCTTCTGCTTTTCAGAGATGGTGTCGAGCCGCTCGTTGTGCTTGTTCTCGATAAGCTTCTGGGCGGTGGTGTTGGCACTGACCTGCCCGGTCGTCCAAGGGTCATAGACCACACGCCATCCGGCAAAGGCCTGACTTGTGGCAAGGAGAAGCATGGCAGCTGTGATGACATAGCGGTGGTTGCTATGATTGAGACTGCCTTTTGGCTTTGTCTGCATTATCAGTCTGTTTTTTCCCATAGTGGCATGATTTTCTGTTGTTTGTTCACTTTGACCGCGAAGTCAAGATACTTCTTTATGCCCAACTTCTTGCGGTCTTCCTCAATTTTCGTGATGGCGGTCTGGATGTCTCCGTAGTGACGCTCATAGACTTTCAAAGCCTCTTTCTCGGCACGTTCCGTGGTGTAGGCCCAGTAGCATTCGGGTGGTTCCTCAACGCCATAGACATCGGAGTACTGGCCACGGCATATCCACACCTCCTTGAAGTAATTTCTTCCCTCGTGGTTGTTCAGGGCATTGACGGTGAAGATCTGCTGCTTCTGCACCTGTGTCAGTCCGAGGATGGCACTGATAGCATCGTATCTGTCCTTGAACTTAGACTGGTCGAGGAGGATTTTCACGTCAGAGTTGTTGATGATGGCTTCCTTCACGATAGGCGAGTCTATCACGTCATTCAACTCCTGGGTTACTACTCCTGCTATGCCGTGGAACTTTCTCACTGTCTTATAAAGGTACTTGATGTATTCCGCCATAGTCGGTGAGCTGATGGCTTTCCATGCCTCTTCGATGATGAGTGCCTTGCGCCCTTTCTTGATGCGCATCTTCTGCAGGAACACGTCCATGATGATGAGCACGACGATGGGGAACAGAACGGGGTCGTCCTTGATCTTGTCAATCTCGAAGACAATGAACTTCTCGTCGAAGAGGCTGGCATCAACATCGTTGTTCAGCGTGTGTTCGAGTTCTCCGCCCTTATAGAACTGCTCCAATATGGCGGCGAAGTTGTCAATGTCGAAGGTGATACTCTTTTCTCTCATAATCTGCGGGATGCGCTCGATGGCGAACTCGTAGTAGCTGTTGAAGCTGAGGTTGACCACGTGCATCTTCTGCCGCTGCTTCTCCATGCGGTCGATGCGCTGCTCAATGGTGACGAGGTAGTTGCCCTCGATGAGCTGGGGCATGAGGCGCATGAGCTGGCGGTTGGCGGCTACTTTCTCACCGTCGGTGGCGGCCTTGTCGTTGATGAGGTCGTGGAGCTTGTTCACCTTCCGCTGGATTCGTGCGTAGGCTTCCTTCTCCTCAGCAGTATGTAAAGGACCATCACTGGCCACACGACTGCCATCAGCAGTATGGAGAGAACCGTGTTCATTATCCTGTCCGCTAAAGGCAGATGGATCTTCGGAGGTTGGAAGGTCTGTTTCATATTCTGTATGTTTGTATTTTTCTTCGAGTTCCTTGCTGTGCTTTTCATATGTGCCATTCTTCTTATCTTCTAAGAGCAGACGCTTGCGGAGCTGGTCGCGCTCGGCATCGGTGAACTCCTTGAAGGGGGTGAAGTACGACTCGTAGTACTCGACGATGGTCTGGTTGATGATCTTGTCCTCTATCTTCGTGGGTGCCTCGCTGCCCTTGAAGATGAGGAAGATGAGCGACTTGAGGAAGTTCTTCTTCTCACCGAAGTTCTGGGCATACTCTGTATCTGTAATCTTGAACGGGTTCATAGAGATGGGTTTCTCCTTGGAGTAGGTGATGTAAGTGCCTTTGAAATATCGGCATATACCCTCGTAGCTGTCACCCGTGTCAACCATCACCACATCGGTGTTCTGCTCCAGGAGCTGGCGGACGACGCTGTTCATGTGGAACGACTTACCGCTTCCGCTTGGGCCGATGCAAAAGAAATTGGCGTTGTCGGTCATCTTCACCCTGCCTTCCTTGCCGGTGATGTCGATGCAGACGGGCAGGCCCTGGCGGTCGGTGTAGTAGGTCTTCAGCGGTGTGTCCTCGCTGTGCTTCAGATGTTCCTTGAAGAAAAGGCAGAGGGCTGCGTCGTTGAGCGTCAGGAAGAGGTCGTAATCGGGGTTGAACGAGTAGGCGTTGCCGGGGAAGGAGTCCATGAAGAGCTCCAACTGGTTATAAGCCGACTTTGACGCAAAGATACCGCACTCGTAGAGCTTGGTCTCGATGTAGCTGGTCACGGGTGTCAGCTTATCAGCCTTGCAGCTCACCAGCAGGTTGAAGTTGGTATAGACGAGCAGCTTGCTGTCCTGTGCGAGCACGTCGAGGACGGTCTCGATGTCGGCCTTGGCAATCTTGTTGCTGGGGTCGGGCATGGAGCCGTGGCGCTTGGCCTTGGACTGGAGCTTGCGGAGGAGCTTGCGCTGCTGGGGGATTTGGATGACTTGGTTGTATATGACACATTCGGTGTCGGGAATCTCACTGAGGAAGGCCAGCAGGTCGGTGGCGATGACGTAGCCGTTGACGGCCACGGGCTGGTAGGGTTTTATCAGCGAGGGCAGGTCAATCTCGTCCACGTCGACGATGTCGAAGGACTTGACTACCTTGTCACCCATCTTCAGGCAGTCGTCACCGGCCTTGAAGCTCTGCATCGAGAAGGGGCCGTCCTTGAAGTGGAAGGCCATGAAGCGGTGGAGGTACTCGTTGACCTCGTCCTTGGTGAGCTTTCTGTGCCAAATGCCGCGCTCCTTGAGGATGTCCGTGACCTTGCTGACCTTGGTATGGAAGTCGAGCCATGTCTTGGGGTCGTACTTCACGAAGGCGGACTTGACGGTCTCCTGCGTGATGATAAGGTAGGTGCGTATCTCGGTATAGGGTCGATCATTGAAGTAGCTGAAGTAGCTGCGCGTGAGGAACTCCATATCGTCGGTGATATCGTGGTGGTAGCTCTGTCGGCACAGCACGTCCTGCTTCTGCAGGGCATAGCCCTCACCGAGGGTCTGGACGATGTTGTTCAGCACGTCAGTGAAGGCGACATATTGCACAGCGTCTGTGGCATACTGCTGCACGGGGTTCTCTATCTCGATGATGACGGACGGATTGCCGTTCTTCGAGAAGAGGACCGTGTTCAGCAGCTTGCCGGAGCCATCCTTGATATCCTGGAGCTGGGCGAAGAGGCCGTCAAGCGGCTTTTTCTTGTTTGACATGGTAGGTTATGTTTGTAGTAACTGATTTTGGTTTTCGATTTTCTTTATGTTAGCGGCTACCGATCATACATTTTGTAAAAGAAGTAGATGCCGTGGTGCCGCTTCTTGCTGTGCAGTCCGCTGCGTTGCTTGACGTAGATGGAGATGATTCCCACTGCGGCGAGGCAGACCATAACGATGAAGCCGACGAGCTTGCCGAAGAGGATGGAGGACAGCAGGAAACCGAGGAAGCTCAGGCCGATGGCTCCGGCGGCATAGGTCAGGAACCTGCCGCGGATGCCCATGAACTCCAGTGGCTTTTGGAGTCCCTTGAAAACCGGGATGCCGTTGAAATTGATGTCCATTATCTCGTAGTTTTATTGCGATATTATTTTACATTATATATTGTTTTTGATAGAGATTTCAGAGTTAAAAGGTGTCCGACTCCGATGATTCGGAAAGTCGGACTCCTTGTTTTACTGTAGCTTGCAACTACTTGAAGAACAATGGCAAAGCCTCGCTCATTGCAAGGAAAGCTACACAACCGCCAATAGTCAGCATGATGGCTTTTTTCACGTCCTGGTCACCATTCTGCATTTTGAAATAAATACTGAATGCGCCGACGAGTGCGATGACTGCCGCAATGGCCTTCATCAAGTTACTGACGGGGGTCTGGTAGCTCGACACCTCGGTGATGGCTTTCTGGAATCCGCCGGCTCCCTTGCTCTGGGCGAAGGTCATGACGGCACAGAAAAGGAACATTCCGAGGAAGGCGGCTACACGCTTCACGGGGATTCTCTTGCATGCGCTCATGCAGGAGTTCATGATGGTTTTGGTTGAAATGGTTTGTAACATAAGTTTGTTAAGATATTTCATTACGTTACAATTTAAAGACCACATGAAAGGTGGAAGATGGGTGAGTGCCACTCACGTGGCCGTCTGATCCCCTTGCCTCACGGCGCTGCCCTCTTCCCGAAGCTGTCTTATCAATCAATCTTTACTAAATGGAAAGTAACACTCTAAATAACATTCTAAAACGTATTCATCTTTTGAGAAACTAACCCTAAATATTGAATTCTGGCGGAGCCTCACGGTTCGACCGTTCAGATTTTTCTATCGCTTGGAGCTCGTCCTCATCGAGAACGCGCTCTGATTCTTTCTTTTCCCATAAATTGTTGATTTGTCTGAGTGTAATCTGTGCTTCGTCGAGAGAAACTTGCTTAGCCTCCTTGCTGACTTGCTCGGCTGTCTGGGCTCCCTGCAGCTTTGTCTGCTGTTTGGAGTCGTCAATCTGAACCTTTAGGATGTCGAAGTAAGCATCGCTGCGGAACTCCGGCTGCTTAAGTGGCTTGGGAGGTCTTGGCTTCTTTGCAGGTGCAGGCTTTGCAGAAGTCTTCTCTTGGAAATCTGACTTTGAAGGATTTTTTCCTTTGGAAAGTTCTTCGCCTTTGGCATTCGACACTTCTGGGGAAACAGTAGGCTCAGGACCAATGAAGCGGACTTCAAGGTCGTATGGCTCAACGGCATCGGATGGTTCTTTCTTCACTTCTGCTGTTTTGTCTTCTGTTGGCTCATCAGTTTCTACGTTTTGAGTGGACTTTTCTGTCCCAGCACCTTCTTTATTCGGTTCATTATCATCCCAAGCTTCAGTCAAGGCTGTCATCTCCTCTGCCAGTATCTCGCGGCGTTTGAGCTTGACTAACTCATTGATGCGTTTCTTGGTCTCTGCGTCAGTGGGGAGGGGCTCAATGTCATCGGATGGCTTACCTTCTGTATTGTCATTGTCAGACTGGAAGGGTATGGCTGAGGGCGAATAGGACTCTGCTGATGTGGTAGCAGACTTCTGTTCCTCACTGCTTTCTTCTACCTGCCCGTCCGTATTGGACTGTGCGGCAGCTATGCCTTCATCCGGCTTTTGGTCAGCTGGGCGCTGGGATGTAGCAGGCTGATGCTTTGGCTCGTCCTTGCCCACGGCGATGGGCTTGAACTGCCCTGCCTCGTCGGAGATGTCGATGTCTACGTCCTTGGGCTTGGGCATGAACTCCACGGGCTCCTTCTTGAGGAAGAGGTCATAGACGATCATGCCCGAATAGCCAAAGACATAAATCACAACAATAACTATTACTATACTGGTGAAAGCCATAAGCTACTCTGCAAAAGGTTGAGACTCCTCGCGCTCGATGCCGTTGACGCTGTTCTTGCCGAACACCTTGTCGCCTGCCTCGTGGACTTTGGGGACATAGGTCACCGTCAGTTTCTCGCCCTCGGCGATGGCGTACTCGTCAATCTCTTTCTGTCCGAAGACTTCCAAGAGCAGCTCGCCGTCACCGTCAGTTGTGAGTACATACTGCTGGGCTGCCCATGTGCTGCCCTTCTTTGACGTGCCTGTCCTTACGGGCAGGACTTTCGTGATCGTTCCTGTTGTTTTCATAGTCGGTAGTCTGATTACTGGTTATCTGATTGGTTTAGTTGAAAGTCTGCTCATTGGCCGACACGGCCGGAGATGCTGAATATTTCTCCGTTTCCTCCGCGCACGTTGTCGGCAATGGCAGAAAAGTGAACCCAAGTGTCTTGCCGTTGGCCTCTTTGACGGGATGGCGGCGAAGACCGGGATAGTAGAAGAAGGTATGGCCGTCGGTTGCAGGAATGTAGCCGAGACGTTTGAGGGAACCCCGAAGACGGATCTTCTGGTTGTTGCTCACTACCTTTATGTTTGTTCGCTGGTCGAGACCGAAGATGATGCGGCGGCGCTCCTTCTGGATGAGTTCCTTACGGCGGCGGCTTCGGATGGTGCGGAGCTGCTCCGGGGTTCGCGACAGTCCGAGCTCACGGGCTATCTTTACGATGGTGAACCTGTGCAGTCCGGTGCGCTCTGCCATCTCCTGATAGCTGAGATTGGTGTATTCCATCTCCACGAAGGCGCGTGCGTCACGGTTGCGGCCAGTCGGATTGTCCTTGCGGAGACCGAGCTCACGGGCATGCTTGGCAACAGAACTAAGCGAGAAGCCCAAATGGGCGGCTATCTTGTGGAGATACTCTGATTGAAAGCGTTCCTTAAGTATGTCGTCATGCTCCGGTGTCCAGAATATTCGTTTTGTCTTAGGTTGGAAGGTTGTATTCATAGTGTTCAGTTCATTCTTTTGGTTCTTAATCGGTTTTATTATCTCTTTTGCCTGCCCTGCTCAAAACAGGCCGCTGCGGTGGGTGACGAGCCGACGAAGATCATCCTTGTTGGCATCTATGAAAGACCTGGCAAGGGCTGTGATGATGGCGGAGATGCGATGGCTGCCATAGACTGCCTCAAGGGTGGTCACCACATCGTCGGGCAGGAACACCCAGTGCCGTCGTCCGGTGTCGGAATCACAGGAGAAGGCTTGTATCTGCGAGAGGATGTCATCTTTTGAGAATGATGTCCGGTTCCCATTGGGCAGAGACTCTTTTGTCTCGGTTCGTTCAGCCTCCTTGGATTCTTTCTTCTTGACATGCCTGGACGGACGTGACTTGCGCTGTTCCTTTTGGGGAAGGGCTTTTCCCGTACTCTCGGATGGCTTGTCATCATCGGTTTCTCTTGCACTGGGAGAAGGCTCCTCTTCCGGCTTTTGGCTTGGCTCGCAGGATTGCACTTTTTGGTCTTTCGGCAGCTCCTCCGGTGTTACCTCTTCCTTGGGCTTGTCACTCTGCCACATATATGTTGGCTCGCTCTCACCGTTGACTTTCCGGAGAAGTTCGTGAATATCCCCGAAAACCATTGGTTGAGATGTGCCTTCAGTCATGCGGATTTGGATTTTTCGTTATAAACGCTGTCGTAGAGCATGTCGTAGCACGGGGCGATAATCTCGTGTTGCTTGTCGGTGAGGAAGAGCGTGCTGTAACGCTGGATCTCGGCGCTGTTGGGTATCTTCGGAAGGACGGTGCCCAGCTTGGCGAAGTGATCGAGGAACTTCTGCTGTTCGGCAAGCTCGTCCTTGCGGCCCCAGTTTTTGTTGAACTGGTTGGGTACGAAGAAGAACGGTGGCAGTTTTTCAAGGCCGTTCTCCTTGGCAACCATAGCTGTCATGTCAATGAAGCCGGTCGTGCCGTTGATGCTGGTCTTCTCCAACTGGATGGGGGTGATGATGGCATCGGCCTCGAACACCAGTGGAAGCAGGCCCTGAAGGGTAAGACTGCCCGGAGTGTCGATGATGAAGTCGAAGTCCTCGTTGCGCATGGCCCGGATAAGGTTCAGGGTATCCTTCTCGCTGCTGAGCTGGGTGCAGGGGACTACCTGATACAGGGGCTGGAGCTGTGGCCAGCGCTCTCTGTCCTGCTCATGTTTCTTGACGATACTGCGCTGCGGGTCGGCATCAAGCACGACGAGACGGCAGTGATGTTTAAGGACGAGTTGGTTGGCAAGAAGCACGCCGAGTGTGGTCTTGCCGCAACCGCCTTTCTGGTTGGCGACGACGAAAATCTTGTTGCGTCTCTTATCCGGAGACTTTCCAATGTTAAAGAATGGTATGTTCATAAGGTTGGTTGTTGGTAACTCGTGTCATGGAGTTTTGGTCACCTCTGTTATGTCCGCCTCGTAGCGGCATAAGATAATTCCGTGTGACAGTATAAGACGCGCTCCTTTTTGGTAGGCCGGTATTCCAAGGGAGCTTGGCCCTGCAAGCTGTCGGGTGCTTGCGGTATGATTTTCTGTTGCAAAGATAGGAACTATTCCGCATAACCGCAACAGTAGCCATGTATAAACTGCTGATTCGTCGCCAAATTTGATGAAAAAAGTCGATTTTCTTCAAAAAGAGGCACATTCGTACAAACGATGTTACCTTTAAGAAGTTCCCATAGGTTGTCAGAGAGGTAACGATGGGGTATATTGTCCTATTTCTTCACTTTTCTTGTAACTTTTGAAATAAATGTCTTAGAATCTAATTATAATGATAGCTAAGATTAAAAGGGGTACTGAAGAATAGATTGGTTCTGATGAAAGGGAAAACAAGGGGTGATAGAACAGAAAATTCTGCCCATCACCACTTATAATTAGGATAATAGCTAATGTATGTTTAACAGATTATAATAATGGTAGTAATCTGTCTGAGATTTACTTCACTATTATTTTGATACTAGAGTTTCCTACTTTGCAAATGACAATTTGTTCAGACGTAGCGATGCTGGCCGAACCGCTGACAGTCTTTTGACTGCCTATCAGTTTCCCATCGGTGGTGTAGAACTCCACCTTCTCGCCGTCGCTGAGCCCGCTGACGGCGACAATGCCGCCATCAGAGGTCACTACTACGCCGCGCATCTTGGAAGTGTTGATGTTGTCGGTCGTAAGGTTTCCGTCAGCCTTCACCCAATAGAGCTTGGCAGTGGCCTTATCGGAGGGCTTAAAGCCGTCGGCCGTGGCATAGACGCTAATGTCGTAACAAGCGGCTAGGCTAACATCACCGTCCTCATAGAGCTTGTCGCTCTGAACATCCGAGCAGGTCAGTGTGCAGTGGTATTTCGCGCCCTCGGTGGTGTCGGTGAACTTCAAATGTCCGTCAGCATAGCCGATGGTCGGCATGGCGCATGGCTCTCCAGTTTTGTCGTCACCACCGGAAGTAATCTCTTTGATATATTTGAAATTCTTCCAACCTTTCGCAGACTTGTAAGCATTCACATCGGGAACGTAAAGCGTACTAACTAAACACGTATTATTATCAAAAGCATCTGATGCCAAAGAAGGTGGGGTCGGATTCTTACAGGTAATGTTTGTCAGATTTGTGCAGCCGGAAAAGCAATCCAACCCCAGCGATGTCACGGACGAGGGGATGGTAATGCTTGTCAGACTTCTGCAGTCGCGAAAGCAATCTAACCCCAGTGATGTCACGGACTCAGGGATGGTAATGCTTATCAGACCCCAGCAGCCTTTAAAGCATTGGTTTGGCAGCGATGTCACGGACGAGGGGATGGTAATGCTTGTCAGACGGGTGCAGTTGTAAAAGCAACCTCCACCCAGCGATGTCACAGACGAGGGGATGGTAATTCTTGTCAGACCGTAGCAGTCGTAAAAGCAAGCTTCGCCAAGCGATGTCACGGACGAGGGGATGGTGATGCTTGTCAGACTTCTGCAGTCGCGAAAGCAATTTTCGCTCAACGATGTCACGGACGATGGAATGGTAATACTTGTCAGACTTTTGCACGCGGAAAAGCAACTAGATCCCAGCGATGTCACGGACGAGGGAATAGTAATGTTTGTCAGACTGGAACAGTAGAAAAAGCAATAGTCACCCAGCGATGTCACGGACGAGGGGATGGTAACACTTGTCAATGATTCGCATTCTTTGAAGCAATCGTCAGCAAACGCAGTGACTGTGTATTCCACGCCTTCATCCGTAATTTTCTCAGGCACCGTGATGTCTCCGCTGTAAGAGTTAGCAAAGAGAATGGCTTCCTTTGAATCTGAACGCAAGAAGTACTTCAAGCCGTCAACAGTGACATACTTGCCTTGCGCGAAACTGCCGATTACGGTCAGCAACGCTACAAATATGAGTAAAAGTCTTTTCTCCATAACTTATATTAATTATTTAAAATGTATTGAACTCTAATATTAAGTACATTTTTAGGGTGGATAACTTATTATTATCGTTTGTAAGCCAAATACTTCTAAACAAATATACCCTATCAATTTTGATCTATTAAATTTATATCTAATTTGCTTCTTGAATAACCAAGTCTAAATTTTCTTTCAAAATTACGAAATTTCCCTTTAAATCACAAATATTTAGCATAATATTTTTATGTATATCTGTAAAAGCATAGGTTATTGTTGAACCATGCAGATAATATATTACAGCTGGTATACTAACTCACGGACTTTTCGAACGTAGTCTCTAGAGGTAGAATAGCCTATTCGTTTAAGAAATGCGTAATAGTCTTCTCCATTACGATGCTTGTACTGTACCTTATCCCGATATGCGATGACACTCTCCTCCCAGTGGTTGAAGCTATAGTAGCCCTTAGAGTGCCTTAGCCCGAAGAGGTTATTATATTCGTTGCAGACACGGGAACGGAAGTGTCCAGTTTCAAGTATGGCCTGGGCAAGGACAATCTTCGGATATTTGATGCCGTGTTTCTTCAGTGCGGCATAGAGGTTCTCGATGGTCAGCTCCTTCGCGTCTGTCTCTACATTATTATATATATGAGAGTCCTTGCCGGCGATTTCTGCAAGTCGCTCGTTGAAGGACTCCACTTGCTGATTCAGCGCTTGGATGAATGGCAGTGGATCAACACTTGTCCAGCTGTTGTTGACCGCAAGCCGCTGAAGTTGCAAATGGAGATGCGGACCGGTGGAACGGCCTGTAGAACCGACAAGTCCTACGACTGTCCCTGCCTGTACCATCGTTCCCTCCTTGGCGTAGATCTCACCAAGGTGACCATAGAGGCAGCGGAGATTGCCATGATCGATGATGACATAGTTGCCGTAGCCGGTGTTGCCATGACGGACGGCGGTCACCCTGCCCGGGAGCATGCTATAGGTAAATCCGTTTATACCAATGGCATCTATGCCATCATGGAATGTACGGCACTTGATAAAGGGATCCTGACGGTAGCCGTAAGGCGAGGTAACGGTTAAGTAATCAAGTGGCATACAGATTGTTAGCCGCTTTTCAAGGATGTTTAGAAGTAGGCTGTCAGAGGTGCTGAGGAAGGGCAAAACAGGCTGTTTTACAACTTTTCTGGATGATTTTCCAAAACTTTTTTCGCTCTTTTCCTGCACTTTTCTTTGGGCGTTGTTGGAAGTTGGCAGTTTGTTTCCTAACTTTGCGGTCAGAAACGAAGGCAAAGGCAGTCTGAAGACGGACTTTTTCTTGGTCTCTGTCTCAGCCTCGGGCTTTGGCTTTGTTTCGTGAAGTACGTCACGGACGTAAGGGTCCGTGGAAATGGATAACGTGTCGGCAGCCGGACCGACTTTCTCAGCAGTGTAAAACTGTGCCGGTGATTCCAATACATTCATCGATAGCATCAAAACCACAGCGCACTTCAAGGTGTGTTTCATGGTAGTAGTATGTTTAGTTTGACATGGATTTTCACCACAAAGTTAGTATAAACCAGTAGAATAACCAAACCATCAACTATGAAAACAGAACCAGTACCATTCGACAAATTTGCCAAAATTGGCATCTATCCCAAGGATCTCATGCGTATGCCCAAGGACTTGCGCGACGCTATTCTGAGCGGTGAGCTCTCGCCGCTGATGCGTGTCAACGTGCCCGTGGGAGACAACTCGGCAGTATCCATTCCGATGAAAATTCAGCTTGCACACGACAAGGACGGACGATTGCAACTGCTTACGTATCAGATACATCGTGAGCTTGACAACAACTTGAAGCTGAACGACACCGAACTGGAGCGCGTGCGCAAGGGTGATGTCATCCAGAAGGAGTTTCAGGAGGACGGCAAGCGCAAGATGCGGTATGTGCAGTTGGACAAGGATACCAATGCTCTGATGTACCGTGATGTGGCAACTGTTAATTTTGAGGAAAAACTTCAGGAAGTTGACAAAATCAAGGACATCGGACTCGGAATTGGCCAAAAGGAGGCTCTCGCTTCGGGCAAGCCGGTGGAGCTTGAGGTAGGTGACCAGAAAGTGACGGTAGGTATTGACCTGCGTGAACCGGTTGGCTTCAAGGTGATGCAAGGAGATATGGAGGAGTGGAAGCGACAACAAGCCATCCGCTATGACGATGCCAATGAGGGATACATGGGGTACGTACAGACGGACGAGAACCGCTGGGAATACAAGCAGGTGGTTGACAGGCTGCGCCACGAGGAGAGCGTCCAGCTGACCGAGAGGGAAAAGACAGACAAGAAAGAGGATAAGAAGAGAGGTCTTTCACTTTGATACTCATTCCTTAATTCCATTCATCTACAAACCAATGAGACTTCATCCACCATGTCAAACAAACAAGAATGTACGTTTACCTCCGTAGCACCATATCCGAAAGTGCGTCAGCTGGCGCACGGACTCAAGGACGGTGACTATGCAAGTATCTGCAAGGCAGCGGAGATGATGGCGGACGGGATAAGGGAGATGGCGGCAGGACGCAACTGCGTGCTGGTGCCCATACCAAATCACCACGGAAGGGCAATCTACACAAAGACGCTCGCCAATGAGATTTCCCGAAGGACGGGCATCCCGACATGGGACATCCTTTCCTGCCGGCCGCACATGCCGCTGCACTATGCAAAGAAGAACGACCTCAAGCCGGAAGGCATATACCTGAAACTCAATCTGTACAGACAAGTGCCGGAGCAGTTCATACCAATAGTAATAGACAACGTACTGGACACCGGATATACCGCAGGTGCCGCCATCAAGGCTGTGGGTCATCCGAATACCATGCTCGCCGTCCTCGGACATACCAAGAACCATCTGACCAACAAGAACTACCAGTTTAACAAACTCGCTACCAATATGGAAAAGAAAATGCAAGAGCAGCCTTCTGACAAGAAGCAAGTGAAAAATAAGACCGACACACCGTTGGCCGTGTATCAGAGACTCAAGAGCAAGCATCCCGATGCATTGATCCTTATGCGCAACGGTGACTTCTACCGCTCACTGAATGAAGACGCGCAAAAGGTGTCCGACACACTGCACATCCCGACACAGAAGCCGAAAGCCAAAGGAGAAGGTGAGCTCATGGCTGAGTTTCCTCATCATGCACTGGACGTTTACCTGCCAAAACTCATCCGGGCTGGCAATCGCGTGGCGATTGCTGACATGCAGGAGCTGGGCAAGAAACAGACAACAAATCAAACCACACAACAAACCAAGAACCAAACTCAAACCGATACTATGGAAAAGAAAACTGAAAAGAAGAAGACCAAGGCGAAGGAAGCCAAGGTTGACAAGGTCGAGGTGAAGGCTGAGACCAAGAAAGAAGATAAGGCTGTAGAGAAAACCACGGAGCAGTCCGCTGGCCAGAAAGTTCACAAGCCACGTGAGCCTCAGATGGTGACCGTCAACGGCGAGAAAGTCTCCCACGGCCACGCCTTCCAAAGCAACCAGGACCCAAACAAGTGGTACTTCACCGCACGTCTCGACGGTCAGCAGCTTCGTCCGCAGCTCATGAAGCCGGAAGATGTCAAGGCATACCAAGAGAGAACCACTAATGTGGAGAGTCTCATGCAGACCTATTATCCCACCAAGCTGGCCAAGAAGGTCACGCCGGAGGAGTACAAGGCAGACAACAGGCTGTCCGACGGGCGCGTCATCGAGAAGATGGTGGTCTATAAGGAGCATGACGAGCAGCGACAGGACGTGGGCAAGTACAAGCTCTACACGCAGGTGGGCGAGCAGAAGATGTCGCGCACGATGTCGAAGGAGGACTTGAACGCTTACTTTGACCGTGTGACAACGCCTTCCAAGCTCGTGGAGAAGAACTTCGGGGAGCAGCTGCATCTAGCTTCCTTCTACAACCAGTTCAAGTTGGAGGAGGGTGTCAAGGACGTGCGTATCGCCAAGAACTTCGACGGCAACTGGACTGTATCGGCAAAGCTCGCTGATGACCGGACGACAAGCAAAGCCGTGCTCTCATGGCACGACAAGCAGGCGCTCTTCACGCAAAAGACGGCTACCAAGGAGCAGCTGGCAGCACGCTATCTCAATACCGAAATCAAGGAAATGCAGCGGGAAAAGGTCAGTGCAAAGCGGTCGTTCAGCCGTTAAAGTTACTTTAATGTCATGACGTTACACCTTGATTATCAGCAATTAAGTTTAGGAAGTTAACTACTTACTTCAATTCAACAATTATGGTTATATCAAACCATTAACTATTTCAACCATTAACCATTAACACTTACAACTATGCAGAACAATACAATCGAAGAACTCATTCAACTCAAGCAGGAAGGAAAGATAGGGTGGTGCGAGCTCGCACTCCGCAGTAAGCACGGTACGGCCTATCTCCAGTGGTGCGACGACCACGGTATAGAGCCCGACGACAACAACGCTGAGCTCTACCTCGAAGAGACCGAGAGCCGTATCTATGACGGAGGCAACGATTTCGCCGAGGAGTTTGCAGGAGCGCTTGTGTAGGCTTTCCTCTATGATACCGTGAAAGACACATAACATTACCAGCCCTCAGTCCGAAGGCTATGCCATCGGACTGAGGGGCTACTAACCTCATCTAACCAACTACACTGAAACTATGGAAAACAAGGATTCCAAGTCAAAGAAAGGAACTGAGTATAAGAACAGCGGAGACAAGGCGATAGACAAGTTTTGTTCGCTGATGATCGAGCGTATGCAGTCGATGAAGGCTTCCGACTGGCGGCAGGGATGGACGAACGGCAAGGGTACGATGCTCGGTATGCCGCAGAACCTGAGCGGACGCAACTACTCGGGAACGAACTCGTTCTTCCTGCAGATGGACACGGCGATGAATGCATATCGTACGCCAGTGTATATGACTTTCATGCAGGCGCAGAAGGAGAACATCCGTATCAAGAAAGGCGCACAGTCGATGCCTGTCATCTACTGGGACCTCAATATCAAGAACGAGCATGGCAAGCGTGTTGCCGAGTCGGACTACAAGCAGATGAGCCGGAGCGAGCAAAACAAGTGCGAGGTGCGTCCGTTCCTCCGGGCCTTCTCCGTTTTCAACGTTGATCAGACCAATCTGGAAGAGGTGAACAAGGAGAAGTACGATGCCATCGTTGACCGCTTCAAGGGCCCGCAACTGCGTGACACGCAGGGCATGTACGAGAACCGTGCCCTCGACCGGATGTTCGAGCGGCAGGAGTGGATATGCCGTGTACAGAACGACCGTATCGTGGACGGGGCTTACTATTCTCCGGCACGTGATATGGTCATCATCCCAATGAAGGAACAATTCAACATCGGCAAGAATGCCGAGGAAATCTTCAAGGACGGCATGGAGTATTACTCTTCCGCTCTCCATGAGATGACGCACTCCACGGGCACTGCCAACCGTCTGAACCGTGACAAGGGCGCGAAGTTCGGTGACGCGAAGTATGCCAAGGAGGAACTGGTTGCCGAGCTCACGGCTGCTATGGTAGGCAATACCTTAGGCTTCGACAAGCGTATCCTTAACAACAACGCTGCTTATATGGACGGATGGATTAACGCCCTGAGAGAGGAGCCGAAGTTCATCGTTTCGGTCATGGCAGATGTGAACAAGGCATCGAAGATGATTTTGGAGAAGATTGACGAGCAGAAGATTGCCCTCGGTGAAACTCCCATTCTCACGGAGAACCAAAAGAAAGTTGGACTTGACAAGAGTGCAGATGCTGCTAAACGAGAGTGGCAACAGCCGCACGACATTGCGCTCTCGGCAAAGTTCGACAGCGCATCCATCTACAAACGCATGGATGGTGGCTATGCGGTGTGTGCAACTTTTGAGGGGCAGGACCTCGGCATGAAACCCATCAGCAAGATTACGGGTATCAGATATGAGATGATGCCCACGGGTGAGCTGAAAGACCAGATGCTCCACGATACCGTGGCAAGGAAGTTTGCAGGGGAGGTAAGGGAGATACGTGAGCAGAAGCAGCAAAACAAGGAGAATAATGGCTTGAAGATATGACAGTTAGTTTCTTGTATTAAACTACCTTTGCGAGCTACTTTAATAATCAAGCCAATAACAAAACCATCAAACTACAAGCCTATGTCTTACGTATCTTTTCAGGAGATGAAGCCGAGGGTGGGCATCGACGACGTTGCCTTCTCGCTCGGCTACAAACTCAACAGACAGGCGGGTGTGGGACGGTACATCGAACTGATTCTGCCCGACGGCAGGGGAGAAAAGCTCGATACCATCGTCATCTCGCATCCGAAGGAGAAGGAGCGGCAGAAGTACTTCCACCGCAACACAGGAAAACGTGGCGATGTGGTGGACTTCATCGGCGAGAACCTCGGTCGCTTCAACATTTATGGCAGGAACCAGTGGGAGGTCATCGGCAAGGTGATGGCTGACTTCGCCAACATGCCGCTCGTTGATAATCATGACCGTGGTTACAGCGGTGGACTCGGCAGTCTAAACACAGTGTTCAATCCCAAACGCTACACGGCGCAGCCGCTGTCAAGGAACATGGACTATGCCATGGGAATCTTTGAGGAACGCGGTATCAGTCGTGAGACGGTTCAGTTGTTCGAGCGGCACGTTGCTATCGTGACGGACCAAAAGAACAAGAACGGTCTACCGATGATAGGCTTTCCATACCGTGAGCCGGGCTTCAGTTCTGACTTGGCTGGCTATGAACTGCGGGGCGATCGTGGTTTCAAGGGCAAGGCGGCCGGAACGAACTCGACGACGGCGGTATGGACGGCAGGCATCCACTCGGCGCTGAACAATCCTCAGATGGTGCGTCATGTGTTCTTTGCCGAGTCAGCTTACGACGCTATGGCGTTCTATCAAGCGAACCAAGGAAAGATTGACCTCACGCACTCGGCATTCGTATCTGTCGGCGGTGCGCTGTCCAACGGGCAGGTGTCAGGGTTGATGCAACACTACAACATGGCAAAGGCCGTGGACTGCTTCGACAACGACCTGCCGGGACGCATCTACGGCATGAGGATGGCGGCATTGCTCGACGGCAAGCGGCTCAGCGTCATTCAGATGGGTGACAACCTCAGGCTGGGGATGGAGGGGAAGTCCTTCGACATGCTGGTGGGTAAGGCTTCGGTGGAGGAGCTCGGCAAGCACGTCAAGCTCTCTGACCGCATTGAGGTGATGAAACCGCCGGTGAACTACAAGGACTGGAATGATGTTGTCCGGGGAATGCCATTGGAGGCTCTGCAGCTCAAGACGAAGTTCCAACGGGATGAGAATCTCGCGAGGATAAGGACGGAGCTCAGGGAGCGGAACGAGTGCAAGAGCGGTTTTAAGATGTGAAATCCTATGGGACGGGAGAAGTTTTTTCTCTAAAAGTTCCATACTGGGAATTATAAACGAGGGCACGGTGCATCCTTACGGCACCAACTTTTCAAGTCCGTACCGTTAGGGATGTCCGTGGCCATAACAACCGAAGAACAATGAAAAGAAAAATCTTTTGTCTGCTTTTGGCCATGTCCTGCTCCGTCTGCGGCTTCGCACAGCAGACAGACCCGGCCCTGACTGGGGCGGTGGCCACACAGACGGAAATACTGAAGAAGCTCTTCAAGAAACGTGAGAAGACACAGCAGGCTATCATCGCATCGGAGGCGACCGTTACCCTTGCCATGGAGCGCATGCACCACTTGGAGGACAAGATGCTGGGCTATCTGCAAAATGCGCAGGGGGCGATGCAGAATATCTATCAGATCAAGCGTGCGGCGGAGCTCGTGGGCATGGAGATACCGAAAAACATGGCATTGCTGCGAAAGTCGGTGCCGGGCAATCTGAAGGGTACTGCCATTGCGGTGATGGTCTCGGAGGAGCTGGTTGACGCCTCGACGCAGATGCTCTCGCTATATCCGTTCATGAAGCAGCTGGTGACGAGTGGGTCATACAACGTCACGAACAGCGACGGAAAGACGGAGAAGCACAAGGTCAACCTGCTGAACTCGGCTGAGCGGTACTATGTAGCCAACGAGATTGTCACGCGACTGGAGAGCATCAACACGGACTTGTGGCTGTTGGCATGGCAGATACGGACACTCTCGTGGAATGACCTCTGGTTCGGGCTCGACCCGGACGGATGGGCGACGGTGATGTCGGGAAAGGCGGTCGTGGACGGGCTTATCATGGACTGGAAATATCTTTAAGCTATCATCAGTAAACTATTAATTATCAACGTATTATTATCAACATTTTACCATTAACTATCAACTATTTACAATCAACTATGGAAAACAAGAAATCAATCCGTGGCGTTCAGATTACAGACGCTGTAAGAAAGGAGTTGGAGGACACGGGAAGAAGCCGTGTGCTGACATTCAAGGACCGAAAGGGAAAACAATACATGGCACACATCGAGCTACAGGACGGCAAGATGGTGGTCGTGCCGGAGGGGAAGTACCTGGAGCACCGTTGTCCGCACTGTGGCGGTCGCATCAGAATTACCTCCAAGGGGTACTTCTGCGAACACTGTCTTGACAAGGGCGGCACGTGCAAGTGGCACTGCAACGGCATTCTCAGCCACCGCTTCATCATGCCGCATGAGATTGAGGCGTTTCTCGACGGGCATCCGACGGTGCTCGACGGATGCTTCAACTCGCAGGGACGTATCTTCTCGGCGGTGCTGGTGGAGAGTGATGTCTATGGCATGTCGCTGAGCTCTGTTGTCGGCAAGTGCCCGGTCTGCGGTGAGGACGTGCTGGTGAGTCCCGTGGCGTTCAACTGCTCAAGCCATGAGAAGCTCGGGGAGCCGTACCATTTCACGCTGTGGCGGCATATCCGTGGGCATGAGGTGACGCTCGATGAGCTGAGGGAGCTACTGGAGTATGGCGTTACCAAAAATGAGGTGACGCTGACGGATGAGCGGGGCTCGCTGTCGAAGGCTTACCTGCGTCTGTCGGATGACCGCAAGCGTATCGTGGCGGATTACAATAAGTTTAACTAAGCTATGTCAACTGTCTATTCAACAACTGATTATCAACAATTCAAACCATTAACCATGAGTACTATGAACAAGAAGAAACTGCTGAGAAAGGCGGCTTTTGAGTCGGGTCTTTCCATCAAGGAAGTGGAGAAGGCGGTGGATGCCTTCCTCTGCGCTGTGTCGGACATTCTCCGTGAGGACGGGGTGGTTCTTATCCCGGATTTCGGGAAGTTCTACATTCAGCATCGCGGGGAGCGTGTCTGCCGCAATCCGCAGACGGGGGAGACGTTTGTCGCTCCGCCATCGAAGAAGGTGAAGTTCAAGGCCTTCGGCAATGTGACCAACTACAACTTTAAGTACGGACGATAAAACTGTATTGTAATGAAGAAAATTCTGTTTTTGATGATGGGTGCCGCACTGATGATGTCGTGCGGCAACTCGAAGGAGAAGATGAAGCAGCTGGCAAGGGAAAACCTGGAGCTGAGTGTGGACTATCCCAAGCAGCTGAAGGTGCTGGCGGTATCGGAGCCGGACTCTGCCTTCGGAACGGGCTACTTCACCAAGGACGAGGTGAAGGGGATGCTGAGGACGATGAAGGTGGTGACGGACACGATCATGAAGCGGACGGGCAACATGAGCCGTTTCAATCCGGAAGACCACTATGTCGTCAGTCTTGCGGAGCGTCAGATGCGCAGCATGGCGGATATCCGGTCGCTCATCATGCATGGCGACAGGAAGGGGGAGTTCAGCGGATGGAAGGTCAGAATAGACTACCAGTGCGTGGATGCCGCCGGACTGCCGTACCGCTCGGAGCGGTGGTGCTTCATCGACAAGGAGGGCAAGCAGGTGTACAAATCATTTGAGCTGCCGATACCATGAACAAGGAACCATTCAACTGTGATACAAACCATCAAAACATCAAGCACTACTATGGAAACACTTAACATGACGTGGGTGAACCTGCTCAGAAAGCAGTTCATCGAGATTTTGGACTACTACGACGAGAATCCGCAGCGGTTCGACTACAAGGAGCTGAAGAAGGCTTACGATGCCTTGCTCTCGGTGAAGAGCGTGGAGGAGTTCAAGCAGTGGCGGAAGCTGCTGAAGGACTACGGTCTGTCGTTCACGGACATGGCACGCTACTCACACGATGACAACATGCTGGCTGTCCTCGACGACTATGCGGAGGGTGCCAACGACAAGGTCCTCGATGTCTTCATCAGATGGAAGCTGAGCTTCAATCCCGCAAAATGGACGGAGGTGGAGAAATGGAACAGTGAGCTCGTGGATATACTGCTCAAGGCTACGAAGCGTGAGGAGGACGTGCATATCGTTGTCTTCCCGTGTGGGAAGGGGAGAGTGAAGCGCTGGGCGGCCATCGGGCAGGACGCGGACCGGCTCTTTGAGGTCTTCGGCTGGCAGACGGGACATGTCGATGCTACCACCGGCCCGGTGAGCTGGATGTTCATCAACGCATACGGACTGGAGGTGCTGCGGCAGAGTGGATACAGCATACAAGTCAGAGACTTCGGAGAGTTTGACATTCTCTCGATGGCCTTTGAGGAGGACAGTGTTGCGTCGATGCAGCAGTTCATAGACTACCTGAGGATGATGGACCAGCTTGCTGGTGAGCAAGTAAGGTTTCTGAAGAAGATACGGCCTGTCATCTATCCGCATCCAGGCTACAACGAACTGACGCAGGCTTATATCGAGTTCAACAAGGATTTTGTCGTTGCCAAATTTGACAATGGAAAGAAGGTCACGTTGGCCGATGGAAAGAACTGGAATCTGAATGGCTATGCGAAGCCATTTGCGGTGCAATTAGGAGCTGAGCTTGGTGAGGCATAGCCCAGTGAGAAGGTAATCAGTGCGCAAGGCAAGTAGCGGAAGAAGCTTCTCTGTTGCACTTCGACACTTCTTCCGCCACCCACCTTGCACACTATCCCTACTTGCTCCACTTCGCGTCTTCCTTCTTTGGTCGTCAGACACGAAGCAGAGCTGTAGAGGGACTTCGCAACCGATAGGAGTATCACTATGATAACCCATCAAACAGAACAACATACAAGAGTCGTTTTATCAGATAAATATTGTAACTTTGCAACAATTATGGAAACGAAAATAGAAACTACGAACACGGGCGGCAAGGTGCTGGCCTATAACGGCGACGAGCTTGTCGGCCGTCTGGAGTTCTCCTACAAGGGAAATGTCATGAGGATAGACCACACGTATGCCTACAAGAAGGGGATGGGCATTGGCGGTACACTTGTCAGTGCTGCCAACGACTATGCCATCAACAAAGGACTCCGCATACTGCCCGTCTGCTCCTTTGCCGGTGCATGGTATCAGAGGCATCAGCAGTTCGCGGATATACTTTACAAAGAGGGCAGCCAATCTTAATAGCCTCACACCAGTGCTGCACGACTATTTGTTTTCAAAATCATAAAAGTCAGCATCGGCGAGGGCGTTATCTAAGTCTATCCGATTCCTTATACCAACCCAGTCCGTAAAATTGTCGTCAAGGACATCGTCGATGAGTTCTTGCGGGGCAATGATGTCATAGTCATCAAGACTGTAGGGAAGTTCATGCAGCAGACGGGCAACCAATGCGTCTCTATTTATTACAGGGTCGGGGGCGGCTGCCGTTTCCGCCACTATCATGTCAATGGCTGTACAGCTGTAGAGATAATCAAGGAGAGCCCACCAGTCTTCATCATAGGAGTCAGGGGCATAGTCCTGCAAAGACTCGAAAGGTGCGTCGCGGCCTTCCCGCTTGTAGAAATTGCGAAGCTCAAGCATCTCCTCCGGCTGAAAGTAGAGACATTTGTCCTCGGGGATAACGGCTTCGGGTACGTTCTCGTTGTCGGGGTCTATACGCTCCAACGTGAAGTGGTATGGCTTTTTCTCTATTTCGTCATAACTCATAATGGCGTGATTGTAAGTTATGGCCACAAATTTAGCCATTTTATTCTATATTTTCGTTTCAGAAAGGAAATAATTAAAGTAAAAGGGCTTTTTGTTGGTAGCTTTTGGTGGAAAAATCATTTCATGCGGGACAAACAACGAACCCTTAAAGCCATGCCTTCTAAGGCACCGCTTTAACCGCCGGGATGGGACATACGGCGGCAGGGGAGGGAGGTTGGATTATCTGTTCTTAGGATTAAGTGCCTGTCAATTTCACCTTCGCTGGCGGCAAGCGGCTGCGCCCGGTTTGCCGTGCTTCGTCTGCATTGACGGCACACAATCCATAGAACATTATCGTTAGACAACCGGCTGACAGGAACCATCTCATATGAGAATAAAACGTCCGTGTACCAAGGTTCATTAATCTTTAAAAGTGTGTAAGTGATTGATAAAATCAGACTTATATTAGATAAGCAACGTTTGCAAACTTTACTTCGGCTACACATTAAAAATGCCTCGGCTACATTTTAGCTACACTAATCCTTTGCTTATACCAGCAACCTGGTTAGGAATAGAAAAAGAAATACGTCGGCTACATACTAAAAATACCTCGGCTACATTTTGGCTACACTAATCTTTGTGCTTATTCTGGCAACCTGATTAGAAAATGAAATTGACAAATGGCTAAACGGCCTACCATAATCTATATGTTATATGTTGCTGTCTTGGCTACACTACGGCCACACGCTGGCTACACTTTGGCTACATGAAATGTCAACTCTTTTTTGTTACGCATTTCAAGTCGTTGATTACTACATCTATAAAAAAAAAGACCCTTGAAGCAGCAACCACTTCAAGAGTCTTTTATTTATCCTAAAGGACGAACGTCAGACGAAAAGATGTCAAGCTCTGGCCGCAGACCGCTCAGCATCTTTATTCTTACCATTGGCCTTGGGCTCCTCGACATCCTTTGATGTCATATTTATTGACTCCTTGTCAAAGTCGCGTATAGTATTGTCCTTAAAGAACAGAGCCATATCATGCTCTATCTTTTTATTGGTAATTTTCGCGTAGATTTGAGTGGTCCGAATGTTCGTGTGACCGAGCATACGGGAAACGCTCTCAATGGGCACTCCCTTGCTCAGCGTCAGTGTAGCAAAGGTATGGCGGGCCATGTGGAAGGTCAGCTCCTTGTCGATGCCACAGGCTGTAGCAATCTCCTTCAGATACTGATTGGTCTTCTGATTAGAGAATACAGGGAACACATGTCCCTTTTTCTTCTTGGGGTAGTCCTTGTACTTCTCAATGATGCGCTTTGCACCATCAGAAAGCACGACGTTGATGGGGGTCACGGTCTTGACACGCTTGGATATGATCCAGTCCACATCAGCAAGTCTCATGATTTTATCGTATGTGAGAGCCTTGACGTCGATGTAGGCGAGACCTGTGAAGCAGGAGAAGATGAACAGGTCGCGTACAAGCTCAAGACGCGGAAGGTCGATGTGCTTGGTCATAATGGCGGAAATCTCTTCGTCCGTGAGGAAGCCACGGTCCACCTTTTCCATGTGGAAGTGAACGCCCACGAAGGGGTCCTTGTGGATAACACCTAATTTGATGCCATACAAGATTACGGTACGGAAGGTCTTCATGGTCTTCACGGCTGTGTTGTTACACATGTTGACATCCGTCATCAGAAAGTTCTTGTAGTCCTGGACCACGACGGGGTTAAGTTCCTTGAGGGACATGTCCTTGCAGTGATACTTCTTCTCAAGCATCTGCGTGAAGCGCTTCTTGCACAGCTCGTATTTGCTTAGGGAAGTTTTGCTCAGACACACGCCCACCTGCTCCTTTACATTCTTGATGTATTTATCCAAGAGCTTTCCGATGGTGTCGTACTCTTCGTCCACTCCCAGGAAGACTGCCTTTACACGGTCAAGTGCAAGTGTTCCCTCGAATTCCAGTTTCTCGGCGATAGCCAAAAGCTCATCACGGATTCCGCCAAGCTTCTTATTGGTCTGTACCACCTCTGTGTTACGACCTTTGAGTTGTTGACGCTGACCATCCCACAGCTCTGGTTTGATACTGATCCCTGTCGTTCCTGCTGAGATGCGCTCACCGTCCAGAGAGAGCCGGATCATGACGGCACATGTGCCATCCTTGTTCACATGATTTCCACGAATGTAGAAACTAACCTTAAAGATACGTCTCATACGCTTTACATAAATTTAGTGCAACAATGCTCCCGGTCGAATACAACCCGGTTTGAAGCCGTCTGGCTACACAAAACCGAAGTTATAATTTCGCTCACCGAGAAATTCATCGGCTGCAAAGTTAAACATAATCGACTGATAGACAATGGTTTCTATGGGGTCTGTGTCGGGTCTGTAGAGGGTCTGTATCGGGTCTTTGGCTACACTTTTTGATTTTTGCGTTTTCGTGTACCGTATGTGTAGCCGAAATATGACCATTTCGAGACCATTCAGAGGTTTTTTAAGTGGTCACTACGAAAAGCAAGACACGAAAAAAGTGCCGCAAATCGTTGATTTTACGGCACTTAGCTAATTTTGTGAGTTGACTTACTTATTTTGTAAAGTCTTTTCAGCGGAGAGAGAGGGATTCGAACCCCCGGTACCTCTCGGTACGACGGTTTTCAAGACCGTTGTAATCGACCACTCTACCATCTCTCCAATGGTTGTGTGTACCAACTTCCTTTTCGAAAGCGAGTGCAAAGGTACAGAATTCATTTGAAATAATGACAGATTATGGAGAAAAATCACATGTAATTAATCATTATTAACACTAAGAAAAGCAATAGCTGAATGAAAAGAGGTACTTTTGCAGTAAATGTGAAACGGCACTGCGATTCTTCATTATGGCATTGCTGTATAAAAGAACACATGCATACGATGCTACAATGATAAAAGATCTAACAGATATAGAGCAATTTGATTGATGACCCTTTAGAGTAAAAGATAGAAATGATATACCCAAAAAACTTCGAAAAGAAGATAGGATACGACGAGGTGCGGACATGGCTAAAAGGCTACTGTCTGAGTACGCTTGGAAAGAGTTTGGTGGAAGAGATGAGTTTCTCGGCCGACTCTAAGCAGATAGCGACTTGGATGGAAGAAAACCGTGAGATGCGACGAATCATGGAGGAGGACGACGACTTTGAATTGTCTGGGTTCTACGATGTGCGTGATAGTCTGAAGCGAGTACGACTTGAAGGTACATGGATGGAGGAGAACGAGTTGTTTGACCTCAGACGCTCTTTGTCCACTATTGATTCCTTAGTTCGGTTTCTCTATCGAGGCGAGCCTATTGAAGGGAAGACAGATACAGAGGATGACTTTGAATTAAAGAAATGGAGTTACCCGGCACTTCACGATCTTGCGGACGGCATTGCCACGTTTCCGGTTATCATCCAACAGATCAATCAAATCATAGACAAATACGGTCATATGCGCGATAGTGCATCACCTGAGTTGCATGGCATCCGTCAGGAATTGGCCAGGACAGAAGGTTCTATCTCAAAGATTCTTAACGGCATTCTTCACTCTGCTCAGAGTGAGGGCTTGGTGGAAAAAGACGTGACTCCAACATTGCGTGATGGTCGATTGGTGATACCTATAGTTCCTTCGCTCAAACGTCGTATTCCGGGTATTGTACATGACGAGAGTGCTACGGGACGTACTGTATTCGTAGAACCGACCGAAGTGGTAGAGGCCAACAATAAAATCAGGGAGTTAGAGGCAGAAGAGCGCCAGGAAATCATCCGTATACTGACGAAGATGTCGTCTCGCATCCGCCCGCATGTCCGCGAGATGCTCGACTCTTATCATTTCCTTGCCGAAATCGACTTGATACAGGCGAAATGCCAACTTGCGAAGACGATGCGTGCCGTAGAGCCAGAGCTGAAGGCTTATCCCTACCTTGACTTCATAGCAGCCCGTCATCCACTGTTGGAGCGCCATCTAATCCATGCTAAGCAAGCAAAAGAAGATAGTGAAGTTGTGGAGAGCCAGAAGCCAACCGCAGTAGTACCCCTGGACATACAACTTACGCCCGAAAAGCATATCCTTATCATCTCAGGTCCCAACGCCGGAGGTAAATCGGTGTGTTTAAAGACGACGGGGCTATTGCAATATATGCTTCAAACCGGGTTAAGCATCCCTGTAAGTGAGCGAAGCAAATGTGGTGTGTTTAAAGATGTTATGATTGACATAGGTGACGAGCAGAGCCTTGAGAATGACTTGAGCACCTATTCGTCGCATCTTTTAAACATGAAGGTGATGATGCGTCAAGCCAGTGCTCAGACTTTAATTTTGATCGATGAATTTGGAACGGGCACAGAGCCACAAATTGGAGGCGCGATTGCCGAGAGCGTGTTAGACCAGTTCTGCAAAAAGGGTACATGGGCAGTGATCACGACCCACTATCAGAATCTGAAGCATTTTGCCGACAGCCATGAGGGTGTGGTGAATGGTGCTATGCTCTACGACCGCCACGAGATGCGTCCACTGTTTCAGTTGTCGATTGGCCGTCCTGGAAGCTCTTTTGCCATTGAGATAGCTCGTAAAATAGGATTACCGGAGGAGGTGATTCGTGAGGCATCAGACATCGTTGGCTCCGACTATATTCAAAGTGACAAATATCTTCAAGATATCGTACGCGACAAGCGCTACTGGGAACAGAAACGACAAGCCGTACATGAGCAAGAAAAGCGTTTGCAACGCCAAATTGACGAATACGAGAAGGGAGTCACAGAAGTCGAGAAGCAACGCAAGGAGATTCTTGCCAATGCGCGTCTAGAAGCCAAAGAATTGCTCGCACAGAGCAACAAGCAGATAGAAAATGCTATCAGGGAGATCCGGGAAGAACAGGCTGAGAAGGAAGCCACGAAAAAGATCCGGGCGGAACTCGAGCAGTTCAAGCAGGATGTCGATGAAGGCACGTGGAAGAAGCCGGGCAAGCGTTCTTCTGGGATACTCTCAGATGAGGACTTTCAGAAGAAGGTGGCACAGATACAAGCCCGCAAGCAACGTCACGAACAGCGCAAGAAAGACAAGCAGGCGGAGGAGCAGCAGGCCGCCAAGGTCTTGAGAGATACTTTGGGCAAAAGACATCAAGACGCCAAGCGCGAGATTGTGGTTGGAGACGCCGTAAGGATGCGTGGTATTCAGTCACAGGGTAGGGTAGAGGCACTCGACGGTAATACTGCCACCGTGATCTTCGGTGACATGCGTACCAAGGTGCCTCTAAACCGGCTGATATTAACCGATAACTCAGCCTCAACCGAAAACAGTGATCGTCCAAAGACAAAGATGGATGAGTTGAAAGAGGGACTGAAGCAATATGGTATTTCTCGCATGACCCAAGAGACCATCGACGACCACAGAAAGAATTTCCACCAAGATCTTGACGTCCGAGGCATGAGAGGAGATGAAGCATTGCAAGCGGTCCGCTATTTCATAGATGATGCTATTCTCATGGGGATGCCTCGTGTGCGCATTCTCCATGGCAAGGGAAACGGTATCTTACGCCAGCTGATCCGTCAATATCTGAGTGCAGAACCCAATGTCAGCCATTTTGCAGATGAGAATGTGCAATTTGGCGGGGCAGGAATTACGGTGGTAGACTTTTAATATCAATGCCTCAAGTTTCGGAAGTAAAGAATAAAGACAAAATAAGACGTAGAAAGACTTTGAATATTTCCGTATCTTACAGGAGACGAATACCTTTATGATGGCAAAAACAAAAAATCATTCATTCAAAGCCATACGCAAAATTTGTCAAGCTATCCATCGAGGTGATCTACATTGTCGCTGAGACAACAGCGTCTAATGAGGAAGTTCTGCCAAACATGGTCCATTACAAACAACAGAAAGTTTGCAATCTTAAAGCTATTGGTACATGCAGTATAATATGCAATTTTTATACTTCCGAAACTTGAGTGATTAATGATCCGCTTCCCACTACAACTGCTTTTAGCGCTGATACCTTTGTTGCTATAAGAATCAATGTTGTCATGGGCTCGAAGCAGTATTCTCACGGGGTCGAAGCTATGTTCTTATAGAGCCGAAGCTATGTTTCCTATGTTGTAATGCTATAGAAAAAGACCGTTTGCTACGTAGGAAACTATATTTTTCTACGTAGCAAACGGTCATTTGCCAAGCAGCAAAATCTGTTGCTGAAATTCATGCTATATCTCAGTATAGACGTTGGTTGTACCTATCTTCGTCTTTAGCAGAATAGGATTGTCGCCCTTTGTCATGTTATCAAGGCATTTTCTTGCCGAGTGTGCACTTAGGCCTGTAGCACAGCGATATTCTTCCACCGTTACATAACGGTTGCCGTTGGTGTCCGACGACAGACAGCTCTCCAGTTCGGGATTGCGTTGGCTGTAATAATTGGTGTCTATCGGATGGTTGCGACGGTCTATCTGGATGCTTTTAAACTGTCTCTGCACTGCCTCACGAAACTCCTTAGTAGGCCGAAAATCTATACCGCCAAGCCAAATGTCGCTAGCCGTTACGATATCATCTTCTGTCATTGTCCGCAAGAATTGCGGTTTGATATAGAAGCTGCCTATCGGAGTTTTTACCCGCTTGTGCTCTCCGATGAGATAAGGTATGGCATACATCAGTGCGACGAAGCATCGTGTAACGTAGCCTTTGGGCAGGTGCTCATACTCATGACAGTAGGCATCAAGCTTGTCGAGTTCTATTTCCTCGCGGGCTTTAGAGGACACATAGAGCATCTTCTGCCCATTATCACCATTGAAGTTGGATGGGTAAACAACTACATGCAACGGGTCTGTTTTCTGTCGTGCCATTTTCAGTAATCGTTTTATTAATATTTTTTCGGGTTTTACTCATCACCCATAATATCCTATAGTAAGAGAATGGAATAAAGATTGCTTCCTTCATGTTCCGTGTGTTCACCTACTCGGGCAAGAACTATACGTTAGCCAGGGAAAAATCAAGTGTACCGTAAAACTCCAGGATTAACATGTCTCATAGTCTGAGCGGAATACGGGAATCGAACCCGCCTTTCAGGCTTGGGAAGCCCGCGCACTACCGATATGCTAATTCCGCCACAAAAAAACATGATTAAAGAGCCGATAGGGGGACTCGAACCCCCGACCCACGCATTACGAATGCGTTGCTCTACCAACTGAGCCATATCGGCAAAAAGCAGCAGGAAGTGTTTCCATTGCTTAATTTGCGGGTGCAAAGATATAGCTTTTTTCTTGAACCACCAAATAAAATTGAACTTTATTGTTTTCTTGAATAAAAAAAAATTAAGTAACTCTTCCGCCGACAATCAAGAAACGCATGACAGACATACCGTCATCGTCAGTCAGGAAGTCCATTGAGGTGAATTTTCCAAACACCCTGTCGCTCAATGACATGAAGACAAAAAACCTTCTCTGCGATTGTCTGGGGAACGCCTCCAATAGTGTCCAGGACGAGGAAATTGCGCACCATCACCTTGACCGTAGCCGTGGAGTCATCGGTGAAGTTGATATCTTCGATCTTACAACTAGCACCTTCTTGCTTATTGCGTAACACTTCGACATCATTTTCATTGACCTGACTTGCCGCAAAAACTAACCATTGCCGCGACTGTGGCGTACAATAGTTCAGAGCCTTAGGAAAGCGCCAATTAAAATAAGCCATAGAGAAAGAATCTACGTCGCTCTCCTGTTGATCCTTGTTATCGACGTTGCAGGCAGAATTGCCCAACAATATCACCAGCGCAGCACAACAGCCGAGGAGAGGGTAAAACAGTTGTTTACAAATCATCTTCATATAAAACTAGGAGCCTTGACAAAACCTTATTTCATGCAAAGATAGTGGTTTTATTTCAGATAAACCGATATTTTTATTATAGATGTGTATTTTTTTAGTGATTTCTCTCTTACTCCACTTATTTTTTCGTATCTTTGCATCTCAAAGCAAGATTTAAAACAATGGTACAGGTGCACATAGACGATGCCGCGTTGCGCCAAGCTGCAACAGCGGGCATGGACAACTTCCTTGAGGCCTTTGCCGGAGCAATCCGTAAGACAATCGGTGGAGAGCTGAATGCCGACAACATGGGCGAACTCAATTCCGATCAAATCACCCTATTGGGCTATCTGATGCTTCGCGACAGCGTGATGGACGGTGGCTTCGTCGAGCTGATTCACAACGGATTGGGAGAGTTTATTTTTTTTAATCCCTTTGGCAAGGCGGTCAGAGAGTGGGGACTGCGCGACTTGTATAAGTTATTGGATAAATGTAGCCGCTATTTCAAAAAATACCGTCTCGAGATAGAGCGCGACTGCACCCAGGAGGAGTTCGATGCCCTCTATGAGCGTTATCCTGAGTTTGACGATTTCGATGACTATTTCGTAGAGCATGAAGAGGAGTTCACTGAAGCCGTGGCGCAGTATGTCGACGACCATATCAGCGATTTTGCGATCATCGACGAGTAGCGGAAGGAAAAGGAAAAGGAAAAATGAACAAGGAACAACAAGAACTTCGCAAGAAAAGTCCTGTACAAATAAAGAACAAGAAGGCGTCGTTTGAATACATTTTCATAGACACCTATACCGCAGGTATTGTGCTTACCGGTACGGAGATCAAGTCCGTCAGATTGGGCAAAGCCTCGTTGGTGGATGCCTTCTGCTACATCAACAATGGTGAAGTATGGGTTAAGGGAATGAACATATCTCCCTATTTCTATGGATCTTATTCCAACCATGATGCCAAGCGCGACCGTAAACTGCTGCTCACCAAGCGCGAGATACGCCGACTGGCAGAGGACAGCAAGACACCGGGATATACCATCGTGCCCACGCTGATGTTCATAGACGGTCACGGAAGGGCTAAGGTCGATATTGCACTGGCAAGAGGTAAGAAAGAGTTTGACAAGCGACAAACGCTCAAGGAGAAGGAAGACCGTCGGGAGATGGATCGGGCTATCAAGCATTTCTGATACACGACAGCATGCTGGACTAGTCGACAACCATGACACAGACTATGGAGAAGATAATGATGACAGGATGGAGCACAACAGACAACCGAAATATACTTATATGTTAGAAGAGATCGTAAAAGAGAGGCTTGTGGTGCTGGACGGTGCCATGGGAACCATGATTCAGAGGTATGGACTCAGCGAAAGTGATTTCCGCGGCAGCCGCTATGCCGGCAGCAACGTGCAGATGAAAGGCAACAACGATATGCTGAACATCACCAAACCTGAGGTGATCATGGATATCCACCGACAATATTTGGCAGCGGGTGCCGACATTATTACCACCAACACTTTCTCTTCGCAGCGTATTTCCCAAGCCGACTATCATCTTGAGGCCGACAGCGCCGAGATGGCCTATGAGGGCGCGCGCATCGCCAAGCAGAGTGCTGAGGAATATTCTACGCCCAGTCATCCCCGCTATGTATGTGGCTCTGTGGGACCGACCAACAAAACTTGCTCAATGAGTCCGGATGTCAGCGATCCTTCGGCGCGTGACCTAAGTTATGACGGGCTCTTCGAGGCCTATTGTGAAGAGGTGGATGCACTGATTCGTGGAGGTGTCGATGCCATCATCATCGAGACAGTCTTTGACACGCTCAACTGCAAGGCGGCTATCGACGCTTCGGTGCAGATTATGGAGAAAGTCGGGCGTAAACTTCCCATCATGGTCAGTGTGACCATCAGTGATCTTGCCGGACGCACGCTGAGTGGACAGACGCTTGAGGCTTTCTTGGCCAGCATAGCCGATTACCCTATCTTCTCTGTGGGACTCAACTGCTCGTTTGGCGCACCACAGATGCTGCCCTATCTCAGGACACTGGCCGCGCGTGCTCCTTTCTATATCAGCGTCTATCCCAACGCCGGCTTGCCCAACGCCATGGGACAATACGACGAGACGGCAGAGCAGATGGCCGGTGAGATGGAGATCTTTATGAAAGAAGGACTTGTCAATATTGTTGGCGGGTGTTGCGGAACTACTCCGGAGTTTATTCATGCCTTTGCCGAGAAAGCGAAAAACTATCAGCCCCATCGTGTCGTGCCACGCTCCGAGACTCTTTGGCTGTCGGGACTGGAACTGCTCAACGTCACTCCTGAGGTGCGCTTTGTAAATGTAGGTGAACGGTGCAACGTTGCCGGCAGCCGCAAATTTTTGAGGCTTATCGAGCAAAAACAATATACCGAGGCATTGGAAATCGCCCGCAAGCAGGTTGAAGACGGTGCTCTGGTGATCGACATCAATATGGACGACGGTCTGCTCGACGCCAAGGCCGAGATGGTGAAATTTCTCAATCTTATCGCCAGCGACCCCGACATTGCCCGTGTGCCCGTGATGATCGACTCCTCTGATTGGGAGGTGATCATGGCTGGACTGAAGTGTATGCAGGGCAAATGCATCGTCAACTCCATCTCGCTGAAGGAGGGTGAAAGCACCTTCATCAGCCATGCAAAGGATGTGAAGCGTTTCGGTGCCGCCGTGGTGGTGATGTGCTTTGATGAGCAGGGACAGGCCACCTCCTACGAGCGGAAGATAGAGATTGCCGCGCGTGCTTACCGTATTTTGGTGGAGAAGGTGGGGATGGATCCTTTGGACATTATCTTCGACCCTAACATTCTTTCTGTGGCCACGGGTATTGCCGAACACGACAGCTATGCTCTGGACTTCATACGGGCTACGGGATGGATCCGCAAGAATCTTAAAGGTGTGCACGTCAGCGGTGGCGTAAGCAACCTCAGTTTCTCCTTCCGCGGTATCAACTACATCCGCGAAGCGATGCACGCTGTGTTTCTCTATCACGCTATCGAGCAGGGCATGGACTTCGGTATCGTCAATCCGGCTACCAAGGTGACCTACGCCGATATTCCCGCCGATGAGCTGTCGGTCATCGAGGATGTTATCCTCAATCGTCGTCAGGGTGCCTCGGAGGACTTGGTGGAGCTGGCAGAGAAGAAGCGCGCAGAGCAGGAGGCTGCCAAGCTGGCCGCATCACAAGGAGGAAAGACGGTGGCTGTCTCTGACGAAGCATGGCGCAAGGAAAGTGTGGAAAGCCGGCTGGGCTATGCCTTGAGGAAAGGCATAGGCAAATATTTGGATGCCGATCTGCACGAGGCTCTTGAGACATATCCCCATGCTGTGGACATCATCGAGGGACCGCTGATGGACGGCATGAACGAGGTGGGAACGCTGTTCGGAGCCGGTAAGATGTTTCTCCCACAAGTGGTGAAGACCGCGCGTACGATGAAGCAAGCCGTGGCTATCCTACAGCCTTATATCGAAGCGGAAAAGAAAGAGGGTGCGGCTACTGCCGGCCGCGTGCTGTTGGCAACTGTCAAGGGCGATGTCCACGATATCGGCAAGAATATCGTCGGCGTGGTCTTCTCCTGCAACAACTATGAGGTCATCGATCTCGGAGTGATGGTGCCCGCCGAGCAGATTGTGGCAAAAGCCCGTCAGCTCCATGTCGACTTAATAGGGTTGAGCGGCCTCATCACTCCCTCGCTTGGAGAGATGGTCAATGTGGCTGAAGAACTGCAAAAGGCGGGGCTGCATATCCCGTTGCTCATTGGCGGTGCCACGACGAGCGAACTGCATGTTGCCCTGAAGATTGCGCCAGTCTATGACGCTCCAGTGATATGGACCAAAGATGCCAGTCAGCCACCGATCATCGCCGCCCGCCTCATGGATGCCAAACAGAGAAAAGACTACGAAGAAATGCTTGCCTCACGCTATGAGCAGCTCCGACAGCAATATCAGGAGAAGCAGGCTAAGCTCATGTCGCTAGATCAGGCACGCGGCAATAAGCTCAACTTGTTTGATGACTAAGGAATAGAGTATTAGAATCTTATAAAATTATAATATAAAGATATGTTTAAAAAGAAAAGACGTTGGCATTGCCTTCCCGGTCAAGAGCCCACAGAGTTGGACAAGAAGGTAATGTACTGGGAAAACAAGGGTAAGGAAGTGCCTACACGTGATATGGTGCGCACCCCCGAGCAGATTGAGGGCATACGCATCGCTGGCAAACTCAACTCACAGTGCCTTGACGCTGTGGCTGAGGCTATCCATCCGGGGATGAATACGCAGGAAATCGACGACATCTGCATGAAATTCTGCGAGGATCATGGCTGTCATCCCTCCTGCCTCAACTATGAAGGCTATCCCAAGAGTGTGTGTACGAGCATCAATGAGGTAGTCTGCCACGGCATCCCCAAGGAGGAAGATGTGCTGCAGGAGGGCGATATCGTGAATGTTGACATGACGCTCGACTACAACGGCTACTACGGCGACGCCTCACGCATGTTTATCATCGGTGGAAAGACCACGCCTGAGAAGGAACAGCTTGTCAGAGTGACCAAAGAATGTCTTGAAATCGGTGCAGAGGCTGCCAAGCCTTATTGCTTCGTGGGTGACATCGGACACGCCATACAAAAACATGCTGAAAAATATCACTATGGTGTGGTACGCGATCTCTGTGGTCATGGAGTAGGGCTTCAGATGCATGAGGAGCCCGATATTCTGCATTACGGTCACAGAGGCACCGGTATGCTGCTTGTGCCCGGCATGACGTTTACTATCGAGCCGATGATCAATATGGGCACATGGAAAGTGTTTATCGACGAGGACGACCCCTATGGATGGGAGGTGATCTCTGGCGACGAACTGCCTTCGGCGCAATGGGAGCATACTTTCCTCATGACTGAGCACGGAGTGGAGGTACTTTCCGAGTAGCAGAGCCCCACACAAAGTGGTATTCTGCTTTTACGAGAAAAAATGAATAATATGGAAACAGCAAATAAAGATGTCTATATCTTAGGCATAGAATCATCGTGTGACGACACCTCGGCAGCAGTGCTTCGCAATGGCGTGCTGCTGAGCAATGTGACGGCTTCGCAGGAGGTTCACCGCGCCTATGGAGGTGTGGTCCCAGAGTTGGCAAGCCGCGCACATCAACAAAATGTGGTACCTGTGGTGGATCAGGCCATCAAGCGTGCAGGCATCACCAAAGAACAGTTGTCGGCCATCGCCTTCACGCGTGGCCCGGGACTCATGGGCTCGCTGCTCGTGGGCGTGAGCTTTGCAAAAGGACTGGCACGCAGCCTCGAGATTCCTCTCATCGATGTCAACCATCTGCAGGGGCATGTCATGGCTCACTTTATCAAGGAGAGCGACGACGACAATCATATGCCTCCTTATCCTTTTATCTGTCTGTTGGTATCGGGTGGTAACTCTCAGATCGTGAAGGTCAACGCCTACAACGACATGGAGGTGTTGGGCCAAACCATCGACGATGCAGCCGGAGAAGCTATCGACAAATGCTCGAAAGTGATGGGGCTCGGCTATCCCGGTGGTCCGATCATCGACCGGCTGGCACGTCAGGGCAACCCGCTTGCTTACAAATTTGCTGAGCCTCACATCCCTGGGATGGACTACTCCTTCTCGGGCCTGAAAACTTCCTTCCTCTATAATCTGAGAAAATGGGTGGAAGAAGACCCAGACTTCGTGGAGCATCATAAGCAGGATTTGGCAGCAAGTCTCGAGCATACCATCGTGGACATACTGATGAAGAAACTGAGAATGGCTGTGAAGTCGACGGGGATTAAGCATGTGGCTGTTGCCGGCGGCGTCTCGGCCAACAACGGATTGAGAGCAGCCTTCCGCGACCACGCTCAACGCTTTGGCTGGACCATCTACATTCCTAAGTTCAGCTACACCACAGATAATGCGGCGATGATCGGTATCGTGGGATATTACAAGTATCTCGACAAGGATTTCTGCTCTATCGATGCCCCCGCCTTCTCAAAGGTCACATTCAAGTAAGCATGTAGTAATAGTTGTATAACCCAATAGATATCAAATAATTGAACGACAATTATGGAATTTGAAACCAAAGTGTTGAGCCGTCAGATACAGGAGGCTCTCTACAATCATAATGAGACCTTGGGAACAGCAGAGAGCTGTACAGGCGGACGCATTGCCGAGGCGATTATCTCGGTACCTGGCGCTTCGCAGTATTTCAAGGGTGGGGTAGTGTCCTACACCAATGAGGTAAAAGAGAATCTGCTCCATGTCTCTGCACAGGTACTAGCTGAGCAGACTGCAGTCTGTGAGGAGGTGGCCCGTGAGATGGTCATCGGTGCCTGCGATGCGCTGAACTGTGACTATGCCATATCGGCTACGGGAGTTGCCGGTCCCGGTGGTGGTACGGCCGAGATCCCTGTGGGTACGATTTGGCTCGGCTATGGTGCTAAGGATGATGTGCGGACATTTAAGCTCACTGAAGATTTTGGACGTGACATCAACTTGGAGATTGCAACCAATAAGGTACTACGCCTCTTCTTGGAGTATGTCAACGCTAAGCATGCTGAAAACAGCAGTCAGGAAGAAGAGAAATAAAGTGATCTCGTTGAATACAGGTATCTCATGATGCTCTGACGAATATTGCGACATCAAATTAGCTTATATCTATTCTTCTGATAGATTATTAATGTTCATTTAATGTTTATTTAGCCTGCATCAACCTGCTGATAACAAACAAAAACGGCGGCTTCCAAGCATTTTCTTGGAAGCCGCCGTTGGCGTTTTCTTTCGTCAGATGATTATTTCTGATATTTCTTGATGAGGCCTTCAGCTCTGCTGTCGCCCAGTTGCTGTGCACTCTGTAAAGCCGCAATACCTTCTTCTTTCTTTTTCAACTCACAAAGAGCGATGCCCTTAATGATATAAATGTCGCTATACTGCTGTGTCAATTGCAGAGCCAAGTTACAGGTCTTTACGGCATCATCGTATTTTCCGACTTTCAGCTGTAGACTGGCCATCTCGGCATAATAGGTGGGAGCCGTGCGGTTCAAAACAATGGCGTGGGCTATATCGTTGAGAGCCAACTGATATTGGCGGAGCTTCATCTCACATTTGAATTTGGCATAGTAGAAGTCGTCGGAGCCCTGATAGTTGACGAGTGAGTCATAAGTAAGATAGTCGTTGAAGGCTTTGCGATAGTCGCCAGTGACATCGTAGACTCTTGCACGGGCCAGGACATAGGGAGCAGAGGGCGTGCCGGACTGTACGCTGACGGCTTTGTCGAGCAATGCAAGTACCTCGGATGTAGGTGCCTTGAGCTGTGTCTTGCATTGTGCAGCCTCGAAGAATACCTCTCCGTTCTTGCCTAAGTCAGTGCTTTGCAATGCAGTGAAGGTCTCAAAAGCTTTGTCGTAATGGCCTGTAGCGTAGAGGATTTGTGCTTGCAAATGCTTATAGATCGGCAGAGGATTGATCTTTTCGGCTTGCTGAGCCAGTTCCGTAGCGCGCTGAAAAGTCCAAGTGGGGTAGAGGGTATCGACACGGGCTACGGCAGCTTGATATACAGTTTTGGCATAATCGTAGTAAGCCTCATCCTTCTTAGCGGCCTTCTGAGTCTCAGTCTTCAATGTGGCATCGGCAAGGCCGAATTTGTTGTAGCGCTCATACCAGTTAGCCAGTGTCAGATAACCGGTAGTTGCCGTGGGAAAACGAGAGATATATTCGTGGATATAGGTCTCGTAGTTGGTGCTGTCGGTTTGCTCAGCGGCAAGAACCAGCATCAGTGTAGCCTGCTGCTCCTCGGTCGGGAGAGCCGGACGGATGGCGGTAGCCTTGAGCGTAGGGTCAGAGAGTGAAAGACCGTTGGTCGTGAAGGTTGTGGTCAGTCGGGCATCAGCGGAGAAAGCCTGGCCACCATCCTGTGGACGCTGCATGAGTCCAAGCAGTTGACCGGTAGCGTTGACAATGGGGCAGCCTAGATCTGTAGAGGAAACGTCGACATCATTGAACACATAATAGTTATAGGTGCTCATAAATTTCTCGATGCGAAGCGGTTTTACTTTGTGGCTGTCTACTTTCTTGGTAGAAAAGCTCACAAGGGTGACAGGAGAGACTGGAGCATCCAGCGTGTTGATGCTCAAGCCTGCCGGCAAGCGGTTGCCTTTCACCCGAAAGCGGCAAAGATCATACATTTCTGATGCACCGACAATTGCATCGACATCGTTTTGCTGGCCTTTGCTGTCAATGACAGTTGCACGGGCAGCTCCTACAAAGACATGCCAGGGTGCTATGGCTTCGCCTTGCGTACCTGCAAAGACTCCATGAGTAGATCCGTGGATGGAGCCGTCGGAGTTGAAAGTTGTCAACGTGAAGATATTTGCAGCCACCTTTGACATGTTGGCTCCCTGAGCCAAAGTCTTAAGAGGCAGCAACAGGATAAAGACGAGGAGTATGCTTGATATTGTTTTTCTCATCATATTTTATAGTTTCAGATATTTAGATGATTTCTTTGAAATTAAAGTCATTTCTTTTTGGACAGAACTATTTCTGGGCATCCAACAGAGCCTGAGCGTTGTCGATGGCAGCCTGCGATATGTCGCTTCCGCTGAGCATTTGGGCGATTTCGCGTACTCGCTCCTTCTCGGAGAGTTCACGCATGGTACTGACGGTGCCTTCTGAAGTCTCTTCTTTGCTCACTTTGTAGTGCGATGTGCCTCCGGCCGCAATCTGTGGGAGGTGGGTGATGGCGATGACTTGGCGGTGCTGCTGTGCCATCTCACGCATTGTCTCAGCCATTTTCTCTGCCACGCGTCCGCTGACCCCCGTATCAATCTCGTCGAAGATGATGGTGGGGAGCTTCACGGCACCACTGATCATGGCTTTCAAAGAGAGCATCACACGGGCAATCTCTCCACCGGAAGCCACCTGAGCCACGGGCTGGAGTGGTGTGCTGCTGTTGGCACTGAAGAGGAAAGAGATCTTATCGAGCCCCATCGGCTGGCAATCGGTGTGCTGAATATCGATAGAGAATCGGACTTTAGGGATGCCTAATGGCACCAGCCGTTGATGCATCTCTGCTTCGATTTTCTTGGCAGCATGCAGACGGGCTTCACTCAGCCGCTGGCCAATTTTGGCGCAATTGTCGTGGGCGACGCTCATCGCTTCCTCTAAGTCGGCCAAGAAGTCGTCACTGCAATCGATGTTGGCGATTTCCTGCTTGAGTTGGTCGCGCTGGTCGATGAGCTCGTTGACTCCACTGGCATGGAATTTTTTCTCCAATGAGTAGAGTTCGTCCAGCCGGTCGTTCATCTGTTGGAGCTGTTGAGGATCGAAATCTATGTTTTCCAATTTGTGGTCAACTTCGTCAGCGATGTCCTTCAACTCGATGCCGGCGGATTCAAGTCGCTGCGCAGCATCCTGAATTTCAGGATAGACATCGACAAGGTTTTGCAACGAATCAGCCGCATTCTTTACGAGGTTGACGGCACCATTGTCATCGTTGTTGAGCAGGGACGTCGTCTGAAACAAGGCACTCTTGATGTCCTCGATATGGCTCAGCGTCTGCACCTGGCTCTCCAGACTCTCTTGTTCGTCAGCTTGTAGATTGGCTTTGTCGAGTTCATTGTATTGAAAGCGGAGAAACTCTTCTTGATCGCGGTTTTGTGCGATGATTTTTTTCTGCTCCTCGTATTTGTGCACAGCTTGGAGATAGTCGGCGTAGTGGTGTTTGTAATCATCAAGGAGAGGTTTGTCGTCAGCGATGATATCCACGACATTCATTTGGAAGTCTTCTTTCTGCAAGAGCAGGTTTTGATGCTGGCTGTGAATGTCCACCAACAGCTCACCGCACTCACGCATCAGAGTCAAGGACACAGGTGTGTCGTTGATAAACGCTCGGCTCTTGCCATTGCTGCTCACCTCTCGTCGAAGGATACAGTCAGAGGCATCGTAGTCGATGTTGCTGTTTTGAAAGAAATCTTCGAGGTGGCAAGTGCTCAAATCAAAATGCGCCTCAACAATACATTTGCTTCTTCCTTCTTTGATTTGTCGGGTGTCAGCACGCTGCCCCAAGAGCAGGTGAATGGCTCCAAGGATGATGCTTTTACCAGCTCCCGTCTCACCGGTTATGACAGAGAATCCTGGATGAAAATCAATGTTGAGTTCATCGATGAGCGTGAAGTTCTTAATGTATAACTGTTTGAGCATAATGTCATTGTTTTATTTTATCCCAAGCGTTGTTTTGCGAAGCATTGATAGAGAAGAGTATGTCGTAAATGGCTTCTTTCTCTTTCGGAGTGCCTTTGCCCTGATAGATATTTGCCAGTTCGTCACGTTTGTAGTCTGTCCAAATCTGCGGGAGCATACTCGTGGGTCTGTTCTCGTGAGCAGTTTTCAGATCGTTTTCTAAAGCGTTAGTGATCTGGGCTCTACCTCGCTCACTGTTTTCTGCCATCTGGTCGAGTCCGAGACGGTAATAGTCGTATTGCAGTTGGCGGAAAGGTTTCATACTGCCATCGAGGTAGTCGTTGATGATAGCGAAGCGATTCCGGTCATTGTCAAAAGCTTTCCACCCCGTCACGTCCAGATTTTGGGCATTGTTGGCGAGGTTCATGCAAAGCTGCAGTACATCTTCGCCGCCCATAGGGGAAAAGCTGTCCAAATTGAGGCCAATGATGAGATAAGCGTAGTAAGCCAATACCGCCGTAAGCGCGTTGTCTACCATTTCGTCTTTAAACTCCAATTGGTCGAATTGAGCGTATTTGAAGTTAAAGTCCTTGTCAGTGTTATTGTAGAGCGTTGTGGTATAAGAAGCGTTGAATACTGGTCGGTTGGCTTGAATCAGCGCTTTGCAGGTAAACATGTTGGTAGTAGGGTCATATTTGCTCACGGTGATGGCCAGACTACAGCTGATTTTCTCATTTTTGCGAAACTGCATGTTAGTCCATTGCCGGTCGTTGACGAAAGTGGTGATGGCCTGTTGCAGATTGTCGAAGACAGAGGCATCTGTGCCCTGAATCTGATTGTGGTTGACCGTCACTTTCATGTTCAACTCCTGCGCTGCTCCTTTTGTAGGGGGGAGAAGCAGCATCGTAAGCAGTACGAGACAAAGGATAAGTGCGCGTTTCATTATGATCATTTGGTATGGGCAGCGGACTGCATGTTGAGTTTGGCCTCGCGTAAGCGTATGCGTGTGAGTACTTGCTTGGTGTTGAGCGTGAAGTCAGCTCCGAGCATCCAGTTGAAGAAGCCGGGGTCGCGGTGGAGCACATCTGTGACTGCCCATCCACGGTATTTACCAAAGTTGAAGACTTCTTGTCGTCGTGGCTTACCGTCTTTGTCAAGGAGAAGATTGCCTTGAGCGTCTTTCATTTCTTTCCACACAATGCGCCCTGCAAAGTCGACATTGTCGTTCATGGCAGAGAACTCGGCCAATGCGCTCATGTCATTTGGCAGTGTACGCTTCGGATCTTCTGCTTTTTCGGGTGCATACATATCCAACTCACCTTGAAGCACTCTATAGGTGGCTTCTGCGTCTTGGTCGGCACGGTGAGCTTTCAAGTCCTCTTCCATGCTGTGGCCCGTATAGAATTTATAGGCAGCGGCAAGGTTGCGGGGCTCCATCTTGAAAAATATGTTTTGCACATCGATGAGATGGCAACGCGAAAAGTCAAAGTCTATGCCGGCGCGAAGGAACTCTTCTGCCAACAGGGGAATGTCGAAGCGATTGGAGTTGTAGCCGGCAAAGTCACAACCGGAGAAGCTCTCGGCCAGTTGTTTGGCCAGTTGCTTAAAGGTTGGAGCATCCTTGACATCCTCATCGGTGATACCGGTGAGTTCTTGCACGTCGTGAGGAATGGGCTTGCCGGGGTTGACAAAAATGTTTTTACGCTCCTCTTCACCGTTTGGTGAGACTTTTACGTAAGAGATTTGTATAATTCGGTCATTGACGAGGTCTAAGCCTGTAGCTTCCAAGTCAAAGATGACCAAAGGTTTTTTAAGATTCAGTTTCATGAAAATATATACCACCAAATATACTACTACGAGTCTTGAAAGAAGGATGAACGATTCGGTTTTCAAGACTCGTAGCAGCAAAATATCATCTAATTGATCAGTTAACGATTATTCATTCAGAATTAACGGCATAATCAGCATCAGTACATCCTCATGCTCATCCTGAACACTGGGCAGGACAATGCCCGGCCGACTTGGATCTCCCAGCATCACCTTCACGTCATCGCTGTCAAGCGAAGAAAGAACTTCGCAGAAATAGTCACCTCGGAAGCCGATTTGCAGGGGTTGGCCATTGTATTCACAGACTAAGGTCTCTTTGGCACTTGTCGCGAAGTCGATGTCTTCGGCAGAGAGCTGCAGGGAACCCATCGACAGTTTGAAACGGATGAGTTGGCTGCTGATGCTGGCAAAGGGCAACACACGGCGAATACTGTCCATCAGAGCCTTGCGGTCGATGAGGAGTTCATTGGGATTGTCGGAAGGAATAGCAGCATTGTAGTTGGGGAAAGTGCCCTCTATCAGCTGGCAACGCAGTGTGCCGTCTGCAAATGTCAGCTCTGCTGCATTGCTGTTGAACTTGATGACCACGTCGCCGCTGTTTGGATCGAGTCCGTTTTTCAGAAGGTTGGCCGGCTTCTTAGGAAGGATGAAAGAGGCGGGTACCTCAGATTTGATGTCGTAGTTGCGGCAGCGCACAAGCTTATGGCCGTCACTGGCAACGATAGCCAAATGCTCAGGAGTCAAGTCGAAGTATACGCCGTTCATCACGGGACGGATCTCGTTGTTGTCTGTAGCGAAGAGTGTGCGCGAGAGATTGCTTACCAAAACGCTGGCATCAATGGTCAGGGTATGGATGTCACCCTCAATGGGCTGCACTTGTGGATATTCCTCAGCATTTTGTGCCACGAGCTGATACTGACCGTTTTGATATTCGACGGTCACCTGATAGGAGTCCAAATTGACATCGAAGGCGAGTGGCTGCTCGGGAAGCAGTTTTACAGCATCGAGAATCAAATGGCTGGAAATGGCAAAGGAGCCTTCGCTGTCGCATTCGCTCAGGCTGACCAATGATGTCATACGGTTCTCGCCATCGCTGGCTGTAATACGAAGTTGTCCTTGGCTGACATCAAATACAAAGCATTCCAAGATGGGCATGGAATTTTTGGTATTGATGACCTTGGCCAATGTTTGCAGTCGAGTGCTCAATGCGGAGCTTGAAAGACTAAATCTCATATAATAATGGTTTTATTTGTTTTCGTTTATACAAAGATAATAAGAAAATAACAGAACGAGAAAGCTATGGCGTATTATTTTTTATTTTTTGTTTTTTTTCGATTGAATTGCTTGATATTTCCGTCTTTATCACTATCTTTGCACTATAACTCTGAAAGTTCAACTAAAAAACTCTCATAAATGGCATTACAAGGAATAGAAGTAGAAGGGGTGATCATCAAAGAGTACCCTGCTAAAGAGGGCGTATCCCAACGCACTGGTAACGCTTGGAAATCCCAGGAATTTGTGATTCAGACGAAAGACCAATATCCTCGCGCTTGCTTGTTCCGCGTCTTCGGCGCTGACAAGCTCGAGCAATTCAATATTCATCAGGGTGATACTGTGCACGTGTGGCTAGATATCAATGCCCGTCCATGGCAGGACCGCTATTTCAACGATATCAATGCTTTCCGTGTTGACCATGTAGATCCTAACGCTGTCGGCGGTGCTTCCATGGCTGCTCCAATGAGTCAGTTGGGTGGCCAGGCTTCTGTTGCTCCAACAGCGGGGGCGACAAGTACTGCAGCTCCAGCAGCACCAGCGCAAGACAATGGCGATGCCGCTGATGATCTTCCCTTCTAAATAATACTTTTGCAGGGTACCTCGATGAAGGAATTCTTCTTTAACTATCGAGAGGTACCCTGCAACATTGTTTTTGCTTTTCTCGTGGCTCTGTCTTCTGTGAAGTAAGATTATTCTCACTTATTCTTACTTCTTTTTCCAATTATTTTCTCTTTTTGATTTGTAGTTTAGGGATGTTGACGGTTTCTCCAACTTTAAATTCCGTCTTACCGTTGTTGACAGCCTCTATATAGCACTCCATCCCCGGTCCAAGATTGGCACGGCTGATAGAATAGAGAGTCTGTCCGCTCCGCACTTTCACCGTATGGCTGATACCTACGATGCGATAGGCACCAGTTCGGATTCTTACATCTTTGCTATAGGATGTCTGCTCTTTGTCTGACACAGTTTTTGAAGAAGCAGATTCTGATGATTTTTGCTTCAAATTATTTGCATTTGACGTAGATGTCAAAGCATTGCGTCTGCCATTAGCTGACTGGGTGTTGCCGGAAGCCTTAGAGTCTGAGGGCTGTGAAACACTATTGTTGTTTGCACACTTGGTCTCCGTCTTAGTTTCTTTCTGAACATAGTCCATAGCCTTGGCTTCGCCTGTAGTCTGCTTGCCTTTACTTTGTTGACTGACAGTTGATGGTGCAGCATTGAGAGAAGAGTTGTTACCAGCCGAGCTTCTTAGACCATTATTATTGCGATAGGCTAATATTTCCAGCATTTCAATGCGATGATCGCGCTTCTTCAACTGATTGAGTAGAAAATAGCCTCCGCCAAAACATAGCAATACGACAATGACAAAAAAGGAAATCACCCCTTTCATCAGACGATATTGATGACGGAAATTATTTCGCAACTCTTCATTCGCCGCCTGCAATTGATGATTCTCATCCTCGAATTGCTGCCTGATATTGACAGTTGCCGTATGCACTTCTTGTTCTATCTCCGTTGTATGCGCTTCTTGCTCTGTCTCAGCCGTATGCGTTTCTTGCTCACAATCATTAGCTTGTGCTTCCTGTTCGATATCTTTAGGTTCTTGTTCAGCCCCTTTGCTCTTCGGTTCTATTTCCTTTTGTTCCTGATCTATTTCTTTTGTTTTCTGATTGATTTCTTTGGATTCCTGCGTCAGAGATTCCGTCTTAGTTTCCTCTTCTTTGAGAGCTTCTTCTTGTCCATAGGCATTGTCAACTTCTGAAGGAGTCTTGTGGGCAGGAGTATTCTCTTCTACTGATGTTACTTCTGTGAGATGATCATCCTGGAAAGAAACTTCAGATATTTCTTGTGGTTCCTTTTTATCGATCCCCTGGACGACGACTTCTTGTTCATTATCTTGTTTTTCTTCAGGGTAATCTTCCTGTGCTTCTTCTTTTTGCACTTCCTCCTTTTCTTCTTTCTCTTCTTGTTTTTCCTTTTTTTCCTGTGTTTCCTCTTGTTCCTCTTCCTCAAATTTCTTGTCGATGAGGCTAAAGTCTGTGCCATCGTTGACGGCTACCGTCTCGAATTGAGCGAAAGGTCGGTTGACATAATCACGCATATCGCTGTCTGGTGTGAAGCTGATCTTATCTCTGCCATCGATAAGAATCGGTTCACCCGTGTTGACATCGATGCTCTTTCTTGACTGCACGCTGATGACCTTAAAGGTGCCAAGTCCTTTAATTTTCACGATTTTCTCGTTTTGCAGTCCCGTCTGCAGTATACTGAACATTTTCTCGACAAAGTTGTTGGCCTGTTTCTTGTCAAGTTCAAATTTATCTACGAGGTCTTGTGATAAGTCTTTGATGAGCTGTTTGTTCATGATTTTCCTTTCAACGTTTCTTTGATTGCGGAGGTAGGCTTAAAGCTGAGCACCAATTTTGGCGGAACTAACATTCGCTGTCCATTACCTGGATTGACGACAATGCGTTCGAGCCTTTTCTTCACTTCAAAAGAACCGAAATTAGTGATCTGCACACTGTCGCCGTCTCCGAAGGCTTTTTTCATTGCCTCGATGACATTGTTGACCATTTTCTGTGTGTCGGACTGTGTGTAGCCGGTGTCAGCAGCTAAGGTGCTGATGAATTCTTTGTTGTTCATACTTGTCCATATAAATCAAACTCGTCGCTGCCTGTCATTTTCACTTGATAGAAGTTGCCGACACGCAAGTGCTTGTCTTTTACGGGGATGAGTACCTCTGGATCTACTTCCGGAGAACAGAATTCGGTGCGTCCGATGTAATAGTCACCCTCTTTCCGATCTATGATCACGGGGAAAGTCTTACCCACTTTCTCAGCTTCTATCTCTTCGCTGATCTGCTGTTGCAGGGCCATGAGCTTGTCGAGACGCTGTTGCTTCACTTCTTCCGGCACGTCATCGTCATAGTGGAGTGCGGAATAAGTGCCCTCTTCTTCAGAGTAAGCAAAGGCTCCCATACGCTCAAATCGCTGCTCACGCACGAAATCGAGCAGCTCATCAAAGTCTTCTTCTGTTTCACCGGGGAATCCCACCATCAGCGTGGTTCTGATATGAATTCCGGGAACCCGCTCGCGGATTGTACGTAGGAGACTGATGGTGTCTTCTTTGGTTACGTGTCGGTGCATTCTTTCGAGCATATGATCAGAAATATGCTGAAGGGCAATGTCGAGGTAGCGGCAGACGTTTGGCTTCTCCCGCATCACATCCAGCAGCTCCAAGGGAAATTGGTTGGGGTAGGCATAATGTAGCCTTATCCATTTCACACCGGGGATGTCTGCCATACGGCTGATAAGTTCCGCAATCATCGGCTTGTGGTAGAGATCGATGCCATAATAGGTCAGTTCTTGCTCAATAATTTGGAACTCTTTTACGCCTTCTTTGACCAGTTCCTGCACTTCGTTGAGGATGTCGTCTATCGGTCGGGAAACATGCTTGCCGGTGATCAGCGGTATAGCACAGTAAGCACAGTGGCGGTCGCATCCTTCTGCAATCTTGATATAAGCATAGTGATGAGGCGTCGTCAATTTACGGCGGCTGTTGGCGTTGACACGCGATTGGTTGAATGTCTTATTGGATTGTGCTGGTTGCTGCTGGTCGGTCTGTGCGATTTCTTCTTTTTCTGCGGGCCCGAGATCCTGCAACAGTTGACGGTAATCAAACTTACCATAGAATTTATCGACTTCTGGAATCGATTCCTCCAACTCTTTGCGATAACGCTGTGAGAGACAACCCATGACAAAGAGTTTCTTGAGCTTGCCATGCTGCTTGGCATCTACAAACTCCAAGATCGTGTTGATGCTTTCCTCTTTGGCTGCTTCTATAAATCCGCACGTATTGATGACAGCGATGTCTCCGGTAGGGCGCTTGGGGTCGTGCACACAATGATAGCCCTCCTGTTCGAAACGTCGCATAAGTTGTTCAGAGTCTACGAGGTTTTTTGAGCACCCCATAGTTATAAAGTCTATTCTATTTTTCATTTTATATGTGCTGTTGCCATTTTGTGAGTGGTCACAGCTGATTGATCGATTTAAAAGAGGGAGTCTACAAATTCCTTTTTGTTGAAGAGTTGGAGGTCTTCCATCTTCTCTCCGAGGCCGATGTATTTTACGGGTACTTTCAACTGGTCAGAGATGCCGATGACCACGCCACCCTTGGCGGTACCATCAAGTTTGGTGATGGCCAAAGAAGTGATAGAAGTAACCGCTGAGAACTGCTTTGCTTGCTCAAAAGCATTCTGTCCGGTACTGCCGTCAAGCACCAACAGCACCTCGTCGGGCGCAGAGGGTACCACTTTCTTCATGACATCCTTGATCTTCTTCAACTCGTTCATCAGTCCAACCTTGTTGTGCAGGCGACCGGCAGTATCAATGAGTACGACATCGGCGCCGTTGGCTTTTGCGCTTTGCAGCGTATCGAAAGCAACGCTGGCGGGATCTGCTCCCATCTGCTGCTTGATGACGGGCACCCCCACGCGGTCGCCCCAGATCTGTATCTGCTCTACGGCTGCAGCGCGGAAGGTGTCTGCGGCACCAAGATATACTTTTTTCCCTGCTTGCTTGAACTGATAAGCCAGTTTACCTATGGTCGTGGTCTTGCCGACACCGTTGACACCGACCACCAGTATCACGTAGGGTTTGTGATCGCTGGGCAGGTCCCAGTTACTGCTGTCTTTCGTGTTGTTTTCGGTGAGCAGTGAGGCTATTTCTTCTTTCAGGATGGTGTTGAGCTCTGAAGTGGACACATATTTGTCTCTTGCTACTCTTTCCTCAATGCGGTGGATGATCTTCAGTGTGGTATCTACGCCCACATCCGAGGTGATCAAAGCCTCCTCAAGATTGTCGAGCACATCGTCGTCAACCTTGGACTTACCCGCGATGGCACGCGTGATCTTACTAAAGACACTCTGCTTGGTCTTTTCCAGTCCGGCATCAAGCGTCTCTTTTTTCTTTTTATTAAAAAGTCCGAATATTCCCATCGTTTCTATTGCTTATTTCTATTGCAAAGATAGTGTTTTATTTGCAAACTACAAAATATGGCACATTCAAAATAGGGGAGGAAAGAAACAGCATAAACAAAAAGAGCCAAATCTCGTAAGATTTGGCTCTTTTGTGCGCCCTTAGGGACTCGAACCCTAGACCCACTGATTAAGAGTCAGTTGCTCTACCAGCTGAGCTAAGGGCGCTCTGAAAATAAAAGAAGTGCGCCCTTAGGGACTCGAACCCTAGACCCACTGATTAAGAGTCAGTTGCTCTACCAGCTGAGCTAAGGGCGCATTCTCAAGTAAAAGAAGTGCGCCCTTAGGGACTCGAACCCTAGACCCACTGATTAAGAGTCAGTTGCTCTACCAGCTGAGCTAAGGGCGCATTCTTTAAGTGTATTGCAATCCTCAACCGTCTGTTTTGGAATTGCGAGTGCAAAGGTACACTTTTTTTAGGTACCCACCAAACTTTTCGTTATTTTTTTTCTAAATTTCTTCAATCGTTCATGGATGCAAGAAACTCGGCGTTGTCTTTTGTGCGCTCCATTTTGTCATGAATTGTGTTCATGGCTTCCATCGGATTCATGTCGGAGATGAACTTGCGCAAGATCCACATACGCTGCAGCGTAGTCTTGTCTTGCAGCAGATCATCGCGACGGGTGCTGGACGCTACGAGATTGACAGCTGGGAAGATACGCTTGTTGGACAGTGAGCGGTCGAGTTGCAGCTCCATGTTTCCAGTGCCCTTGAACTCCTCAAAGATCACCTCATCCATTTTGCTGCCAGTATCGATAAGTGCAGTGGCGATGATGGTCAGCGAGCCACCGCCTTCGATATTACGAGCAGCACCAAAGAAGCGCTTTGGTTTTTGCAGTGCATTAGCATCGACGCCACCGGTGAGCACCTTGCCGCTGGCAGGAGATACTGTGTTGTAGGCACGGGCCAGTCGGGTGATGGAGTCGAGGAAGATGACTACATCATGACCGCACTCTACCATGCGCTTGGCTTTTTCGAGCACGATACCGGCAATTTTGACGTGGCGCTCTGCAGGCTCATCGAACGTAGATGCGATAACCTCTGCGTTGACAGTGCGGGCCATATCGGTGACCTCCTCAGGGCGCTCGTCGATGAGCAGCATCATCAGATATGCTTCGGGGTGATTAGCTGCGATGGCGTTGGCGATATTCTTCATCAGAATTGTCTTACCAGTCTTGGGCTGGGCAACAATTAGCGCACGCTGTCCTTTACCGATGGGGGAGAAGAGATCGACAATACGGGTAGAGAGATTGGTGGTCTTAGGATCACCGCAAAGCGTGAACTTCTCATCGGGGAAGAGAGGGGTAAGATGTTCAAATGGGATTCGGTCTCTTACTTCTAAAGGATTACGTCCGTTGATAGAGTCAATGGAAGTCAGAGGGAAGTATTTCTCTCCCTCTTTGGGCGGTCTCACGTGACACTGGACGACGTCGCCAGTCTTGAGTCCGTAGTGCTTGACTTGATTGACGGCAACGTAGATGTCATCGGGAGAAGAGAGGTAATTATAGTCGCTTGACCGCAAGAATCCATAACCGTCGGGCATAATTTCCAAGACGCCGTTGGCTGAGATGATGTCGTCAAAGTCGTAATTTCCGCCCGGTTCCTGTTGTTCTTCTTGATAGTCAGAAGCAGGATACTCATTATTATAAGGAGTAGTCGTGGGATTGTCAAACATGTCATAATTGGGTGTTATCCCTTGGTCTTCTATCGGAAGATCTACGACAGGTATGAAATCGGTGCCGTCGCCGGGATCACCTTCCCAAACGCCATCTTCGTCTCCTTCTGAAGCCTCCTGCTGTTTGTTGTGCTCGTTGACTTTTTCCTGTAGTTTTGTGAGGATATTGTGGTCTTGGCCATCGTTTTCTGATAGATTGTTGCCTGTGGCAAATGCCTCCTCTGGCACCATTGCCGTGTTGTCGGTCTGTGGAATTTCAGAGGCGTTGACATCAATCTTTGCCTCATCAGTGCCTTCTGTCATATTTTGGGCAGCAATATCTATCTGCTTTTGCAGTTGGTTGATTTTTTCAATAATCTCCTTTTCTTGCTTGGTCTTGGGTCCACGGTGCTTTGGCAGGGCGTTGAGCTCTTGCTTGAGGTTTTCTACTTGCTGGAATAGAGAACCTTGGTTGTCATTCTGTGTTTGTTGGTTATTGGGCTTATCTTCTTTCTCTGATTTATCCGAAGACAGCGTATTGACATTGTCGGAAAACAAGTTGTTCTCGACTACTTTCTTATTTCTCTTTGTATCGAGGTTTTCTCCATTTTTCCCATTTACAGAATACACGTAATCTGTTTCAGGAGCTGTTATCCTTATGCGTTTTCTCTTTCCTGCAACTGTTGAATGGCTGCTTTCGTCAGCCTGCTTGTCAAGAATGGTATAGACGACATCCTCCTTAGAGGCGTTTTGATCCGGCTCCATACCCAATTGCCGAGCAATATCTTCCAGTTCAGAAGCATTCTTAGCTAATAATTCTTCTTTGCTATACATAGAATATAAAAAATATGCTTGTTGATTTTTACAAGATGTTGCAAGAATAGCAACGTCGGTGTGTTTTAAATCATTGCAAAGGTAATGAAAAATCGACAATTATTAGAATAAACAGAAATGAAATATCCGTATATTAACACTTATTAATTAATACACAGTGGATAGCCATTTACCATGGCACTTATGCTTTATTGATTGAGCATGAAAGAGTATAAAAAAGACTGCAAAACCGAAGTCTTGCAGTCTTTATGAGTAGAAACCCTCTCAATACTAAGTTGATTAGAGAGAGCTGTAATTTTGCAATCTATTGATTACTTGCCGTTCTCGAGATCAGCCTTCAGCTTAGCCAGCACGTCAAGGTCACCCAGACTGGTACCGGCAGCAACATTGTTGATCACCGGAGTATCCTGAGACTTGCGAGCAGCACCGGAGTTGTGGCGGCGAGTTGCCTTAGGCTCGTCCTTGCCCTCCTCGAATGTACGAGAGTGGGAGAGGATGATGCGGCGAGAATCCTTGTTGAACTCGATCACCTTGAACGGAAGAACCTCACCGAGCTTAGCCTGAGAGCCGTCTTCCTTGGTCAGGTGCTTAGGAGTAGCAAAGCCTTCGCCACCCTCTGTCAGGGTGATGACAGCGCCCTTATCCATCATCTCGGTGATCTTGCCCTCGTGGACAGAACCCGGAGTGTAGATCTCCTCATACTTGTCCCAAGGATTCTCCTCGAGCTGCTTGTGACCGAGGCTCAGACGACGGTTCTCCTTGTCAATGTCGAGAACGACAACGTCGATGTCTGCACCAACAGAAGTGAACTCAGAAGGATGCTTCACCTTCTTGGTCCAGCTCAGGTCAGAGATGTGGATCAGACCGTCAACACCTTCCTCGAGCTCTACGAAGATACCGAAGTTAGTGAAGTTGCGAACCTTTGCTGTGTGGCGGCTGCCAACAGGATACTTCTGCTCGATGGTCTCCCAAGGATCCTCCTTGAGCTGCTTGATACCCAGGCTCATCTTGCGCTCCTGGCGGTCGAGAGAGAGGATCACGGCCTCTACCTCGTCACCTACGTGCAGGAACTCCTGAGCAGAGCGGAGGTGCTGGCTCCAAGACATCTCGCTGACGTGGATCAGGCCCTCAACACCGGGCTGGATCTCAACGAATGCACCGTAGTCGGCGATGACGACAACCTTACCCTTGACATGGTCACCCACCTTGAGGTTAGGATCGAGAGAATCCCAAGGATGCGGAGTAAGCTGCTTCAGGCCGAGAGCAATGCGCTTCTTCTCCTCATCGAAGTCGAGGATAACGACATTGATCTTCTGGTCAAGCTGTACAACCTCATGCGGATCGCTGACGCGGCCCCAAGAGAGGTCAGTGATATGCACCAGTCCGTCCACACCGCCGAGGTCGACGAATACACCGTAAGAGGTGATGTTTTTGACAGTACCCTCGAGCACCTGACCCTTCTCCAAGTGAGAGATGATCTCTTTCTTCTGAGCCTCGAGCTCGGCCTCGATGAGTGCTTTGTGCGAAACGACAACGTTGCGGAACTCCTGGTTGATCTTCACCACCTTGAACTCCATGGTCTTGCCCACGAACATGTCGTAGTCGCGTATAGGATGAACGTCAATCTGGCTGCCGGGGAGGAAGGCCTCGATACCGAAGACATCAACGATCATACCGCCCTTAGTACGGCACTTGATATAGCCCTGGATGACCTCGTTGTTGTCCATAGCCTTGTTGATGAGCTCCCAGCTCTTGCTCAGGCGAGCCTTCTTGTGAGAAAGTACCAGCTGACCTTTCTTATCCTCCTGGTCTTCCACATAGACTTCCACCTTGTCGCCAACCTTCAGGTCGGGGTTGTAACGGAACTCGGAAGCGGGGATGATACCATCGCTCTTGTAGCCGATGTTGACGACTACTTCCTTCTTGTCGATGGAGATGACGGTACCTTCTACTACCTCGTGCTCCTGAATCTTGTTGAGGGTCTCATCGTAGGCCTTCTCAAGATCTTGCTTGCTCACGTTGGAGCTGCTGCCGTTCTCAAACTCGTCCCAGTTGAAGTCGGCCAATGGCTGCACGTTCTTGACGTTGTTAAAATCTGACATAAAAAATTTTGTTGTTAATGAATTAATAAAGTTAGACTTTATGTGAATCTATAGGGCGCAGTATACCCACACCCATTCAAATCGGCTGCAAAGATACTGCTTTTTTCCCATATATCATTCACCGGGTCAGTGGGTTATGCTGTATTTATGATATTTTAACGTCGGTAACATTCGATTTCCTTTTTGTGGCTTGGCAGATCCGTCTTTATGCTCTGCATAGTTCGGACAGCTATTCTGAGAGCCTTATAATGGTGGTTTGAATTTGAATGTTGGTACGGATGAAGTTTGCGCTACACTGCTACACCGCTACACCGCTACATAAGGTGCATTCTGATATTCGGTCGTCAAAACGCCGAAAATGAGACTATAGAATGAAAATATATTATATTATTATATATTATAATATTAATTAATATATTAATAATTAATATTTTATATTGTTTGTATGATCTTTCTTTTTATTTTATAATATTGATTTTCCCGACATGCGATAGCTATAAATGTAGCGGTGTAGCGGTGTAGCGATGTAGCCGGTGTAGGGGAGGAAAAGAAAAAGGTTCATCCGACAAATCGTGTCTACACATATCTTCGTAACTTTGAGGCCATAAAGCTTGGTGTGAGTCGGGTGTAATTTAGAAACAGAAAACACCCATGAGCCAATGCTTGGGACATCAAAATGACGGCATAGGTTCGACAAAACTACAGATTCTTATCCAACAGCTTCGTTTTTATAGAAACGAGGTTCTGTCTTAAGACGGTATGAATTATGCAGGTTTGGACTACGGATAGCACGGTTGTATCTATCGCTTCTATATAACTAACCCTGTTATATCAACAACTTGTTATCGCTAAAGGGCGATATGGCAGCTGAATAGTTACTATTACATGTCATTGAAAGATTGATGAATTTTCTTTTTGAAGCTTAGAAACTAGTTTTTATATAATGGTCATTATGATAAATAGACGAAAAAATATCTATAAAAGCAGATTGAGATTTAAAAAATAACACTCAAAGTTGGCTCTATCAAGAAAAATCATTAACTTTGCATTTGCTGATCAATAAAGGCTATAATTTTTTGAGAAGCACTGATTTAAATTATTAGTAAGCAATATTTATTCACGCAATATAAAGTTTTAGAGAAATGCCTGAAATATCAGTCCGTGGACTTGAGATGCCAGAGTCTCCAATTAGGAAATTGGCACCATTGGCAGCTGCAGCCAAACAAAGAGGTATCAAGGTTTACCATTTAAATATCGGACAGCCTGACTTGCCAACGCCACAAGTTGGACTGGATGCTTTAAAACATATCGATCGCAAAATCTTGGAGTATTCACCTTCGCAAGGGTATTTGTCGTATCGGACTAAATTGGTAGATTACTACGCGAAATATAATATTCAGGTTACGCCCGACGATATTATCATCACTTCTGGCGGATCAGAAGCTGTGCTTTTCGCTTTTATGAGTTGTTTGAATCCTGGCGACGAGATCATTGTACCTGAGCCAGCTTACGCAAACTATATGGCTTTTGCTATCTCTGCAGGAGCCAAGATTCGCACGATCGCAACGACTATCGAGGAAGGATTCTCTCTCCCTAAGGTTGAAAAATTTGAAGAATTGATCAATGACCGGACACGCGCCATCATGATCTGCAACCCCAACAATCCTACCGGTTATCTTTATACACGGCGTGAGATGAATCAGATACGTGATTTGGTGAAGAAATACGATCTTTATCTCTTCTCTGACGAGGTATATCGGGAATATATCTACACGGGGAGTCCGTATATCAGTGCCATGCATCTGAAAGGTATCGAACAGAACGTTATATTAATAGATTCTGTATCAAAGCGTTACAGCGAATGCGGTATTCGTATCGGAGCACTCATTACCAAAAATGCGGAAGTTAGGAAGGCTGTTATGAAGTTTTGTCAGGCACGTTTGTCTCCTCCTTTGATTGGTCAGATTGTGGCAGAAGCTTCGCTTGATGCGCCAGAATCATATTATCGTGATGTTTACGACGAATATGTAGAGCGACGTAAATGCCTGATAGATGGTCTTAACCGCATTCCGGGTGTATACTCCCCTATTCCTATGGGTGCTTTCTATACTGTAGCTCAACTGCCAGTTGATGACTCAGAAAAATTCTGTCGCTGGTGTCTGGAGACCTTCAATTACGAAGGTGAAACTGTGATGCTGGCACCTGCTGCCGGATTCTATACGACTCCTGGCGCGGGCATCAATCAGGTGCGCATTGCCTATGTGCTGAAAAAAGAAGATTTGGAACGTGCTCTTGTTGTTCTAAGCAAGGCATTGGAAGCATACCCTGGAAGAACCGAACTGCGATGAGTTTTCCTTTGTTCATAGCCCGGCGTATCTATCGTACACCGAGAGATAAGAAAAGAGTGTCACGACCAGCAATAACGATAGCCACAGCCGGCATCGCTATCGGTTTGGCAGTGATGATAGCATCGGTGTGCATTGTCATCGGCTTCAAGCATTCTATCCGAGATAAAGTGATTGGTTTTGGCTCACATATCCAAGTTACCAATTTCATGAATCAGATGGATGGTGATCAGAGTCCTGTTGCTGTGGGCGACTCCATGATGAATGTCATAAAGCATATTTCTGGTGTTAAACATGCAGAGCGATTCGCATATAAACAAGGTGTGCTGAAAACGGACAACGATTTCCTTGGCGTCATGTTTGAAGGATTAGGACAAGAGTTTGACTCAACGTTCTTTCATCAGCATTTAGTAGCCGGTTCCCTGCCCCACTTCTCTGATAGTCAGGCATCGAATGAATTGGCCATTTCGCAGGCCATGGCTGACAAGCTCAGATTGAGAACTGGTGACCGGGTATTTGCTTACTTCATTGATAACAATGGAGTTAGAATGCGAAGATTCAAAATCACCGGCATCTATCAGACCAATTTGAGTCAGTACGACAATCTGATGTGCTTAACAGATCTATACACAACCATAAAGCTTAATGGTTGGAAAGAAGATCAAGCGACAGGAATTGCCGTAACAGTGAATGATTTCAACAAGGTAGATCAAGTGGATCAGTACTTTGTCAGCAAGATCAATAAGCATACTGATCACTACGGGCAGACTTATGTTGCTCAAACCATCAGAGAGCTTAACCCTCAAATATTCTCTTGGTTGGATCTTTTGGATGTAAACGTCTATATCATTCTGCTGCTGATGATGGCCGTGGCTACTGTGACGATGATTTCCGGTCTGCTCATTATCATATTGGAGCGTACTACGATGATCGGTACACTCAAGAGTTTGGGTGCGCGGAACAAGACGATACGCCATATCTTCCTATGGTTTGCCGTGTTTATCATTGGTAAGGGCTTGCTCATTGGCAACTTGGTGGGTATAGGACTTTGCCTGATTCAAAAATACTTTGGTATAGTCAGGTTGGATCCGGCAACTTATTATGTTAATACGGTACCAATAGAGTTGAATGTGCCTCTGATCGTCTTGCTAAACATCGCTACGCTCTTCATCAGTGTATTCGTGCTGATAGCTCCAAGTTATTTAGTTTCGCATATACACCCTGCAAAGACTATGAAATATGAGTAAAGTTTAGAAAAATGATAGATTAGGAGAAATTAATGCACATATTTTTTGGAATTGTGCATTATAGGTTGTACCTTTGCACAAAATTTTGAAGATTGTGCAATGGAAAATAAATATAGTTTCAACTCTCTGATAGAGCAGACTATCAAAAGCAATTGGGATAAAGATGCGCTCACCGATTATAAAGGAGCCACACTCCAATACCATGATGTAGCCCGCAAAATTGAGAAGCTGCACATTGTATTTGACGAATGTGGCATCAAAGCTGGTGACAAGATCGCGCTTTGTGGCAGAAACAGTTCGGCGTGGGCTTGCGTATTCCTCGCAGCATTGACCTATGGTGTGATAGCTGTTCCTATACAGCATGAGTTCAAGTCTGAACAAGTCTATAACATTGTCAATCATTCTGATTCGCGTCTGCTCTTTGTAGGCGATGTAGTGGCGACAGAGTTGGATTATTCAATGATGCCTAATCTTGAAGGTGTTGTGTATATGCCCGACAACTCCTTGCTGACATGCCGTTCTGAGCATTTGAGCCATGCCATGGAGCATCTCAATGAGTTGTATGGTCGCAAATATCCTAAATTTTTCCGTAAGGAACATGTTCATTATCATGACGATATGCCCGAAGAAACCGCTATGATCAATTACACCAGCGGCACAACGGGCTTCTCTAAAGGAGTGATGTTACCATATCGTTCGCTATGGAGTAATCTCAATTTCCTGACACGGGCTATTGGCAGCAAAATGAAGCCAGACAGCGAAGTGTTGTCTATTTTGCCGATGGCGCACATGTATGGGCTGTCGTGCGAATTCCTTTTGCAGTTCTGTCTAGGCAATCATCTCTATTTCTTGACTCGATTACCCAGCCCCACTGTCATTCAGCAGGCATTCATGGATATTCATCCCGACTTGATCGTTTCAGTGCCGTTGATCTTGGAAAAGATCATTCGCAAGAAAGTGATGCCTGCACTTGACAGTACTCGGGTTGCCATATTGATGAAGCTTCCAGGCGTAAACAAATTGGTCAAGGAGCGTGTAGAACAAATGGTGATGAACATCATGGGCGGAAAGACCTACGAGATTATTATCGGTGGTGCCAGTTTGAGCAAGGAAGTGGAAAACTTCCTTACTTCAATTCATTTCCCTATTACGCTCGGTTATGGCACCACAGAGACCGGTCCCATGATCACTTACTCAGATTGGCATGACTTTACACCGGGATCTTGCGGCACTTGTGTTGATCATATGGAAATCAAGATACTCAGTGAAGATCCTCTGAACGTGCCAGGCGAAATTCTTACCCGGGGCATGAACGTGATGACCGGATATTATAAGAATCCAAAAGCCACGAAGGCAGTTATTGATGATGAAGGCTGGTTTCATACTGGCGATTTGGGCACGATGTCAGAAGATGGACATTTATTTATCAAAGGGCGCATCAAAAACATGCTTCTTGGATCAAACGGACAGAACGTCTATCCTGAAGAGATTGAAGATAAGCTGAATGCTATGGCCATGGTCAATGAAAGTCTGATCATTCAGCACGGGGAAGAACTCGTGGGACTGGTGCATCCCGATATGGACGAAGTACAATCTATGGGATTTTCAGAATCGGACTTAAACAACATCATGGAGCAAAACCGCAAGGAACTCAACGCACAGTTGCCTTCTTTCTGCAAGATCAGCAAGATCAAACTGTATCCCGATGAATTTGAGAAGACTCCCAAGAAATCCATCAAGCGTTATCTCTATAAAGACGTTTATTGATCATTAACATACAAAAAAATTAAAGAATACATTATTTATCTAAAGATATGACAGGCTCTATTCCCAGCTTCAATCAGATGATTCAGAAAAGCATCGTAGACCATTGGGATCTCGACTCGCTGACTGACTTTAAAGGCGCAACATTGCAGTATCACGATGTTGCCCGCAAGATAGAAAAGCTTCATATCATGTTTGAAAGTTCCGGTGTCAAGCAGGGTGACAAGATTGCACTTTGCGGCCGAAACAGTGCTGCTTGGGCAGCAGCTTTTCTTGCCGTGCTTACCTATGGTGCTATTGCTGTCCCCATTTTGCATGAGTTTACAGCAGAACAGATCCATAACATCGTCAACCACTCCGATGCAAAAATTTTATTTGTGGGAGATGTGGTAGCTACCCAGATCGATGCTACGAAGATGCCTTCACTGGAAGGAATCATCTACATCCCAGACTATTCGCTTGTACTCTCACGTACAGACAAACTGACTTATGCACGTGAGCATCTCAACGAGATCTTCGGACAGAAATATCCTAAGTATTTCCGCAAGGAGCATGTCCACTATTATATGGAACAGTCTCCCGATGAATTGGCCGTAATCAACTACACAAGTGGTACTACCGGGTTCTCAAAAGGTGTCATGATTCCCTATCGGGCTCTGTGGAGCAATATCGACTTTGCCTATTCCGTGTTAGGAGATATTGTAAAGAAAGGCAATAGCGTGATTAGCATTCTGCCGATGGCTCACATGTATGGGATGTCCTTTGAATTTCTTTTCGAATTCATTGCGGGCTGTCATGTTTTCTATCTGACCCGTATTCCTTCTCCTGCAATTATCGCACAAGCTTTTTCTGAGATTAAGCCTAAGATAATCATCTCTGTGCCACTGATCATAGAGAAAATTATCAAGAAGAAAGTGTTCCCAAAGATTCAGGATCCTAAGCTCCGTCTGTTGATGAAAATGCCGGGTATTAACAAACGTGTCTATGAAAAGATCTGTGACCAGGTGACAAAAGCTTTTGGCGGAGAGTTTTATGAAGTGATTATTGGTGGAGCCGCTTTTAGCCAAGAAGTGGAGAAGTTTCTGCATCGCATAGGATTCCATTATACTGTGGGCTATGGTGCTACAGAATGTGCCCCCATCATTTGCTATGCTGACTACAAGACTTACGTCCCAGGCTCTTGCGGACGTGCGGCCAAGAACATGCAAGTGAAAGTAGTGAGTAAGGATCCGGCCAATATCCCAGGCGAGATTTTGGCAAAAGGACCAAATGTGATGTTGGGCTATTATAAAAATGAAGAGGCTACAAAAGCCAGCATCGATACAGACGGATGGTTCCATACCGGTGATTTAGGTTTGATGGATGCAGATGGAAATGTCTTTATTAAAGGACGTTCAAAAAACATGTTGTTGGGATCCAACGGTCAAAACATCTACCCTGAGGAGATTGAAGATAAGCTCAACTCGATGTCCATGGTATTGGAGAGCGTAGTCATCCAGGAGGGCAACCAACTCGTGGGACTGGTCTACCCTGACTTGGATGCTGCAAAGCAGATAGGGTTCAGCAATTCAGATCTCAACACGATCATGGAGCAAAATCGAAAGCAACTCAATGCAGAGCTGCCCGCTTACTGTCATCTGTCTGAGATCAGACTCCACGACAGCGAGTTTGAGAAGACACCAAAGCGTTCAATAAAACGTTTCCTCTACACTAAAAATAATTAGTATTTGCATAAGGTAGTCTTTCACCGAAGGCTACCTTATATTTTTTTACTCGCCACCAAACATTCTTTAGCAATTATGTCTCATCTGAGCGATATCCATAAATCTGACACTTCCTTTTTGCATTTTGTAGCAAAAGACGTCTTGGCAAAACATGGACAAAGCCTTGACAAGGTAGCCATCGTCTTTCCAAATAAGCGCGCCTCGATTTTTTTCAATCGAGAATTATTTCAAGAAGTTGGTCATGCATTGTGGAGTCCTAAATATATTACAATCAGCGAATTATTTCGCGAACATAGTGAGTTGTTGGTTCCAGACCCCATTACGCTCGTTTTCCAGGTTTACAACGTTTTCTGCGATATTACAGGTTCTGACGAAACACTCGACCATTTTTATTCTTGGGGGCAGCTGATGTTATCAGATTTTGATGATATCGACAAAAACGAAGTAGATCCCGACAAACTCTTCATTGACTTGCAAGCTTGGGAAGAGATGAATGATTTCAGTTTCCTGACAGAGACCCAAAGACAGAGCTTGGAAGTGTTCTTTCACACGATGATGCAAGATTCTCTTTTGCAGCGTCGCTTCAAAAACATTTGGGAACATCTCGGCAGTATCTATCACGAGCTTCATCAGAGGCTGAAGAAGCAGGGACTGGCTTATGAGGGTATGCTCTATCGGGAAGTGATCGAACAGAAATACATAGATTTTCAATATGAGACTTATATCTTTGTGGGCTTCAACCTCTTGCAAAAGGTAGAGCAAGACCTTTTCAGAAGACTGAAAATGGAAGGTAAGGCAGAATTCTACTGGGACTACGATGTCAATTACATCAACGAGGATGCTGGAAAGTATATCAAACAGTATCTTGATATGTTTCCCAATCAACTCAATAAGAGTTTAGCCAGCATCGGTATCAATTCTACTGAAGTCTTCGACAATATGAAAACGCACAAGGTTGTCAGTCTGATATCTGCACCAACAGAAGAAATACAAGCTCGATATGTTGGCCAATGGCTTGCTAATAACGGCCGTATTGATGATGGCAACCGCACGGCTGTCGTCATGGCAGATGAGAATCTTTTGCCATCAGTGATTCATAGTTTGCCCTGCAATATTAAAAATGTAAATGTCACAACAGGCTTTCCACTGAATGCCTCAGAGGTCAGCGTTTGGGTCGATGCACTTATAGCTTTACAACTGAAAGGATTGACCAGCGATCGCAAACACTTCCAGCTGCAATACATCAATAGGGTGTTGCTGCATCCTTATGCTCAATATCTTTCTGATGACTGCAAAACTTTAGCATCGCAGTTGAATGGCAATCACCGATATTATCCAACTATAAAGGAACTGACAGATGGATATGACGAAAATTTGTCTTTGCTTTTTCAGCCCTTAGAGGAAAGAAACGGAATACTGCCCCTGATGTCCTGGATGACTGACTTGCTTAAAATCATAGGACAGAACACACGCAGTATTAATGATCCCCTACTCCATCAGTCCATATTTTCAATGTATACATTGTTGAACCGGCTAGATGAAATCATGTCAGTCTATATTCATAAGTCTGACAGTCAGACTCATAGACATGTTGATGAAAAAAATGGAAAGCAGCTGGTAAGCGTTTACGTTCTTCAGCGGCTGATGTCGCAACTGATCCAATCGACAGCCATTCCTTTTCATGGAGAACCTGCTATTGGCATTCAGGTCATGGGTGTTCTGGAAACGAGAAACCTTGACTTTGACCACGTGATTTTGCTGTCATGTAATGAGGGTAAACTGCCAAAGAATATCAATGATGCTTCCTTCATTCCTCATTCCATCCGTGTTGGCTATGGCTTGACCACGGTTGAAAACAAAGTGGCTATCTTTGCTTATTATTTCCAGTCTCTGATACAAAGAGCGCAGGATGTCACCTTGTTATATAATAATGCAACAGATGACGGGCAGAAAGGAGAAATGAGCCGGTTTATGTTGAAACTCATGGTCGACAGTTATGGTTCTCAGCATATTGGACGCTACACTTTGACCGCAGGACAAAATCAGAGTCCCCGACAGTGCATGGCAAAGCATAAGACACCGGAGGTGATGAACGTACTTCATGCCATGAAGAGCATTTCTCCATCCGCCTTAGACAAATATATGAGATGCCCATTGAAGTTTTACTATCATGTCATCTGCCAACTGCAAGAACAGGAAGAAGATAATATTGACGAGATTGACAATACGATGTTTGGCGACTTGTTTCATCACAGTGCGGAGCTGATCTACCGTCAGTTCAGTGAGCAACAGCCCACTATTACTAAGGAGAAGATTCAAGCGGCACTTAAGGATGCGGGCTTTTTAGACCATATCATAGACCAGGCCTTCCGTGATATACTCTTTCACGCCAAAGAGAATCAGTTCATTCCTCAATACAATGGATTGCAGATGCTCAATAAAAATGTGATTAAGCTTTATCTGCAACGGCTTTTGCGTTTGGATGCCGCTTGTGCTCCGTTTGACATTTTGGCATTGGAAGAAAACTTTTATGACAAAGTGTCCTTTGATGTCAACGGGCAGCAATATAGCTTACATATCGGGGGAAAGGTAGATCGCATCGACAGAATCAATCAGGGAGGAAAGTGGGTCGTCAGAATTGTGGACTACAAGACTGGTAAACCTTTAACCTCGCTGCCCGCCTGTGTCAAGGATATCTTCAATACAGACAATATAGAGAATAAACACTCCACTTATTATTTGCAATCAATGCTATATGCAGGCGTTGTAAAATATGGTGTCAACTCTTATAAAAAGGTTGGGAAAATGACACAGCAAGCCGTTGCTCCAGCGTTACTCTTCATCCGTCAGGCATCAGCAGAAAACTACAATCCTATATTGACGTTTTCCATTGGACGTGGACAGCGCGAGATCATTGACGACATTAGCGTGATGTGGCCAGAGTTCTCTGACCTTGTGAAGCAACTGCTGGCGGAGATCTTTAATCCGCTGATTGATTTCACGCCAACCAGCCACACAAAGCGATGCGATAATTGCCCTTATAGTCTGATTTGCCATGAATAAGTTTTTTTTTGGCATAGTCCTTGCAGTTTAGAGCAAAAAGAAGTATATTTGCATCGTATCTAACAGAAAAAGAAAGGTAAAAAGGAAATATGACCAGTCAGTTTTCACCCAAAGTTTCACAGGTTCTGGCTTTTAGCCAGGAAGAGGCGACGCGCCTGGCCAGCACTTCGGTGGGTCCGGAACACATTCTCTTGGGAATTCTCCGGGAGAAAGAAGATATCGTCATCGATTTGCTTAACAGATTGAATGTTGACATATCCAGAGTCAAAGAGGAATTGGAGCAAAGAGTAAGAACAAATGCGGTATCAAGCGCTACCAACCCTAATGTTGTCAATGATATAGTACTCAACGAACAGGCCAGCAATATTTTACGGCTGGCAGTTTTGGAGGCTCGTATTCAGCACACGTCCATCGTGGATACCCAACATGTGCTTTTGGCCATTCTTCATGACCAAATCGACAATGGGGCAAAGATAGTTCTCGAAGCTCATCACGTAGACTATGACCAAGTTGCCAAATTACTACAGAAAAAGCCTTCAACCGATGGAATAGGACTTCCTGATGAAGATGAGGAAGATTTTGAAGAGGGTGACAATATAAAAGGTAGTCACATGAAGTCAACGCAAACCGATGTTGCACAGCATGGTAATGGCAAGACTCCTGTATTGGACAACTTCTCTACAGATCTCACTCGTGCTGCCGCCGAAGGTAAGCTTGATCCCGTCGTAGGCAGAGAGAAGGAAATACAGCGTGTCACAGAAATTCTATGTCGTCGCAAGAAAAACAATCCTATACTCATTGGTGAGCCGGGAGTGGGCAAAAGTGCCATTGTTGAGGGATTGGCACAGCAAATCGTGATGCACCATACATCACCTGTGCTTTTCAACCGGCGGTTGGTTAGTCTGGACATGACTGGAATCGTTGCCGGAACCAAATATCGTGGACAATTTGAAGAGCGTATTCGCGCGCTGATCAAAGAGTTGGAGCAGAATCCCAATATCATTGTGTTTATTGACGAGATTCATACGATTATCGGAGCTGGATCTTCTCCTGGTACTATGGATGCTGCCAATATCATGAAGCCAGCCTTGGCTCGTGGCACGATCCAGTGTATAGGTGCTACTACGCTTGACGAATTCCGTAAGACAATCGAAAAGGATGGCGCCTTGGAGCGGAGATTCCAAAAGGTACTGGTAGAACCAACTACTGCCGACCAGACGCTACAGATACTCCATAACATCAAAGACCGATATGAGGAGCATCATCATGTAACCTACACCGATGAGGCTCTGCAATCATGTGTGAGTCTGACCGGGCGCTATATTACAGACCGTGAATTCCCAGATAAGGCGATCGACGCACTTGATGAAGTAGGTGCTCACATACGTTTGCTGCATGCTCAAGTTCCACCTGAGATCACAGAGAAGGAGAAAGAAATCAGCGAGGTCAAAGACAAGAAGGAGCAGGCTGTCAAAAGTCAGAATTACGAGTTGGCTACTGTCTACCGCGATCGTCAGACCCATCTTGAACAAGAACTTCATGAGTTGCAGCAGTCTTGGCAAAATGGTGATGCCGAGTCTCGTCAGATTGTAACGGACAAAGATGTAGCCGGCGTGGTGTCAAGAATGAGTGGTGTGCCTGTGCAGTGCATGGAGAAAGGCGAGTCCGTAAGACTCAGAGATATGGGTCAGGAGCTGAAAAAACGTGTGATTGGACAGGACGGAGCAATAGAGAAGCTCGTGAAGGCCATCCAGCGCAACAGAGTAGGACTCAAAGATCCCAACCACCCTATTGGAGCCTTTATGTTCTTGGGTCCAACGGGAGTCGGTAAAACCTATTTGGCAAAGTGCTTGGCTGAAAACATGTTCGGGTCAAAGGATTCGATCATTCGTATAGATATGAGCGAATACACCGAGAGCTTTAATGTATCCCGACTCATCGGTGCGCCTCCAGGATATGTAGGCTATGAGGAAGGTGGACAGCTGACGGAGCAAGTGCGTCGTCATCCCTACTCCATCGTTTTGCTTGACGAGATAGAGAAAGCTCATGGCAATGTCTTCAATCTGATGCTGCAAGTGCTCGACGAAGGAAGGCTCACAGATGGCAACGGGCGGACGGTAGACTTCCGCAATACGGTGATCATCATGACTTCTAATGCTGGTACACGTCAGTTGAAAGAGTTTAGTCATGGTGTGGGTTTCAATGCCGGTGGAATCTCCAATATGGGCAATCTGAGCGACAAAGATAAGGAATATGCCCGCTCTGTAATCCAAAAGAGTCTGAGCAAGCAATTCTCACCGGAGTTTCTCAATCGTCTTGATGATATTATCACCTTTGACCAACTCGATTTGGATTCCATCAAGAAAATCATCGACATTGAGCTCACTGGGCTTTATAAGCGCATTGAAGAGAAGGGCTTGATGATTCAGCTTACAAATGCCGCAAAGGAATTCGTAGCTTCTAAAGGCTATGATATCCAGTTCGGCGCACGCCCCTTGAAACGGGCCATTCAGACATACGTTGAAGATGGCTTGTGCGAGTTGATTCTCTCTGGAGATGTTAAGAAAGGTGACACCATCAACATCGATAAGAAAGAAGAGAAAAACGAGCTGTCGTTTGAAAAGGTGTCGTAGGAAAGAGAGTTATAAAGATTTCTTTATCATATATTTATTAAAGAAGTCTCCATTTGAGACACTATACAACTTGGCCCTTGTTTTGCCGCTTTTGGCTTAACAGGGGCTTTCCTGTTTTCCTATTTTGCGCCACCCAAGACCGATTTTATGGTCAGTTAGATACAGTTCTCTCAAGACGCGTTATTTTTTAGCGTCATTTTGCAACACAATGTCGTATAATTCCTTTTGTTTGCTG
>NZ_VUNG01000039.1 GCF_009695775.1 Hallella mizrahii | reverse complement strand
TGCGATTATCTACAACCGAGAGATAAAGGCCTACGCCGACAGACTGGAAAAGAAAGGCAAGCCGTACAGCATTGTCCTCAACAACGTAATAAACAAACTCCTGCACATAACATACTCACTTGTAAAAAACGACTGCGACTATGAATGCAATCATGAATTACTGAGAAAACACAAAACGGAGGAACTAGTATTGAAGGCGGAACCTTCACTTGAGGCAGCGCTATAAACGTAAATAAAAAATCAACATTACAATAAATTTAGTTAAAAACGAAAAATAATCGAGATTTCCTTTGGTCAGAAACCTAGGAAGCGAACCCACCACTTCAAACGACGTTTAAGATCGAAGACAATTCCCCGCAATTCAGTGTTAAGGGTGCCAGTAGGGGCGGGGTTCATCCCCGTCCTAACCCCGCAAAAGATATATAAACATGTGGCACAGGAGGAGAATGATTACCGACAAGAGGGTGAGGGCGGGGATAAACCCCGCCCCTACCAACCACTTCAAACGACGTTTAGGGTCGGAGACAATTCCCCGCAATTCAGTGTCAAGGGTGACAATGTAGGGGCGGGGTTCATCCCCGCCCTAACCACGCAAAAGATATAAAAACGACGCACTGGATATTTTCCGTGGAATCATAGTGAGAGGAAATATAAATCTTTATGCTGCCATTATCGCTTTAGCATTTTCAAACGGATAAGAAAAAAGAAAATCATGGTCATGCTTATGCTCCCCAAGGAGCAATGGGTCTAAAGCTATGGGGTAGTCTTGCGAGCAAGCTCGCCGCCTACCCCATAGCTTTAGCCCCACACCTTTGGTGTCAAGCCTGCCCATGACGAAAATCGCTAACGCGTAAAATTGCCCCTTGGGCATAAAATCCTGCGGCCGAAAGATAGTCCATAGCGTCTTGAAAATCTGCTATGCTGCTTGTGTTCTGTTGGGTGGCATCATATTTTATGCGCTTTGCGCAATTTTATGCCAAGGCAATTTTCGTCATAGGCTGGCTTTTACCCCGTCAGGGGTGGTGTGGAAGTGATGGGGCAGACTGCGAGCTTGCTCGCAAAGGCTGCCCCATCACTTACACACCATAGCTCCATCGGGAGCTTAAGCCTGCCTATGAATATTTTCCTTGAGTTATGGACCTCTCTAACCAATTATGAACAAGGCGGGTTACGGAAGAAGGATTCTTTATCTTCTGGTGTTGCCTTAATTGTTGGGAAAACTGACAAAAAACGGGCCTTTTTTTGGCGATCTTCTGCACGAGAGGCCACTTTGCTCTCAATTTTGCGAAAAAATGGCCGTTTTTTGTAATTTGTTGATAATAAGAATGTTATGTATAGTTTACTTTTTTGAGAAGAGAAAAGGTCAAGGGTCTTACGACAAAAGACCTTTCTGAGCAAAAATTCTCTAGAGAATTTTTGCTCAGAAAGGTACTTTGATAAGGTCAAACTACCGAGATGATCGGGTCAAACTGCCTTTCTGACCAAGTAAAATCACTGATTTGCTGATGAGAAAGCACTGCTTTCTCTCTTTTTCCCTTGTTTTTTGATGAAAAGGCTCCTCTTTCTGCTGTTGCTCTTCTCTAGATTGCAAGTTTCAGAGAGAGGTGTTTTGTGAAATGTTTTGATTGCTTCCAAGATGTGTGGGCGGGTATAGAATCGGTCTCTGCATTGCCTCCTATGCGCTCAAATGGATATAGATTGTTTTGATGTGTGGGCGGTCTCATGGGAGCGTTGCTCTTGTTCTATATGAAGTTGACGCAATAGAGTGGATAGTTGGTCATCCACTCTTGGTCGTGGTAAGGCAACATGGAGAGGCGTACACCTTTCAGTTGTGGGTATTTCTCGATGTAGGTCCTAAGCGATTTGGAGTGGACATTCTCTTCTGCCTTTACCTCCAACGGAATGACGGTGCCTGCCTTTTGTATCAGAAAGTCGATCTCTATCCTTGAGTCGTTGGCACTATAATAATAAGGTGTGATGCCGCGGGCGACCAGCTGCGTCAGCACAAACAGTTCGGTGAAGGCTCCACGATATTCCGTCATAGCCGTTCCGCGGACCAATACGTCCGCAGCTGTTGTCTCTGCCATGGCTCCCATCAGCCCCACATCCAAAGAGAAGAGTTTAAAGGCATTCAGATCCTCATAGAATTTTAATGGTTTGCGAGGTTCCGACACACGTGATACTTTGTAGATGAGTCCGGCATCTGTCAGCCATTCTACGCTTCATGTCATCAAAGAGTTTTCCTGACTTCCTCACATTTTTGGTTGGATGAAGTGTCATCATTGATTATCAGTTAGTTATAAGCTTATTTCAGCAATTGATGGTGTCGCAATTACGAATTATGGAATGATATTCCTCCTTAACAGCCCGGCAGACAGTCAATGTCTTTGTCCTGACTCATATTGCCTTGCCATCTCCAGATGATACGAAAAAAGAAAATCATGTACAGGCTCCTGCTTTCGCCATTGGGACACCCAAGTTCCAAGATTGGTGACTATATCGACCCACTCATATGTTTTGCGGGGTTAGGGCGGGGATAAACCCCGCCCCTACGATAGATGACATTAACATCGTTTTTATGGTATTGCCCTGTTAACGGTGCGGTGGGGCCGTAGGGGCGGGGTTCATCCCCGCCCTAACCCTCTTGTCTGTAATATTCTCACACAGAGAACACAGAGATCTCTACCCGTGACGCACTGGATATTTTCCGTGGAATCATAGTGAGAGGAAATATAAATCTTTATACTGCCATTATCGCTTTGGCATTTTCAAACGGAAAAGAGAAAAGAAAATCATGGTCATGCTTATGCTCCCCAAGGAGCAATGGGTCTAAAGCTATGGGATAGTCTTGCGAGCAAGCTCGCCGCCTACCCCATAGCTTTAGCCCCACACCTTTGGTGTCAAGCCTGCCCATGACGAAAATCGCTAACGCGTAAAATTGCCCTTTGGGCATAAAATCCTGCGGCCGAAAGATAGTCCATAGCATCTTGAAAGTCTGCTATGCTGCTTGTGTTCTGTTGGGCGGTATCATATTTTATGCGCTCTGCGCAATTTTACGCGATAGCGATTTTCGTCACGGGCAGGCTTTGTCCCTTTGTAGGGAGTGGTGCTGAGGTGATGGGGGCAGCCGACGAGCTTGCTCGTAAGGCTGTCCCCATCACCTCAGCACCATAGCTCCATGGGGAGCTAAAGTCTGTACGTGACTATTTTCCAAAAACTTATTCTCGATTCAGGGGGACGCATTGACGAAGTCAGGAAAGAGTTTTAGTTAACACATAAGCAAAATTACATTTTTTCAACCATATCTTCTGGTTCTCGCTACACTTTTTCAACCATAGTAGCAGGCAAGTAAGCTGATCCAAAACCTTCCGTGACCAGTGTACGGTTCGTCAGGTCTATAAACATAGAAAGCCTGCTCCGGTGGGAGCAGGCTTCTATGTTTGTTTGGAATAAGTTTTTTTTGTTAATGTTTATGCTTCAGCCTTTTTCGTTTTAGCTGCGTAAGCTTCGGGTGAGAGCACAGACACGGTGCTCTTGTCGCGGGCACCCTTGTGGAAATACACCACACCGTCTTTGAGGGCATAGAGCGTATCGTCCTTGCCCTGAGCTACATTCTCACCTGGGAAGTGCTTGTTGCCACGCTGGCGAACGATGATGTTGCCGGCGATGATGCTCTGTCCACCCCAAATCTTAACGCCTAAACGCTTTGAAGCTGATTCACGTCCGTTCTTAGAACTACCTACACCTTTCTTGTGTGCCATAATGAATACCTCCTGCTTGTTAAGCGATTACTTGTTTAATTGATACCTCGGTGAACTGAGCGCGGTGGCCGTTCTTGCGACGGCAGTCCTTGCGGCGCTTCATCTTGAACACGATGACCTTGTCACCTTTGACAAGCGGGTTCACCACTTCTACTACTACTTTTGCACCCTCTACAGTAGGGGCACCGACAGTCACTGCACCGTCCTTGTCGACGAGCAGCACCTTGTCAAACTCAACAGTCTTGCCTTCTTCGGCGTCCTTGATGTGATGGACGAAGAGCTTCTTGCCCTCTTCGGCTTTGAACTGCTGACCGTTAATGTCTACGATTGCGTACATTGAATTGATTAATTAAACGGGTTTTTCCGCAAGGCGGGCGCAGCATCAGCACCTCTTGACTGAGCCTCCACGGACTAAATAACCTTGCAAAGTTACTAAAAAACTGGCACACAATGCTTATCGTAGATAAGTGGCTCTGATCTTTTATAGCTATTTAACGTTTGTATGACCTCGCAATGAAAATAAAGTGGTGATTTCTTGCCAGTTACGCAAAAAAGTTGTTACTTTGCACTCTGTTAGAAAAACAGGCAATGAAAGTATTCAAAAAGATTGTAGATCTTCAGAACGAGCTCTTCCTTGTGCGCAAGGAAGGAAAGGAAATCGGTCTCGTTCCTACTATGGGTGCATTACACGAGGGGCACGCCTCTCTCATCAAGCGTAGCGTGAAGGAAAACGGTGCTACCGTGGTGTCTATCTTCCTCAATCCTACACAGTTCAACGACAAGGGCGACCTCGAGCGCTATCCCCGTACACTCGAAGCTGACTGCAAGCTCTGCGAGGCCTGCGGCGCGCAGTATGTCTTTGCTCCCTCGGTGGAGGAGATGTATCCCACGCCCGATACCCGCCACTTTGAATTCCCCCCACAGTCGACCGTCATGGAGGGTGCCAAACGCCCGGGCCACTTCAATGGTGTCTGCCAGGTGGTGAGCCGGCTCTTCTATATCGTCAAGCCCAACCGTGCCTACTTCGGCGAGAAGGACTGGCAACAGATCGCTGTGGTGAAGCGACTGGTCAACTACATCGGATATGACAAGCTCGTGCACATCGTCGAGTGTCCCATCGTGCGCGACGAGGACGGACTGGCCAAGAGCTCCCGCAACACATTGCTCACGCCTGAGGAGCGCGCCATCGCACCGAACATCTACAAGGCACTGAAAGCCAGCGTCGACTATGCCAAGGATCACACCGTCAAGGAGACTCACGACAAGGTGGTGGCAGACATCAACGCCATCGACGGCCTCGACGTGGAGTATTTCGAGATTGTGGACGGCAACACGCTGCTCGACGTCAACAACTGGGACGACAGCGACTATGTGGTGGGCTGTATCACCGTTTACTGCGGGCACACGCCGATCCGACTCATCGACCACATCAAATACAAAGATCCAGAGACGAAATAATCGCAGTATCATAGAGATTTCAATCAGCAAACCGCTCAATATCATACCCCATGCAGATAGAAGTATTAAAAAGCAAGTTGCACTGTGTGACCGTCACTGATGCCAACCTCCAGTATATGGGCAGCATCACCATCGACGAGGATCTCATGGACGCCGCCAACCTCATTGCCGGCGAGAAGGTGCAGATCGTCGACAACAACAATGGCGAGCGCTTCGAGACCTATATTATAAAAGGAGAGCGCGGCTCGGGTTGCATCTGCCTCAATGGTGCTGCGGCGCGCAAGGTGCAGGTGGGCGACACGGTGATCATCATCGCCTATGCCATCATGGACTTTGAGGAGGCCAAGCACTACGAGCCCGTCGTGGTGTTCCCCAAGGAAGGCAATAAACTGTAAAAGCCTCACCCCCTTCCCCCTCTCCGAGGGAGAGGGGAGTGGTTACCTATAGCAGTCGCTTTTGGGAAGGGATAAAAACAGGATGTCTATAGGAGACAATATAATTAAAAAGAAGGAGATCATTTGTTGATGGTCTCCTTCTTTTTCTATACCGTATTTACTTTCCGCTGTTTGTCATATCCACTACTACACGGAAAACCTTGCCCGGATTCTCGTCCCACCACTTCATGGCTTCTGGTGCTTCTTCCAGTGTCACGTCTTTAGAAATGAGCTTGTCGACTGGGCAGGTGCCGCGTCTGAGATAGCGTATCACTGCCTGGAAGTCTTTCGGTGTGGCATTGCGTGAGCCGCGGACATCGAGTTCTTTTTTGACGAAGAGCCCGGTAGGCAGCGCAACGTCGCCTTTTGCGTAGCCGATGCAGACGACACGTCCCGTGAAGGCTACCTCGTTGACAGCGATCTGATAGGTCACGCTGCTCCCCACCGCCTCAACGATAACATCGGGGCCATCGCCGTGAGTGATCTGCTGTAGCTTGGCATGAACATCCTCGCTGATGGTGTTCACAGTGTAGGATGCCCCCATCGTCTTAGCCAGTTCGAGCTTATGGTCGTCGATATCAGCAGCGATCACCGTCGCACCACGCTGTGACGCACGCACGATGGCACCCATTCCCACCATGCCGCAGCCGATCACCATCACCGTGTCGACATCGATCACCTGTCCCCGGTCGATGGCGTGGAAGCCCACACTCATGGGTTCTATCAGCGCACAGGTACGGGGAGCAAGCTCTTTGGCGGGAATCACCTTTTCCCAAGGCAGGGTGATATATTCCCTCATCGCACCATCCCGCTGCACGCCAAGCGTCTCGTTGTGCTCGCAGGCATTGTAGCGTCCGTTGCGACACGCCGCGCAATGTCCGCAGTTGGTATAGGGATTGCAGGTCACCACCAATCCTTTTCTTAGGTCACCCGGCACGTCTGCACCGACGCGCTCGATGACAGCGCCGATCTCGTGTCCCGGAATCACCGGATTGAGAGCCATGAGGTTTCGGCCACGATAAGTGTTGAGGTCAGAGCCGCAAAAGCCGGCATAGAGTACCTTCAACAGTACCTCACCGGCTTTCGGGTCCGCAGGGGCCTCTACATCACAAACACGAATCTTTTGATCTTTGATTTGAATAGCTTTCATATTTTTTGATCTTTCAGTCTTTTATTCTCGCATATTTCCTAATCGTCCCGCTTATATCCTTTCCATCCGTAATAGGCACAAAAGAGGAAGCAGACGAGGGGAACGAGGTAAGCGATATGATATGTCTCTGGAAACTTGTGCATGATGAATGCAGTGAGCTGTGGAATCATCGCGTTGCCCACGATGGCCATCACGAGAAAAGCAGAGCCACTTTTGGTCTGCTCGTCCAGTCCTGCCAGTGCCAGGGAGAACTGTGTCGGATAGATGATGGACATGAAGAAAGACACACCCATCATGCACACCACACCTGCCAGCCCGCCAAACACCGCAATCACCAGGCAGAGCAGCACATTGGCGAGGGCATAGACCAACAGCATGTTGTGAGGCAGGAACCGCCCCATGAGTGCCGTGCCGATCCATCTGCCCAAAAGGAAGAAGAGCATATAGATGCCGAACAGCGTAGTCGCCGTAGCCTCGCCGATGCCGGCATAGGAACAGCAATATACCAGGAAGAGACTGTTAATAGCTGTCTGTCCGCCATTGTAGAAGAACTGTGCGATCACTCCCCAGCGCAGATGACGGATGCGCAAAACAGAGAAGTCAATGAGCTTGGTATGTGGTACTTTCGTCTTGGAAGTCCTGGCCGCCTGCCTCCGCCTCATGGTCTCCATCTCGTCGGCAGTCTTGGGCAGACGCGTGAAGACGAAGATACCCGCCGTCAAGACAAGGACACCGCCTAAGGTGAGGTAGACATGGGAAAAACGCCCGCTGCCCAGGACGGCCTTACTGAGAAACATCGCCGCGATGAAAGCTCCCAGTCCGTTGATGGCTTGAGCAAGGTTCAGCCGCCGTGGCGCTGTCTCAGGATTGCCGAGCTCCGTGACATAGGGATTGGCGGCCGTCTCAAGGAAACACATGCCCGTAGCGATGACAAAGAAGATGGCAAGATAGACACCATATATATTGATCTCTGAGGCAGGGAAGAAGAGAAAAGCACCTGTTGCGGCCAGACACAGTCCGAATATGATGCCCGCCTTGTAGCTGAACCGCTTCAGAAACATCGCAATGGGGATAGGACAGACAAAATAGGCCAGCCAGTAAGCACTCTCAGTAAAGGAGGCTTCAAAGGTGTTGAGATGGCATTGGTTCATGAGTTGCCGGATCATCGTGGGAAGCAGGTTGCTGCTCAAAGCCCACAGGAAGAAGAGGACGAAGACAAGTGCCAATGCCAATCGACGGTTGTTGTTCTTAGGTTTCATTCTAACACGGTCTTTATATGTTTCATTCTGACATATTCTTTATATATGGTAAGTCCGGCAGTTTTCCGAATCCGTAGAAGTCGTGCGCATTCTTTCCGAGGAAGGCTTCTTTCTCCGTTTCGGACATCTCCGGGGATTTGGTGATGAAGTCATACGACATCTTGTAAGTGATGGCCGTGATCGTGCGAGGATAATCACTGCCCCACATCAACTTGTCCCAACCTACCCAGTCGGCAGCCTGGCGGATGCGTCTGACTGCGGTAGGGAAAGGATAAAACTCTGAATGATAAAGCCAGGTGATGCCGCCGGACTCTATCCTGACATTGTCACCGAGACGGGCCAGCATGACTTGCTGACGGAAAAATGGTGTCGTAGGCATTCCAAAATGTCCAATGGCTATTTTCAGCCGTGGACATTCCTGAATGATCTCTCCCATCTCGCCAATCTGCTGCTCGTTGTCGGCAAGACACATCGAGAGGACGAGCTGTTGCGTCTCCATGTATTTGAACATGGACATCATGCTGAAGAGCGATTTGCCATGGAGTCTGTGCCCGGGGACGGCAATCCCCCGCAGCCCCAAAGCCTTCACCTTCTCGGCCTCGCTGAGACGGAAAGCCATTCCCATCCCAAAGAATCGGGTGGGATACCGCTTCTGTACTTCGGAGATATACTCGTTTTGGTTGCCGTCGATGACTTCCTGCACCACCACAGCACCGCCTACCTGGGCGTAATCCATATTGGACAGGAATACCTCGGCAGTGTTTCGCCCGTCGATCATGAAAGGGGGAAGCATCTGCACCTCTTCCCCGAAGAACGCTGAGCGGGAGCCGTTGGGCGAGAGTGTGCGGATGCGTTGTCCATCCACGACCGTGTCTTGCTTGAGCCAAAGATGACTATGTGCGTCGATGATCATATCTTTATCGTCTATCTTCCATCAATTAAGTATTTTCCCAAGTCACGCGTCTCTGGTCACCGATGAGGTTCTGTACGGCTTTTGCCAGTTTCGAGTCAGGCTCTGCATTTGCCCATTCGATGTTGCGTTTCACATTGCCTGGGTTGGCAGAGGAGAAAAGAGTACTTGCAATACGAGGGTTGCTGATGCTGTATTGCAAGGCCACTCTCTCTATGGGTTCATGGTGCTCCGCGCAGTATTGCGCCGCCTTGGCGCAGGCGGCAACAAGCGGCTTGGGAGCAGGGTGCCAGTCGGGCACGCCACGCGAGGTGAGAAGCCCCATGGCAAACGGTGAGGCATTGATGACACCGATGCCATGCTGCTCATAGAAGTCGAGCTCATCGGCAAGTGCGTCATCGCTCAGACAGTAGTGGCAGAAGTTGAGCACTGTTTCCACAGTACCATCTTCCACATGTTCGACCACCCATCGCAAGTTGACCAGTTGCAGGTCTGTGATGCCGACGTGTCTGACCACGCCCTCTTTTTTCAGCTCGTGCAGAGCCGGCAATGTCTCGTCGACAACTTTCTGCAGCCCGCCCGGCAGATGGCTTTGAAACTCAATGTCGTGAACCTGTATCACGTCGATATAGTCTACGTGCAGTCGTTCCAGACTCTCATACACACTTTCTTTCGCCCGTTTTGCGCTATAGTCCCACGTGTTGTGTCCGTCGACGCCATAGCGTCCTACCTTGGTAGTGAGGAAATACTTGTTGCGGGGGATGAGAGGCAGGGCCTTGCCAAGTACGGTTTCTGCCTTGTAATATCCGTAATAGGGACTGACATCGATGAGGTTGATGCCCCCTTCTACAGCAGCCAGCACAGCCTCTATGCTCTGCTGCTCTTTTGTCTCATGGAACACGCTGCCCAACGAGGAAGCACCGAATCCGAGAGCCGACACTTTCATGCCGGTTTTGCCTAATTCTCTGTATTGCATATAGGTTGATGAGCTTTCCGTTGTTAGTGTTCAATAGGTCCTATTGTCTGGGTTGACGGGCTGTGCAGCCGTGTCTTTGTCGTTGTAAAGATGGAAGATTCTTTCCATCATTGTCCACTTTTCATTGCTGGTGGCACCGGGTCTGCTGCGCTGGAACTTGCCTACCGTCTCTTCCCACTCTGCCTGCCGGGGCATGGTGGCGAGACGTGCCATGGCCGTGTCCCAGTCGAAGTCAGCAGGCGCATCGACGATCATGACGAGTCTGTCACCGACGATGTACACCTCCATCTCCAAGATTCCGACGGCACGTATGCCGTCGCGTATCTCTTTCCAGTGCACACTCTCGGAGTGAAGCCATCTGTAGGTACGGATGGCCTCCGGGTCGTTGACCAGGTCAAGTGTCTGAACGTAGCGCTTGACAGGCTGACCATATTGTTGTTGTTGATAACCTTCCATGTAGCTTTGCTTTGATAAACTGCTGCAAATTTACATGAAATGCGGTAAGCGGGGCTCATACAATTTTGCCACACAATAGGATAAAATTGTTATTCTTAGGTCAGTTCATCCGTCAGCTCATCGTCTGTCGGTAGGCCATTGGGGTCATGCCGGTGATCTTTTTGAAAAGTCGGATGAAATAAGAATGATCGTTGTACCCCAGGCTATAGGCGATTTCCTTAACCGGTTTTTCCTCGGTGAGTAGCAGCAACTGTGCGCGCTCCACTTTTTTCCGGTTGATATATTGCAATGGTGGCATTCCGAATGTCTTGGCAAAGTAACGGATGAAATAGGTTTTTGACATGCAGGCAATGGAGGCAAGGTCATCGATGTTGATCTCTGTGTATATATTCTCGTGGATATACTTTAGTGAAGCATCCAGTCGCTTGTCCTCTGTCCACATTTTCGGTTTGGCGTGTTTGACGAAATGTGAGAATAGGATGAGTATGCTGCCCCTTAGTTCCAGCTTCTGGTAGAGTGGCATTTGGTTGTAACGGTGCACATATCCAATGAACTTCGTCATGTTGTCATACGCCGTCGGATTGCTTGTGGGCAGCTTGGCATCAGGATGCGTTTTACAGATGTTGGCGAAGATATGGCTTTCATAGCCTACAGCCTTCACTTCTATCGGAAAGTCGTAGAGGTCGAAGATGTCGGATTCCTTCTTGAAGCCTTCGTAAAGATGAAGGTAGTAATGTGTGAATTTTCCGTGGCATTCGTAGCTGTGTCTCGTGTATGCCGGCACAAGGTAGAGATAGCCAGGGCGCAGGTCTACACACTCGCCGGGCATGTGCAACCGTGCGGCACCTTCCGTACAGAGGTAGATGCGGGTAAAGGGCGACGACACGTTTTGCCAGTTCCAGTCGCCATTGTGACGTGCCAGACCGACATTGAGCATTTGTAAGTTCAGAGACTCGATAGGAAGCATGTGATGATCATAGATAAAAGGTAGAACGCTGCAAAGATAAGAAAATAAATCGTAAGTGATCCTACTCTTGTTCAGAAATGTCATTTTTGTGCTATTCTGAAACAATATATTCCTATTCGTTCATCAGAGTAATCCCGTAACTTTGCCAAAATTACCAAATAATCATTATCACCTATCATATTCTTAAAACTATATGAAGAACAAAATCTATTTACTCTCAATTGCAACGCTGTTGTGTGCCTGTAATGGAAAAGAAGACATTGCGCTGTTTCCACAGGTCAACAACGAGTACGATCCGGGGAAGCCAACACTTCTGACGGACATTGAACCCAAGTATGGCGGCATCAACACGCCATTTATCGTTAAAGGCAACTTTGGTGACAGTCTCAGTCACATGAAAGTGTACTTCGGGAAGAAGTATGCTGTACTGACCAGAACCAATGGCAGCACGATACTGGGTTTGGTTCCAAAGTTGAATGCCGGGCGACACCCTATCTCAGTTGTCTGTGGTAATGACAGCGTGACACAGGACAGTGTCATCTTCAAGTATGAGCAGACCAAGTCGGTGAAAACCGTTGCCGGAGCTTTTGGCGACGAAAAATTCCAAGACGGAGACTTGAACACGGCTCGTTTTAAGGAAGTGTCGAACATCGCTACGGTCAAAGGCACAAATTCCGACAACGTCATCGCCGTGGAATCGTGGTGGAACGCACGCGTGAGCCTCATCTCGCCCGAGGACAACAGTGTAGTAACGCTCTCCACGTCACACAGTTTCGGCACGCCCGCCGTGGACAACACACGCGAGAAATTCTATCTGCTCTCGCACTGGTCCGAGGACCGCACCATCTATTCCTATTCACGCGCGGAGAACTATGCAGAGAAGAACACGGGTATCACGATCACGAGGAACGATATGCCCGGGCAGATTTGGTCGGGAGCTTTCAGGGAGAACGACGACCAGCACCTCTTTCTCTTAGACACAGAATGTAATTTCTGCGAAGTGGATTTGGAAAACCGTACTTACAAGAAGATTCCTTTGACCGGTGACAAGCCCAATGATTTCCGCGACCGATCACAATTTATCTACAGCAAATACCACCATTGCTTCTTTGCTTCCTTTTATCAGATGGCGGGCATTTACCGCATCTATGAAGACAACAATGCACAATGGCATATCGAGAAATACGCAGGATTTAATGGTGCAGGAACGGCAACAGGACACAGATTGAAAGACGCTCAGTTTATTGAGCCCTACGGAATGACGGTCACCTCCGACGGTGACATCTATGTGATCAACCGTGCCGGAGCCTTCATCAGCCGCATATCGGGCGACTATGTCAAGACCGTAGCCGGAAAACCTGGAGTAGGCGGACAGGTCAACTCTGACACAGAACCGCTCGACGCACAGTTCAACTCTCCACAAGATATAGCCGCTGACAGTGAGGACAACTTCTATATAGCCGGCGGATGGGACAGAACAGTGAGAAAACTGAGCATTGAATAACCCTAAAGAACAAACGACATGAAACAACATATCCTTATGACCTTGATGGTGCTCTGTCTCTCTTGGCTCAGCGTCGCCGCACAAGGCAATCTCACCGTTTCCGGACTCGTCATGACAGAGAAAGGTGAACCCATTATCGGTGCTACCATCAGTGTGAAAGAAGTACCCGGAAAAGGTGTCGTCTCAGACTTGGACGGACACTTCAAACTGACAGATGTCGAACCCGGACAAACACTCAGCATCACCTATATAGGCTTCAAGCCTTATACGCAAAAAATAGAAAAGAGCGACGAGCGCTTGCGCATCGTGCTTAAAGAAGACTTGGGCGATCTCAACGAGGTGGTCGTCGTCGGACAAGGCACACAGCGAAAAATCTCAGTTACCGGCGCTATCACCAATGTAGACGCAAAGGATCTGCATGTGCCTGCGACATCGGTGAGCAACATGCTGGGATCGCGCGTGCCGGGTATCATCAGCGTAACACGAAGCGGTGAGCCGGGAAACGACTACTCTCAATTCTGGATTCGCGGTATCAGCACGTTCGGTGCCAATTCCAGTGCGCTGGTGCTCATCGACGGTATCGAAGGAGACCTCAACAGCCTTGACCCGGAAGACATAGAGAGCTTCTCGATCCTGAAAGACGCTTCCGCCACAGCCGTATATGGTACGCGCGGTGCTAACGGCGTGGTGCTTGTCACCACACGAAGAGGTAAGGCAGGAAAACTGAGAATCGACGGAAAGATCAACGTCAACTACTCTTACTCGCCCCGTATGCCGGAGTTTGTCAACGCTTATGAATATGCCAGCCTTGCCAACGAGGCAGCTGTGTCACGTGGCATGGATCCTATCTTCAACGCAGTGGACATGACGCTCTTCAAGAACGGCATGGATCCAGACCTGCATCCCGACGTCGACTGGCATGATGTCATCTTGAAGGATCATACCTGGTATCAGCAGGCTCACTTCAGCGCTTCCGGCGGTGGTCAGGTAGCCCGCTATTACCTCAGCTTGGGAATGCTCAACAAGGACGGTATCTTCAAGCAGGACTCTAAATACAAAGACAAGGACTCAAACGTCAAATTCCGGCAGTATAACTTCCGCGCCAACGTCGACGTGAACCTCACACGCACGTCAGTCCTCACGCTCGGACTGGAGACGACCATCCACGACAAGAACTATCCGGGATATGGCGACAGCAGCAATGACCTGTGGAATGCCTGCTCTACACTGACGCCGATCACTGTGCCGCTGATCTACTCCAACGGTGATTTCCCGGCATACGGTTCAAACAACAATCAGATCAGCCCTTACGTATTGCTCAACCGCACCGGCTACCGCCAGTTCTACGGCAACAACACCAAGCTGAACCTCTCGTTCCAGAAGGATCTGAGTATCATCACCAAAGGACTCTCCACAACACTGCTCTTCAACTTCGACTCTAACTCCAATCTCTCTGAACGACGCACGAAATGGCCGGCTCTTTACTATGCTACTCAGCGCAAGCGCAGCGGCGAGCTGGATCTGAACAAGGTGCGTGACTATCAGTCACAGCAATACAGCAACGACAAGTATGTCGACCGCAAGTTCTACTTCGAGGCACATCTCAACTACGATCGTCTTTTTGGCAAAGACCATCGCGTAGGAGGACTGATCCATTATTATATGTCGGACTATAAGTCATCTGGCAACACCACCTTGCTCGATGCCATCCCCAAACGCTATATTGGCCTCTCCAGCCGTGCCACCTATTCTTATAAGGACACCTATTTCATTGAAGGCAACTTGGGCTATACAGGTTCTGAGGCCTTTGAGAAAGGACATCGGTTCGGACTTTTCCCAGCCATTTCCGGAGGATGGATTCCCACACAGTATGCTGCTGTGCGCAAACTCGTACCCTGGCTTAGCTATCTGAAATTCCGTCTCTCCTATGGTGAGGTGGGCAACGACCGCATCTCGGGCTCTCGTTTCCCCTACCTCTCACTGATGGGCTCCGGCGATTCCGGGCCTTGGCAGTCAGGCACAGGTATCACGGAATCACAAGTAGGATCAAACAACCTGAGATGGGAGAAAGCTGTCAAGCGCAACTTGGGTATCGACATGAAGCTCTTTAATGAGCGTATCGACCTGACCGTCGACTTCTACCGTGATGTCCGCTCGGGTATCTACCAGCAACGCGCCAGCATTCCGGCAGAAATGGGACTGGCTTCCCTGCCCTATGCCAACGTGGGAAAGATGAAGAGCTGGGGCGTTGACGGACATATTACCTATACCCAGCCGTTCTCTCCCGATGCAGGTATGACGCTGAGAGCCAACTTCACACAATCGAAAAACAAAGTGCTCCAATATGAGGAGACTGTAAAAAGCTATCCCTATCAATACACGGCGGGATATACCTGGGGCATTCAGCGCGGCTTGGTCGCCTTGGGACTCTTCAAGGATGAAGAAGAAATCAGGAACAGTCCACGACAGACCTTTGCCAGTGATGTGCTGCCGGGCGACATCAAATACAAGGATGTCAATGGCGACGGCGTGATCAACTACGACGATCTGATACCACTGAAATACAGCAATGTGCCACAAATCCAGTATGGCTTTGCTACCGAGTTCTATTGGAAGAACTGGACGCTGAGTGTGCTCTTCGGCGGTGTCTCGCGTGTGCAATACTATGTCGGCGGCACAGGCTTCGTACCCTTCGAGCAGAAGGAGACCGGCAATATCCTGAAGATCGTTGCAGATCAGAAAAACCGCTGGACGGCTGCCAGCTTCTCGGGCGATCCCACTACAGAGAATGCCAACGCACGTTTCCCCAGACTCTCTTACGGATCAAACGCCAACTCCACCATTGGGTCTACCTTCTGGCTGCGTGACGGCAGCTATCTCAGACTGAAAAACGTACAACTCACCTACACGTTCAACAAATCGTGGTTGCGTAAGCTCTACATGACAGGTGCCTCGATCAGTCTCATCGGCGAGAATCTCCACTTGTGGGACCACGGCGACAAGATCTTCGACCCGACACAGGCCAGTGGCAACGGTGCTGCCTATCCATTGCAGCGAGTCTACACACTGCAACTCAACGTATCATTCTGATCTATTATCAACTGAAAACAAACAACTATGAATATTCGTAATAAAACGCTCACACGAAAGACGGTGGGATGGGCACTGGCTCTTCTGCCCTGCGCAGGAATGACTGCCTTGAGCTCCTGCGAGTCTTTCCTTGACATCAACAGCTATATCAACGACCAGGTCACTATCGACTCGGTCTTCACGTCTAAAACACGTGTACTGCAATACATCAACGGTGCTGCGTCATTTCTCCCCGACGAGTCCAAGATCTTCTCCATAGGCTCGTACTCGCCCAGCGGACTGGCCGCCGATGAGGCTATCGTGCCTTGGGCAGACTGGAATCATCGCGGCTCTTATCTCATGGTCGACGAGGTGACGGTCAACGATGTCAAGGGCTACGACCCTTGGGAAAATTACTACAAGGGCATCCGTAAAGCCAACATCCTCATCAAACGCATACCAGAATGCAAGGAACTCACCGACTTGGAACGACGAGACTACATGGGACGGGCTTACTTCCTCCGTGCCTATTTCTACTATAGTCTCATGCGACTCTATGGCCCTGTGCCCATCGAGCCCGACGAGCCATACGCCAGTGACACAGAGGCGTCTACAGCGTCAGTAGAGCGGGCAAGCTATGATGATTGCGTGGAATATGTCTGCAATAACTTTGAGAAAGCAGCCGAATACCTGCCCGTCAGCCGTGAGAAAGCTTATCAATATGTTCCCACACAGGGAGCCGCACTGGCCTTTGAGGCCCGGCAACGTCTCTACTGGGCAAGTCCGCTCTTCAACGGCAATACATATTATGCTGACTGGAAACGCTCCGATGGCACCAACTTCATCTCGCAGCAGGAAGACAAGAGCCGATGGGGAAAGGTCGCCGCACTCTACAAGCGGATCATCGACATGAACAAATACGCCTTGAATACAGTCGAGAAAATCGCTACTACCGACCATGTAGCCGGCACGCTGCCCCTGCCTTCGACGGTGTCGAAAGAGCCGTTCCCCAATGGCGCAGGAGACATTGACCCGTACAAGAGCTACAAAAGTATCTTCGACGGAAGCATCGAACCGGAGCATAACAAGGAGCTTATCTATTTCTGCCCACGCAGCGATGCAGACGACTGGACTTTCTATCCCAACCCTTTAGGCGGTATCAACGGATTCAGTGTCACACAGGACATGGTCGACTCTTATCGCATGGCAGACGGTCGGCAATATAGTGAGGCTACTGATGAAGAAAAATCATGGAGAGCCGTGGGGCAAGGAAAGACTTTCTCGGAGGATTATGTGCTTGCACCGGAACGGGCTCACCGCGACGACAACCGCGAGCCTCGCTACTATGCCAGCATCGGATTTAACTATTGCGTCTGGCCTTGCACGTCCTACACGGGTACCGAGGCCAAGAAGAACTTCGTGGCCACATATTATAAAGACGGCAACAGCCAACCTACCGGAACGATCAAGGTGGATTACAACCGACTGGGCTATACCTGCAAGAAATATGTCAATCAGGAGGACATCATGCATTGGCAGGGCTCACGCAAGCCCAAGACCTATCCCATCATGCGCTATGCGGAAGTGCTGCTCGGCTATGTGGAAGCCATGAACGAGATGACGGAACCCTATACTGACCCTGTAAACAAGATCACTGTCAGCCGTGATGTACAGCAGATGATGTTCTACTTCAATCAGATCAGATATCGTGCAGGCCTGCCCGGCATCACCACGGCAGAGGCTTCGGACTACGAGACCATGAAGAAACTCATCAAACAGGAGTGGAAAGTGGAGTTTGCCTTTGAAGATCACCGCTACTACGATCTTCGACGCTGGAAAGACGCGCCCGATGCCATGAACAAGCCGGTCACCGGTCTCGATGTCAGCGCAAAGATGGCGGAGAGAGAGCAGTTCTATACCGTACGCGTGTGGAATACGGAAAAGACGATGAAGCGCGTGTTTAAGAATAAAATGTATTTCTATCCTATTTCCAAAACGATTCTGCAACGCAATGGAAAACTGGTACAGAACCCAGGATGGACCGATTAACCTATAAAAGACAAAAGCATGAAAAACTATATTTTTGCAACGATCAGCCTGGCTGCCGCACTGCTCTTCACCGCTTGCGATCAGGAAGCGCCCATGGACACGGACCTGTATCCGCAAACCGCCTACATCGTGGGTGCTCATTATCGGATCATTGACGAGTATCTCGACTTGAGCTATGAGCAAGACACGGTCAATATCTCTGTGGCCATCAGCGGCAACCGCTCCTTGGGGAGTGACGTAAAGGTGACTTTGGAAGAGTGCCCGGAAGCCATCGACACCTACAACCAGCGTGAGGTTTCGGCACGAGCCAGACAATATCGTCCTCTAAGCACAGACATCTATCAGATTCCGTCGTATGATGTCACGGTACGGAAGGGGGAAGTGTTCCACACCTTGCCCGTCTATGTCAACCCGTCGTCGCTTCACTGCGACTCGCTCTATATGCTGGCCTTCAGAATAGCTGCGACATCCATGTACGAGGCAACCAAGATCGACACCGTCGCCCTGTTGCGGATGAATCTTGTCAACAAGTATTCGGGACAGTACTACATGAATGGTGTCATCAAGAACGTGGACAATCCCAACGACTCGCTGGTCTATGTCATGCCGAGACAGCTCACGGCTACGAAGGACGGCAGGACGGTGAGAATGTTCCATTATGATAATGAGTGGGTGGAAGGAAGCAGCAACGATTATCGTCCCACATCCACATTCATGATTACAGTCAACGATGACAACAGTCTCACGCTTCATACCTGGGACAAGTTCGACCTTGTAGAGGGTGGAGGAACATACTACCCGGAGATGAAGGTGTACGACATCTGGTATGTCTACCGCGACAAAGGAAAGACATGGCGCGCCGAGGGCTTCTTGTATAAAGAGAGGAAGAACAATACAGAGCAACACGCCATCAACGACTGGATGGAACTGATGCGGGCCAAGAAAAGTAAATAGTGGTAAACCGATCATGAAATAACAGCGGTGCCTTTTGGTACACCGATTCATGAAATAACAGCGGTGCCTCTGCACGTGACAGGCAGAGACACCGCTGTTGTGTTTACGCGTGCCGGTGTATGCTCTTTGACAGCAGTTCATAGAGCTGCCGGAGCTCGGGATCATCGGCGAGGAGGGCGGACTGTGCGGCGATGACGTTCTCATCGTAGCGGACGGCGGGACCCGTCTGTGCATCGTGGGGCGAGAGGGCGTGTACTTTGCGCGCCGTCTCGTCGATGAGCGGGAGCATCACGTCGAAAGGCAGATGATGGGCGGCAAGGATACCGGCGGCAATGTCGTAGCAGTGGTTGACGAAGTTGCACGCCCACACTGCTGACAGATGCAGGTACTTGCGGTCAGCGGTCGACAAGGGATAGACGCAGCGGGAGATGGACTGCGCCAATGCGGCGAGCCGTGTGTGGGCGGTCTCATCGTTCCATTCGATGAAGGTGGGGATAATGCTGAAGTCCACCTCACGTGCTTTCGAGAAAGTCTGCATGGGATAGAAGACGCCATAGTGCGGAGCCTTGTCCTTGAAGACATCCATAGGCATGGAGCCGGCGGTGTGGAGGAAGACTTTCTCCGTAAGGTCGCCGCCCGAAGAAGTCAGTGAGTGGGTCAGTTCCGCGATGACATCGCGCAGTGCCTTGTCCTTGATGGAAAGGATATACACGTCGGCGCGGTTGTCGATGGTCGTCAAGTCGGTTGTCGCAGGACAGTCGAGGATGGCGGCTAAAGCTTCTGCTGAGGTTGCCGTGCGGCTGTATACCTGCAGAATGTCGTGTCCGGCCTTTTTCAAAGCCTTGCCCAAGTTGGTGGCAAGGTTGCCGGCTCCTATCAATACGATTTTCATAATAATGAGCCCCCCTCTAACTCCCCCCGAGGGGGGAGGAAGTCGATACCATTAAATACCTTACTTAGCAGGAATGGGCGAGTATGGGGTGGGCTCTCCTCCCCCCTCGGGGGGAGTTAGAGGGGGGCGCTTGTTGTTTACATAGCTCAGTGCGGCACCGATAGCCGTGCAGAACTCACTGCTCTTGGGTATGATGAAGCGCACGTTGTAGAGTTCTTCGAGTTTAGGGAAGAGCTCGTTGCACTGCGGCAGTCGTGAGAGGTTGCCGATGAGCACGAAGTCGCGGATGCCGCTGTTGAGTGAGCTGAGGATAGATGCTGAGCCGATGGCCTGCAGCACCATACAGATCAGACCCTTGGCGATGTCCTCGCGGCTGGCGTTGCCCTGTGCGTTGGCGAAGAGGCTGGCGGTGGCGTCCATGGGCAGACCCGGTAGCGGATGCGCCGAGATGTCGCCGATGCTTAGGTTGATTTTCCGTGTGTCACCCTGCATGGCCATCTCAGAGATCTGCTTGATGTCGTCGGTTTGGAGTAGCAGACGGCTGAGGCCGTTGAGCGTACCGCCGCCGATGCCGATGCCGCCGAGGTGGCGGATGGCACCGTCCTGATAAGAGACGAGCGACGTACCCGTTCCCATCGACACCACGATCATGCGGTTGAGCTTCGACTCAAAGGCCGCGCCGAGTCCGTCGGCGATGAACTCTTCGACTTTCTGCGTGGTGAGCCCGTAGATAGGACTGTTGATATATGCTGCGCCGACGCCGGTGAGCATGACGCGCTCCACGTCATCGAGGGCGATGTCGTTGTCGTGGAGAAACTTTCCGAAGGCACCGTAGAGCGAGGTGACGGGGTCGGTGGCTTTGATCCACAGGGGCGAGATGACCTCGCCGCCGCGGATACCTACTATCTTTGTCGTGGAGATGCCCACGTCGATACCGATTGCTATCTTGTTCATGATCGATGTTGTTGTTGTTGATAGGGATTATAGAGGCTATAGAAGCTATAGAGACTATAGAAGCTATAGAGCCTATAGAAACTATCTAACCCTTAGAGACAGTCTACGATGTCCTTGGCCACATCGCGTTTGCTTTTCTTCGGGAAGTCGCGGCGACGGCCGTCGCGCGAGATGATGGCGATCTGGTTGTTGTCGCTGCCGAAGGTGGTGTCGGGGATGCGCGTGGAGTTGAGGACGATGAGGTCGGCATTTTTCTTCCGTAGCTTCTCCTCGGCATTGTGCACCTCGTTGTTTGTCTCGAGGGCGAAGGCCACAAGCTTCTGCCGGCTTGTCTTCATCTTGCCGAGCGCGGCGGCGATGTCCTGCGTGGGGAGCAGGTCGATGTGGAGCCCATCCTTGCCCCGCTTGATCTTTTGGTCAGCAACCGTCGCCGGTTTGAAGTCAGCGACAGCGGCGCAGAGGATGGCCGTGTCGCAATGCGGAAAGGCCTCGGTGGCGGCGTGGTACATCTCTTCACAGCTCTCCACGTCAATGCGGTGGATCGCCGGTGAGCACTGCAAGGCCACGGGTCCGGCGATGAGCGTGACGTCGGCTCCGCGTTGCAGGCATTCCTCGGCGATGGCGAATCCCATCTTGCCTGAGGAGTAGTTGCCGATGAAGCGCACGGGGTCGAGCTTCTCATAGGTAGGTCCGGCGGTGATGAGCACATGCTTGCCGGCGAGGGAGCGCGCCACGGGGGTCTGGCAGCTGCAGTTCGCGGCTTCTTCCTGAACAGTCGCCCCGGCGTTTCCTGCTTTGGTCTCAAAATATTCGTCGAGCGCGGCGATGATGTTCTCCGGTTCCTCCATGCGTCCCTTTCCCTCCAGTCCGGAAGCGAGGAAGCCCGAGCCCGGTTCGATGATATGATTGCCATAGCCGCGCAGCGTCTCTAAATTGCGTTGCGTGGCGGGATGACGGTACATGTCTAAGTCCATGGCGGGGGCAATGAAGACAGGCGCTTTCATGGAGAGGTAGGTGGTGATGAGCATGTTGTCGGCGATGGCGTTGGCCATTTTGCCGATACTGCTTGCCGTGCAGGGCGCGATGAGCATGGCGTCGGCCCAGAGTCCGAGATCCACGTGGGAGTGCCACGTGCCGTCGCGCTGTGCGAAGAAATCACTGATGACGGGCTTATGGGTCAGTGCGCTGAGCGTGACAGGAGTGATGAACTCCTTGCCCGCGGGCGTGATGACGACCTGCACCTCAGCCCCGCGCTTGACGAGTCCGCGGATGATCAGGCATGATTTATAGGCGGCGATGGAGCCCGTGATGCCCAATACGATTTTCTTTCCTTTTAGCATTTCGCTGCGAGTTGAAATGAATAAATGAGCTTGGTCTTTACAGACAATTGCCTTATTGGCTACAAAGTTACAAAATAATTATATAACTTTGCACTTGTAAAAGAACTAATCAACATGGGTTATTTAACAACAGACAAGAAAAAGATTACAACAAAGACTATTTTGGAAATGAAAGCCGCAGGGGAGAAGATTGCCCAGATGACGGCTTACGACTTTACGACGGCTGGCATTCTCGACCGTGCGGGCATTGACGCGATCCTCGTCGGTGACTCTGCCTCGAACGTGATGGCGGGCAATGCCGACACGCTGCCGATCACTGTGGACCAGATGATCTACCATGCGCGCGCCGTGGCGCGTGCGTGCCAGCACTGCTTAGTGGTGTGCGACATGCCGTTCGGCTCTTATCAGGTGAGCCGTGAGGAGGGTGTGCGCAATGCCATCCGCATCATGAAGGAGACAGGTGTCGACGCCGTGAAGATGGAAGGCGGAGCGTCTATTGCCGACACGGTGCGTGCCATCGTGCAGGCCGGCGTGCCTGTCGTGGGACATTTAGGACTCACTCCGCAGAGCATCCATAAGTTTGGCGGCTATGGTCTTCGTGCCAAGGAAGAGGCTGAGGCGCGTCAGCTGCTCGCCGACGCGCATGCCCTCGACGAGGCCGGTGTCTTTGCCATCACACTCGAGAAGGTGCCTGCCAAACTCGCCGCGCAGGTCACTCGCGAGGTCAAGGCGGCTACGATCGGTATTGGCGCTGGTCCCGATACTGACGGACAAGTGCTCGTCTATGCCGACGCACTGGGCATGACGCAAGGCTTTAAGCCGAAGTTCCTCCGCCACTTTGCCGATGTCTGCCAGTGCATGACCGACGGTGTGCAGGCGTATGTGCAGGCCGTGAAAGGTGCTGACTTCCCCAACGAGGAGGAGAGCTACTAAAAAAAGCCTCACCCCCTGAAACACAGCCTCACCCCCAACCCCTCTCCAACAGCCTCACCCCCAACCCCTCTCCAAAGGAGAGGGGAGTGATATGTTAGATAAACAATAGCTGCCTCACCCCCCTGCCCCTCTCCAACAGCCTCACCCCCAACCCCTCTCCAAGGGAGAGGGGAGTGATATGTTTGATAAACAATTATTTGAGCATGAAGAAGAATTCCCAAAAGGACACACTTTCGCCATTCCCTTCGCCCGCAGAGCATTCTACTCCCCTCTCCCTCGGAGAGGGGCAAGGGGGAGAGGCTGTAGAGGGGTTGAGGGTGAGGCTGTAGAGGGGCATGGGGGTGAGGCTGTTATCCTCTTAGCCAGTTCTCCACGATCTTGCTGCCCATCGGTGTGAGTACGCTTTCGGGGTGAAACTGTATGCCGTGGATGTTGTAGTGCAGGTGTCGCAGTCCCATGATCTGTCCGTCGTCGCTGACGGCAGTGACCTCGAGGGCGGCGGGGAACTCCGTGCGGCTGACCACCCAGCTGTGGTAGCGTCCCATGAGCAGTCGCTTGGGCAGTCCGTCGAAGATCGGGTCGTTGCCAAACTGTGTGCCCTCGGTGGCAACGCCGTGATACACCTCGCTGAGGTTCTCAAGTTTGGCACCGAAGACCTCGCCGATGGCCTGATGACCGAGACACACGCCGAGCATGGGCTTGCGGCCGGCATAGGTCTTGATGACGTCGAGGAGGAGTCCTGCCTCGCTGGGGATGCCCGGTCCGGGACTGAGGATGATTTTGTCGAAGGGCTCCAACTGGCCGAGCGTGAACTGGTCGTTGCGGTAGACCTCCACCTCGGCACCTAATTGCTTCACCAGATGCGCGAGGTTGTACGTGAAGCTGTCGTAATTGTCTATGATAACGATTTTCATATCATTCTGGTATTCTCAAATTCTTGATGGAATAAGTCTGTTTCTGCCGCTTATTCGTACTTTGAATTTCTGTTCTTCTCTACGTTTTTATAGCTTCTCAGCAATCTTGATGGCCTTGACGAGAGCACCGAGCTTGTTGTTGCTTTCGTTGAGCTCATAGGCGTCGTTGCTTTTTGCCACCACGCCGCTGCCGGCCTGGAACCACAGCTCGCCGCCACGGCTGATGAAGGTGCGGATGACGATGGCCTGGTTGAGGTTGCCGTTGAGTCCGATGAAACCGATGCATCCGCCGTAGGCACCACGGTTGTGGGGTTCCATGTCGCTGATGAGCTGCATGGCGCGCACCTTAGGCGCACCCGAGAGCGTGCCGGCGGGGAAGGTGTCGAAGAACGCCTTGATATGGTCGGCACCCTTGTTGAGCTTACCGCTGACGCGGCTGACGAGGTGGATGACGTGGCTGTAGAACTGCATGTCTTTATAGAAGTCCACCTTCACGTCGTGGCAGTTGCGGCTCAGGTCGTTGCGTGCGAGGTCCACGAGCATCACGTGCTCAGCGTTTTCCTTCGGGTCGTTGCGCAGGAACTCAGCAGCCCGGCGGTCCTGTTCGGCATTGCCCGTGCGCTTGGTAGTACCGGCGATGGGGTCGATATACGCCGTGTCGCCCTCAATGCGGTTGTGGGTCTCAGGGCTGGAGCCGAAGATGCGGAAGCCGCCGAAGTCGAAATAGAAGAGGTAGGGCGACGGGTTGATGGAGCGCAGGGCGCGATAGAGCTTGAAGTCGTCACCCTCGTAGCGCTGGACAAAGCGTCGCGAGATGACGATCTGGAAGACGTCACCGCGCAGGCAGTGCTTGACGCAGCGGCGGATGTTGGCCTTGTGCTCCTCGTCGGTGAGCGTGGAGGTTGCCTCGCCCACTGGGTGGAAGCTATAAGGCTTCACGCTCGCCTTGTTCACCGCGCGCTGCAAGTCAGCGAGCTGGCGGTCGCCGTCGTCGCTGTTCTCGGCCAGGGTGATGAACGTCATCGTGTTGTTGAAGTGGTCAAAGACGATGAGATCGCGGTAGAGGATATAGTAGATGTCGGGGGCGTCGTTCTTCGCCATCGTGGTGTCCTTGACCTCGATGTTCTCGAAGTAGCGCACAGCGTTGAAGGCCGTGTAGCCGTATAGTCCGCAGAAGTTTGCGCCTTCGCCCTCGATATGGAAGCGATGGATGAAGTCGTCGAAGTCCTTGACGATGGCGAGCTTGCAGGCTTCTCCCTTTCCGGGTCCTGTGGCGGGCAGCTCGTGTTCCTCGGTGGTGCCGTCGGGCAGTGTGACGATCGTCTTGCCGTGGCTGACAGCGATGGATGCGATCGGGTTGATGCCGATAAACGAGCGTGCGTTTTCCGAGCCGTGATAGTCCGAGCTCTCCATCAGCGCGCTCTGTGGATAGATGTCGCGCAGCCGCATGTATACGGCAACGGGTGTATAGAGGTCGGCGAGAATCGTTTGTGAGTAGACATTAAACACTACCTCGCCCACACCAGCCCTTACAGCCTCACCCCCATGCCCCTCTCCAAAGGAGAGGGGAGTAGAATGTTCGGCGGGCGATGAAGCCTCTGCTTGTTTTCGTTCTTTGTCTTCCATATTTATAATCTTTGCTATTCTATTCTTTATTTCTGTTTTTTCAGTTCTGTTTATCTAACATACCACTCCCCTCTCCCTTGGAGAGGGGTAAGGGGGTGAGGCTTTTTTAAAACTTTCCATATTCTTTCGCCATGTCTTTGTGAGTGAGATAAGTGTTCATGTCCTTGTCGCCACGTCCGCTGACGGTGAGCACCACCACGTCGGAGGGTTTGAAGGACAGTTTGCGGAGGGCAGCGACAGCGTGTGCGCTCTCGATGGCGGGTATGATGCCCTCGGTGCGTGTGAGCTCATAACCGGCATAGATCGCCTCGTCGTCGTTGATGGCGAGCACCTTTTCGCGTCCCTGCTGTGCGAGATAGGCGTGCATGGGTCCGATGCCCGGGTAGTCGAGACCGGCCGAGATGGTGAATGCCTCCTTGATCTGTCCGTCGTCGGTCTGCATCACCAGCGTGCGTGCACCGTGGATGATGCCCTCGGTGCCACAGTGCATGGTGGCTGCCGTGTAGTCGGTGTCGATACCGTGGCCGCCTGCTTCGGCAAGCACAATCTTCACGCGGTCATCGTCGACATAGTGATAGATAGTTCCGGCGGCGTTGCTGCCACCGCCCACGCAGGCGATGAGATAGTCGGGATAGTCACGTCCGATCTTCTCCTGTAGTTGCCACTTGATCTCTTCGCTGATGACGCTCTGCATCTTCGCCACGATGTCGGGGTAGGGGTGCGGGCCCATCGTGGAACCGACGAGGTAGAAGGTATCCTCGGGATGGCAGCACCAGTCACGGATCGCTTCCGAGCAAGCATCGGAGAGCGTCATGTTGCCGGTGGTCACCGGATGCACCTTTGCGCCAAGCATCTTCATGCGCTCCACGTTGGGATGCTGTCGCTCCACGTCGGTCTTACCCATGAAGATCTCACAGTCCATGCCGAAGAGCGCGCAGACCGTGGCTGTTGCCACACCGTGCTGACCGGCGCCGGTCTCAGCGATGATGCGTGTCTTGCCCATCTTGCGGGCGAGGAGTATCTGTCCGATGGCGTTATTGATCTTGTGCGCTCCCGTGTGGTTGAGGTCCTCGCGCTTGAGATAGAGCTGGCAGCCATAGCGCTCGCTCATGCGCTTGGCGTAGTAGAGTGGTGAGGGGCGGCCGGCGTAGTCGCGCAGCAGCGTGCGGAACTCCTGCTTAAACTCCTCGCTCTCGATGATCGGCAAGTAAGCATCTTGCAGGTCGTGTACACATTTATATAATATCTCTGGGACATAGGCTCCGCCAAACTGGCCGAAGAAGCCATCCTTTGTTGGGTTGGTCAAATCTTTCATCATTTATTTCTTTAAAGCGTCAAACAATAGGTCAAGGGCGCGGTCCGGGTCTTTTGTCTCGTTGAGCAGCGTGACGAACTTCGAGCCGATGATGGCACCGGCGGCATTCTGCTGTGCGCTCTCTAAGGTCTGCTTGTTGCTGATGCCGAAGCCGATCATGCGCGGGTTGTGGAGATTCATGGAGTTGATATGACGGAAATAAGCCTGCTTGGCCTCGCCGAAGTTAGACTGTGCGCCCGTGATGTTTGCCGAAGACACCATATATATAAAGCCGTCGGTGTGCTCATCGATGAAGCGGATGCGCTCCTCACTGGTTTCGGGTGTGATCATCATGATCACACGGATGTCGTATTTGTCAGCGATGGGCTTCACCACATCCATGTAGTCCTTGAAGGGCAGGTCGGGGATGATACACCCGCTGGCACCGCTCTCCACACAGCTACGGAAGAAGTCCTCCAAGCCATAGTGCATGATGACATTGAGATAGCCCATCATCACCAGTGGGATGGTGACCTGGTCTTTGATGGCTTTCAGTTGCGCGAAGATCTTCTTGAGCGTAGTACCATTCTTCAAGGCTACTGTGCCCGCACTCTGAATCACCGGGCCGTCGGCCAGTGGGTCGCTGAAGGGAATGCCCACCTCGATCATGTCGATGCCATGACGCTGCATGGCGAGGATCACGTCGGCCGTTCCCTCCAATGTCGGGCAGCCGGCGCAGAAATAGAGCGACAGCAACTTGCGGTCGCCACGGGTAGAAAAGAGTAGGTTGATCTTATTAGCCTCACCCCTTGCAGCCTCACCCCCTTGCCCCTCTCCAAAGGCGAGGGGAGTAGAATGCTCTGCGGGTGCAGCCTCACCCCCTATCCCCTCTCCGAGGGAGAGGGGAGTAGAATGCACTGCGGGTGCAGCCTCACCCCCATGCCCCTCTCCGAGGGAGAGGGGAGTAGAATGCTCTGCGGACGTTATGTGTTTCTCTCTTAGTTTTCTTTCTTTGTCTTCCATATCTTTAATCTTTATTGTTTTTGCTTTTGTTATTGTGTTCTTTTTATTGTTTATCCTTCATATCACTCCCCTCTCCCTTTGGAGAGGGGTTGGGGGTGAGGCTTCTTATTGTTTATCTAACATATCACTCCCCTCTCCCTTGGAGAGGGGTTGGGGGGTGAGGCTTCTTATTGTTTATCTGGCATATCACTCCCCTCTCCCTCGGAGAGGGGCAAGGGGGTGAGGCTGTTGGAGAGGGGTTGGGGGTGAGGTTGTTGATGAACTTCTTGAGCATTTCCACGTCTTTCATTCCCGGAGTCGTCTCGAACTTGCTGTTGAGGTCTATGCCGATGCATTGTGGATGGTGGAAGTCACGCAGTCGGTCAATGTCATCCGGTCCAATACCACCGCTGAGCAGGAAAGGCGTCTGCCCCGTGTAAGCCTCAAGAACCGACCAGTCGTATTTCTGTCCGCTGCCACCATAGCCTTTGCATTTCGTGTCGAAGAGAAAGAGGTCGACATGCCCCTCGTATGGCTCGCAACGTTTCAAGTCCTCAGCACTGGATACGCTGATGGCCTTGATGATCTTGATCTGTGGTACGATGTCGGGAACGAGTGTCCGCCGCAGGTTGTCGATCATCACGGGACTCTCATCACCGTGGAGTTGCACGTAGCTCAGATGATAGTTGCTCACGGCGGTGACAATGTTCTGAGGCATGTCGTCGACGAAGACGCCGACGAATTTTGGAATTGCTGCCTCACCCCCTTGCCCCTCTCCGAGGGAGAGGGGAGTAGTTACTTTGTTAAACGGGGCCGGGGCCTTGGATTGCGTTGACTTTAACTGTGCCGATACTGGCTGTTTATTGCGTGTCTCTCCTTTCGTTTCTTCCTCTTTCAATTGTTTATCCAGCATATCACTCCCCTCTCCTTTGGAGAGGGGATAGGGGGTGAGGCTTTCACTCCCCTCTCCTTTGGAGAGGGGTTTGGGGGTGAGGCTGTAGAGGGGAGCGGGGGTGAGGCTACTATAATCCGGAAAGATCCCCGCATCCAACGAGATGCTCTCGACATATCGCGGACTCTTGGGGTAGAAGATCAGACCGATAAGGTTCACGCCTAAGGCCGCCACCTCGCGGATGTTCTGCGCGTCGCGCATGCCACAAACCTTGATCAATTGATAGTTCATAACGCTATGGCCTTCATTCAACATTCATCTTTCAACACTCAACATTCGTATCAGTCTTGCCAGTTGCTCGCCGGGATCGTCTGCTTTCATGAAGTGTTCGCCCATGAGGAAGCCGTGGAAGCCTACCTCGCGCAGCTGTCGGATGGTGTCGGGATCGCCGATACCACTCTCGCTCACCGTGCACACACCTTTCGGCAGACGCTCGGCGAGACGGAAGCTGTTGTTCACGTCGGTGACGAAAGTACCGAGGTTGCGGTTGTTGATGCCGTACATGTCCGGCTCTATGTCGGCGTATTCAAAGTCCTCCTCGCCGTGCATCTCCAGCAGAGCCTCCAGTCCGAGTTCGTGTGCCATGTGCAGGAGGTCGCGGCATTTGTCCTTTTCCAGGCAGGCAGCGATGAGCAGTACGGCAGAAGCACCGCAGTAGCGGGCTTGGAAGAGCTGGTATTCGTCGATGACAAAGTTCTTATATAATATAGGTATCGTCACACCGGCTGCCCTGGCCTGCTGGATATACTCGTCGTAGCCACCGAAGAATTTCGTGTCGGTGAGGATACTCAGCGCGGCAGCTCCGCGTTGCTGATAGCTCAGGGGGATGACCGAAGCCTTGCCTTCCTGCTTGATCCATCCTTTGCTGGGCGACTTGCGTTTAAACTCAGCGATGATGCCCGTTGGTGAGTCCATGAGAGCCTGACGCATAGAAGCCGGTGCGCTGGTCTCCTTCTTGATCTGTTCCTCCACGAGCGAATAGAGGCGGCGGGGCGGGATGAAGTCCATCCGCTCCTGCAGTTCCTCCACTTTGTGGGCTACGATTTCTTCTAATATATCCATGTTATTCTGTTTTTCTACAAGTTTCTCCCCATTCGTCCTCGTCGGTATTGTGGTCCTCCCCCCTTGGGGGGAGTTAGAGAGGGGCTTCCCCCCTTTACGAGTTGAGTTCCACAAACTTCTTGAAGGTGTTGAGTGCCTTGCCACTGTCGATGCTCTCGCGTGCGATGTCTATGCACTCCTCAATCGTTTTCTTGCCTTTCTCATAGACTTGTATGCCGAAGGCAGCGTTGGCGAGCACGATGTTTTTCTGTGCGGGCAGTGCTGTGTTGGCCAGTACGTTGTCGAAGATCGCCTTAGCCTCTTCCTCAGTGGCACCCGCCTGTATCTCCTCCGGTTTGGCGATGTCGAAGCCCAGTTCAGCGGGTTTGAAGATGCGCTCATAGTCGGCAGTGGTCACCTTAAATGGTCCTGTGAGCGAGATCTCGTCATATCCGTCGATGCTGTTGACGATGCCGTAGTCGATACCGATCTTTTGGTAAACCTGCTGATAGAGGCGCATCTGGTCGAGGTTGGCCACGCCGAGCAGCTGGCACTGCGGTTTCGACGGGTTGATGATCGGGCCGAGGAGGTTGAAGAATGTCGGGAAGGGCAGGGCCTTGCGGATGGCACCGACGAACTTCATGGCCTTGGCGAAGAGCTGCGCATGGAGATAGACGATGCCGCACTCGTTGATGGAGCGGTTGAGCTTATCGAGATCAGCGGTGAAGTTCACGCCGTGGTTCTTGATAACGTTCGACGCGCCGCTGACGCTTGTGGCGGCATAGTTGCCGTGTTTGGCCACTTTGTAACCGGCACCGGCGATGACGAAGCAGGCTGTCGTGGAGATGTTGAACGTGTTCTTGCGATCGCCGCCGGTACCCACCACGTCGATGTAGCGGTCACAGTCCAAGGGTACGGGCACGCCCGTGGCGAGGATGCCGTCGCGGAAACCTAAGAGCTCCTCCACGCTGATGCCGCGCATCTGTATGGCGGTCAGCAGGGCAGCGATCTCTGCGTCGTTGAGCTCACCGTGCGTGATGGCGATGAGCAGTTCCTTTGTCTCTTCACGTTGCAGCTCCTCATGGTTGAGGAGACGGTTGAAAATAGCCTTGATATCCATAAGCGTATATTTTTTAATTGTTATATTTCTTGTTTATCTTTGTTGCTTTTCCCTATCCATCAACATTAAAAAAGGCCTGTCGTAAGAACGACAGGCCTTTTGTATTTTGTTGGATGTAGTACCCACACGGCTTCTCGACTCACGACTTTTTAGATCTTGAGCTACGCCACCACCAATATGCAGATACGTGATTCTTCATCTTTCTTGTTGTTTTTATATTTCGGGTGCAAAGATACAAGTTTTCCTTTAAACTGCAAACGTTTTGAGTGTAAAAATATCAATTCGTTGCATTTTTAACATTTATACCGATCATCTTTACCTTTTCCTCAAAGTCATCCTTATCGCCTTTAGCTCCCTTCTTCACGCGCGCGCGATAATTATATATGGTGTTGACGCTATAGTGCAGGAACTCTGCGATCTTGGAACTGTCGTTGATGCCGAGACGGATGAGGGCAAAGATACGAATGGACGTGCTGAGCTGTCCGTCTTTCTCTACGTTCAGTTGGGCATTGGGAGGCAAGCTTTGTTAAAAAACTATAAGTTGAGGCGTAATAAAATTAATATAAATTTAGCATAATAATTGGCAATTCCTCATTAAATTTTAGTAGCTTTGCAAAAATAAACATGAAATCACACCATTTTTATTATATTATGAGAAGAATAGGCTATTCTTTCTTGACGACACTACTTGTGGTGCTGAGTAGTTGTGGAGGCAAACAGGCGAGTTCCGTCCAGAAACCCGTGAGAGTGAAAGTACAGGAGATAGGTGCCGTTCAGGTCAACGGTGAGAATGCCTACAGTGGCACTGTAGAGGAGGAGAGTGGCGTGAGCCTGAGCTTCCCCGTGGCGGGTACTGTGCAGACGATGGCTGTGGATCAGGGTCAGATGGTGAGTCGCGGACAGCTTGTGGCTACGATCAATGCCACAGGTCAGACCGGTGCCTTGCAGTCGGCGCATGCCGTGACCCAGCAGGCTCGTCAGGCTTATCGTCAGGCGCTGGATACCTATAAACGCTCGAAAGGGTTGCATCAGTCGGGCGTCATCTCCGATTCCAAATGGGTACAGGCCCAGACGGCGCTTGCTGAGGCGCGTGAGGCTGTGGCTTCGGCAGCAGCCTTGGAGACGATAGCCCGCAAAGGTACAGGCGATACCCGTCTGACGGCGCCGGTCAGTGGATATATCTCAGAGAAGGCTGCCGACGTGGGGCAGAATGTGCTGCCGGGTGTGATGGTGGCAAAGCTCGTGCATATCGACCGGGTGAAGATTTCTATCTCCGTGCCGGAGGACGAGGTGAACCAGATGCAGCGTGGCGAGGAGATGATGATATGCTGCGATGCCATTGGGAGCGCTACATTCTATGGCAAGGTGATAGAGAAAGGTGTCACTGCAGACCCCTTGAGCCGTACGTATGATGTCAAACTGCTCGTCAACAATCCCGACCATAAGCTCTTGCCAGGTATGATCTGCCAGGTCTACTCTCGTTTCTCCCGGGGACAGATGAGCGTCTTCGTGCCGGCCAAGGTGGTACAGATCAACCCCGACAACAGGATGTTTGTGTGGATCGTGAAGAACGGACGGGCTACAAAACGATATATCAACTTCCTCGACGATACCTCCCAGGGCATACGTGTGAACGGTGGTCTGGAGCCCGGCGACCAGCTCATCGTAGAAGGTCAGCAGAAGGTATCGGAAGGTACACGGTGTGAGATTATCAAGTAGATGTTGTTGCCGATTAGGTAGAAGGTATCGAGTATGCAGAAGAAACACAGATCATTCCAGGAGATATGCTTGTATTACCGGCAGATCGTCATTCTGTTGGTGACGTGCCTTGTGGCACTCGGCGTTTATGGACTGGTGAATATCAATAAGAATGAGTTCCCCGATTACACCGTGCGCGAGGGCATCGTAGCAGCGGTCTATCCGGGTGCGACCTCGGAGGAAGTGGAGCAACAGGTGACGAAGCCATTGGAGCGTTACATCTTCTCTTATAAAGAGGTGTTGAAGGAGAAGACCGTGAGCTATTCGCGCGATGGTATGTCGATCATTGTTGTGGAACTCAATGAGAACATCGAGGACAAGGATGAGTTCTGGTCGAAGTTCAAACATGGTGTGCAGACCTTCAAGAGTTCCAGTCTTCCAGTAGGCGTGCTTGCCGTGCGCGTGCAGGACGACTTCGGCGACGTTTCTTCGGAGCTTATCTCCTTGGAGAGTAAGGACAAGACCTACCGTGAGCTGTGGCGCTATATGATGATCATGCAGGATTCGCTCCGCATGATACCCTCTGTAGGAAAGATGAGTCTCACAGGAGAGCAGAACCCGCAAATCGATATCTACCTCGATGCCACGCGTCTGTCTAAGTATGGCATCTCTTATATTGCTGTGGCGCAGGAACTGGCAGGAAAGGGTTTCACGAGTACGGGCGGCAATGTGGGCAACCGGTTCTATCGCAGTCCGATCCATGTCGATGAGAGTCTGAACACCATCTACGATGTAGAGAATGCGGTCATCTACACCGACCCGCGCGGAAAGACCGTGCGCCTGAAGGATGTAGCCACGGTGAAGATTGAATACCCTGACCTGACGAAGTATGTCACCGTGAACGGTACGAAGGCGTTGCTGCTCTCCGTGACCAACAAGGAGGGCACGAATATCTCTACGATGGGATCGGCGATCAACAAGAAGCTCGAGCATATCAAGGCAGACCTGCCGGCAGACGTACATATCAGTAAGATCACCGATCAGAAGCAAGTTGTAGACGATTCTATCTATGACTTCCTGCGTGAGCTGCTCATCGCTATCTGCTCCGTGTTGCTTGTCGTTGTGCTCATCATGCCGCGGCAGGTGGCAGCCGTAGCAGCAGCCACTATGCCGATAACGATTTTCATCTCCCTCGGACTGTTCTATATCTTCGACTTGGAGCTGAACACCGTGACCCTTGCGGCGCTCATCATGACATTGGGAATGATTGTCGACGATTCTATCGTGATTATCGACGGTTATGTCAACAACCTCGCCGCGGGCATGCACCGATGGGCGGCGGCCGTAGAGGCGACGAACCACTTCCTCAAGAGTATCTTCTCGGCGACGCTGTGTATCTCTATCACCTTCTTCCCGTTCCTCATCACGATGACGGGTGTGATGCACGACTTCCTGAAGATGTTCCCGTGGGCTATTTCTATCGTGCTCTTCGTGAGTATGATCATCGCGCAGACACTGCTGCCTATCCTGATGTATTTTGCGATCCGCAAGCCTATCGAGACGGGGGTGACGGTGAACGGCAAGAAAGCCTTCAACCTCCTCGATGTCATGCAGCGCTTCTATAACAAAGCCATCGAGAAATGCTTTGCCCACTGGCGGGTGACCTTGGGCGCAGGGATTGCGAGCATCGTCATCGGATGCCTCGTCTTTGCCCTGTTGCCTCAGAAGCTCATGCCTATCGCCCAGCGTGACCAGTTCGCCGTGGAGGTGTTCATGCCTACGGGTACCACGGTGAAGGGTACGAATGTGCTCACCGACTCGTTGGAGCACATGATCCGGCGCATCCCGGGTGTGGTGTCGGTGGCCAACTTCCATGGCATGTCCTCGCCCCGATTCCAGACGACTTACGCACCGCAGATCCCGGGAGATAACTTCGCACAGTTCATTGTCAATACCAAGAGCAATGACGCCACGGAGAAGATTGTGGCGGAGTGCAAGAAACGCTTCACAAACTATTTCCCGGAGGGTATCGTGAAGATCAAGCATCTTTCTTACAGTAAGGAAGAGAACCCGATAGAGGTGCGTATCACGGGCGACGATTTCACGGCACTGAACACGGCAGCAGACAGTATCGAGCATAGGCTGCGTCTTCGGGACGGTCTGGAGCTCGTGCGTACCGACTGGCGTGAGCCGTTGGCTACGACGCGCATCAAGCTCAATGAGGATGCTGCCGACCGGCTCGGACTGACGAATGCTTATGTACAGATGAACCTTGCCCTGCGCTATTCCTCCGGTCTCCCCGTGGCACAGATGTGGGACGGCGACTTCAGTGTGAAGACCGTCATCAAATCGCTGCATAGCGATTCGTCGTCGGTCAACGACTTGCTCAACGAGCAGATGCCTGTGCTCGGCGGGCTCCGCTCCGTACCGCTTCGTGAGATAGCGACGGTGGAGAATAAAATGGAATATGGGCAGATCGTGCACCGCAATGGTCTGCGTACAATATCGGTTGTGGCGGAGGTAGATCCGCAATACAATGTGGAGCACATGAACGCATCGATCATGAAGGAAGTGGCGTCGATGCATCTCCCCGAAGGCGTACAGGTGAGCTATGGCGGTCAGTATGAGACGGATACGGAGCAGATCCCGAATATTGTCGCGGCGCTGATCATTGCCGTGTGCATCATCTTCTTTGTCTTGATATGGCATTTCCGCAATGTGCGTGAGTCGTTCATCATGCTCGGAAGTCTGGCGCTCTGTATCTTCGGTGCCTCGGTGGGCATCTGGATGACAGGCATTGATGTGAGTCTGACGTGTATCCTTGGCTTCGTGTCGCTCATGGGTGTGCTTGTACGAAACGGTATCATCCTCTTCGACTATGCCCACGAGCTCTACAATACGAAGAATATGTCGATGCATGACAGTATCCTTGAAGCTGCGAAGGAGCGCATGCGCCCAATCTTCCTCACTTCGGCTTGTGCCTCGGTGGGCGTGGTGCCGATGCTCTTAGGCGGCAGTTCGCTGTGGATGCCTATGGCCGCCGTCATCTTCCTCGGTACCATCTTTACGATGTTCTTCATCCTCACCGTCATGCCTGTCGCCTACTGGCGGTTCATGGAAGACCCGAAGGTGAAGCTCGCAAGAGACGTGGAGATGATGAAAGCATAAACCTTAATTCCGCAACTAAGTGCATAGTTTGTTGTTAATCTTTTTAATAAGTCTCTGAGGAACAATAAGTTCCTCAGAGTTTTGTCATTTGCGGAATTTTCCCCGGTGTAGACATGAAAAGTCGCCTGAAGCGCTTTGTCTTCGCCTATAATGGTGTGACGACCGGGCAGGATCTGACGGACAGCCGCTCGCGCCAACAACTCATCGCCAATGCCGTCGCCAAGGCACGCAAGGCGAATTTACGGCACTTGTGGGCAATGCCTCAGACAATATTGTGTTGAAAAGATCGTTTATCTTGAAGTAACATACCTTATTCATATGAGAAAACTATTCGTTGCTTTCTTTCTTTGTGCCGTGGCGCTGGCCGGCAGAGCCGACAATGCCATGGACACCTTTGTTTCCCAGCTCATGAGCCGCATGACGCTGGAGGAGAAGATCGGACAGCTCAACCTTCTGCCGGGCGGAGACATCGTCACCGGCAAGGAGATGGACAGTCCGCTGGCGCGGCTGACGGCTGAGGGCAAGCTGGGCGCTGTGTTGAGCCTGCGCGATCCGGTGAAGATCAAAGCCTTGCAGCAGATCGCCGTGAAGAAGAGCCGCCTGGGCATCCCCCTGCTTTTCGGTTTTGATGTCATCCATGGCTTCCAGACCGTGCTGCCCATTCCCTTGGCACAGGCGTGCAGCTGGGACACCACCGCGATCCGCCGTGGTGCGGAGATGGCTGCCCGTGAGTGCACCTCTCAAGGCATCGACTGGGTCTACAGCCCGATGGTCGACATCGCCCTCGATCCGCGGTGGGGCCGCATCGCTGAAGGCTCCGGTGAGGATCCGTTTCTTGGCAGTGCCATCGCCAAGGTGATGGTTGAGGGACTTCAGGGCAACTATGGACCCGAGAACGCCATGGCCTGTCTGAAGCACTACGCGCTCTACGGTGCCGTGGAGGCCGGACGAGATTACAACACCGTGGATATGAGCCACGTCAGAATGTACAACCAGTACTTCCCGCCCTACGAGGCGGCTGTGCGTGCGGGGGTCGGTTCGGTGATGTCTTCCTTCAATCTTGTCGACGGCATCCCCGCCACCGCCAACCCCTGGCTCCTCAACGACGTGCTGCGCCGGCAGTGGGGCTTCGACGGCTTCCTGGTGACCGACTACGGTTCGATCAGCGAGATGGTCGTTCACGGCATGGGCGATCTCGCCACCTGCTCGGCAGAGGCACTGAAGGCAGGCACCGACATGGACATGTGCTCCAATGCTTACAGCACCCATCTGCTGCAACTCGTGAAGGAAGGAAAAGTCAGCGAGGCAGATGTCGACCAGGCTTGCCGCCGCGTGTTGGAGGCAAAATACAAATTAGGGCTCTTTCAGAATCCTTACCGTTTCCTCAATAGCAAGCGGGCTAAGACAGCGCTCTACACCCCCGAGCACCGTTCGCTCGCCCGCGACATGGCAGCCGAGACCTTCGTGCTGTTGAAAAACGAGGGAGACATCCTTCCACTCAAGCGTGAGGGTACCATCGCCCTCATCGGCCCGCTCGCCAATGACCGGTCGAACATGGTCGGCAGTTGGTCGACAGCCGACAAGCCCGAGCTCTACGCCACATTGAAAGAAGCCATGGAGCGTGCTGTTGCCGGCAAGGCCCGGGTGGTCTATGCCCAGGGCTGCAACATCTACGACGACTCGGCCACACAAGCCAACTGCTCCTTCGGCCGTCCCATCCCGCGTGTGGACAGCAGGCTGGCTGAGCAGGAAGCCTTGGCAGCCGCTCGTCAGGCCGACGTCATCGTCTGTGCCATGGGAGAGATGACCGAGATGAGCGGCGAGAGCTCCTCACGCGCCGACCTCAATCTGCCGGATGCCCAGATGCGGCTCTTGCGTCAGCTCTGCGCCATGGGCAAGCCCGTCGTGCTGCTGAACTTCTCGGGCCGTCCTACGATTCTGAAATGGGAGAGCGAGCACTGCCAGGCCATCCTCAATGTATGGTTTGGTGGTTCGGAGGCCGCTGATGCCATCTGCGACGTGCTCTTTGGTGATAAGGTGCCCACGGGGCGACTCGTGACGACCTTGCCGCAGTGTATGGGCCAGATACCGCTTTATTACAACCATCTCCGCACGGGACGCCCCGTGGCTGAGGGCGCGAAGAAATACTATAAGTTTCAGAGCAACTATATCGACGTGCGCAACGACCCGCTCTATCCCTTTGGCTATGGATTGAGCTACACCACCTTCAGCTACGGCGACGTGGAGCTGAGTGCTGACCGCATTGCCCGCGATGGCAGCGTGACGGCTTCCGTGACGGTGACCAACACTGGCAAGCGTGACGGCGATGAGGTGGTACAACTTTATATCCACCATCCTGCCGCACAGATCGCACGTCCGGTGAAGGAGCTCAAAGGCTTCCGCCGTGTGCATCTCAAGGCCGGTGAGAGCCGGCGCATCGACTTCACGGTCACATCCGACATGCTGAAGTATAAGGACGGCAACGGACGCGATATCCTCGACGCGGGCGACTACGACATCATGGTGGGACCCAACAGCAGCGACAATGCGTTGAAGAAGTCGACGCTCAAGCTGTAACAATAATTATTATTTCCTGACTTCGTCAATGCGTCATCCTGAATCGAGAATAAGTTTTTGGAAAATAGTCGCGTACAGACTTTAGCTCCCCATGGAGCTATGGTGCTGAGGTGATGGGGGACAGCCTTACGAGCAAGCTCGTCGGCTGCCCCCGTCACCTCAGCACCACCCCCTACAAAGGGACAAAGCCTGCCCGTGACGAAAATCGCTATCGCGTAAAATTGCGCAGAGCGCATAAAATATGATACCGCCCAACAGAACACAAGCAGCATAGCAGACTTTCAAGACGCTATGGACTATCTTTCGGCCGCAGGATTTTATGCCCAAGGGGCAATTTTACGCGTTAGCGATTTTCGTCATGGGCATGCTTGACACCAAAGGTGTGGGGCTAAAGCTATGGGGTAGGCGGCGAGCTTGCTCGCAAGACTACCCCATAGCTTTAGACCCATTGCTCCTTGGGGAGCATAAGCATGACCATGATTTTCTTTTCTCTTTTCCGTTTGAAAATGCCAAAGCGATAATGACAGCATAAAGATTTATATTTTCTCTCACTATGATTCCACGGAAAATATCCAGTGCGTCACGGGTAGAGATCTCTGTGTTCTCTGTGTGAGAATATTACAGACAAGGGGGTTAGGGCGGGGATGAACCCCGCCCCTACGGCCCCACCGCACCGTTAACAGGGCAATACCATAAAAACGATGTTAATGTCATCCACCGTAGGGGCGGGGTTTATCCCCGCCCTAACCCCGCAAAACATATGAGTGGGTCGATATAGTCACCAATCTTGGAACTTGGGTGTCCCAATGACGAAAGCAGGAGCCTGTACATGATTTTCTTTTTTCGTATCATCTGGAGATGGCAAGGCAATATGAGTCAGGACAAAGACATTGACTGTCTGCCGGGCTGTTAAGGAGGGGTATCATTCCATAATTCGTAATTGCGTCACCATCAATTGCAGAAATAAGCTTATAACTAACTGATAATCAATGATGACACTTCATCCAACCAAAGATGTGATGAAGTCAGGTGTAACAATAATTATTATTTGACAAAAGTGTGTTGGAATTATTGTGCGTTCTAGAAAAAAAACAAGGTTAGGAATAGACAAAAACAAGCCTTGGAAGGGGAAAAAGTACCGGTGGCGTGGTCATCTCGGTTGTTTCTTCGTGTCATCTCACTGAGATGACTTGATGAAACAACTGAGATGACTTGATGAAACAACTGAGATGACAGCATAAAACCACTGAGATGATCACGAAAAAAGGTGCTTTGACAATGTCAAAGCACCTTTTTTGTTGGTACGCAAACTAAGTGTTTTGCGTATCTTGCTGTGCATCAGTGGCTTAAGAAAATCGCACGAAAATCGCGAAATCACGGGCGACTGGACGTTTGTTGACGAGAATCGTCTTCTCAGGACCTTTTTTTTGTCAGTTTTCCCAACAATCACCATCTGCCTCGCAACTGCGTAGGGCGGGGTTGGGTGGTATTACCCCGTTAACGGTGCGGCAGGCGGTGAGAACGTAGGGGCGGGGTTCATCCCCGCCCTAACCCCGCAAAACATATCAAAAATATGCGGCAGGGGGGAATGAAATAATTACCGACAAGGGGGTTAGGGCGGGGATACACCCCGCCCATACGGTGGATGACATTAACATCGTGTTTATGGTATTGCTCTGTTAATGGTGCGGTGAGAATGTAGGGGCGGGGTTCATCCCCGCCCTAACCCCCTTGTCTGTAATATTCTCACACAGAGAACACAGAGATCTCTACCCGTGACGCACTGGATATTTTCCGTGGAATCATAGTGAGAGGAAATATAAATCTTTATGCTGCCATTATCGCTTTGACATTTTCAAACGGAAAAGAGAAAAGAAAATCATGGTCATGCTTATGCTCCCCAAGGAGCAATGGGTCTAAAGCTATGGGGTAGTCTTGCGAGCAAGCTCGCCGCCTACCCCATAGTTTTAGCCCCACACCTTTGGTGTCAAGCCTGCCCATGACGAAAATCGCTAACGCGTAAAATTGCCCCTTGGGCATAAAATTCTGCGGCCGAAAGATAGTGCATAGCGCTAGGGTGGTATTACCCCGTTAACGGTGCGGCAGGCGGTGAAGAACGTAGGGGCGGGGTTTAACCCCGCCCTAACCCCGCAAAAGATATATAAACAGATGGCACGGGGGGAGAATGATTACCGGCAAGGGGGTTAGGGCGGGGATAACCCCCGCCCCTACTTTATCTTTGCAGTGTGAATATTTTAAAGGTTTATACCTTTAGTTTCATGGTTAATTTTTACCTTTGTTGTTGTAAGGAAAAGTTGACCACCGGA
>NZ_VUNG01000038.1 GCF_009695775.1 Hallella mizrahii | reverse complement strand
CCGTCTTATATAGGAAGAGCAGCTGTTCAAAATCTGATGTTCTCTCCATAAATTGTATGAATTTAAGTCGAGGACAAAAGTAACAGATTTTAAGGCTTTAAGCAATACGTCATTTTTGGACGCTTACTGTAGAATGCAAGGAAAACTAAATCCATACAAGAAATATGAGGTATTATATATGCCGTTAAAACTAATTTTGTATCTTTGCGGGCAAATACACACAACATTTTGAAATAGGAGACATTATTATGGCAACAAAAGACACAGTATTGGAGACCATGAAGCAGGCTGGCACGCCGCTCAACGCAGGAAAGATAGCAGAACTCTCCGGCCTTGACCGCAAGGAAGTAGATAAAGCTATGAAAGAGCTTAAAGCAGAGGGAGCTATCGTTTCACCTGTCCGCTGCAAATGGGAACCTGCGCAGAAGTAAGCCTCCATTTGACACTAACAAGACCTCATTGAATACATCTCAACGATGTATAAATGAGGTTTTGTTGTTTTATTGTTTGAGCCTCGGCAACGTCATGCAGATTCTCTTAGTCTATATTATCCCCTTGATAACAGCACAAGAATAAAGAAATGAAAGAAAAATTCAAGCCACTCTTTGAGGCATACACATTTAATAACGGTACCACCGCCAAAAACCGTCTGGCCATAGCACCACTCACCCATTGGTCGGCAGATAGTGATGGGCATGCCACTTCGGCAGAACTCGCCTATCTGAAAGCCCGCGCCCACGGCTTTGGACTGTTCATCAGCGCTGCCATGGCAGTGAGCCGGGAGGGTATCGCCTTCACCGGGCAGCCTGCTGCCTACCGCGACGTAGACGAGGACAGTATGGCCAAACGAGCAGCAGTGATGAAGCGTGAGGGTGCGCTGGCCATTGCACAGCTACAACACGGTGGTGCAGCAGCACTTACCACGCTCAACGGTGGTGTTGCCTTTGCACCAAGCCTCCTCGACGACCAGGAGATAGATACCTTGGGTACGAAACTGAAAGTGAAGACAGAGGCTCTGACAGAAGAAGGCATACAGAAGGTTATCCACGACTTCGCCTATGCCACCGAGCTCGCTATCCGTGCCGGCTTCGACGGCATCGAGCTGCACGGCGCCAACGGCTATCTGCTCCAACAGTTCTTCTCTGCCAAGACCAACAGACGCACCGACGACTGGGGCGGGACCCTTGAGAAGCGGATGCGACTGCCACTGGCTGTCACTGACGCTGTCATGGAGGTGAGGAAACGGATGAACCGTCCCGATTTCATCATCGGTTACCGTCTCACACCGGAGGAGCCCGGCGAGAACGGACTGACCATGGACGACACCCTTACCCTCATCGATGCCTTGGCAGACAAAGGCGTACAATATATCCACATGTCGCTTCATGGTTTTTACAACAAGGCTCGCCGTGGTGCCGGTACCGGAGTGCCACGTCTGCAACTGGCGAAGGAGCGGCTCGAAGGCCGGGGTGTGGCACTGATAGGCGTTGGTGGACTACGTACCCCGGACATGGCGTTGGAGGCTTACAACAGTCACATGGCTGATTTCGTGGCTATAGGCCTGGGCGTGCTCGTCAATCCCAACTTCGTGACGTTGATAGAGACTGGGAAAGAAAACAAAGCGCGGAAGATACCTAATATCTTCCGCGATGCCGCTTACCATCAGTTGCCCGAACCGATGTGGGATCAGATGATGACCTTCGTACCCAAAGGAGCACTACGCTTCGCCACTATCGTAGGAAAACTGTTGGGGTGGAAATGAGCCGAGAAGAAACAGCCTTCGTACCTCAGGCTTGCATCACAGCAAGAAAAACCTTGAAAACAGACGCATTGGTTAGGAGAAGTTAGCGGTGATGGTATTGATTTCCCCACCGTAGGGACGGGGTTTATCCCCGTCCTAACCCCGCAAATGAAATCAAAAATCATTGATGTGCGGAAATCCAACGGATGACACAATAGGGCAGGGATAAACCCCGCCCCAACGATGGGAATCCGCTGAATAGTTACGCATAAGTCGTGGAATGTAAAATATATTTAAATGAATGAGAAGCATGATTCTTTTCTTGATATTATTCGTATCTTTGCGAACAATATGAAGAAGGTATTGATTCTCTGTACAGGAAACAGTTGCCGGAGCAAGATGGCGCAAGCTTGCCTGCAACATTTGGATGCCGAGCTCTGCGTAAGGTCGGCCGGCACTTATCCTGCCCCGCAAGTTCATCCTTTGGCCATTGAAGTGATGAAGGAGGCCGGCATGCCGATTACTGATTTGCAGCCGCACAATGTCAAGGACTATCTCAACGATACGTGGGATGCCGTCATCACAGTCTGTGACCATGCCCGCGAGGCGTGTCCTGTATTCACCGGAAAGGTAAAGCGGCAGATGCATATCAGTTTTCCCGATCCCTCGTTAGCAACAGGCTCCACCGAAGAGCAACTCTCTGTGTTCCGGAAAGTGAGAGACCGTATCATTGAGACTTTTACCAATTTCCATCATACTTATTTAGACGACCATGGATACCAAGAAAGATTATAGCCTCAAGGCTGAGCAGATAGCCCGCTTCGCCAAAGCGTTGGCTCACCCCGCCAGGATTCAGATCCTCACCTTCCTCGCCAGCAGGCAGGAGTGCTATTTCGGTGACATTCACGATGAGCTGCCCATCGCCAAGGCAACCGTGAGCCAGCATCTGAAGGAGCTCAAAGATGCCGGACTCATACAAGGCACCATTGAAGCCCCAAAGGTGAGATATTGCATCAACCGCGACAACTGGCAGTATGCACATGAACTGTTCTGCAATTTCTTCTCAAAAGAAATCAAGAGCGGCCACTGCGGTTGTGAAGCTACCAAGTAATCTTGTAGGGCGGACCATAGAATGTACGCCTTAATTAAAAGGTTATATGTTCGTAATAATACAAACTTTATTATTTACTACAAATAATCATGGAAGAAAGAAAAATAGGATTCTTTGACAAGTACCTAACTTTATGGGTACTGTTATGTATTGTTGCTGGCATTGTGGTGGGCAAGTTTCTGCCCGTCATCCCACAGATGCTCTCGCGGTTTGAGTATGCCCACGTGAGTATTCCCGTGGCGATCCTTATCTGGGTGATGATCTACCCGATGATGATGAAGGTCGACTTCCAAAGTGTGAAGAACGTAGCCAAGCACCCGAAAGGCCTGCTTGTGACGTGTGTGGTCAACTGGCTCATCAAGCCGTTCACGATGTTTGCCATCGCGTGGTTCTTCCTTTTTATTGTATTCCAGAAGTGGATTCCCACTGGTTTGGCATACCAATATCTGGCTGGTGCGGTGCTCTTAGGTGCTGCTCCCTGCACGGCGATGGTGTTCATCTGGAGCTACCTCTCCGGCGGCAACCCCGCCTACACGCTCGTACAGGTGGCGGTCAACGACCTCATCATTCTCGTAGCCTTTGCACCCATCGTAGCACTTCTTTTAGGAGTGAGCGGTGTGCAGATCCCCTACGACACATTGCTGCTGAGCGTCGTGCTCTTTGTGGTCCTTCCGCTTATTGCAGGTATCATTACGCGCACGACCGTTGTCAAGCGGAAAGGGAAAGCGTATTTCGAGCAGGTGTTCGTACATAAGTTCGACCGCTATACCACTGCCGGCCTGCTGCTCACGCTCGTCATACTCTTTTCGTTCCAGGGTGAGACCATCCTCCGTAATCCGCTCCATATCGTACTCATTGCCGTGCCACTCATCCTCCAGACCTACTTCATCTTTGCCATCGCCTATGGTTGGGGCAAGGCGTGGCATCTGCCTTACGACATTGCCGCGCCGGCAGGAATGATAGGAGCGTCCAACTTCTTCGAACTTGCCGTGGCAGTAGCTATCAGTCTCTTTGGCCTTCAGAGCGGTGCGGCCCTCGCCACCACCGTCGGTGTGCTTACTGAAGTTCCCATCATGCTCTCGCTGGTAAGGATAGCCAAGGCGACCAGAGGAAGATTCTCATAATCAAGTCTCAGGCAAACACGGTCTGCACCAGAATCATATAGATGATGGTTCCGCCGGCTATCGACAGCATCATCTGACGACGCCAGACGTGCAGCAGTACTGTGGCAGTAATGGCTATCAGTTCCGGAAGGCCGTGATTGCCTGATGTGACATCGACGTTCTTCAAGCAATACACCACCAACAGTCCGAACACGGCCGCTGGAAGAACGGTCCCAAGATATTGTATCACCTTTGGAGTCTTACGGCCTTGAAACAATGCGAAGGGCAGGAAACGGGTCGTCATCACGGCAAGCGCCATGCAGACAACGGTGATGATTTGTTGTGTCAGTGTCATGCCTGGTCCTCCTTCCTCTCTGATAAATGTGTTTTTGAATCTCTGTGATCCGACATAACATCAGATTCTTTGTCGGCCGCCTTCGCCAACCTGGGGCGTAGCGTAAGGAGGACTAATAGCATGAGCATCATGGCAGGAATGACAAAGTGGTCGGAACCGAACAACAGCAGACTTATCACGGACAAGACGATACCAAGGATGGCACTCACATGACTACTGTCCTTCAGCCATTGCTCCACAAAGATAACGACAAACATGGCGGTCATGACGAAGTCGAGACCTTTTGTTGAGAACGTGATCAAGTTTCCGAATATTCCCCCTAACGTAGCACCGGTCAACCAATAGAGGAAGTCGAGCAGCGTGATCCAAAGCATGAACCACCCCTCGTCAACGTCTTTCGGGATCTTCGCTGTGTAGTTGACGGAGAACGTCTCATCACTCATGAAATAGATGAGCAGCGGTTTCTTCCAACCTTTGTGCTTGAACCGGTCGAGCATGGTGATGCCGTAGAACAGATGGCGGGCTCCTATCATAAACGCCATGACGAAAGCCTGCAGCGGATGAAAGGAAGAGAGAAGTACTTTCACTGCCACAAATTCTACGCTGCCGCTGTAGATGACTGCTGCCATGACCATGGGCCAGACAAACGAAAATCCCGATACGTTCATCAGTATGCCGTAGGTGAGGCCGAGAAACCAGTAACCTGCGAAGATGGGAATCGTATAGGGGAAAGCAGCTCTCAATGACGCCCCCCATTTGCTTGTATTTTGTTTTTCTTTCAATGAATATCTCTCCTTGAATTGATATTTTTCAATATTATTGTTAATTTCTTATCCCCACGTCGAATCCCGTGCCTTTGAACAGGTCGGCAACTTTCTGAATGTCAGCATCTGAGTAATGATACGGGAACAAAGCCTTTGGTTTGATGATAATACTCTACCACGATGCCGAATTCTCCAAAGTTGAGTCAAACGATGTTTTCCAATATCATGTTTTCTATTTTGGTTTCAAGTGATGAATATTTTTGTCTATAAAAGTTTGCTGCAAAGGTAATGAAAATCATTGAAAGCGAAAAATAGACAATCTAAATTTGCCAGTCTTTTTTGCCTTGATGTTATATTACCGTACCAACCAACATTCCCATGGCGATACCATAGGCGAGAATAATCTTCCTTTCCTTATTCTTTGAGGTATCGCTACCATTTTCTGCATGATGAAGTCTTGCTACCATAACGCTATTTCTTGTCTCGTTTACACAAAGATACGAAGAATTTGGTACCAGATAGCATAAGCCAACCAATTTTAGCTGTATTGTAATATACCATCGGCATGAACAGCCCTGCCGCGATTTCCGTGTTATCGGGTAAATAGTCTCGCGTGATCGATCGTACACCAACCCGGCAAGCACATACTACTAAGGAAATCACTGCGAAATTGAGAGAATATATCGATATAACTGCACAATCCATAAAAAAGCGGTGAATACAGACTTTCAAATATGCCTGCAAATCTTGAATGTAGACTTCTCGTCTGCCCTATGAGTTAACACAATACACTGATTATTTTCACTATCTTATCCCACCACTCCTTGTCAATATACCAGACCCTAATATTTTTTATCATAAAAAAGTTTAAAGCAAGGATATAATGAGCAATAATTGCGTAGCTTTGCAATAAGAAAATAATTTTAAAGGCATAAAGATTATGGATATTAACGCAAAAATGCAAAAGGCTTTCAGCGATCAGATTACCGCTGAACTCTACTCTTCCAATCTCTATCTTGAGATGGCATTCTGGTTCCGCAAAGAAGGTTGGAAAGGCTTCGCCAACTGGATGTTTAAGCAAAGCGACGAAGAGAAGCAGCATGCCATGGATATGGCCAATTTCGTGCTCAACCGTGGCGGTGCTGTCAAGATTGGTACGATAGAGGCTGTGCCCAACGATTATAAGGAGCCGCGCGAAGTCTTCGAGAAGACAATGGAACACGAGAAGCATGTCTCAGAGCTCATACATGCGCTCGCCGAGCTTGCCGAAGATGAGCATGACCGCGCCTCTGTAAACTTTGCTGATAAGTATATCGACGAGCAGGTTCAGGAAGAGACTTCTGTCCGCGACATACTCAATCTGTTCCGTCACCGCGATGGTCACACCGTGGCTACGATTGATGACATCGTAGGGCAAAGAGAGGCATAAAGATTTCTGCTTCCAATATAAGGAGGGCGCACCGTAGCGGTACGCCCTCCTTTTCTTAATTTATGAAAGTATACATCGTATCGATGACGGTTATAGAAAGATACAATACCGATACTATCTATTATTGTTTGATCATCTTCTTACCATTGCGGATGATGATACCATGAGCTTGGCCTGGGCGACAAAGTCGCTTTTGTGTCAATACATGAATGCCAATACGCTTACGATGATAACTAGAATTCAAATTTCTACTAAAGATGCCATTTATATCTCCGCTTAGCACGCTCCGGTACCGTAGAGACCCCCGAAGAGAAGCCTCCTTTGGCCACACCACGGTATTGATTCCATCTTTCACGGATGCGGCGGACATAATTGACAGTCTCTGATCCACGCATATATCCATGTTTCACAATCGGAAGCGTATAGTAAGCCGGTGAACTCAGTTTCAGGATATAGGGTTCTACGTCTCCCCAACGGCGCGGATCACGACCATCACGATGTGCCAGAGCCATGGCATCCCTCACATGGAAATGTCCGCCATTGTAGCTGGCCAGCACAAAATAGATTCGCTCTGACGCTGGCACCTCATTGAAGAATCCGCTGAGTTCCTGAATGTATTTAGCTGCACAGGCGATGTTAGCTTCGGGATCATAGAGGTTTTCACGCGGTAGCCCTACATGATCAGCCGTAGACGGCATAATCTGCATTAGTCCACAGGCACCTGCCCACGAATGCGCCTTTGGGTCAAAGGTTGATTCCTGATAGCACTGGGCTGCTAACAAACGCCAGTCCCATCTTGCCAAAGGTGCATATTGTTGGAATAGATGATCATATCGGGAAATGACGCCACCTGCACGATTGAGCATCGGCGCATAGACATGACGAGTGATGCTGGCTGTTGACAATAAGAACTGCTCCTCGCGTTTGATTTTTTCGATCATGCCGGGATGATACCAGTTATTGAGAGCCTGCGCCAAATCTTTTCCGTCCTTTCTGACAATCCACGAAGTATGAGACTTCGGGTCAGCTGTCCCCGCATACAACAGATTTTTCCACTTCTTGGGCAACAAGACGGCTGCAAGGTCACCCTCTCCTTTTTGCATTCGATGAACAAGTTCTGTAGTGTCTTGGCAAATCTCCACTCGCAAGGAAACACCTAACTTGTCAGCAAACTTCTGACAAAGGAGGTATTGAGCACCCATACCATGACCATGATAGTCATAGTAAGTTTCCGGTCCTGAGATCGTGAGCATGATCAACTCACCATTCGTCTGTATATCATCCAAGCTAAGAGAATTCTCTTTTGGCAAAGAATCTTCTCCTATCGTAGTGCCCCAAGGCGTCATCTCTGGTTTCTTGGATTGTTGCTGACAAGCAGACAGAAAAGCGAGCAGGCAACACGCATATATATAAATGTTTCTTACCGTCGTCATAAATTTCATCACAAAAGTAGTATTTTTATTGCACATTTGCTTGGAAATTGCTAAATTTGCACAATATTTTTAGGAAAATTAGAATTATTACATTCGAAATAGTAGAAACAGCATGTTAAGAATAGCAGTACAGTCAAAAGGTCGCCTCTATGAGGACACTATGAATTTGCTGAAAGAAGCCGATATCAAAGTCAGCGAAAGTAAACGGACACTTCTCGTTCAGAGCACCAATTTCCCCTTGGAGGTTCTTTTCCTTCGTGATGACGACATTCCACAGAGTGTAGCAAGTGGTGTGGCTGATATAGGTGTTGTAGGAGAGAATGAGTTTGAAGAGCGTCAGGAAGATGCCCATATCATTCGTCCGTTGGGCTTCTCCAAGTGCAGATTGTCGCTGGCTATTCCCAAGACCATTGACTATACAGGCATTTCTTGGTTCAACGGAAAGAAGATTGCCACCTCTTACCCAGGCATTCTTCGCCGATTCATGAATAAAAACAATATCCAGGCTGACATCCATGTTATCACCGGCTCTGTAGAAATCAGCCCGGGCATCGGTTTGGCAGACGCTATCTTTGATATTGTCAGTTCAGGCTCCACACTCATTCACAACAATCTGAAAGAAGTAGAAGTGGTCATGAAGAGCGAGGCTGTGCTTATCGGCAACTGGAAAATGGACGACGAAAAGCGCAAAATATTAAATGAGTTGCTTTTCCGATTTGAAGCTGTACAGATTGCCCGCGACAAGAAATATGTGATGATGAACGCACCGAAAGACAAGGTGGCTGACATTATCAAGGTACTCCCCGGTATCAAGAGCCCTACTATCATTCCTCTGTCCGATCCCGAGTGGTGTGCTATCCATACAGTATTGGATGAAGCTCGCTTTTGGGAAATCATCGGAAAGTTGAAAGAATTGGGTGCCCAGGGCATTCTGGTTTCTCCTATTGAGAAAATGATTCTATAGGTTCTGATTCTACAGAGCGAATCTGATCATGCAGAACAAAGTCTGATAATTCTGTAATATTAGAAAGGTCGAGACATGAATGTTATTAAATATCCTTCAAAAGTGACGTGGCCAGAACTGGTGAAGCGGCCCCACTTAGACGTATCACAGTTGAATGCCACAGTGCAGAGCGTACTCGATGATGTGAGACAACGAGGCGATGAGGCTGTAAAGAGCTATGAGGAAAAGTTTGACCATGCGGTTTTGAACTCGTTGGCAGTCAGCGAAGAAGAGATTGAAGAAGCTCAAACATTGGTGTCACCCGAATTGCTTGACTCCTTGAAACTTGCTCACGACAACATCTTTAAGTTTCATCATGCTCAACAATTTGAGGGTGTCTCGCTTGAGACCTCCAAAGGCGTGAAATGCTGGCAGAAGAGTGTCGCTATCCAAAAAGTGGGATTATACATTCCGGGCGGCACCGCGCCCTTATTCTCTACCGTGTTGATGTTGGCTACACCAGCTAAGATTGCAGGGTGTAAGGAAATCGTACTCTGCACTCCCCCCAACAAAGAAGGAAAAGTGAATCCTGCTATATTGGCGGCAGCCAAAATAGCAGGTGTCAGCCGTATATACAAAGCCGGTGGCGTACAAGCTATTGGAGCCATGGCATATGGCACAGAGAGTGTGCCCAAAGTATATAAAATTTTTGGTCCCGGCAACCAATATGTGATGGCCGCCAAACAACAAGTGAGTCTTCACGAAGTGGCTATTGACATGCCAGCAGGTCCAAGTGAAGTGTGTGTCATAGCCGACAAAGAAAGCAATCCGGTGTTTGTCGCCGCCGACCTGCTGTCTCAGGCCGAACATGGCATTGACTCCCAGGTTTTTCTCATCACCGATTCTGAGCTGATGCTCAACGAGGTGAAAAAGCAGGTTACCATTCAGCTAGAGCGACTTCCGAGAAAAGAAATCGCAGCCAAGTCCTTGGATAATTCCAAGTTGGTGCTTGTCCACGATCTTGATGAAGCCATGGAGCTCAGCAATGCATATGCACCTGAGCATCTGATCCTTGCCACAACCAACAGCGATACCTTGGCAGCAAAGGTCATCAACGCTGGTAGCGTCTTCCTTGGCAAATGGGCTTGTGAAAGCGCTGGAGACTACGCCAGCGGTACCAACCACACACTTCCCACCCATCAATATGCTTTGGCGTACAACGGTGTGAATCTCGACAGCTACATGCGCAAGATTACATTCCAGCACCTCACCAAGGAGGGTATCGACAGCATTGGCAAAGCCGTCGTCTGCATGGCTGAAAACGAGCAACTCGAAGCTCACGCCAATGCAATGAGGCTGAGAATGCAATGTCAAGAGTAAAATCAGAAAAAAATTTGAATTGAAATCACTCTAAACAGATAAGTTTGAAGAGAACGTTCATTCCATGAATTCCATTAATAAAGTAGAACTTTAAAGTTGAGACATTTTCAATTCAATTGCAAATTATTATTAAACCGGATTTATGTTGAACAGAAGATCTCTAAAAGACTTGGTGAGACCCAATATAGCCAAGTTGGCTCCATACAGTTCTGCACGTAATGAGTATTCAGGCCACGAGGCTCACGTTTTCCTCGATGCCAACGAGAACCCGTACAACAGCCCCTACAATCGCTATCCAGATCCTCTTCAGCAGGAGGTAAAGGGCGAGCTCTCTAAAATCAAAAAGGTACCAGCCTGCAACATCTTTCTCGGCAACGGCTCTGATGAGGCGATAGATCTTGTCTACCGTGTGTTTTGCCGTCCGCAAGTCGACAATGTCGTGGCTATTGAACCTACCTACGGCATGTACAAGGTCTGCGCCGACATCAATGATATTGAGTATCGTCCCGTGTTGCTCGACGAACATTACCAAATGAGTGCAGACGCATTGCTGGCTGCATGCGACGACCGCACAAAAGTGATCTGGATCTGCTCACCCAACAATCCTACGGGCAACAACATGTCGACACAGGAGATCACAGCAGTCTTGGAACGATTTGATGGCATAGTCGTCATTGATGAAGCTTATTCCGACTTCTCTTCTGCCCCACTCTTTCGCCACGGTGTGACAAAATATCCCCATTTGATCGTACTCAACACTATGAGTAAAGCATGGGGATGTGCTGCCATACGTTTGGGAATGGCATTTGCCAACGAAGAAATAATCACGCTTTTCAACAAAGTCAAATATCCCTACAACGTTAACTTACTCACACAGCAACATGCATTAGAAGCACTGAAGAATCGCACAGAGGTGGAGAAATGGGTCAAATTGCTGCTTGAAGAGCGTCCAAAACTGATGGCAGCCTTCCGTGAATTACCCATCTGTTTGACCGTCTACCCTACCGATGCCAACTTCTTTCTGGCCAAGATGACTGATGCCCAGTCCATCTATGACTATCTCGTAGAGCGAGGCATCATAGTCAGGAACCGTACTCGTATCAAGCTCTGCAAAGACTGTCTGCGCGTAACCATTGGCACGAAGAAAGAAAACGCGGAGCTCCTTTCTGCCCTAAGACAATTCAAAGATAAGTGAAAATTATCACTCCTCTATGCGTAATGCCACCTTGCCCAAGCAATCGTGGCATTGCGCTCTTACGCATGTAGGAAACTATGGATTGATTATTTTTTCGCTGCTGACTTTTCCAGTTCTACAATTCCCTTAGAAGTGCAAAGTCCGCGCATAAATACCATGGTGATATTGCTGAACACATCTTTAAGATCGTATTGCAGGTAGAGTTGCTGAGTCATCACTTCCCGAATAGTAAGGTCGGCGATTCTTTCTATCAATTCATAATTCACTTCCGGCCGGAAATAGCCTTGGTTGATGCCTTTTCTGAAGAACGAAGCAGAATTGACGGCTCTTTTCTTTCTTCTTTCTTCAAAATGCTTGAGCACTTGGGGATATTTGTCCAATTCTACTAAATAGACAGGATTGGTACTTGTCATTTTGCTCATTTTTATCTCATAAAAGTGCAGCATAATGTCGATGACATTGTGCCCCGGCATATGGGCAAAGGTTTCCATCTCTGCATCCGTGTTGTCCATATCGTGCTTCACACATTCAAGAAGAAGATCCTCTTTATTTCCAAAAATCTCATATACCGTTCGCTTTGACACAGACAATAAACAGGCTATGTCATCCATCTTGACGGATTTGATCCCTTTACTCTCAAACTCATGAGTGGCGGCTTCAATGATGTGTTGCCGCAACTGCTGACGGTATTCTGTTGGACTGACAGTTTTATTCATATAAGGAAATACAAGTCATTTACGCTGCAAAGATACAAAAAAAAAGAAAAACTTCTTTGAATTCAACAGTTTTTGTTATCTTTGCACAGAAATAAAAAGAGATAGAAAGTTTTTAAATCAATAAAATAACATTTTTATGGTTAAGATTACAGAGGAAGCAGCCCTCGCCTACCATGCCAATGGACGACCGGGCAAAATCGAAGTGAAGCCAACTAAGCCTTACCGCACACAAACCGATTTGAGCTTAGCCTATTCTCCGGGCGTCGCCTATCCGTGCCTTCAGATACAGAAAAATCCTGATGATGTCTATAAATATACAGACAAGGGCAACCTTGTAGCCGTCATCTCCAACGGCACCGCCGTCCTTGGATTGGGAGACATCGGAGCCATGAGTGGAAAACCAGTGATGGAGGGAAAGGGATTGCTCTTCAAGATCTATGGCGGTATCGATGTCTTCGACATAGAGGTCAACGAAAAAGACCCTGAGAAATTCTGCGAGACCGTAGAGCGTATCGCTCCTACCTTCGGTGGTATCAACCTCGAAGATATCAAGGCACCTGAGTGCTTCTACATCGAGGAACGTTTGAAGAAAAATCTTGATATTCCAGTGATGCATGATGACCAGCATGGAACTGCCATCATTTCCGCCGCTGGACTGAAAAATGCACTGGAGGTAGCCGGAAAGGACATCACCAAGGTGCGTCTCGTGGTCAACGGTGCCGGTGCTGCCGCTATCAGCTGTACCAAGCTCTACGTGGCTTTGGGCGTGAAGAAAGAAAACATCATCATGCTCGACTCTAAGGGTGTCATCACTTCTGACCGTCCTAATCTGACCCCTCAGAAAAAGCTCTTTGCTACCGACCGTCGCGATGTCCACAATCTTGAGGAAGCCATCAAGGGAGCCGACGTCTTTGTCGGATTGTCCAAAGGCAATATTCTTACCAAGGACATGATCCGCTCGATGGCCGAGAAGCCTATCGTATTCGCCTTAGCTAACCCAGTGCCAGAGATCAGTTACGAAGATGCTATGGCAAGCCGCCCCGACGTGCTGATGTCCACCGGACGCTCTGACTACCCCAACCAAATCAATAATGTCATCGGGTTCCCCTATATCTTCCGCGGTGCTCTTGATGTACACGCCAAGGCTATCAATGAAGAGATGAAAATGGCCGCAGTCAACGCAATTGCCGATTTGGCCAAGCAGCCGATCCCTGATATCGTCAACGAGGTCTATCATGTCAATGATCTAAGCTTTGGACCCAAGTATTTCATTCCCAAGCCTGTGGATCCCCGTCTGATCACAGAGGTCAGTGCCGCCGTGGCAAAGGCTGCCGTGGAGAGCGGTGTTGCCCGCACGCCTATCAAGGACTGGTCGTCATATAAAGATCATCTGCGTCAGCTATTGGGTCAGGAGACCAAGCTCACGCGCACCCTCCACGCCACAGCAGCCATGCATCCTCAGCGTGTAGTCTTTGCAGAAGGTGGTCATCCGACGATGATGAAAGCTGCTGTACAAGCCCAGCAGGAGGGCATCTGCCATCCGATTCTTCTTGGAAATCCCGACCGCTTGGCCCGCATTGCCAACCGATTGAAACTCGATCTCTCAGGTGTGGAAATCATCGATATGCGCGCCGACAAGGAGCAGGGGCGCCGCGCTACCTATGCCAAGCATCTCGCAGAGAAACGCGCAAGACAAGGATACACCTTTGAGGAGGCCTACGACAAAATGTATGAGCGCAACTATTTCGGTATGTCTATGGTAGAGCAAGGCGATGCAGATGCATTCATCACCGGCCTCTATACCAAATACAGTAACACTATCAAGGTGGCTAAAGAAGTGGTAGGTGTGCGCAAAAACTACAACACCTTCGCAACGATGCACATTCTCAACACCAAGAAGGGAGTTTATTATCTCGCCGATACGCTCATCAACCGTCATCCCGATCAAAATGTACTCTATGATGTAGCCCGTCTGTCGGCTCACACTGTCCGCTTCTTCAACGATGAGCCCGTGATGGCCATGATCAGTTACTCCAACTTCGGTACCGACGAAATCGGTTCACCACAGAAGGTGCATCAGACCGTGGAAATGATGCAGCACGACTATCCTGACCTTGCCATCGATGGAGAGATGCAGGTCAACTTCGCTTTGGACAAAGAGCTCCGCGATGCCAAGTATCCTTTCACCCGTCTCAAGGGTAAAGATGTCAACACACTTGTATTCCCCAACATGAGCTCCGCCAACAGTAGCTACAAACTCATGCAGTCGCTTGATCCCGACGTGGAGATCATCGGCCCTATCCAGATGGGTCTGAATAAACCTATCCACTTCACCGACTTCGAAGCCAGTGTGCGCGATGTTGTCAACGTCACTGCCGTAGCTGTCATCGATGCTTATGTCGACAAAGTGAAGAAAGAGAAGAAGTAAGACCCTCCTACAGGAAATTACATGCACTACGGATTGTAAAGAAGCTCTATTCTTTACAATCCGTTTTATTTTCTACCTTACTCTTGCCACATTTTAATATCGTGACAGTCCTATGATAACTATTTTTTTATTTTAACTATCTTTAGTGGCTATTTTCTTGGAGTGTATTGTTTAAACAATTATTTTTGCAACAAATATACCTTGTTACATAAATGTCTATGAATAAGAGAACATGTCTCTATGAGCGGCACTGCCAGGCAGGTGCCCTCATTCAACCCTTTGGTGGCTTTGATATGCCCATCCAGTACACATCTATTATAGATGAGCACAATGCTGTACGTCAGCATTGCGGTGTCTTTGATGTCTCACACATGGGTGAGGTCATCGTCAAAGGCCCTGACGCAGAGAAATATGTCAACCACATCTTCACCAACGACGTCACCGATGCACCGATCCACAAGATCTACTATGGCATGATGCTCTATCCCGACGGCGGAACTGTCGACGACCTGCTTGTCTACAAGATGGCTCCCAACCATTTCTTTATTGTTATCAATGCCGCTAATATCGCCAAAGACGACGCATGGATGCGCGAGCAGGCCAAAGACTTTGATGTCACCGTCGACAACAAGTCGGACTACTATGGACAGCTCGCCATACAAGGTCCGGAGTCATCGGCCGTCATGGAGGAAGTGCTGCAGATACCTTGCAGCGAGTTTGTGTTCTACACCTGCAAAACACTGGAAATAGACGGCGAGGAAATCATCGTCAGCCGCACCGGCTACACCGGCGAGGACGGTTTTGAAATCTACGGCTCCACGGACTTCATCGTCAAGCAGTGGGATCGTCTCATGGCGAGCCACCGTTGTGTGCCCTGTGGACTAGGATGCCGTGACACGCTTCGCTTCGAAGTGGGTCTGCCGCTCTACGGCGACGAGCTATCGAAGGACATCTCACCCGTCATGGCTGGGTTAAGCATGTTCTGCAAGATGGATAAGCCTGAATTTATCGGCAAAGAAGCACTCGTTGATCAGAAGACCAACGGCGTGGCCCAGCGGCTGCGCGGCATTGAACTCGACGACAAGGCTGTGCCCCGCCACGGCTATACCGTGCTCAAGGACGGCAACCCCGTAGGAGTGGTCACCACCGGCTACCGTCTCATTTCCGTGGACAAGAGTTGCGCAGTGGCACTCGTCGATTCCTCACTTAAATTGGGTGACCGGGTGGAGATTCAGATCCGGCGCAAAACATTCCCGGGAACCATCGTCAAGAAGAAATTCTATGACAAGCATTATCACAAATAACATACACATAAACCATTTAATTCACACCTATTATGACTTATTTCAGTGAATCACACGAATATGTAAGAGTAGAGGGAGAGTTCGGCTATATTGGCATCACTGACTACGCTCAGAAGCAGTTGGGCAATATCGTCTATGTCGATATGCCGGAAGTTGACGACGAGATCACCGCCGGCGAGGTCTTTGGTGCAGTAGAGAGCGTCAAAGCTGCCAGCGACTTGATTGCTCCCATCAGCGGTACTGTCGTGGAAGTCAACGAAGCACTGGAGGATCACCCCGAGCTCATCAATCAGAATGCCACCGACAATTGGATTATCAAAGTGAGCATAGCAGACACTGATGAGCTTCAAAAGCTCATGACAGAAGAAGACTACAACAAGAAAAACCAATAACCTTGCATTCGGAAACAGAATGGCAATCCGCTATAATTGCCGTCACATCCTTCAAGAATAAGGGGGAGACAAGTCATAACGGGGCTGGGCATTCTGTTTCCGATATTTCAGTAAATCTAAGCTATGTTTAAATATTTCCCACAAACGCCTGAGGACATCCACGAAATGTTGCAGGCCATAGGAGTCAGCTCCATTGACGACCTCTATGCTGATGTCCCTGACCCTGTCCGGCTCAAAGGCGACTATGATATACCGGAAGCAAAGAGCGAAGTGGAGGTGCGTCGGTATTTCAGTCGTCTCGCCAATGACAACCGCGAGCTCACGTGCTTCGCTGGTGCCGGTGTCTATGACCATTACATCCCCTCCGTCATCCCACAGATCGTCAGCCGCTCTGAATACCTCACCAGTTACACGCCCTACCAGGCTGAGATCTCTCAAGGTACTCTACACTATATCTTTGAGTATCAGACAATGATGGCGCGACTCACCAGCATGGAGGTGAGCAACGCTTCGATGTATGACGGAGCCACAGCCACGGCAGAAGCAGCAATGATGGCGTGTGCCATCGGTCACCACGCACAAACCATCCTTGTGTCGGCAACCATCGACCCGAAGATAAGAAAAGTGCTGGACACCTACGCCCATTTCCATGGCATAGACATCAAAGAAATTCCTCAAAAAGAAGGTGTCACCGATTTCAGCCACATGGAAGAGGCTCTCAAGCAGGGCGGTGTGGCCGGTGTGATCGTGCAGCAACCCAATTATTATGGTATCGTCGAAGATCTGAGCGGAGTGGCCGATACTTGCCACGCGCACAAGTCACTGCTGATCATCAACAGCATAGCAGCCGACCTGGCTCTGCTAAAGTCCCCCGGAGAATGGGGAGCTGACATCGCCGTAGGAGAGGCACAGAGTCTGGGCTTGCCCATGGCCTGGGGCGGTCCCTATCTCGGCTATATGTGCACCACAGAAAAATATATGCGCAAGATGCCGGGTAGAATCGTCGGTCAAACGGTCGACGGCAACGGGCAGCGCGTCTTCGTTCTCACCCTGCAAGCCCGAGAGCAGCATATCCGTCGTCAGAGAGCTACCTCAAACATCTGCTCCAACGAAAGCCTTATGGCACTGTGGGTGACCGTGTACATGGCACTCATGGGCAAGCATGGACTCAGAGAGGCCGCCCAAAGCGGTTGCGATGGTGCCCACTATCTACACGACAAACTGTTGCAGACCGGACATTTCACCGACGCATTCAAGGATAAAGAATATCTCAATGAGTTCTGTGTCACATACGATGGTGACCTCAACGCGTTGCAGTCCAAATGGCTGGAAGCCGGATTTCTCGGCGGCATCAAGATCGATGACCACACGCTGATGTTAGCTGTCACCGAGCAAAGAAGCAAGGAAGAGATTGACACCCTGGCAGCACTGGTAAATTCTTAAACGAGAAGATTATGAACAACAAGTTATATGATCATTTGATTTTCGAGCTGAGCCATCCCGGACGCATTGGCTACAGCCTACCCCACAATGCCATTCCTCATCACGCCCTGCCCTCAGATGTATGCCGCGACAAGCCTGCCGAGCTCCCCGAGTGCGACGAGATGACCGTTGTGCGGCATTATACCAATCATAGCGGCAACAACTTCGGCGTCGACAACGGATTCTATCCCCTGGGATCCTGCACGATGAAATACAATCCGAAAATCAACGAAGAGATCGCCTCCCTACCCTCTTTCACTCATATCCATCCTTTGCAGCCCAAGCAGACTGTCAAAGGATGTGAAGAGGTGACCACCGCTCTGCGCCATCTGCTCTCCTCACTCACGGGCATGTACGATTTCACACTCAAGCCCTGCGCCGGTGCCCATGGTGAACTCACGGGACTGATGATCATCCGGGCTTATCACGAGAGCCGCGGCGATATGAAGCGTGTCAAAGTCATCGTACCCGACTCCGCGCACGGCACCAATCCTGCTTCTGCAGCCGTCTGCGGACTGCAGGTCGTAGAAGTAAAGAGTCTCGCCGACGGCACCGTAGACATCGACGACCTACGCTCAAAACTCGATGACACAGTGGCAGCCATGATGATGACCAATCCCAATACACTCGGACTCTTTGAACACAACATCGTGGAGATCGTCAAACTCGTACATGATTGCGGCGGACTGATGTACTACGACGGTGCCAACCTCAATCCTCTGTTAGGCATCTGCCGCCCGGGAGACATGGGATTCGACGTGATGCACATCAACCTCCACAAGACTTTCTCCACCCCTCACGGTGGCGGAGGACCCGGGAGTGGCCCTGTCGGCGTGCGCAAGGGACTGGAGCCTTTCTTCCCCATGGTCAACCCCTTCCACGGCAACTTCCTCGTGGAGGTGCGCGCCCTGACCTACATTCTCTCGCTGGGCAAGGAAAACATCAAGCATGTAGGACCGCTCTCCACACTCAATGCGACCTATATCCGCCATCAGCTGAAAGACGCTTACGAGTTGCCAATTCAGAGCCTGTCCAAACATGAGTTTGTATTCAACGGCCTCAAGGACAAGTCTACGGGGGTCACCACACTCGATGTTGCCAAACGTCTGCTTGATTTCGGCTTCCATGCTCCCACCATCTATTTCCCGCTGCTTTTCCATGAAGCCATGATGATAGAGCCTACAGAAAATGAGAGCAAGGAAACACTCGACCACTTCATTGACGTAATGCATCAGATAGCACGCGAGGCCAAGGAGACACCCGACGTGGTGAAGACCGCACCGCACAACACCCCCATCTCGCGTGTCGACGACGTGCTGGCAGCGCGCCATCCCGTGCTCACATTCAAAGGCGAAAACTAAAATATTTCCGGAAATATATGATAGAAACAGATATCATGATCATCGGTGGCGGCCCCGGGGGCTACGAGACTGCCCTCTATGCCGCAGGTAAAGGCTTGAAAGTGGTCATTGCCGAGGAGAGGGAGGTCGGCGGGACATGTCTCAACCGCGGTTGCATCCCAACCAAATCGCTTCTCCACGATGCCGCTCACGCCTCCCTCTGCAATGCAGAACCACAAGCAGAAGCATTCAAACGCGCCATGGAGAGAAAACAACAAGTAGTGGCGGGGCTCCGTCAGGGTATAGCCACACTGCTCTCCAACCCCGCCATCACGCTGCTACAGGGGCATGCAGCCTTCGTTGATCCCAAGACTGTCAGCATCGGTGAGGAGACGGTAAAAGCCCGGCACGTGATCATCGCCACCGGATCCAAGGTCAAGATGCCACCGCTTCCGGGAATCAAAGAGCCCCGCAGCTCCTATGTTTTCACATCCGACGACCTGCTCTGCGCTCCGACACTCCCCCCAACGGTGTGTGTCATCGGAGCTGGAGTCATCGGCTTAGAGATGGCTACGATGTTCCGAGACTTTGGCTGTAAAGTTGATGTCTTGGAGTTCTTGAGTGAGTGTTTACCCACCGTCGACGGTGAGATCGCCCGACGGCTTCGCAAGACGTTGGAGAAGTCCGGCATCAAAATCCATCTCTCATGCCAAGTCCGTGAAGTCAACGGCAACGAAGTTCTATACTTCAACACAAGGAAGAAGACAGAGGAGCGTATAGCATCCGACTGCATCCTGGTGGCTACCGGACGTGCACCACAATTAGACGGACTACAACTTGCAGCCGCCGGCATCCGTTATGATGGTCATGGCATCCTGGTCAACGACGATTTCGCCACCGACGTGCCAGAGATCTACGCCATCGGCGACGTCAACGGCCGTCAGATGCTGGCTCACGCGGCGACGGCGCAAGGGCGCCATGCTGTCAACCGCATCGTAGGTATCGACGACCGCATCCGCTTCGACATCATGCCCGCTGCTGTCTTCACCCGTCCCGAGGTGGCTTCCGTGGGACTGACCGAGGACTGCGCCAATGCCCAATACCCCGACTATACCGTCCACAAAGGCTTCTACCGCAGCAACGGAAAGGCACAAGCCATAGAGGCTACCGAAGGTCTTGTGAAGCTCATCTGTGACAGCAAGCAGCCCAATGCCAAAATTGTCGGGTGCCATGTCATGGGAGCCAATGCCGCTGCTATCGTGCAGGAAGTTGCGGCACTGATGAATTTCGACGTCACTTTGGAACAGTTGATGGACATCATTCACATTCACCCTACTCTCAACGAAATATTGCTTCAAGCCGCCAGTGTCTGACGCCTTTATGTGGTCAGCAGACAGAAACGTTTCCATCAATGTCCGAGTTACCCAGTTACGCTTATACCCCGAATATCGTGACGAGTAACGAGTAACAAAAGTAACACATTAGCAACCTCATTTTCCCCCTCCAAGGGAAGAAAGAAGTAAAATGCTTTGCGGGTGATAACTATATCCGAGCAATAGTTATCACCTATTGAAGTATACACTTCTTCCCCACAGGAGAGGGGAAAGGGAGCTATTACGTTAAAATGTAACGTTTCTCATCGTTTCTATCTGTTTTTTTTTGTAACTTTGCAATATAATTGTAGCCATTCATTTATATTATGAGCATCAGAAATAAGTTCTTTGCCTCAATCATGTCTCTCCTCATCGTACTGCCATTGAAGGCACAGATGCGGTGGAACCAGGCTTATCAACAATATTTCGACCAATACAAGGATTTGGCCATCGAAGAGATGCTCCGCTACGGCATTCCAGCGAGCATCACGCTGGCACAGGGAGCCTTTGAAAGCCGGGCAGGACTCAGTCTGCTCGCCACGCAGGGTAACAACCACTTTGGCATTAAATGCCACGGGTGGACGGGACGCACAATGAGCCAGGACGACGACGACATCGGTGAGTGTTTCCGTGCCTACGACAACGCCAAACAAAGCTATGAGGATCACAGCCGCTTCCTCACGGGCAACCAACGCTATGCCCAGCTCTTCCGGCTCGACCGTACCGACTACCGGGGATGGGCCCGGGGACTGAAATCGTGCGGCTACGCCACCAATCCCGCCTATGCTCAAAAACTCATTGACATCATCGAGCTTTATAAACTCAACCAATACGACCACGCACGCCACTACGATAAATTCATGGCTGAGCGGGGAGCACGCGACCACGCCGTGATAGCCGGACAACACCTCCACCCCATCCGTATCTACAACAAAAACTATTATCTTGTGGCTCGCGAGGGCGACACCTTCAAGTCCATCGGCAAGGAGACTGACCTGCCGTGGCGCAAGCTGGCTAAATATAATGAGCGCGACAAGCACGATGTGCTCCATGCCGGAGACATCATCTACTTGAAGAAAAAGCAGAAGAAAGCCATCAAAGCCTACAAGCACCGCCCACACGTGGTGAAGCCTGGCGAGAGCATGTACTCCATTGCACAGTACTATGGCATACGCTTAAAAAGTCTCTATAAGAAAAACCACCTGACACCTGATTATCAGATACATGTCGGAGACGAGCTAAAGGTTTACTAAAAGTATCGAAAGAGAGATCAACACACATAAATCATTAATCTTGAATAGTTAATAGGATGAAGAACAAACACTACATTTTGCTGGCTGTGGCCGCCATGATGAGCATGAGCGCTGCTGCCCAGCGTTTCGAAGATTATTTTCAGGACAAGACCCTGCGCATCGACTACATCTTCTCCGGCACTGCCACCACCCAGCACATCGCCTTAGAGCAGATGTATGTGGAACCACGATGGTTTGGCAAGCGTCAGCGACTCGCTGAAGTTCCCGTGGAGGGTAACGGACAGATCACGGTGCGTGATCATAAAACCCAACGCGTCATCTACCGCAATTCCTTCTCTACCCTCTTTCAAGAATGGCAGGAAGAACCAGAGGCTCAGCACCTTGAGAAATCGTTTGAAAACGTATATCTCGTTCCCATGCCCAAAGATACTGTCGATATCACAGTGGATCTTCGCAACAACCGGAGACAGATTAGCAGTCACCTCACCCATACCGTAGCACCCAGCGACATACTCATCGCACATCTTGGTAAGAAACATGTCACACCATATGTTGTCTTGCAACAGGCTCAGGACACCACCCATTGCATTCATCTAGCCTACCTCGCCGAAGGTTACCGCACCGAGGAGATGAAGACCTTTGTCGATGACGCACGCATGTCAATGGAGACGCTCTTCTCTTATGAGCCTTTCAAGAGTAACCGCCAGTTCTTCAACGTCGTCGCCGTGGAGTCACCCTCACAAGAGAGCGGAGCCAGTGAGCCAGGAAAAGGCATTTGGAAAAACACGGCACTCCACTCGCATTGGGATACTAACTACAGCGAGCGATACCTCACCACAGGGCACCTCAAAGACATGCACGACTGGCTTGCCGGAACTCCCTATGAGCACATCATTGCACTGGTCAACTCAACACGCTATGGTGGTGGCGGATTCTACAACGGGTATCTGCTCGCATCCATCCACAACCAATACGCTAAGCCCGTCGTCGTACATGAGTTCGGGCACAGTTTCGCCGGACTTGCCGACGAATATGCCTATGACGACGAGACTGTAGACATCTATCCTCTCGACGTGGAGCCTTGGGAAAAGAATATCACCACCAAGGTGGACTTCCGTGGAAAATGGGAAAACCTCATCGGCAAGGATAAGAAAGCCGGATTCTACGAGGGAGCCGGTTACAAGCCTAAGGGCGTCTACCGCGCCTACTACGACTGCCGTATGCGCACCAATCAGAATCCTGACTTCTGCCCCGCATGCCGACAGGCTATACAGCAGCTCATCGACTTCTACGTGAAGTAAGTAACAATAACAGAGGAAAATAAATAATTGCAGATGAAGACCTATTACTTTATATTCAGCAAGACCGACCTGCTTCTGCAACGCTTGCCCGACGGAAAATATACGATTCCCTGCACAGAGGAAACACCGGTGAAGACGCATGCCTGGACTCATATCATGGAGGTCAGCCCCATGGAAAACGGAACGCTCGTGAAAACTATGATGCTCGAAGATCCGCAACATGTAGAGATCATCGATCCCGAGCTGAGCGCTTCAGGCTTCGACTTTATTGGGCTCCGGGCTTCGTTTTATCATCTCTCCACCGAGCTTTACCTCAAGGCTGGCAAATGCCAGGAGCTTCTCTACTGGGACCACAACACCCAGTTCTGTGGCGTCTGCGGTGCTCCTATGAAAATGCACACAATCATCTCGAAGCGATGCACACAATGCGGCAAGGAAGTGTGGCCTCAGCTGGCCACGGCAATCATCGTGCTCATCCATCGAGGTGACGAGGTACTACTTGTTCATGCCAAGAACTTCAAGGGCGACTTCTACGGCCTCGTGGCAGGCTTCGTCGAGACCGGCGAGACCCTTGAGCAGGCTGTGCACCGCGAGGTGATGGAGGAAACAGGACTAACAATCAACAACCTCCGCTACTTCGGCTCGCAGCCATGGCCCTACCCGTGCGGACTGATGGTGGGCTTCAATGCCGATTATGTCGAGGGTGAGGTCCATCTCCAGCGGTCGGAGCTCTCGCGTGGCAGTTGGTTCCGCTACGATGCCCTCCCCCGTATCCCACAGCGGTTGTCCATCGCCCGCATGATCCTCGACGATTGGCTCAAGGGCTATGGCATCGTCTCGGAGCAGGAGTAAACGCATCGCTCTGCCATCTCCGCCTTCCTCACATCTGCATCTTTGGAAATGAAAGAGAACAGAAAAGTACCCCAAAAAGGCAGATGAATGGCGGAAAAGGCAGTAAAATAGGAATTGCACTTTACTATTTCTTAGTTTTTCTGTCTTTTCTTTTGCGCTTTGCATAAATTATCGTACTTTTGCAAAGAAATTGTAAAAATCATATATGGACTGGTTTATCAATCTATTCACAACTCAAGACAGCGTTGCACATATAGCGCTGCTCTATTCCTTGGTAATCGCCGTGGGCGTATTGCTGGGAAAAATCAAGATTGGCGGCATCTCCTTGGGTGTCACCTTCGTTTTGTTCGCCGGTATCGTCGCCGGTCATGTCGGCTTCACGGCTCCAATCCCTATCCTTACCTTTCTTCAGGATTTCGGACTGATCCTTTTCGTGTTCTGTATTGGTCTGCAAGTAGGTCCAGGCTTCTTCGAAAGTTTTAAGAAAGGTGGCGTGACGCTCAATCTGCTGGCCACTGCCACAGTAGTACTCAACGTGTTGGTGATGTTTGCTTGTTACTACATCTTTTTTGACACGAGCAATCGTATCAACCTGCCTATGATGGTGGGTACTCTTTATGGTGCCGTTACCAACACACCGGGACTCGGTGCAGCCAACGAAGCTCTTAACTCGGTGTTTGGAACAGGTAAAGCCCCGCAGATTGCCAATGGCTATGCCTGCGCTTATCCCCTCGGTGTGTTAGGCATCATTGGTGCCACCATATCCATCCGCTATATCACACGCACCAATCTCAAGGAAGAGGAAGAAAAGCTCAACGAGGCTGAGGAGGAAAACCCACATGCCAAACCTCATGCTATGACACTGAAGGTGACCAATGCCTACATAGCAGGACGCACTCTACAGGAAATCTCAGACTTTCTCAACCGAGATATGGTTTGCACCCACCTCTTCCACAATGGTGAGTTGACCACACCTCTTAAGGATACAGTCTTCGAGATGGGAGACGAGGCTCACATTGTCTGCGCCGAGGCCGATGCCGAGGCCATCAAGGCTTTTATTGGTCCTGAAGTGGAAGCCAGTTGGAATGAGACTGACGAAAAGAGCAAATCACCGTTGGTGTCGAAACGTATCATTGTCACCAATCCTAAGATGAATGGTAAGACGCTGGGCAAGATGCACTTCTCGAGTGTCTATGGTGTGAATGTTACCCGCATCTCGCGCCAGGGCATGGATCTCTTTGCAAGCCGCGATCACCACTTCCACATTGGCGACCGCATTCTCGTCGTCGGCCCAGAAGACAATGTCAACCGAGTGGCTGATCTTATGGGAAACTCTGTAAAGAGCCTCAACGCACCAAATATCGCTACCATCTTCATCGGCATCATCATAGGTATCCTCTTCGGTAGCATTCCTTTGGCTATACCCGGTATGCCCGTGCCGTTGAAGCTCGGTATCGCTGGTGGCCCGCTGATCATTGCTATTCTCATCGGACGCTTCGGCTATCGTTTCAAGCTTGTAACCTATACTACCACCTCGGCTAACATGATGTTGCGAGAAATCGGACTCGTGCTCTTCCTTGCCAGCGTTGGCATCAAAGCTGGTGCGGGATTCTGGGAGACGGTTGTGGCTGGAGACGGACTTAAATATGTCTATACTGGATTTATTATCACCGTGGTACCTATCCTCATCATCGGCACCATCGCACGACTGAAATATAAATTCAACTATTTCACCATTATGGGAATGATCGCTGGTACCTACACCGACCCACCAGCATTGGCTTATGCCAACGCCTCTTGCTCTAAAGAAGCACCAGCTGTGGGTTACTCCACAGTATACCCACTGAGCATGTTCCTCAGAATCTTCGCTGCTCAGATTATTGTACTGTTCTTTTGTAGTTAGCAATAGGCCGTTTTGAGCTCATCCCTACGACAACAGAATGCTTTCAGCAACAGCTTTAGCTGACAGTCGCGTTCTCCATACTGCCCGCACTGCACATAAGAGGCAGAGCGGACAGTAGCTTAGAAAATTAAGTTTTGGTATTGCCTTTTTGTATGAGGGATGCCAATTCATTCTATAAACATTATATATTATGAAAGTATTAAAATTCGGCGGAACATCGGTAGGTTCCGTGAAAAGTATTCTTAGTCTGAAGCGCATCGTAGAAAACGAAGCCCGCCGGCAACCCATTGTCGTTGTCGTCAGCGCTCTTGGGGGCATCACCGATCAACTTATTGCCACATCACGACTCGCCGTCAGCGGCAAGGATGAGTGGCGCACAAGCTTCGAGCAGATGGTGGACCGTCATCATAAGATGATCGACACTATCATCACCGATCCCAATGACAGAGAAACACTTTTCAACACCGTCGATGCACTCTTCGAGCAACTCCATTCCATCTACTTCGGTGTGTTCCTCATCCGTGATCTGAGCAAGAAAACACAAGATGCCATCGTCAGCTACGGTGAAAGACTCAGTTCCAACATCGTCGCTACACTCGTCAGAGGCTCTAAATGGATGGACTCCCGATCGTTTATCAAGACCTATGACATTGCCGGGAAAAACACGCTCGACAGCGCACTGACCAACCAGCTCGTCGTGGAAGCTTTCAAAGACATGCCACGGGTGACTCTTGTCCCCGGCTTCATCTCCACCGACCGCGACACAGGTGAAATCACCAACCTCGGACGAGGCGGCTCGGACTACACCGCAGCCATCATCGCTGCAGCCCTCGATGCTGAGGTGCTCGAGATTTGGACTGATGTCGACGGCTTCATGACGGCTGACCCACGAGTCATCAAGTCGGCCTACACCATCGACCAGCTCTCCTATGTCGAGGCCATGGAGCTTTGCAACTTCGGTGCAAAGGTCATCTACCCGCCAACCATTTACCCTGTTTGTGTGAAAAATATTCCCATCAGGGTAAAAAATACTTTCAACCCTTCGGCTCCCGGAACTATTATCAAGGATAAGATTGCCAACGACGCTAAGCCCATCAAGGGCATCTCCAGCATCAACGGCACTTCGCTCATCACCGTCTCAGGTCTGTCTATGGTCGGTGTCATCGGTGTCAACCGACGCATCTTCACGGCATTGGCCGACAACGGCATTAGCGTGTTCCTCGTTTCACAGGCCTCCTCCGAGAACTCCACGTCTATCGGTGTCCGTAACGAGGATGCAGAGGAAGCTGTGGAGGTGCTTAACCATGAGTTTGCATCAGAAATCGCCAACGGTGCCATGTTCCCCATGCATCTCGAAAGCAACTTGGCAACCATCGCCATCGTCGGTGAAAACATGAAACATACACCGGGCATCGCCGGAAAACTCTTTGGCACGCTCGGACGCAGCGGTATTTCGGTCATTGCCTGCGCACAAGGTGGCTCCGAGACCAACATCTCTTTTGTCGTAGACTCTCGCTCTCTGCGTAAGTCACTCAACGTCCTACACGACTCCTTCTTCCTCTCTGAATACAAGGTTCTCAATCTCTTTGTATGTGGCGTGGGTACTGTAGGAGGAAAGCTTCTTGAGCAGATCCGTAACCAATACGATGAACTCAAGGAACATTCACGACTGAAACTCAACGTCGTTGGCATCGCCAGCTCTAAAAACGCCATCTTCGACCGCGACGGCATCGATCTGAACAACTATCGCGAGCAGCTCCACAACTCTGAGCCCAGCACACCACAGTCGCTCTGCGAGAATATTCTGAAGATGAACATCTTCAACTCAGTGTTTGTAGACTGCACAGCGTCGGCCGATATCGCTGCCCTCTACCCCACGCTGCTCAACCACAATATCAACGTGGTGGCAGCCAACAAGATTGCCGCCAGCTCATCCTATGATAACTATCGGCTACTCAAGGACACTGCATTACTCCGTGGCGTGAAGTTTCTCTTCGAGACCAACGTAGGAGCCGGACTACCCATCATCGGTACCATCAACGACCTGCGTAACTCGGGTGACCGCATTCTGCGCATAGAAGCTGTACTCAGTGGCACACTCAACTTTATCTTCAACGAAATCGCTGCCGACGTACCCTTCTCCGAAACTGTCAGACGTGCCAAAGAACAGGGCTATTCCGAGCCCGACCCGCGTATCGACCTTAGTGGCACCGATGTTATCCGTAAACTCGTGATCCTCACGCGTGAGGCAGGATACCGTATTGAACAAGACGATGTGGAGAAACATCTTTTCGTCCCCGACGAGTATTTCAAGGGTTCTGTGGATGACTTCTGGAAAAACCTGCCAAAGCTCGACGCTGATTTTGAACGGAAACGCGAACAACTCGACAAGGAAGGAAAACGGTGGCGCTTTGTGGCCACAATGGATCAGGGAAAAGCTAGCGTAGCACTCAAGGCGGTAGGCAAGGATCATCCCTTCTACAGCCTCGAAGGCAGCAACAATATTGTGTTGCTCACTACAGAGCGCTATAAAGAGTATCCCATGCTTATCCAAGGCTACGGTGCCGGTGCCAGCGTTACTGCTGCTGGGGTCTTTGCCAACATCATGAGTATAGCCAACATTTAAACAAAAGATTGTTAATTCGGAATAACCATGAAACACATCATCATCTTGGGCGACGGCATGGCTGACCACGCCGTAGCACGGTTAGGGGGCAAGACCCTACTGCAATACGCCGACACTCCATATATGAACCGACTGGCTCGCGAGGGACGCACAGGCAGACTGATGACCATCCCCGACGGCTTTTTGCCAGGCTCTGAGGTCGCCAATACTGCTATCCTCGGCTATGACCTCAACAAGGTCTATGAGGGCCGAGGACCACTTGAAGCTGCCAGCATTGGCTACGACATGCAGCCCGACGACCTTGCCTTACGATGCAACATCATAGAGCTCGAGAATGGACGCATCAAAAACCACCACGGCGGACATCTCAAGACTGAGGAGGGCGACGTGCTCATCAAATATCTCAATGATAAACTCGGCAATGACCGCATACGCTTCATCACCGGTATACAATATCGTCATCTGCTTATCATCAAAGGCGGCAACAAGCACATCGTCTGCGCTCCACCGCACGATCACCCCAACGAGGAGTGGCGTCCATTGCTCGTCAAGCCTGAGGAGGGTTGGACCGATCGACACGATGGCGACCGAATGACGGCGCAAGAAACCGCTGATCTGGTCAATGACCTTATTCTCCACTCTCAGCAGTTGCTCATGGAGCATCCCTTCAACCAGAGCAGAGCAGAGAAAGCCAACAGCATCTGGCCGTGGAGCGGTGGATACCGCCCTTCGATGAAGACACTACAAGAACTCTTCCCACAGATCCACTCCGGTTCCTGCATCTCTGCTGTCGACCTCATCCGAGGCATCGGACACTATGCCGGACTCGACGTGGTGAAAGTGCCGGGAGCCACCGGACTCTCCGATACGAACTATGAAGGTAAGGCTCAGGCTGCTATCGACGCGCTGCGTCATCAGGACTTCGTTTTTCTACATCTCGAAGCCAGTGATGAGGCTGGGCATGATGGTGATCTGGAACTGAAACTGCGCACCATCGACTATCTCGACCGACGCATCGTGAAACCCATCTTCGAAGAGGTGAGCACATGGAATGAACCCGTGTGCATTGCGGTGCTCCCCGACCATCCAACGCCCGTTGAGATCCGTACTCACGTCAAGGAGCCAGTACCTTTCCTCATTTGGTATCGTGGTATTGAGCCCGACAATGTACAAACCTACGATGAGGTGTCGTGTGTGGAAGGTGACTACGGCATGCTCCACCTCAACGAGTTCATGGAAAAATTTATGAGTATCGAATAAAATATAGATAAACATTTGAAATCAATCAAATTATGAAATACTATTCAACCAATCATAAAGCTCCCATGGCCACACTCCGTGAGGCTGTGGAGCACGGACTGGCTCCCGACCGCGGACTGTATATGCCCGAGACCATCAAGCGCTTGCCCGAGTCGTTTTTTGAGAACATAGACAAGCTCTCGTTTCAAGAGATTGCCTTGGAGGTAGCCCGCTGCTTCTTTGGTGACGACGTAGACGAAGACTCGCTGCGACAGATTGTCTTCGACACCTTGGCCTTCGATACTCCAGTGCATCAGGTCAAAGACGACATCTACAGCCTTGAGCTCTTCCACGGCCCCACTTTGGCTTTTAAGGATGTAGGTGCCCGCTTCATGGCCCGCCTGTTACAATATTTTATCAAGAAAGACGAGAAGGCTACGGGCGTTCATCATGAGGTCAACGTGCTCGTGGCTACCTCTGGCGATACAGGATCGGCAGTGGCCAACGGCTTCCTCGGCATCGACGGCATCCACGTCTATGTTCTCTATCCCAAGGGAAAAGTCAGCAAAATCCAAGAGAGCCAGTTCACTACCCTCGGACGCAACATCACCGCACTGGAGGTCGACGGTGTCTTCGACGATTGCCAGGCGCTGGTAAAGAATGCGTTCATGGACAAGGAACTCAACGATCACATGAAGCTGACTTCTGCCAACTCCATCAATGTGGCGCGCTTCCTGCCCCAGGCTTTCTATTACTTCAATGCCTATGCTCAGCTCAAGCGTATGGGACTTGTTGGACCAGGAAAAAATGACATGGTCGTCTGTGTCCCCAGCGGTAACTTCGGCAACATCACCGCAGGACTTTTCGGTGCCCGCATGGGACTGCCCGTGAAGCACTTCATCGCCGCCAACAACGCCAACGACATCTTCTACAACTATCTGCAGACGGGTGTCTACTCACCGCAGCCGAGCAAGCAGACGCTTGCCAATGCAATGGACGTCGGTGATCCAAGCAACTTTGCACGTATTCTCGATCTCTACAACAACGACTGGAAAGCTATCCGCAATGACATTTCGGGTGCTACCTATAGCGACGACGCCATTCGCAAAACTATGAAGCAGTGCTACGACGGAACTGGTTATGTTCTTGATCCTCACGGTGCCTGTGGCTATCAAGCTATATCCGAGCAGTTGAAGCCCGGACAGGTGGGTGTCTTCCTTGAGACTGCTCATCCTGCCAAATTCAAGGAAAAGGTTGATGCGATCGACAATGCCGACATTGCTATCCCAGAGAGACTTCAAGCTTTCATGCGCGGAAAGAAACAAAGCGTGGAGATGCCAAACGACTTCGAAGCATTTAAGAAATATCTTATGCAGATTTAAATTAGCAGATCAGAATATTCTGGCCTGATTAGTCAGGCTTGAATATTACTGACTTCATTAATTAATAAAAAGCTTATATCATGTTAAGTCAAAAAATGCAGGACGCGCTCAATGCGCAAATCAATGCTGAGTTCTGGTCAGCTTATCTCTATCTGTCCATGTCGGCTTATGCCAATGCCCAAGGCTACCCTGGCATGGCTCACTGGTTCGAGGTACAGTATCAGGAGGAGTTGGATCACGTAAAGATCTTCTTCGACTATATCTTGCAACGTGATGGTCGTGTGATGCTTGACCCAATCCAAGGTGTTCCCACAGAGTGGGCTAATCCACTCGATCTCTTCCAAAACACTCTCAAGCATGAGCAGACGGTGACTGGCCTCATCAATAAACTCTATGCTACTTCGCTCGAGGACAACGACTTCGCTACCCAGAGCATGCTCAAATGGTTCATCGACGAGCAGGTCGAAGAAGAGGAAAATGCCAAAAACATCATAGACAGCCTGAAGATGATCGGTGACAATGGCTACGGCATTTATACGCTCGATAAGGATCTTGCCACGCGCGTTTACACTCAGGCCGCTCCGCTTGCTGCCAAAAATGCATAAAACACTACGGGAGGATATATTTGATCCCCAACGGTGGACAAATAACAAATATTGAAGAATAGGGAAAAGAACACACATCCAAAGACTCTTCAATTCAAATTGTCTTATCACGAAGAAGCGGAGGCAAAAGTCCCCGCTTTTTTCATTTTCTCGTTTTCATGTCCTTCACATTATCTATACTTGATCGCCGCATCCTGCAACTCGCCTTGCCTTCGGTTATCAACAACATCACCATCCCACTCCTTGGTCTGTGCGACCTTGCTGTTGTTGGACACATCGGCTCAGGCATCTATCTCGCTGCTATGTCAGTGGCTACCACTTTCTTTAATGTGACCTACTGGCTGTTCGGCTTTCTGCGGATGGGATCGAGCGGACTTACGGCTCAAGCGCATGGTGCTGGCGACCTCAAGGCGATCTACATGTCGTTGCTTCGGGCTCTCGGTGTAGCAGTCTGCGTAGCTGTCATCATTCTGCTGCTACAATATCCTTTATGGCGGCTTGCACTTTGGCTCATTTCTCCATCGGCTGGTGTTGAAGCTATTGCTACTGTTTATTTCCGAATCGTCATTTGGGGGGCACCCCCTACTCTGGCATTGATGTGCCTCAATGGGTGGTTTATTGGCATGCAGGACACGCGAACGCCAATGTATGTAGCAATCTTTCAGAATGTGATAAACGTCATCGTCTCGCTGTCGTTAGCTATAGGACTTGGCATGAAAATGCAGGGTGTAGCATTAGGAACCCTCATTGCCCAATGGTCAGGACTCTTAGCCGCTGTCTGCATGCTTCGCCGTCATGTGGCCCGCTGGGGTAGCATACATATCACGTGTAAAGAACTGTCACAGCGTACAGAACTGGCTCATTTCTTTTCGCTCAATCGCGACATTTTTCTTAGAACGGTCTGCTTGGTGGCAGTCAACTTTGGCTTCACAGCTTTCGGTGCCCGTCAAGGCGACACCATGCTGGCGGCTAACACCTTGCTGATGACCTTCTTTACGTTGTTCAGTTATGTTATGGATGGATTTGCCTTTGCCGGTGAAGCACTCTCAGGACATGCTTGGGGTGCCAATGATCAAAGGGGACTGCAAGCGGTCATCCAACGGCTGATCCAATGGGGCATGGGATTGGCCTTCACCGCCACTCTGTTCTATGCATTCGGTGGCAAACTGTTGATAGGCTTGCTGAGCAGCGATCCAACGGTGGTATCGATGGCTGATCACTTTCTGCCTTGGGCTTGTATGATACCACTCGCTGGAACATTGGCATTTGTCTTAGACGGTATTTGCATTGGACTGACACGCACGCGTTCGATGCTCTTGGCCAGCTTTGTTGCTTCCCTACTGTTTTTTGTTGTGGCGTGGCTAACGTTTTCCTTCACCCTTCCCACTCAGGAATGTACTAACCACCTACTGTGGATGGCCTTCATCCTCTATCTGTTGATACGGGGTGTAGTGCTAAAAATCTGCTGTTAAACAATGGTGGAACGTTAATTCTAATATTCCTCAATTCCGCAACCCTTCTAAAAGTCTCTGAACGTTGTGGTCAAAACTACCAAAAATGTGATTTATCTTGTTCGGACTGGCTTTTTGCTATGTGCTGACAGAAATGCGCGCATTATGCCCCCTTACCTCCATCTGGGGTTATAAACAACTGTCCCTCCCAAACATATGACCCGAAGGCGGATCCCCATATGGATGAAATCTACGAATATATCATGCTCCAACAGCAATAAGAAGAAGGCGAAGCTTTCTGGGAGAAACACAAATAATAGCTTCGATATTACCCTTTCTTTAGTGGACTATTGACAAGCCAAAAATTAAGGAAGCTTTGTTCTTGGTGAATCGAAGCTATGTTCTGATGGAATTGAAGTTATGTTCTGATGGGATCGAAGTTATGTTCTGATGGGATTGAAGCTATGTTCTGATGGGATTGAAGCTTTGTTCTGATGGACTCGAAGCTATGTTTCCTATATGGTAACGCTATAGAAAAAGGTCTTTCGCTAAGCAGGGAATGATTGAAACCTACGTTGCGAAAGACCTTTTGTTAGCAAGTAAGTCAACGTGCCACTTGTTTCATGTCGTTTGTATTGTGCGATGAAAATGGAACTGCGAGTTGTGACTATAAAAGTTAGCCGTTGTCAGCACGGCAAACAAAGAAAAGTCCTTGGCAGTATAGTCTTGAAGTCTTTCAAGGCATACCGCCAAGGATTTTTCTTACCGTGCCATAGTCGGGGAAAGTTAGTCTGAGGAACGATGACTGTCTTTCTGCGACGACGACTGAGTCTTATAGTGGATATTCTTAAGGAGAGAAAAGCAAACGAATAAAAATACGTATTTCCTGAATTTAATTCAATAATGTTGCTTATGTAGCAATTATTTCAGACATAAACAATGCTATCGAGAAAGAAGTTTTATCATATGACCTTCTACTCTCTTTTTGGTAAAGTCTTGTGGACTTTATTTCCTATGAACACATGCGGAAAGTCAATGCCCGTTTCTATGTCTTTAAAACTTACCGTTAAATAGGTTTGCGGTAGCGTGTTTATGCTTGACATGTTTGACAGAAGGTATGCAACTTTATCGTTTTTTAACTTAAAGGTATGTTCGAAGGTGCAATTTTCTCCTTTTAAGTCGAAAGACAACATGGTTCCTTTTTGAGATATATGGTATGTTCCTTTCATAATTGGTATATCATTATATTTAAACTGCATGTTATTATAGCTAAAAGCGTAACATATGCTATCCTCACTTGCAACCAATACGAATAAGCTATTTGACCTTATATTGAGATAGTTTCCTTCCTCCTTTTCAAAGTTCAACGTAAGAAATGGGAGAATCACATTTACCTCAATGCTACATGACTCATTCGTGATTTTATCTCGTACGAAGATGTTAGTAGTACCTATTTCCTTGCCGATAAGAGTGATTTTATGTTTGTCATTCTGAGCTGTAGCAATGTCCACTTTGTCGTTTCCTTCAACAATAATGTTTCCACTGCCACCAGTTATTATGAGATTTGCCGTATCACCCAAGGATACCTCTGCATAATTTTCTATAGTCAGAGGCTGATACTCATTTTCTTTATTGCTCTTACATGCAAAGAAGCATAGCGTAACTAAGATAACACTTAAAATGCTATATATTTTCATAATTTTATAATATTATATGATAAAGAGGGAGCGGAATCTCAAAGCCACTTGCCCCATTGTATTCGAGACTCTTGTTTGGGGATTAACAATTTCTCCATGACTTACCCTAACAGTAGATACTGCTGGTAAGGATTTTGCTGTCTTGAAAGGCAGTTGTTCATCGCTTTCACATGCTGCCAGCATAATGACAAACAGCAAGACCATAAAAATTTTGTCTATCATAAATTTTTTTTTGTCTTTTACACCTTAAGACTTCAAAAGCACGTAATTACTTACTCACTTTTCTTTTTTAATATTTCTTTTTTATATCTTTGCAATCAAGTTTAGTAAGTGATTTTGAGAAAGATCAGTCATTAGAAGAAACGCGTATGTCTATATCAGATAAAATAGAAGACCTTTTCAAGGACAACTATGATGCCTTGTGTATGTTCTCTATGCACTATGTTGGAGATATTTACACAGCAGAAGATGTTGTCATGGATAGTTTTCTCAAGCTTTCTGAAAAGATAAAGGACGGGGAAGAAATCATTGCCAAGAAGCATTACCTGTATCAAATCGTGAGGAATGAAAGTATTGATGTGGCACACTATAAGAGCATTAAAACAGAGATTGATGATTCTGCCATCCATTCGGAAGATATCGACGACTGGTCCGAGCTAAGTGAGCGGGAGGCAAAACTGTGGAAAGCAATCGACTCTCTTCCGCAAGTCCGCCGTGAAGTATTGCTCATGAGTAAACGTGATGGCATGAAGAATGTCGAGATAGCCAGTAGTCTTAACATTTCCGTAAGGACCGTGGAGTCTCATCTCTACAAGGCTTATCGTGCTCTTAGGGGAAAGGCGCATGAGATATATGTTATGATATTCTTTTAATAACGATAAACACGAAGACATGAAAAAGAATAAGGAAGACGAACTGCAATTTGTAGTCGACCACTATAAGACTGGGCATAAGAATGTTGATAATGCCTGGAAAGAGTTTAAAGGCATGTCTGGCATCACACAGCCAGGCTCACGCAAGCGTCTTCTCGTGGCTGCATCCATTGCCTTTGCGGCTGTCATGGCAGTAGCTGCCACCATGTTTGTCGTAAGAAGCTTTGACAACGGTTCTCCGAAATCATCACCAAACACCGAGAGAGCATTACCTGATACCGTGTCAAAGGCAAAGACCGACACTGTCAAAACCAAGAAAGGACCCGTTGTATTCCATTTTGACCATACACCTGTCAATGCGGCAATCAGAAAAGTGTCTGACTATTACGGAGTCGGTCTGACAGCGAGCGATACCACGAAGATGGTGACTGGAGAGATAGAGGCACATGATGTTAATGAGGCAATAGACATGCTGGAGGCCACACTTGGCATAGAAATAACTAAAAGATGAGGGGTGTCGTACTTTATATCCTCCTGCTTTTCTGCTGTCTGAAATTATCGGCGCAGAAAAGCACCGTCTACAGCGAAATGCTTCGGCTGCAAAACATCCATCATGTACATTTCCTCTACAAATCAGACCTTAACCTTAGTATCAATTACAACGGACGTGACATTAAAACATTAACTCTCCATCAAGCTCTCGATGAAGTATTCAGAAAGAGTGGCATCAGCTATAGTATCCACGGCTCGAATATCCTGCTGACACAAGGACAAAAAACGGTTACGGCTAAGCCTTTGATAGAGAGGCACGTCCTGAAAGGTATTGTGCGGGACTCTCTTGGTGAGCCGTTGGTCAATGTGTCGATTTATGACAAAGTATCACATACCGGAACATTGAGCAATGAACAGGGCGTTTATACGCTGATACTAATAAAAGGCGTGCACGTTTTAGAAGTGTCGTGGTTCGGACAGAGACAGAAAAGTTTCAGTATAAATATCAAGAAAGACACGAGGCATGACCTCGTCATCAAAGGCTCAATGGAACTCGGTGAGGTCGTAGTAAGCAGAGATCTTAACTCACCACTGAATACTACTCAAACAGGAAAGTTGACCCTACGGCCAGAGGACATCAATACAGAGTTCTCCCTACTTAGCTCGCCTGATCTTGTGAAAACCTTGCAGCGTACCTCTGGGGTAGCACAAGGTACGGAACTCTCTGGTGGACTTCTCGTACATGGCGGAAGTCCAGATGAGAATCTGTTCCTGCTCGACGGCACGCCTGTTTATCAGACCAACCACTCGTTTGGCCTTTTTTCCGCTTTCAACTCAGACATAATCAAGAACATTGATTTCTATAAGTCAGGTTTCCCTGCAAGATACAGTGGACGAATTTCGTCCATAACCGATGTTAGGACTAGAGACGGCAGCATGACAGAGCATCATGGGTCTTTCTCTTTAGGACTCATAGACGGAAGACTCCAGTTTGAGGGCCCAATCATAAAAGGCAGAACATCTTATAACATAGCGCTGAGGAGGAGTTGGATAGACCTCTTGCTGTTGCCGACATTCGCAATAATCAACCACTCAAAGAACGGTGGAAGTAAATTCAGATTTACTTATGCGTTCCACGATTTCAATGCTAAAGTAACACACCTGCTTAGCCGTAACAACAAACTGTGGCTCAGTTTGTATTCCGGTATGGACAACTATGGCATAAAGGATGAGGATGCTTGGTATGACTATCAGACTACGACGGAGAACAAGTTTCGCTGGGGCAATCTTAACGCAACCTCGGCAGGCGATTTCCAACTTTCTAACCGGCTATCAAACAATACGTCATTCATAGCTTCTTACAGTTACACCAACCAGAGCATGAATGAGGATGATATTTATCATCCCGAGCCAGACATTCGATTTCGTAAAAGTCTTGACATTAGCCACAACAAGACCAAGATGCTTGACCTCGGAATAAAGACCGACTTCACTTTCTTTCCCCACCCTAAGCATACCCTTCGCTTTGGCGGCGCGTTCACGGTGCACTGGTTTAATCCTCAGACCGTGATACAATCGTTCTATTTCGGAGACCCAAACGAGCATGTTGATACGACTGACGTGTCGGGACACACGAGGCTGTCCTCCGTTGAAGCTCAGTTGTACACCGAGGATGACATTGTGCTAAACCGCTGGATTAACGCCAACGTGGGTACGAGCTTCACATTCTATCACGTGTCAGACAAGACATTCCATTCTTTTGACCCGAGGCTGTCGATACGCTGGCACCCGGTGACTCCCTTGACATTCAAGATATCTTATACCCACATGTCGCAGAGCATTCACCGTATTGCGAGTACATTCCTCGATATACCATCTGACTTCTGGGTGCCGTCCATTGCCGTCATTCCACCTGTCAGATCACATCAGGTAGCCGCTGGGATATATACGCAGGTTAGTCCAGAGTTCATTTTTTCCCTTGAGGGTTATCTCAAATCTACTGACAACTTTCTGCAATACCGCCACTGGATGGGCTTGCAGCCTCCTGCCGCCTTCTGGGAACAGAATGTGACGCAAGGACGCGGTAAGGCTTATGGCATAGAGATGGAGGCACGGTATCGAACACGACGGCTGACCGCACAGATGGCTTACACCCTATCGTGGAGCAAGCGCAAGTTTCCGGAACTTTACGATGGTTGGTTTTACGATCAGTTCGACAACCGTCACAGGCTGAATACGACAATACGATACACAATGACAAAGAAGATCTCGGTGTATGCCGCCTTGACATTGAAGAGCGGTAATCGTGTGTCGTTTCCTACGGCTTCTGCCGTTAACCCACGGATGCCTGAAGATGACGACAATCATGAACTGACTTACATTTACGGTAAGCCCAATAATCTGTCGCTGCCTCTCTACCACAGGCTGGACTTAGGTTTCAACTTCAAGCATACCACGAGGAAGGGTCATGAAGCTATCTGGAATGTCAACGTATATAATGCCTACTGTCATCTGAACACCATATATGCCAAAGTAAGACAGGCCAACGACGGAAGCATAGCGGCAAAAGCAAAGGGCTACATCCCTATCATCCCATCGGTAAGTTATACTATAAAGTTCTGAACGAAATGACGAAACAAGTACTATTCTTCATACTTATCACGCTCTGCATACTGACGTCTTGCGGTGACAACATCGACATCCGTCAAGGGGAGACTCCCAAGTTTGTCATCTACGCCTTTCCAAGCGCAAGCGACACCATTCCAATAACGATTTCTGTTACTAAACCGGCTGGTCATAAAACACCAGTCCTCTCACATGCAACGATAGGTGTCACGTGCCTAATCAACGGCAAGGTAGATGAGATAAAGTTTGCCGACTCGTCTAATGTCTCCGGCCTGCCCGTGCTTACCTATTATGCCATTGGTAAGCACAAGACAGGTGACAGGGTTAGAGTGTCTGTTGAACCAGCAAGTCATCAAGATGGCTTAGACTTGACAAAGGCGTGGGGGGAGACACAAATACCAGAGTCACCATCCATTGACAGCATTTCCATGGATACCATATTCCATAAAGAAGATGACTATACAAGACTTAAGATATCGTTCAACAAAACGCATGACGTGCAATATTACGCAGCAAGGGTTAAGGGGATGGAGTATTTCGAGTCGGTCGACTCTGTAAGCTGTGTGTCTGAGGAAATAGAGACAAGTCTTGAGCCTTTGCTTAACGGACTGACAGACACAGAGCTTAACTTTGGCACAAAGAACGACTTCTATCATTTGATGTATGTCTTTGATTCGTCCCAAGTGGCATCACGAACGGTGACACTGCGCTTGTGTGTCCTGGAGCAGTCATACACTTCGGCTTATCGTGTCGAACTATTCTCACTATCACCGGAGTTTTATCATATGCTGAAGTCAATCAATGACATAAATAATAATGATATAGGAGCTCATGGTCTTGCTTTCATACAACCAACATATACTGATATCTATGGTGGTTATGGATGCGTGGCTGGATATGGATGCGTTAAATCCCAATGGCTGAAATGAAAAGCCTCATTTGCCTCATTTTCAAGCGAGCGTTTTGAATCTGTAAAAAGAAAAAAAATCGAAATATTTCTCAAATGTTTCCCAAGAGGGAATGAAAAATCCCGTAAGCTCTTTATGTAAAAGGACTTACGGAATTTATATTGTACCAGGACTCGGAGATATGCTCAGCCTACTTCTGTAAGGACGGCACGCCGCGCGACTTCGCCGACTGTGCGGGTCGTGAGGCAATGACGGCAAGCGTCTTGAATAATACCGATGTTCTTCTGACCGCCATCAACGACTTTACCGCCTTCAAGGACGAGCTTCTGAAGAGCATTCCTGAGAAGGTCGAGGCAAACCTGTCGCAGAAGCATGAGGCACTGCTCGAAAAGTTCTACAAGTAGCGCATCTATTATATCCTCTCGCTTGTATTCTCCATTGCTTTCGGCACATGCTTTACTGTTCTCTTCTGGTTCCGCAATTCGCAGCTCGGCGACAAAGTGAAGGAAGTGGAGCAGCAAAAGAAAGACTATCTGGAGTTCGTGAACTGGGGCCACTACATGAAAGAGAAGAATCCCAATTCATGGAAGAAGTGGGAGAGCGGTGAGATCAACTACACTCCAGCTCCAGATAAGCAGCCGTAGAAAGTATTAAGCCCCACAGACGTGCAGTTGAAATACTGTCTCGTCTGTGGGGTTCTTCCTCTTATTAAAACATGTGTGATAGCCTATGAAATGCTTTCCTGATTGTTTTCCCACCCAATTTAGTGTGAAGAAAAGAGAAATATCATAGGCTCATCAACATCCTTTTTGTTGTTTTTCCAAACTTGAAGTTCACTTTGTCAACTTTATACGTATATATGTCTAACAACCAAGAATAGGGATAGACTCCCACCTCCTTAGATGTCAGATTATAGACGTTCGCAAATTTCTTATTCATTTCTTTATGCACAGTTAATTACATGAGTAAACAAATGAAGACAAGTCTAAATTGAGAATGTGTTAGCCCAGAGAAACTGATATTGTAAATCAATTTTTCTAGACTAATACCCAATTGTCAGTTAAATATCATTGCTTATCCTTCCATTTGCATGTGAAGTCAGTTTGCCGTAGTTTAATCTTGACCAATAGATATGATGAAGGATTATTTTAACCTATAATGAAGTTCTACAGGAGTGGTGCCACCTGTTTTCCTATTTTGCGCCACCCAAGACCGATTTTATGGTCAGTTAGATACAGTTCTCTCAAGACGCGTTATTTTTTAGCGTCATTTTGCAACACAATGTCGTATAATTCCTTTTGTTTGCTGTC
>NZ_VUNG01000037.1 GCF_009695775.1 Hallella mizrahii | reverse complement strand
TGGCGTTTCTTGTGTACGAACATGATGCAAAGATAGCTTGCGCCACCCAAAAATCCAAATACAAAGTGTCACTTTATTGATTTTTAATGATTTACGGCCGTTAACGGCTATTAACGTGGAAAACAGGGGAGTAGCTGCAAAAGTGGGTTTTTCAACGTGCTTTTTGCCCTTCTACTCCATCGTGCTGGCTCTAGAAGCGGACGTCTTGGTGAAGTGCTTTTGTAAGAGAGTTTGATAAATTAAGAGTAAGCAGGTCAAAAAAAAGCCTTCTGCCAAAAATGGCAGAAGGCTTGATATTGTGTTGATGATAAGCTTAGCAAATCTTGCGTGCTCCATCGCCGATCACTACATCGATGACGACGGGTTCGTGGTCATATGCTGCTTTGAAGTTCTTCTTAGCCGTAGCGATGAATTTATCATAGATTTCGTCTTTGACAAGATTGATCGTGCAACCACCGAAGCCACCGCCCATGATACGGCTGCCGGTGACGCCACACTCTTTGGCAACGTTGTTGAGGAAATCAAGTTCTTCGCACGAGACCTCATACTCTTTGCTGAGTCCGTAATGGGTCTCGTACATTTTTTGTCCGACGGTCTCGTAGTCGCCTGCTTGCAGTGCATCGCAGACGGCCAGTACACGGTCTTTCTCACCCAAGACGAAGTGAGCACGCTTGTAGTCTTCTGCACTGACTTTATCCTTCACGGCTTCCAACTCATCCCAGTCTGCATCGCGCAGAGTCTCGAACTTCTTGTCGGGGAACTGCTGGCCGAGAGCCTTGACAACATTCTCACAGGAGTTGCGACGGTCGTTGTAGGGGGATCCTTTCAGCTCGTGCTTTACTTTGGAATTGAGAAGTACAAGCTTGTAGCCCTTAGGTTCCCAAGGGAAGTACTCAAACTCACGGCTGCGGCAGTCCAGGCGCATGAGCTTGCCTTTCTTTCCGAAGACAGAAGCAAATTGGTCCATGATACCGCAGTTTACACCTATATATTTGTGCTCTGTAGCCTGACCAGCCAAGACGAGGTCCCATTTAGAAACCTTGTTGTCTCCGAAGAGGTCGTTGAGTGCAAAGGCAAAGCAACTCTCGAGTGCTGCACTGGAAGACATGCCTGCACCTAAAGGTACATCGCCGGCGAATGCTGCGTTGAAAGGCTTGACGTCTACGCCCAGTGCACGCATTTCCTGCACGATGCCATAGATATAGCGGGCCCATGTTGCTGACGGACCCTTGGGGTCGTCGATGGTGAAGTGCACCATATCTTTCAGGTCGATGGAATATACGTTGCAGGTCTTCTGACCGTTGGGACGGATCTCTGCCATGATGCCCTGCTCAACAGCACCGGGGAAAACAAAGCCTCCGTTATAGTCGGTATGTTCGCCGATGAGGTTGATACGACCTGGTGAAGCATAGATGTTACCGGTCTTGCCATCGAAATGCTTCACAAATCGGCTTCTTACAAATTCTATATCCATAATGATTCTAAAATTTATTAGTTATAAGATGAATTGCTATTTGGTATTGTTATTCCTTGGATTCTTTAAAGTATCTGTTATGCTTATTTACTTAATCCGATCTTGGAACCGAGGTTACAGAACCATAAGATATAAGCATAGAAGATAAACAGGCAGCAAGTGGCGATGATCACGCCGGCTGCGTCTACAACAGATCCCATTAAGGGCATGAGCAATGCTGCGCCAATGACGCCCGTGTTAATGACTCCGGTTGCTGCCTTGGTATGTGGACCAAGCTCTTGAAGTCCGAGGTTGAAGATCAACGGCCACATCACGGAGTGAAACAGACCGGCTGCCAGCATAGCATAGATGCCAATCATACCGGGGAGAATGATTGACAGGGCAATGCAGAGTGCACCTAAACAAAGACATGCACTCAGCAACTTGCGAGGTTGGAACTTGGCCAAAATGGCAGCTCCGACGAAACGGCCTACCATCATGCCTCCCCAATAGAATGCCAGAAAAGAGGTGGCTACAGACGCATAGTTGGAAGCATATTCCGGCATAGCCTTGAACTTGTAGGGGAGCATCGAAGGTACGCCAATCTCTACGCCCATATACATGAAGATGGCTAAAGCGCCCAGCCATACGTGAGGATACTTGAACACGCTGCTCTTATATTCGCGATGAACGCCGGCGTCTTCGGCCTGCTTTGCCTCATCAATGCGTGGCAATTTCAAAAATACCAAAATAAGGCAGATCACCAATGTGAAAATACCAAGACCCAGAAATGGACCCGGTACAGCGGATGGGGTAGGAGCTTGTCCACGTATGATCACATAAGTGATGAAAAGAGGAGCGAGTGTTGTTGCTACTGAGTTCAGAGCCTGGCTTAAAGTCATTCTGAATGCGCCTTTCTCTGGACTTCCAAGTACCATCACATAAGGGTTGGCAACATTCTGGAGCATAACTACGCCACAGGCTACAAGGCACATGCTTGCCAAGAATACAACATAGACATTGGCTTGAGCAGCTATGGCTGACTGAATACCAAACGAATTGATAATAAAGCCGATGCCGGCGACCGCCAAACCAAGGATTAAAGTGCCCTTATATCCAATTTTGCTCATCAGCATGGCAAAAGGAATACTTAATAATTAAGCACCGTAAAAGGCTGTATTGACATATTGTCCTTGCTGTGCCGTCAAGTCAAAAGCTTTGGAGCAAAAGGCGATCATCGAGTTGTTCATCGTTGTGATGAATCCAATGAGGAAGCACACGATGAAGACTACAATGAGTGCAAATGTATAGTTAGGATGTTGAGAAGTTGGTGTGTTGGTCATGATTTTTATTGGTCTGATAATGATTGATTCATTTCAAAAAGGATAGTAGAAAAGTTGCACAGTCTCATATTATTAATATGATATTCAGACATGTGCAACTTTTTACTATCTCAATGTTTATTCTTCAATGCCGAAGTGATAAATGGTGTGCTGCTTGTACTGCTCTCCAGGGTCTAGAATCACTGACGGGAAGTAAGGATGGTTTGGTGTGTCGGGGAAGTGCTGGCATTCCAGACATACGGCAGAGCGGCGAGGATAGGTAGCTCCGTGAGTACCTTTGATGCCTGTGAGGAAGTTGCCGGTGTAGAGCTGCAATCCGGGCTCTGTGGTATACACCTCCATGGTACGTCCGCTCACTGGTTCTATGAGGCGGGCTGCAAAGCTCATCTCGCCTTCCTCATGCTTGTTGAGGACATAGTTGTGGTCAAAGGCGCTGCCATTCTTGATCTGTTCGTTGTCGGCATTGATGTCCTGACCGAATGGTTTGGGTTTGCGGAAGTCGAACGGAGTACCTTCTACGAGACGAATCTCACCTGTCGGGATAGATGTCTTGTCAATTGGCAAGTAGTAATTTGCGTTGATCTGACAGATGACATTGTCGATTGAAGGAGTTGGATCGGCGATGCCTGCTAAGGCAAAGAAACCGTGATTTGTTAAGTTGATAATAGTCTTTTTATTGGTGCATGCCAAATAGTCGATGTGGAGAGAGTTGTCGTCGTCCCATGTGTAAACGACGGTTGTCTTCAATTCTCCTGTATAGCCTTCCTCTCCATAGGCGGATACATAGTGGAGCACGAGTGTGTGGTCGTTCATCAACTCAGGATCCCATACCTTGACATTGAAGCCATTTTTGCCTCCGTGTAGAGAATTCGGACCGTCATTGATAGGAACGTCATAGACTTTTCCATGGAGTGTGAACTCGCCTTTGGCAATGCGGTTGCCATATCGTCCGATGAGACGGGAGAGATATGGTTCCGGTGAGTTGATGACATCATTGATATTGTCATGTCCCATGATGACATTGGCGCGGTTGCCATTCTTGTCTGGAACCATGATGGCCACGATGGCACCCCCATAGTTTGTGATAGCGACCTCATTGCCTTGGGCGTTCTTTAACACGAAGAGATCTGTCTTCTTCCCATTTACAGTGGTCTGAAAGTCTTCACGCTTCAGGCCACAGATGTTTTCCGTTGCTGTGTTTGTCATATCAACAAGTTTTTAGTTACGTCTTATATAGTTTTTCCTTTTACTTGCAAAGTAACTAAAAATAAGTGATAAAAACAAGTCAAATGACGATAAAATACCCTTCTTGTAGTGTTAAAAATGCTTTACCGACAGGAAGTCTGCTACAATATAGCTCGAGCCACCCACAAAAATGAAGTCGTCTACAGATGCGTCTGCCATTGCATGGCGAAAGGCATTGTCTACACTACCATAGTCTTCTCCTTTCAGATGGTGTTGATATCCAAGGTCTTTCACTTTGGAAGAAGGAATGGCGCGTTGTGATGTGGCCTGTGCCCAATAATATATTGCATTTTTGGGGAGTAGTGTCATTACGGATGATATATCTTTGTCATCGACCATACCGAAGACCATTCTCAATTGTTTGCAAGGCATGCTCTTGATTTGGGGAGCAAGATATTGCCAGCCGCCTACGTTGTGTCCAGTGTCGCAAATGACTAAAGGATGCCGGTTGATAATTTGCCATCTGCCTGTCAGACCTGTCGTCTCTGATACAGTGGCAAAACCTTTGTGGATAGTATCTGAGGTGACGTTGGGATCGTGGAGCTCTCGTAGTGCACATAGGATGGTATTGGTGTTCTTCGTCTGATAGTCTCCACCGAGCTCTCCATGAAAAGAGCCAAAGTTGTGGGTGACATAATTGCGTCCTCCTTGTGCGTCAAGACATGGCTCTGAAGAGATGACTTCTGGTTGATCCTCGGCAAAGGTGATAGGGGCACTTTCTGCCTTGGCTTTTGCTTCAAAGACGGGACGTGTCTCTGCACAGGCTTCTCCTACGACAACAGGAGTATGGGGTTTGATGATACCTGCTTTCTCTCCGGCAATCTTTGCCAAAGTGTTACCAAGGAATTGTGTGTGGTCGAAGCTGATATTTGTGATGATGGACAATTCTGGGCGAATGATGTTGGTGCAGTCAAGACGTCCGCCAAGTCCTACTTCTACGACAGCGATATCTACTTTTTGCTCTTGGAAATAGAGAAAAGCCAAGGCGGTTGTCAGTTCGAAGAAAGAAGGATGGAGGGGTTCGAAAAAGTGTCGTTCCTTCTCAACGAAGTCTATGACGCGTTGCTCACTGATAGGTTTGCCGTTGACACGAATGCGCTCTCGGAAATCCACTAAATGTGGAGACGTATAGAGACCGACACGATAGCCTGCCTGTTGAAGAATCGCGGCTATAGTATGCGAGCATGAACCTTTACCGTTTGTGCCGGCAATATGGATCGTGCGGTAACTTGTGTGGGGATGACCAAAGTGTTCATCCAATGCCAAGGTATTTTCCAGTCCTGCCTTATAAGCAGAGGCACCAACATGCTCGAAAACCGGTGTACTGTTAAATAGATATTCAACACATTCTTGATAAGTCATCGTCAAGGGATAAGATATAAAAACAATCCCTCCCGTTGCCAGGAGGGATTGTCATGGATTAATTGAAGTAACTTTTGAATTTCTCGAAGATGTTTTTCTTTGTTGACGTGTCGCCTTTGAAGTTTTCACTGTCGCGTAATTCTTCAATAGCTTTACGCTCTTCTTTCGATAACGTCTTAGGCACGTAGACACTCATGTTCACCACCAAGTCTCCGGTACCGGTGCCATAGCCTTTCAGTGCTGGTAGTCCTTTACCTCTCAGTCGTGTACTCATGCCGGGCTGGGTGCCTGGTGCGATTTTCATCTTTATCTTGTTTCCACTGATTGTTGGTACTTCCACTTCACCGCCTAAGGCTGCTGTTGGGAAGTCAAGAAGAAGATTATATATAATATCTTGCTTGTCCCTGATGAAAGTGTTGTCCTTCTCTTCTTCTATAAAGACTTGGATGTCACCATTGATACCATTGTGTGGAGCTGCATTGCCTTTGCCGTGTGCGTTGAGAACCATGCCGTCTTCAATGCCTGCGGGGATGTTGATCTCTACAACTTCCTCGCCTTTGACAACGCCAGTTCCGTTGCATTCCTTACACTTGTCTTTGATCACAGTGCCTTCGCCATGACAGGTTGGGCACTCGCTCTGCGTGGTCATCATGCCGAACATAGAGCGTACGGTACGGGCAACAACACCAGAACCGTGACACGTAGGACATGTCTCTGGCTTTGCGCCGTTGGCTGCTCCTGTTCCATGACAGGCTGTACAAGTCACATCTTTTTTGACTTTGAACTTTTTGGTTACGCCGCTTGCAATGTCTTGTAGAGAGAGCTTGACTTTCAGTCTCAGGTCAGAACCGCGGTAAACCCGTTGTTGCTGACGTTGACCTCCGCCGAAGCCTCCAAAGCCACCAAAGTCTGAATGGCCTCCAAAGATATCGCCAAACATAGAGAAGATGTCATCCATGTCCATGCCGCCGCCACTAAAGCCGCCAAAGCCGCCGCCTTGTGGACCGTCGAAGCCAAACTGATCGTATTGTTGTCTTTTTTGTGGATCGTGCAATACCTCGTAAGCCTCTGCTGCCTCTTTGAATTTCTCTTCAGCCTCTTTGTTACCTGGGTTGCGGTCGGGATGATATTTGATGGCCAGCTTGCGGTAGGCCATCTTGATTTCATCTTCTGATGCGTCGCGGCTTACGCCAAGAACTTCGTAGTAATCTCTTTTTTCCATTGTTTCGTGTCTTGTCGATACCTCAACAAATTATTGTCCTACTGCTACTTTAGCGTGACGTATGACTTTGTCGTTCATGGTATAACCCGTTTGTACGCAGTCGATCACTTTGCCTTTCTTGTCATCTCCCATACCAGGAACCATAGCCACTGCCTCGTGGTAGTCGGTATTGAAGTCTTGGTCTTTGGTGTCGATTTTCTTCACACCTAGACTCTCCAGTGTCTTAACAAATTTGTTGAAGATCATTTGCACACCTTCTTTTATGACTTTGGGGTCTTCACTCTTGTCAGCAATGGCACGCTCAAAGTCATCAAGAACAGGGAGTATGGCGGTCACGGTCTTCACACCACCGTTGAGAATGAGATCGGCCTTCTCACGCAGCGTGCGCTTCTTATAATTGTCGAACTCTGCGGCTGTGCGGAGGTAGCGATCTTTGAGCTCCTCTATTTCTTTTTGAGCCTCAGCCAAGGGATCTTTTTTCTCCTCTTTAGCTTGCGCGGTCTCCTTATTATTGTTATCGTGCTCGTTCTTGTCCTTATGATCTTTGGGAGTGTTATTCTTTTGCTCGTTTGAGTCAGCAGCAGCTGTTTTCTGCTTTTCGCTGTTGTGGCTCTCTTTGGCAACTTTGCTCTCAGCACCTTCTACTTTTATGTCTCTTTCGAGTTGATCTTTTTTCTTTTCTTCCATGGTAAAATGTTTTTTAATGAAAGCTTTGCAAAAAATGTGCCGAACGGACATATACTGCCATTTTAAGCGTTTCTGCCGTACATTTTTGCTTTCTGCTCTTTGATGGCGTCATCGTGGATGTACTCATCGTATGGCATCAGCTTGTCGATCGTGCCACTTGGCGTGAGCTCAATGATACGGTTGGCTACGGTCTCAATGAACTCATGGTCGTGGCTGGAGAAAAGCACGTTGCCCTTGAAGGAGACAAGATTGTTGTTGAAAGCTTGGATGCTCTCAAGGTCGAGGTGGTTGGTGGGCGTATCGAGGATGAGACAGTTGGCGTTTTGCAATTGCATTCTTGCAATCATACAGCGCATTTTCTCACCTCCGGAGAGCACATTGACTTTCTTCTCGACTTCTTCCTGACGGAAAAGCATACGACCCAAGTAGGCTTTCATCGTCACCTCATTGCCAGTACCGTATTGGCTGAGCCAGTCGACAAGATTCAAATCTGACTGGAAGAATTTCGTATTGTCAAGTGGGAGATAGGCTGTGGTGATGGTTACACCCCATTTGTAGTTGCCTCCATCGGCTTGGCGATTGCCATTGATAATCTCGAAGAGAGCGGTCATGGCTTTGGGATTGTGACTCAAGAAGACAACTTTCTGACCTTTCTCTATATTGAAGTTAACATTGTCAAAGAGAACGGTGCCATCTGCGTCTATAGCCTTCAGGTTCTCCACTTCGAGGATCTGGTTTCCGGGCTCACGATCCATTTGGAAGATGATGCCGGGATATTTACGGCTGGATGGACGGATCTCTTCTACATTGAGTTTCTCCAACATCTTCTTGCGTGATGTGGTCTGCTTGCTCTTTGCCACATTGGCTGAGAAGCGGCGGATGAACTCTTCCAACTGTTTCTTTTTCTCCTCTGCCTTCATGCGCTGGTTCTGAGCCTGACGCAGGGCGAGCTGGGAACTTTCGTACCAGAAACTGTAGTTGCCTGCAAAGACTGTTACCTTACCGAAGTCGATGTCGATGGTCTGGGTACTCACAGCGTCAAGGAAGTGACGGTCGTGACTGACAACGAGCACTGTCTGATGCTCGTCGATGTCACCTAAGTAGTCTTCCAACCATTCTACGGTATCCAAGTCCAAGTCGTTGGTGGGCTCGTCGAGAAGTAGATTGTCTGGTTTGCCGAAAAGAGCTTTTGCCAACATGACGCGAACTTTCTCATTGTTGGAGAGTTCTGACATCTGTTTCTGATGAAGACTTTCGTTGACGCCCAAGTTCTGAAGCAGTTGGGCAGCATTGCTTTCGGCCTCCCAGCCATTCATCTCTGCGAACTTTTCCTCCAGTTCGGCAGCCCGGTTTCCATCTTCATCTGTCATCTCGGGTTTGGAATAGAGAGCCTCGCGCTCTTTCATATTGTTCCAAAGAGCTTCGTAACCCATCAAGACAGTGTCCATAACGCTGAAAGCATCGTATTTGAAGTGATCCTGTTCCAATATAGAAAGGCGCTCGCCGGCTCCAAACTCAACGGAGCCTTTGTTGGGCTCAAGGTCACCGCTGATGGCGCGAAGTAGTGTAGACTTTCCTGCACCGTTGGCACCGATGACACCATAAATATTACCACGGGTGAACTTGATGTTTACATCTTTATAAAGAACTCTCTTGCCAAACTGTATGGCAAGGTTTGTCAGTGTAATCATTTTATCTTTCGATTATTATTGTGGATGATCTATTATTCCTTGCAAAGGTACAAAAATAATATGATTTACTGGCTGATAATACTGAATTTAACAATTTTGGCGATTTGTTGAGGTGATTTCTCGTAGTACATGCAGTATAGAGGCGTTGGGAGATAATGTAATAACAGATGAGGGCAGATTTGTCTTTCTTGTCACAAAAAAGGCCATCATCTTCGTGATGATGGCCTATATTTCTTTATATAATTACGGAACGCTTGATCGTTAGTCTATTCAAGGATCTTTGTCATTGACATGGATGAGATCAAGCCATCAGGTCCTATGGTGGCCTTAATATTAAATCGGGTGCTTACGGAAGTTCCGTCTACCTTGTCAACTTTTTGCACAGCAGAGAAGGTGGTGTTGTACTGGTATTCTTCGTCTCCAACTTCTTTTTTGGTAATATTGTAGTCGTTGTTGATATGCCAGTTCATGTTAGAAATGTCATCTTTATAGATTTTGTCCATGAAGACGGCTACGTCTGCTTTTGTCGCGTCGGTCTTGCCCAAAAAGTTCGACATAAGCGGTGCGACGGTTGCGGTGAGTCCATCCTCGTTCTTTGCGTTGATGGCTTGGAAGAAATGTCGGAAGATAGCCTTCACCATAGTCTTCTCTTCTGGCTGCACCGTCTTTGCTTTAAGTGCTTTGAGTGCATTGTTGGCTTGGTCTACGTGCTCACCATTGGCGTGTTCGCTTAGATAGGCTGTATAGGATTGCTCGGAATTGCCGTTTGTGGCGTCAATCCAGTCCAGTGAGTCGATTTTGTGAAGTGCCTCGGCCTTATGTTCTGAGTTGGGATGCTTGGTGAGATAATCCTCCAGGGCTGTACGGGAACCGCTTACCACGGCATTGGTCCAGTCGATGTCAGTCTGTTTTAGGTTCTCCAGCCGAGCCTCAATGGAGTCTCGGTGAGCTTCCGGTGCATCGGGGTTGGTGTCAAGGTAGGTCTGAAGCACAGTAGGATCATCACTGTTCATGGCAAACTCATAAGCTTCCTCCTCTTTAGAGTTTTTACTGCTGTTATAGAAGTAGAAACAGATGCCACAAGCCAAGACAGCGAGTATAAATCCAATGATGAGTGCACTATGGCTTTTCTTGCTAGCTTCTGGCTTCTGATGATTGCCCGAAGGTGTCGGAGGCACAGGGCGTTGAGAATTTCTATCTTCTGCTTTGTGATAGCTGCTACCTGTTCTTGGCGGAGTAGGAGGCTGTGGCATGCGCTGCTTGGTGTGTGCACTTTCCATTTCCCCCGTGTTCGCTATGTTCGGCGATTGCGGTGCATTGCTATTGTTTAGAGAAGTGTTGCCGACTTCTCCTTTTACCAATGTTTCTCCCCGTGGAGTGAGATGATGGCAGTTAGGGCACATCTCTTGATCTTTGAAATAGATCTCTCCACATTGTGGGCATCTCACGATCTTGCCAGCGATGGGCACACCGCAGTTGGGACATGCCGGAGCTTTGTCGCTGATTTGCCGTCCACATTCGGGACATTTTATTATAGCCATGATAAAAGTATATTTAGTTTTTAACGTTAAAAATCTGTTTGGTGCTCAATTAAATTATCGGTGTCGAAATCTGATTTCCCTGAGTTTGTGCTTTCCCATGAACCGGCTTTTGTCGACATATCCGTTGATGCCATTGAGGTGTCCTTTTCCTGTGTACTGCCACATGATATATTCGAGGTTGTCTTTCAGCACCGGGGTTCTCTTGGTGTATTGAGCAATCATCACTTTGTAATCTTTTAGCTTTCCCAAGAGATTATGGTCGTAGAAGTTGGCTCCTGTGTAGATCAGTGGTTTCTGCTTATATGCTTTTTCCATGAGATGAAGGAAGAGAAAAAGTGAGTCTTGGAATGCCTCTACGGAAAGTCCACTTCTCGTTTCTACATCTACCATGGGTATGAGATCCTGGTCTCCAGGCCGACATTGTGTCTTGAAGTTCTCCAGTTGTGTTTGCTGAGGTATGTTGGGACGATAGAAATGATATGACCCTACTTTCAGGCCATATCGGTGAGCAAGGTCTATATTTTGCTTGTATTTACTGTCAATACGGCTTCCGCCTTCCGAGGCTTTGAGGTATACATACGCCATTTTGGAAGTACCGATGGTCTCCCAAAACACATTGCCTTGATAGTGACTCAAGTCAATACCGTGGATATGACTGCATGTATCTTCGCATTCCACATAATTTTGAGCTTGAAGGCTCAGGGATGCAAGCAAAGCAATAATGCAAACTATGAAACGATTCATAAATGCAAAATTAGCGAAAAGTTTCCTTATCGTGTATGACATCAATTAATAATTAAAAATAATTAAGAGCAGGACATACCTGCCGCTTGTGACAATTTGCTCGACTTTTATCGTCTATTCTTCTATCTCCTGTAGCGAACGGGCGAAATTATGGAAGAAATTGCTAACTGTTTCTATCGGTGCATAAACTACATAGCAAAGTCCACGACGCAAGTTGCGGCGAAGTAAAGAAGAGTTGTTCTGCAAGAAACCTGCCTTTCCTTGTCTGAAGTGCCATTCTTCAGCGGTGTCGTTCACAGTGTGGTGAACAGATCGCATGACCAGTTTATAGGCTGAGGATTCTACATGCTCGACGAAAGGCAGTTCGTCTTGCTCAAACATGAATACAGCCATGAGCATACTGCCTTGTAATTGTGCCATGCGTCGGATATGTAGTTTGCTTAGCCATCGTTCCAACTTTACGAAGTCCACCTTGTCGCCTTTGGTTCTTAAGAAGCTGCCTAATTGTATAAGTCCGCCAAGCATGATGCCATTGTTGAGCATGGAAGATACATTATTGACAATAATCTTCAAAAGTTCCACAGCTTCAATGTTTGTGTCTATAGCATGATATTCGTTGTTGATGATCTTATGTAGACGATAGTTGAGAAATCTATTGCTCAGCTGGATCTTTGGTTGCTGGTTTGTGGCCAAAGTCTGGGTCTTTGTAAGTTCCTGAGGTATATTCATCATCTCATCCTTTTGATGCTTGGCAATTCCTTTTAATGTAGAATCTTCCACATGCTGCGTTTGTACCATCTGAAACAGACGTTGCCACTTAAAGGCTGACATCGGCTCCATTGGTTCCTGTTCATCAAGAGATCCCGACAGAATCAACCGAAAGAAATTACGTGTGATGACATCCATTGCACAAACAAGTTAAGAAAACTGCTTTGGGAAGCGAAACGCGATGGAAAGAATACCTGCTACACCCAATGCCATAGGGTAATAGAGATAGGGAAGTATATGCATGGGGCTGCAGCCGGCAAGTCCGGCAGCCAGAAGCATCTGTACACCATAAGGCAGCAGGCCCTGCGTGGTACAGGAGAATGTATCAAGGATACTAGCATTTTTTCTGTTGTCGACCCCAAAGCGGTCTCCTAATTTTTTGGCAATGTCACCGATGGTGAGTATGGCAATTGTGTTATTGGCTGTGCAGATGTTGACAAGACTCACCAAGGCAGCTGTCGCGAACTCGGCACCTCGTTTGGTATGTACGTGTGAGGTGAACTTATTGATGATGAAGTCGATGCCGCCGTTTTCTCTGATGATTTCCAACATCCCTCCGGCCATCATTGCCACCATGATCAACTCTCCCATTCCACTGATGCCTTTGCCCATTGCTATGAGCCAGGCGAAGAAGTCGTAACTGCCGTCGATCATGCCGATGATGCCACAGGTGAGTGAGCCAATGACAAGAACGGCCATGACATTCATACCTGTTACAGCTAAAATAATCACCAGCAGATAGGGTATAACCTTCATGAAATTGACGGATGCGGTATGTGTTGGTGCAGCAATGCCCTGTCCCAGAAAGGTATAAACGGTTAGCATCAGTATGGCAGCAGGCGTAGCAATAAGTACGTTGACGCGGAATTTGTCGCTCATCTTGCAACCTTGGGTTTGGGTGGCAACTACAGTGGTGTCAGAGATAAATGAGAGGTTGTCGCCAAAGTAAGCACCTCCAACGATAACTGCTGTCAGCAACGGAAGGCTGCCGCCTGTTTGATGAGCTACACCGGCAGCTATCGGTACAAGTGCAACTACTGTGCCTACACTTGTGCCGATGGCTGTCGAAATAAAGCAAGCGGCAACAAACAAGCCAGGAAGGATCAAACTTGAAGGTAAGATACTCAGCGTGGCACCTACGGTGGCATCAATAGCACCCATGCTTTTTGCAGAGGAGGCAAAAGCACCGGCCAGGACATATATCCACAGCATCAGCATCAGATTGTCACTACTGGCCCCTCTGCTGAAAATGTCGATGCGCTTTCGCAAAGGAAAGCCACCGGATATAGAAACAGCATAGATGCTAGCGATCATAAAGACCACTGTCATAGGCACTTTGTAGAAATCGCCTGCAACAATACTCAATACAAGATAAAGCAAAATGAAGACGATAAGTGGTGATAGGGCCAATAATCCTTTTGCGTTTGTTTTGTTCATGATGCTCATAAATATACTGTTATACTGTATGAACTCTTTTTTCTGTCAGAGTTGTGTGCGCCTATAAAAGTCCACATTCTCTTTGCTAAGCAATTCTATTGGCATGTAATTGATGGGATTGACTTCTTTTTTCAATACGATGGCCTGAAAAAGCGTGTCAATGCACGAGTAGCCTTGAAGGAAGGCATGTTGGGCAATGAGAAAAGAGATACTGCCACGTCTGAGACAGTCGGCATTCTTGCCGACCATGTCATATCCCATGATCTGTACGTCACGCCGATTAGTCCGCAACAAAAAGTCACCCATGATATGTGCTTTGGAACCTAATGTGATGCAATGGTGGATATCGGGATGAGCTTGAAACAAATCTTCCATTTGTTTGTTATAAAGGCTTCTCGAACCGTCCAAAGGAACTTCAAACTCTATGATTTTAGTGTCGGGGAAATGGTCATGCATATAATGTCTGAACCCTACTTCTCGGTTGTCCTGCTGTTTGCTGGCAACATAGCCGTTTTTTGTGAATTTCATCAGCACGATCTGTTTCTCTTTGGCAGCGATGAGCATCAGCATACGAGCCGCAAAATATCCGCTGGCAAAAGAGTCCTGGCCAAAGAATGACAGAGGCTTCAAGTCAGGCATATATGAGTCAAGCATGACAAACGGGATGTTTTGGGCATGGAGTTGGTCCGTAAAGACACGCGTGCTTTCTAAGTCGGCAGGCACGATGACGACGCCGTCGGGTTTGGCTTGAAGGCAGGATTCGGTAGTTTTCTTAAAGGAGTTGACATTAAAGCGCTCATAGTGATGAATCTCTGCTGTGATGTGAAAATCGCGACGAGCCTCCTGAGCATTCTTCACACCCTCCTCTATCTCTTCCCAATAGGCAATCTGCTCATGTTGGGGAATGATGACGTGAAAGGTGTATGTTTTGTTGTATGCCAATGCTGACGCATACATGTTGGGCTGGTAGTTCATCTCCTCCAAGGCCTTCTCAACCTTTTCCTTTGCGTTGGGTGATACATTGGGCCTTTTGTGCAGGACTCTGTCCACGGTTCCCACCGACACACCTGCGCGCTCTGCGATATCCTTAATTCTGATTTTGCTATCGGTCATGCTCTATAAAATATATATGTTGTTGCAAAAATAGCAATAAAAACTTAGAATGAAGGCTAAGACTGCAAATAATTTATCTTGAAGAGTCAATTTTCGGTATTTTCTTTTTGTTTTCAGAAAATAATAGTATTTTTGCAAAGTGAGATGCTTATACATGGATTGTCTGCTAAACACAATAAAAAGGTTGATCTATAGACATGAGCTGGAGATGTTGGCGCTTGCCGTTTTGCTGCCAGTCCTATATTCTTGCTCCGGAAAGAAGCAAGAACGGATCGATCAGCTCAATGGCCAGTCTTACGCGTGGCATTATCGCAATCTTGATTCGGCAGAAGTATATGCACGGTGGGCTTTAAAAGAAGCTGATAACAAGGGTGACGGTGCTGCAGAAGCCTATAACAATTTAGCCTTTGTTGACATCGCACGGATGAAATACAGAAATGCATGGAGACTACTGAAACAAGTACCGGAACTTACGGACAATCAGATAGAAATACTTATCTCTGATGTACAGTTGATGCGCTTGTGCCAACGGGAGTCTTTCAATAAGGAGTTCTATGATTATCATGAGCGTGCACTTCGGTGTATTCAGCGTTTTCAGAAGGAATCCTATCGCTTGTCGGACCACCAACAGAGAAGGCTGCTATATGCTCAAAGTGAATTTCAGATCGTTACGTCCACATATTATTACTATGTCGGTCTGAACCATCAAGCCGCTCAGGCTATTCAAGACATGAGCTCTTGGAATCAGCTGATACAGGATACCGCACAATATATCAACTACTGTTATAATGTTGGTGCAGGAGGAATCATCTTGGGAGGTACAAAGCAGGATATCGCCCAATCAGAGTTTGAGTACCTGATTCAGGCATACGTATTGGCCCAGCGTTGCGATATGCCTTTTTGGGAAGCTCAGATCATACAGGCCATCAGTGAGCATATACAGGATCCCAGTATGCGTAAATTGCTGATTAGCAATAATGTGCCAGCTTTTAAGTACATAAATACCTATGACATGCCGGATTCTCTTTTAGCTGGTAATCTGGCTCTACGTGCTTTACAAATTTTCACCGAATATGGTGATGTGTATCAAGTGGCGGGTGCCAACCGCACTTTAGCGGAGTGTTATTGGTATATCCATGACTATCGTTCGGCTTTGATATGTCTTCAAAGGGCATTGGCTATCAAGGCTGTCCATCAGGCGCCGGATCTGGTGGCATCGATTCGCGAGCGGCTCTCACTTGTCTATTCTGCTGTTGATGACAAAGCCAATAGTGACCGGAACCGAAATATCTATCTCGACATTCAGGAGCGGTCTCGACAGGATCGTCAGCTTGAGGCAAGGGCCAGTCAACTCAACTACTCTTCTCGTCAGCTCAATATCATGCTCGTAGCAGTTGTGCTGATGATACTTGTCTTTGTAGCTTTACTCTTTGTCTTTGATGCAAAACGTCGTAGAAGTGACAAGGCTTTCTCGCTTGATACGCTTTTAGAGCCATTGAGAAATTGGCAGCGTGAGAACGAGAAGCGCAATCGTCTCATGAATGAGAATATCAATGAGATGAAAGAACAACTCACTATTGGCAAATTGCATTTGCAACAACACAAGCGAAAAAATCTTGATGCGCGAGCAAAAGTTCAACTCGTTAACAGCATATTGCCATTCATTGACCGTATGGTGTATGTCGTCCATCAATTAAAACAAGAAAAAGAAAGCCATCAAGAAAAAAGGGACGCTGATTGGAAAAAGCGCAACTATGACTATCTGATGGAGATCACAGACAGCATCAATGACTATAATTCGATTCTGACTCAATGGATACAAATGCGGCAGGGTGACGTGAGCTTAAAGATAGAGAGCTTTGACTTGCAGGATCTCTTTGACATGGTTGAACGATCTCGTGCTTCGTTCCGTATCAAGGGTATTGATCTACAAGTGAAACCGACAGACTTGAAGGTGAAAGCTGACAAGACGCTCACTTTGTTTATGATCAACACGATAGCCGATAATGCGAGGAAATTTTCCAATGAAGGTGGTGTGGTGAAAGTAGAAGCCAATGGCATGCCAGACTATGTCGAAATCAGTGTGGAAGATAATGGGCCGGGCATGACGAAGGAAAAGTTAAGTCACATTTTTGACCGTACCTATACCGGCGGTCATGGCTTCGGACTGAAAAACTGCAATGGCATCATCGAGAAGTATAAAAAGATGAGCCGCATCTTTAGTGTCGCATCAATTGGTGCGGAGAGCGAACTGGGTAAAGGCACGCGTGTTTTCTTTCGCTTGCCTTATGGATTCCGTCGTGCACTCACTTTACTTTTTCTGTTGTTTACCACTCTTTTACCGGCTTTCTCTACACCTTCTGCTCCACGAAGAGGCTATGCCAATGAAAGTAAGGCCGCTGCTTATGCGGATAGTACTTATTACTGTAACATCCGTGGAGAATATGAGAGGGCTTTGCGCTTTGCAGATAGTTGTCGGGCAGTGCTCTCACCCAGTGATACTGTCATTTTGCTTGATGTCAGCAACGAGACGGCAGTGGCTGCATTGGCATTGCATCAATGGAAACTCTACGAAAAAAGCAATAGCGTCTATACAAGCCTCTTCCGGCAGGCCAGCGCAGACAGTAGTCTGCCTGATTACGTACGTACGATGCAACGCAGTGAAAACAACAAGACGGTGGCGATTATCCTGCTTGTGTTATTGCTGTTGACGATCCTTCCTGCTTATTATTTCCTTTATTACAGACATCAACTCGACTACCAGTCGTGCATAGACCGTATCAGAAAAATGAATCAGTTGCTTACTTCTGATCTTTCTGATGAGCAGAAACTAAAGGGTATCGACCGTTTGGCAGACTTTGCTTCCTTCGATCTTAGAGAAGAGCAACTGGCCACTCTGTCAAATATAGTACAGACTGTGCGTCAAGCTGAACTCGATGCCATACAGGGTCAACTCCGGCAGGCTGATGATTTGGAGTTTGCAGAAGACGAACAGAGAAGACTGAATTTGGAAACAGCCCGCTTGCACGTATCCAATAGTGTACTTGACAATTGTCTTTCGGCTTTCAAGCATGAGACGATGTACTATCCTTCCCGTATCAGACAGTTGGTGCAAGAGTCCCCCGACAGCATAGACGACATCGCAGAAGTGGTCGATTATTATCACGATCTTTATGTGGTGCTGGCCCAACAGGCTATGAGGCAAGTGCCGACCATTCGATTAGATGATGAGATGGTTGATTATTTCTTTGACTTGTTAGGTGATGTCAATGATAGAAAGGCACCGGCAGTGATGAGTAAGACTCTTGACGATGGGTATCTTAAAATGCAATGCTTATTAAGTCAGCGTCACGATGACGCGGAAGCATGTCGGGCTCTATTCACTCCCTACACTTCTGATTTACGTTTTCTGCTTTGCAGGCAGATTGTGCGTGAGATGGGAGAAGCGACTAACCAAAGAGCTTGTGGTCTGAGTGCCCATGTTGGTAAAGAGGGTATTCTGATAGAGGTTATCATGCCTGCCAGGCTGAATGAACGCTGTTTGATCGCAATGAAAAATAATCATATACAGATATGAAAGACTTTAATGTTGTTATTGTGGAAGATGTACCTTTGGAACTGAAAGGTACAGAGGGAATTTTCAAAAACGATATTCCCGAAGCGCATATTATAGGTACGGCACCTGACGAGGTCTCCTATCGTAAACTCATGACTAAGCAGCTTCCGGATCTTGTCTTGCTGGATTTGGGGCTTAGCGGATCGACCACTGTGGGTGTGGAACTTTGTAGGGAAACCAAGCAGGCGCACCCGGAGGTGAAGGTTCTGATCTTTACAGGAGAGATTCTCAATGAGAAGCTTTGGGTCGATGCATTGGATGCCGGTTGTGATGGCATCATCCTCAAAAGCGGTGAGTTGCTAACACGTGGTGACGTGGCAAGTGTGATGGACGGCAAACGTCTTGTTTTCAACCAACCTATTTTGGAAAAAATTGTCGAGCGTTTCAAGCGTAGTGTAAACAATGACCTGATGCGTCAGGAAGCGTTGATAGATTACGATATCGATGAGTATGACGAGCGTTTCCTTCGTCATTTGGCCTTAGGGTATACTAAGGAACAGATTACAGCACTGAGGGGTATGCCGTTTGGGGTCAAGAGCTTGGAAAAACGGCAGAACGAACTGGTGAGTCGTCTCTTCCCAGAGAGCAAGGGCACCAGTGTCAACGCGACACGCTTGGTAGTACGAGCTTTCCAATTGCATATTCTCGATTTGGATAATTTGCAACCCGATGAAGCATAGGATGAGATCACTGAGTTGGCGTCCGGTTGTCTATAGGTTGTCTATAGGATTAGCTTTGGCACAGGTGGTACTCATCTTTCTGTCTTGGCTTTTGTCAGCTGCCATGCCTCAATCATCGATTCTCTCGTTGTTAAGTGCTCGTGGCATCAGGTGGTTCTTTGGCTATTTCGTGGTGGAAGAGGCATCTGCTCTTTTATTGTGGATCATCTTGGGAGCTATAGCTTGGGGTGGAATAAGAGGTAGCAATCTCTTGGTTACGGTCATACAGTGTACCAAGTCCGGCTTTTCAGCACTTCCACGACGTGTCAAGTTAGCATTGGTTACTGCTGGTTTGTTCGGCATTTTACAGATCGTCTTTCTTTTGTTGTTGACTGTTCCGCCACAGGCCGTGCTTCTTAGCGTTACAGGAACGTTATCCGATAGCAGTTTCTCTGCGAGTATCATTCCGTGTATATGCTTCTTGCTGACCACCGTGTCGATTGTCTTCGGCCTGATCAGTGGCACCTTGCAGGGAATAGATGGTGTCTGTCGTGCACTGTGTTCACAGCATGCGCTTTTGATGCCTTTGCTGTTGCTATATGTAATGGGCTCTATGTTAGTAAGTTCTGTATATTTTGTGTTTTTTAGTTATTAAATATCTAATATGAAAAAGGTCGTTTTCCTTATTTTCCTTTGTATGGCTTTTATCCTTTCCGGTGCGGCTGCAAAACGCATCGATCTCAAGTCGTTGACGGCAGGTGAGTTTACTGCCCAACGTTTAACAGGTATTAATCCCTTGGAGGGCACTGACCAGTATGCCAGCATTTCCCAAAATGGGAAGCAGGTGATACAGTATTCTTTCAAGACTGGTAAGCAAACTGCGGTGTTGTTTGATGTAGATGACACACAGGGTGCTAAGATAGACAACTTCGACGGCTACATCATGTCGCCGGATGGTAAGCGAATGCTCATCCGCACTAAGACGCAACCTGTCTATCGCCGTTCCTATAAAGCTGTCTTCTATATCTATACGATGGCTTCCCGTAAACTGGAGCCTTTGTCAGACGGAGGCCCGCAGCAAGCTCCTGTATGGTCGCCTGATGGAACAAAGGTGGCTTTTGTCCGTGACAATAATATTTTCTTGGTCAAACTGCTTTACAACAACAGTGAGAGTCAGGTGACAAAAGACGGGCGTTTCAATCATATCATCAATGGTATTCCAGATTGGGTCAATGAAGAGGAATTTGCTTTCTCACATGCCCTAACATTCAATGCTGACGGCACAATGCTATGTTGGCTACGTTATGACGAGAGTGCCGTAGAGCAGTATCGTCTGCAGATGTTCAAAGGATTAAATCCGGAACATAAGGAGTATGCCGTTTATCCCGGTGAGTATGCTTATAAATATCCTAAGGCAGGTGAGCGAAATGCCACCGTCAGTGCCTGGAGCTTTGATATTCAGTCTCATCGCATACAGCGTCTGCAAGTACCTGTGGACAGCGACGGCTATATGCCGCGTATTCTTCCTACTTCCAATCCCAATCGCATCATCGTCTATACGATGAACCGACATCAGGATGTACTGAATCTCTATGGCGTCAATCCCCGCAGTACGGTAGCTCAGCTGTTACTTTCTGATCATATCTCCCGTTACGTTAAGGAGGAGGCAATGGAGACCGCACGCATTGGAAGTGATTATATTCTGTTGCCCTCAGATCGTGATGGTTACATGCATCTCTATCTGTATAATAGCAATGGTCAGTTGCTGCGTAAGATCGGTAATGGTAATTTCGATATTACCGATGTGTATGGCTATGATGAGAAAACGGGTGATGTCTATTATCAGGCTGCAGCCCTTAATCCTCAGGACCGGCAGATCTATGTAGCCCATAAGGATGGAAAAACAGAACGGCTCACCAAGAATGAGGGTTGGAATTCGGCCATCTTCTCCAGTGATCTTCGTTATTTTGTCAATTGTTGGAGCGACTATGATACACCTTATATATATAGTACCTGTAGCAACAGCGGTAAGGTGATTGCTACCAACCTCGATAATCAAGTGCTGAAGCAAAAGATCCGCGACTATGGTTGGACAAAGAAGGAGACTTTCTCTTTTACTACTTCAGAGGGTGTCAAACTCAATGGATGGATGATCAAACCGGCAGACTTCGATCCTAATAAGAAATACCCTGTGATCATGTTCCAATACAGTGGACCCGGCAATCAGCAGGTGATTAATTCCTGGGATGCCGGATCTATGAGACAAGGCGGAGCTTATGACCAGTATCTTGCGCAACAGGGCTTTATCGTTGTATGTGTGGATGGTCGTGGAACCGGTGGTCGTGGAGCCGACTTTGAGAAATGCACCTATCTACATTTAGGTAATTATGAAGCTAAAGATCAGGTAGAGACAGCACTTTGGTTGGGTAAACAATCTTATGTCGACAAGGACAATATCGGCATCTGGGGATGGTCTTATGGCGGTTTCTGTACACTGATGAGTATGAGTGAAGGTCGTCCTGTATTTAAGGCTGGTGTTGCCGTAGCTCCTCCTACGAGTTACCGTTACTACGATACCATTTATACTGAGCGTTACATGCGCACACCGAAAGAGAATCCTGACGGCTACAATGACAATGCTATCACGCGTGCTGACAAACTCCACGGTGCGTTGCTCATCTGCCATGGTACTGCCGATGACAACGTGCATCCGCAGAATACTTTTGAGTATGCTGAGGCTTTAGTTCAAGCTGACAAAGATTTTAAGGAATTGTACTACACCAATCGCAATCATGGCATCTCCGGGGGTAATACACGCAATCACCTCCTGCGTCAAATTACTCAATGGTTTGAAGAGCATCTGAAATAGTAGTCTCTTCTCATCTCGGGTGAATATTCATGACGAATATGTCATTCAAGGCTCCAAGGAAAAAGCTGATACTTTTCTCCCTTGGAGCTTTTTCGTTATTGTCTTTTTTCTACTTGTAATCTTTCTATTTTTAAAATTATCAGTCTTTTTTGTTGTAGATTGCAAGAATTGTTGTATCTTTGCATGAAAATACCAATAAGAATAAGATTTATGAAGCATCAATTGAGAAGTGCTGTCTGTACAGAAGGCAGAAGAATGGCAGGAGCCCGCGCTCTTTGGGTGGCAACAGGTATGAAGCATGAGCAATTTGGTAAGCCCATCATAGCAGTCGTCAACTCTTTCACACAGTTTGTACCAGGACATACACATCTACACGATATAGGCCAGATTGTTAAGCAGGAAATCGAAAGCTTGGGGTGTTATGCAGCTGAATTCAACACGATTGCCATCGACGATGGTATCGCCATGGGACATGATGGTATGCTGTATTCACTGCCTTCCCGTGATATTATCGCTGATTCCGTAGAATATATGGTCAATGCCCATAAGGCTGACGCTATGATCTGCATCTCCAATTGTGATAAGGTCACGCCGGGCATGCTCATGGCAGCCATGCGCCTTAATATCCCGACAGTGTTCTGTTCTGGTGGCCCTATGGAAGCCGGACGTTGGAACGGAGAGAACGCTGACTTGATCACAGCAATGATTAAAGGTGCTGACACAGAGGTGAGCGATGACGAATTGCAAAAGATAGAGCAATGCGCTTGTCCTGGTTGCGGATGCTGCTCGGGAATGTTTACTGCCAACTCCATGAACTCGCTGACAGAGGCTATTGGTCTTGGTCTTCCAGGCAATGGTACGATCCTCGCCACGCATGTCAACCGCATTGAACTCTTTAAGCAGGCTGCAAGACAGATCGTCAAGAACGCACTGGCCTATTACGAGGATGGCGATGAGAGCGTGTTGCCTCGTAACATCGCTACAAGAGATGCTTTCCTCAATGCCATGACTCTTGACATAGCCATGGGAGGCAGTACCAATACTGTACTGCATCTGTTAGCAGTGGCTCAAGAGGGTGGGGTGGACTTCAAAATGCACGACATTGATCAACTCTCCCGCAAGGTGCCTTGCATCTGTAAACTGGCTCCTAATACTCAGAAGTATTCAGTACAGGAATGCAACCGGGCCGGTGGCATCCTTGGCATACTCAACGAACTGAACAAAGGTGGGCTGATCCGCTCTGATGTAAAGCGTGTGGATGGTATGACATTAGGTGAAGCCATGAAGAAATACGATATCACAGGCTCTACTATTGACCCGGAGGCAGACCGTATCTATCATAGTGCTCCTGGACGTAAGTTCTCTACCAAGATGGGCAGTCAGAATACGCAGTGGCCGTCACTCGACACTGACCGCAGCAATGGATGTATTCGCGACCTTCAACATGCCTATACCAAGGATGGCGGTTTGGCTGTGCTTTTCGGAAACATTGCTCAAGACGGTTGTGTGGTAAAGACAGCCGGCGTTGATGAGAGCCTGTGGCATTTCTCAGGTCCTGCTGTGGTTTTCGACTCCCAGGAAGACGCCTGTGAAGGCATCTTGGGTGGTAAGGTGAAGAGTGGTGACTGTGTGGTGATCACTCATGAAGGTCCCAAGGGTGGTCCGGGTATGCAGGAAATGCTTTATCCAACATCTTATATAAAGAGCCGTCACTTAGGTAAGGAATGTGCATTGATCACTGACGGACGATTCTCAGGCGGAACAAGTGGACTGAGCATTGGACATATCTCACCTGAAGCAGCTGCCGGTGGTAACATCGGTAAGATCAAGGATGGCGACATCATTGAGATTGATATCCCCAACCGCAGCATCAATGTGAAGTTGAGCGAAGAGGAACTCAAAGCCCGTCCACAACAACCCTTGAAACGTCATCGTGTAGTCAGCAAGGCACTGCGTGCGTATGCCCAAAGCGTGAGTTCCGCAGATAAGGGCGGTGTGAGAATCATAGATTAAAAAAGAACAATACAAAGACAAAATATGAGCGAGAATCAACAACAAACAAAACAAGCGGCTGCGTGGACAGAGCCGGAGGCTCCCTGGTCGGGAGTACGTATCGGCGAAGAATGCAGCGGTTCAGAGATATTGATGCGGGCATTGTATCAGGAGAATGTGCATACCATCTTTGGCTATCCAGGAGGTGCTATCATGCCTGTGTATGATGCTTTGTATACCTACACCCATAAGAAAGATCCTTGGTTTCACCATGTTCTCGTCCGCCACGAGCAGGGGGCTGCCCATGCTGCCGAGGGATATGCGCGTGTCAGTGGTGAGGTCGGCGTGACGATTGTCACTTCCGGTCCTGGTGCCACAAATACGCTTACCGGTGTAGCTGACGCAATGATGGACTCCATTCCTATTGTTGTCATTGCTGGACAGGTGGGTGTAGGCTCATTGGGTACAGATGCTTTTCAGGAAGTAGACTTGGTGGGTATGGCTCAACCAATCACAAAGTGGAGCTATCAGATCCGTCGTGCCGAGGATGTGGCATGGGCTGTGAATCGTGCTTTCTACATTGCACGTAGCGGGCGCCCTGGTCCTGTAGTGCTTGACTTTCCACGTAATGCTCAGATCCAAAAAGCCAAATGGATGCCGGGAAAGACAGACCGCGTCCGCTCTTACATCCCATATCCTAAGATTGACGAAGAGGCTGTCAAGGCAGCTGCAGATTTGATCAACAAAGCCAAGAAGCCTTTGGCTTTAGTCGGCCATGGTGTAGAGTTGGGTAATGCCCAGGATGAGTTAGTCGAATTCTTGGAGAAAGCCGACATCCCTGCCGGACGAACCTTGTTGGGCCTTTCTGCACTATCTTCCGACCATCCGCTGAATATGGGTATGTTGGGTATGCATGGTAACTATGCCCCAAACATCAAAGAGCAGGAGTGCGACGTGCTCATTGCCATCGGTATGAGATTCTCTGATCGCGTCACAGGCCGTCTCGACCGCTATGCCAAGCAGGCCAAGGTGATCCATTTGGACATAGACCCGTCCGAGATCGATAAGAACGTGAAGACTGATGTCGCCGTCATCGGTGACTGCAAGGTAAGCCTTCCTGCCATCACGAAATACTTGAATAAGGCAGTTCATCGAGAGTGGCGTGATTCTTTTAAGCCTTTGTATGAAAAGGAAAAAGCGGAAGTCATTGAACCTTCTATTCACCCACAAGGCAAGGAACTATTGATGGGTGAAGTGGTGAATGCAGTGGCTGAGGCTACCAAGGGTGAGGCAGTGCTTGTCAATGATGTAGGCCTTAACCAGATGTTCTCATGTCGCTATTTCAAGTTTCATCGTCATCGTAGTGTCGTCTCAAGCGGTGGTCTGGGCACAATGGGATTTGGATTGCCAGCCGCTATTGGGGCTACCTTTGGCGCACCGGACCGTCAGGTTTGTCTGTTTACCGGTGATGGTGGTTTCCAGATGTGTATTGAAGAACTCGGAACGATCATGGAGCAGCAGGCGCCGGTGAAGATCATTCTCTTGAACAACAACTATCTTGGCAACGTGCGTCAGTGGCAGGATCTGATGTTCAACCATCGTCGCTCGTTCACACACATGCTCAACCCTCATTATGAGGAATTAGCCCGCGCTTACCACATCCCCTACGATGTGGTGCTGACGCACGACGAGTTGAAGTCAAAAGTGGAGAAAATGCTTGCCACCGACGGACCTTATATCCTTGAATGCGCTGTCAAGGAGGAAGAGAACGTCACACCTATGATCACTCCTGGAAGTGCGGTGGATGAGATGAAGTTGCATTTGGATATTTAATCGTATTATGGAACAGAAGTTTTATACCTTATTAGTATATAGTGAAAACATTGCCGGCATCCTCAATCAGGTGACGGCAGTGTTCACACGTCGTCAGGTCAATATCGAGAGTCTGAATGTCTCGGCATCCAGCATCGACGGCATACATAAATACACGATCACGTGCTGGTCTACGGAAGACCAGATTGTGAAGATCACCAAGCAGCTGGAGAAGAAGATCGACATCATCAAGGCTAATTTCTATACCGATGATGAGTTGTTCATCCATGAAGTAGCCCTTTTCAAGATTTCAACACCGGTGTTGTTGGACAATCCAGAGGTTTCGCGTGCCATCCGTCGTCATGATGCCCGTATGATGGAGGTCAACCCAACTTATTCCACGGTGATGCAGACAGGTCTTACCGAAGACATTGCAGATCTCTTCAAAGTGCTCAATGGTTTCAACTGTCTTCTTCAATACACGCGTTCCGGCCGTATCGCCGTGACGCGCAGTTTTGAGGAGCCCGTTTCTGATTTTCTTAACCGTCAAGAGTAGCTATGCAGTCAAAGGTAGGCGAATATCCTTTCACAGTGGAGCCTTTCCACTGTGATTTTAGCAACCATCTCTTCTTGAGCAGTCTGAGCAATGACCTGCTCAATGCCTCTGACTATCATAGCGAGAGCCGCGGCTACGGCATCAGCTACCTCAATGCGAGACACCGCACATGGGTACTCTCCCGGTTAGCAGTAGAGATGAACGACATGCCGGTAGCTTACGACAAGATAGCCATCTCCACGTGGGTGGAGGCAGCCTTCCGCTTTTTCACAAGCCGCAACTATGCCATCACGAGTCAGGATCATCAGACGGTCTATGGCTATGGGCGAAGCATCTGGGCGATGATCGATACAGACACCCGCCAGCCGGTTGACATTCTTCAGATACAAGGTGGGCTTATCAAGGACTATATCGAGACGGATCGTGATTGTCCGATAGCCAAGCCGGGGCGAGTAGCCATCAGCAAAGACGCCACGTTGGCGAAAACCGTGACGATGAACTACCATGACATCGATGTCAATGGTCACGTCAACTCGGTCAAATATATCGAGCATGTGCTCGATTTATTCGGTTTGGACTGGTATCGCAGCCATCGGGTGAAGCGTTTCGACATTGCCTATGTGGCTGAGAGTCATGCTGGTGACGAGCTATGCTTTTTCATGGAAAAGGCCGCTGCGAAAGAAGAAAACGATGAAGAGGAATACCTCGTTAGAATCGTGAGAAAAGGTGCCGAAGATGGAGAAGTAGTAAGATGTAGTATTAAATTTGTAAAAATCTGAAAGAATATTTGGTGGTTATATTTTAAATTATTACCTTTGCGCTCGAAAACAGAGGGGGAGAATAAAAGAACCAAGAAAGTCATAGATTTCTAACATATTATAATTAAAACACATTAATTATGGCAGAGATGAATTTTGGCGGCGTCGTTGAGAACGTCGTGACAAGCAAAGAGTTCACATTGGATAAGGCACGTGAGGTGCTGAAGAATGAGACGATCGCCGTCATTGGTTATGGTATTCAGGGTCCTGGTCAGGCAGGTAACCTTCGCGATAATGGCTTCAATGTCATCGTTGGTCAGCGTGAGGGCCGCAGCTACGAGAAGGCTAAGGCCGACGGTTGGGTGCCAGGTAAGACACTGTTCTCTGTTGAAGAGGCCGTAGAGAAGGGTACAGTTATCTGTATGTTGCTTTCTGACGCTGGTCAGATCGCTGTTTGGCCTACAATTAAGAAACATCTTACTGCTGGTAAGACACTGTATTACTCTCATGGTTTTGCCATCAACTGGCAGGATCGTACGGGTGTTGTTCCTCCAAAGGACATCGATGTGATCATGGTTGCTCCAAAGGGTTCTGGTACATCTCTTCGTACTATGTTCCTTGAGGGTCGTGGTCTGAACTGCTCTTACGCTGTTTATCAGGATGCTTCCGGCAAGGCTAAGGAGAAGACACTGGCTATGGGTATCGGTATCGGCTCTGGCTATCTGTTCGAGACAACCTTCCAGCGTGAGGCTACTTCCGACCTGACTGGTGAGCGTGGTGCATTGATGGGTGCTATCGAGGGTCTGCTTGAGGCTCAATATAATGTTCTTCGTGAGCACGGACACACGCCTTCCGAGGCCTTCAACGAGACAGTTGAGGAGCTGACACAGAGTTTGATGCCTCTGTTCGGTGAGAAGGGTATGGACTGGATGTATGCTAACTGCTCTACTACAGCACAGCGTGGTGCACTCGACTGGGCTCCTCGCTTCCGCGAGGCTATCACTCCGGTGATGGAGTGGCTCTACCTGAGTGTGAAGACTGGCGAAGAGGCTCAGATCTCTATCGACAGCAACTCTAAGCCTGACTACCGTGAGAAGCTCAATGCAGAGCTGAAGGCTATGCATGACATGGAGATGTGGCGTGCTGGTGAGACCGTTCGCAAGCTGCGTCCTGAGAACAACTAATTTGATTTAGTGCAACTAAATATAATCCCCATCTTGACACTGTCAAGATGGGGATTTTCTTATAGTTACTTTCTCATATTAAATCGGATGGGGGAAAGCTACAGTTTGATTTTTACTTTCTTTCCCTTGCTTTCGTTTCCAACTCGGTCGAGAGCCGTAACGACGTAGGTGAATTTTTCTTTTCCATGATTATATGGTAAGCGGTACATCGTGTCTCCGGTGATGGCAATGATATGTGACGCATCCTCTATGTTCGCCTTCTCATCTTTTCCAAAGCGATAGACGACATATCTGCTTGTCTTGTCGCCCCACTTCTTAGCTTTGGGTGCGGACCAAAACAAGATATAGCCGTCGCTCGTCCAGACTGGCTTCACCTTGCGAGGCTTCTTGGGACTCTTATCGTCTAAGAATGGCATGGATGGAGGTAAGGCAGAATTGCGCCAATAAGCATTGCGCAGTACATTGCCATAGTTGCCGTAGTTGTCAGCAACCAGTTTAGCATACCACAGTACAGTGCCATCAACATGGTGCATCTGTTCATGCAGTGCGTGCTTGTCGGGCATCTGATTGCTGTTGGGATTGGTTTGAGACGGATATTTTACGGTGCGTTCTACATCCTCGCCGATGAAAAGCGGACGGTTGGCAGCGTGCTTATCCCACCAGCGGATGAGCGTGGCATAGTCTGCTGCCGGATGGCCAATCTGCCAATAGAGTTGGGGCACGCAGTAGTCCACCCATCCATTGTTCACCCACAGCAGCACGTCAGCGTAGAGATCATCATAATTCTGTAAGCCGTTGGTTTCAGAACCATTCATTGGATCACTCTTCTTGTTGCGGTAGATGCCGAAAGGAGACACACCGAACTTCACCCATGGCTTACGCTGATGGATAGTCTCACAAAGCTGTTTGACGAAGACGTTTACCTTATCTCGTCGCCAGTCACCGATGGTTCGGAAACCGCTGGGATTGTTGGCGTAGAGTTGTTGGTCGGGGATGATCTGACCGGGAGCGGGGTAGGGATAGAAGTAGTCGTCCATGTGAATGCCGTCTACATCATAGCGGCTGACGATGTCATCGACGATCTTGCAGATATAGTCCCGGTTCTCCTTCAGTGCCGGATTGAGGATATATTGTCCGTCGTAAGAAAACACGCGCTCGGGATGTGTGATGGCAATATGATTCGAGGCCAGGGCTGTCGTTGTCTTTGTCTTGGCTCGATAAGGATTGATCCACGCGTGCAATTCCATGCCTCGCTTATGGCATTGTTCGATCATCCATTGCAGTGGATCCCAATAGGGATTTGGCGCTTTGCCTTGCACGCCTGTGAGGAAACGACTCCATGGTTCGTATTTGCTGGCATAGAGTGCGTCACATTCAGCACGCACCTGAAAGATGATAGCATTCACGCCGTCGGCATGGAGAGCATCGAGTTGCTTGGTCAGCGTACTGCGCATCTCGTCAGGTGTGAGACCGTTGAACTGTCCGTTGACGCATTGAATCCATGCACCGCGGAATTCACGCTTCTGTCCATAGCTGAACACGACTTGTAGAAGGAGGAATAGTAAAATTAGCGTTTTTCTCATAAAATTGTTTAGTGTGAATGTTCTGAAGTGCAAATGTACATATTTTCTTTGTAATACAAAAAATCCATCAAGACAAAGTTGTCTTGATGGATTTTATTATATCTGCTTCTAAATCTATCATTAGAACTTATAGCCCAATGTGAGCAATACCTGATTGCGCTTGAAGTTAACCTTTGTGGCATCCACGATAACATTGTTGCCTGAATTAGCAGTGTCGTAGTAGCTCATGAAGGGATAGAAGTCACCGTTGGTCTGTGTGTATTGATAAGCCAGATCTGCGAAGAACTTACCAGCAGTATATCCGACACCACATGTCCAGCGGTTGGTGCTCTTCCAGTTGGTGTAGTCCGTAGATGTGGCATAGAAAGATCCTGGTGACTCAATGCTGCCATCACGATAACCACCTTGGTTGAACATTGGACTTACATAGTTGTAGCCCGCACGGACTGCCAGTTGCGGCATCACCTTCACTTCGGCACCTAACTTCAGCGTGCTGACACCTTTCAGCACACGCTTGGTGTTGCTGTTCATGGCATCGTCGCTGCTGCTGTTGTCGTAGTAATAGCCCCAGTCGTCATATCCGCCGCCATCGTTGATGCGGTTGTCGATACGGCTGTAGTCGGCATATTCATAGGTAGCACCGATTGCCACCATTTTGTCAATGGTGTGGCCCAGGCTCACACCGAACTTCCAAGGTGTGTAGACCTTGTAGTCGTAGTCGACGGCATGACCTTTATCCAGCTTATTGTTGCTGCTGTTGAACATGCTCACATCGGTGGCAGCAGCCTCATGGAGGTCATACCAAACCGGTGTGTTGACATACAGGCCGATGCGGAACGGTGACTGCTCAATGGGACGGAAGATTACACCGGCCTTGAGGTCATAGCCAGTTCCCGTGATCTTAAGGGACTCGTAAGCATCGGTAGAAGTTTCCTTCTCTAAATTCTCGGAATAGAGCGAGTTGGATTGATAATGAACATCGTGGATGCCGAAGGTCAGTCCCAAGAATACCCGGTCGTTGATGTTGCCACTGATGTTGAAGTCATAGCTGCCTATGTATCCTTTCTGATATTGACCATAAAGGAATTCGGTGCCGTTGAGATAGTCCAGACCCGTCTGCTTTCCCGAAGCATCCTTGATGGGGTTCAGCATCGCGGAGTAGCAGGCATCTACGGCATTGATGTTGTAGTCTGTGAGATAAGGATACTTCATAGCCGTCAACTTATTCTGAGAGGCATTGTTGAGCTTGTTTCCCGCAGTGAGAATCTGGTCGAAGTTACGGCTCTTATGATAGTTGAACGCAAAGTTCAAATAGTTCTTATATCCCGTGCGCATCGAATAGACGAAACCGCCCTGGTCAAAGCTGGCGTTGGTTTTGTCGCCATTGATGTGTATGCCGAAATTGTTGCTTAGACTTGGAGTAGTAGTAGCGTCCTGTTGTGCTACCAGTCCACCGGAGATAGCCACCTGGCTGGAGCGGAAGAGTCCGATACCTGCCGGGTTGGTGCTGATCGTTGACAGATCGGCACCCAAAGCCTCCATTGCACCGCCCATACCTACATAGCGGGCTGTACCGTTGAGCTCATTCTGTACGAGCTTCGTATCCTGATAAGTCTCTTGAGCAGCGGCAGGCAGTGCCATGGCTACCATTGCCGCTAACAAATATTTCTTTTTCATCGTCATTCAAATGTTATTAATGAGTAACCATTAATGTGATCTCGGTTTAGCGTCTGCCACCACCGAAGTGGCCACCGCCCCCGGCTGAACTATGACCGCCGCCGAAGCCTCCACCACTGAAGGAGCCGCCACCTCCACCGAAGGAACCTCCTCCGAAGGAACCACCGAAGCTTGATGAGCGAGTAGAACCAAAGTTGGTATTATTATTGGAGCGGGTAGGGTAGTTGGTTCTACTGCCAAACGAACGGTTACTTTGGCTGCGCCATGTGTAAGTGTTGCCGTCGTTGTTGCCACGTGTCGAAGAACCGCGACCGAAACGGACACCAGAGTTGGAAGCATGATCGTTCAGGCCCCAAGTACGAGTGCCGGTGTAGCCGCGTGGATTGCCGCCGTTATACACATATCCACCTCCTGGCCAGCCCCAGTTGTACCAGCCATAGTAGGGATAGCCCCAGCCGTACCAGCCACCGTAACCATAGTACCATGGGTCGTACCAGCCGGCATAACCATAATACCAAGGATCATACCAGCCGGCATAGTCGTAGTACCAGGGATCGTACCAGCCATTGTAGTAGTACCAAGGCGAGTAGTAACCGGCATAGCCCCAGCGCCATGGACCATAGTAGCCATAGAACCAAGGATCATAGAAGCCGTCCCAACGGCTCATGCGTCGTGTGTAGGTATAGTCGTTGTCGCCCAAGGCACGACCAATGTAGGCAGTGTCGACATATGTTGTGTCGGGCAGCACACCATAGCCGGGACGGAATCTCACCATGTTGTTGCCCAGTGAGTCACGTCCGATCTTTTGATACATGCTACGGATGCCATAACGGTTGTAGTCATCCACGCTGCGTTTGCTTCCGCAGTAGTAGGCAGGTGCCTCGTTTGTGGTTGGCGCTGCCTTGCTTGGCGTGAAGTAAAGATCATCGTCTTGTGCCAACGCTGCCAGTGGCATTGCGCTGGCGAGTGTCAATAGAAGAAATAACCTTTTCATATCTCAAACTCCTTTTTATTTTGTTCTTTTCTATCTACAGTGCAAAATTACCGTATTTCTTATGCAAATATAGGGATTTTTCCCTATATGGTAGTAGAGTTTTCCCTAATTTTTATAATTTTGCAGTATAATTTAATCATTCATTTATGAAATACCTTACAGCAACTTTTCATATCGCTTCCGAGCCCTCTCTGTTGCAGACGGCGCGTGATCTTTTGGCCGACTGCGCAGGCGATGCAGGCTTTGAGTCTTTTGAAGATACCGAGGACGGCATCAAAGGTTATGTACAGGAAGATCAGTTCGACAAGGAGCAGCTCGATGCCCAGCTTGCCGACTTTCCGCTGCCCGGCATCAATGTGACTTACGAGCTTTCGAAGGTGGAGGATAAGGACTGGAACGAGACTTGGGAGAACGAAGGCTTTGATCCTATCGACATCTACAACCGCATTGTCATCTATGATGCACGTCAGACGACGCCTCTGCTTCCCGAGGGAGTCATCCCCATAGCTATTCAGGCTCGTCAGGCTTTTGGTACAGGCACTCATCAGACTACACAGATGATCATCGGCTTGCTGCTGGATATGCATCTCGCTGGTAAGCGGGTGCTGGACTGCGGCTGTGGCACAGGCATCCTTGGTATTGCGGCCTCCAAGCTTGGTGCTAAAGAGATTGTGGCCTACGACATTGACGAGTGGAGTGCCGACAATGCTCGCCACAATGCTCAAATCAATCATGTGAAGAACATTGAAGTCTTGCAGGGTGATGCCAATGTGCTGAACCATGTCTCCGGCGTCTTCGATATCGTGTTGGCAAACATCAATCGTAATATCTTATTGCAGGATATGGCTGCATTCCGTAATGTGATGATGCAAGACAGCTTACTCATTCTTAGCGGCTTTTTTGAGGATGACTGTGCTCAGCTCAATGCCAAGGCAGAGTCTTTGGGACTCAAACAAATGGGTAAGTACTCCAAAGACAATTGGTGCTGCCTCCAGTTTGTCGTGGAATAAGAATGTCTCACATGGCATTTATGTCCATTGGACTTCCATACTTGTATGTCCCTGAAAGGGACACACCATGAATAACCCCGGATCGTGCGAGGGGAGATGTCCTCGAAGAGGACTCACGTGGGTGTGCAAAGTAACTATCGACCAGCACTTTGTCATACATCCACGTGAGACCTCTTCGAGGTCATTATACTGCCGTCAACTTTACCCCAAGTCGCTCGCGAGTAAGGCCCTCCGCTTCGCTTCGGTCCTTACTTGCTCGATGACTTGGGGATATTCATGGTGTGTCCCTTTCAGGGACATGAACCAACCCAAAGCACTATGGAGTTATGCATCTGTGTAGAGTGAAATCTGTGTGAGATAAAAACACCCTCATCAAAGATGTTGTTCCAGATTTAACGTGCATCATCGTACATTCATCGAGCAAATAAAACTGAATTTCCGTGGGGGCATGGTGAGAAACAAAAACTCATGCATTGGATGCAAGCGGTATTACTTACATTATTCATAGAATGAATCTTTCACATGAATGTCCATGAATTAGTAACATACTTTACAAAATAGCATCACCGCGGAATCGCAATTTAGAGAACGAAGGAAACTAAAAAGAGGAAAAAGCAGTGGCGGGTCATGCTTTTTTGCGGCCTTTCGTTGTCAAAGTACCTTTCTGATGTTGTCATCTCGGTTGTTTGACCAGGTCAAACAACCGAGATGACGTGGTCAAACAACCGAGATGATAGCGTCAAAAAGGCTTTCTGATAGGTAATGTTACCGTTTTCTCACAGCAGAGATACCATTTCCTTTGAGATAAAAAGCACTCTGTATCTACAACCTGTTGACAGTCAGATGAATATAAAAACACCCTCGAAATTCGCGAAATTGAGAGCAACATGGGTGTTGGCTCAGAAAATCGCAAGGAGAAGGCCCGAAAAATGTCAGTTTATTCAACACTTATCTGTTCGCTCTGATGGTATTCCTCAAACTGACATTGAGATTGCGATAGCGGCTGTTCGGATTCACCTTGGGTGATAGAGGCGGACTATCGCGCAGACAAAACAGAATTGCGTTTTGCAAGCAACCAAAGGAGAATGGAATGATTACCGTCACAGGGGTTAGGGCGGGGATACCCCCTGACCCTACGCTTCACCACATGCGACACCGGTAACAGTATGCTACAAAAACGATGTGGACGCCAACCACCGAAATGAATTTGTTGAATCGTTACATTTAATAACAAATACGTTAAAATTATCTATTTTTTATATTGATAATTACAACGTATTGCTTTTTTTACTATTTTTGCATCAAATTTAATCAATGACGTATGAAAATATTGCAAGAAGGAAATACTGATAATTTTGAAATTCTCTCAGGCTCTGAGATGGATTTTATCTTGGGCGGTGCCGTTGATTGCAAGCATAAGTATATCAATGGTAATGTAGAATGTCACAAGCGATACACTGATGACGATAGCGGGAATATCACGTGTATGCGAAATTATGTGCTTATCACAAAATAAAATTTTAACCCTAAAAGTTGAAAAGATGAAAAAACAAAATCAAGCAGGCTAGGATGGCTGATTGTGATTTAGAGAAGTCCAATTACAATGTTGTCAAGACGATAAAGGGCGAAACTTTGGTTTTTAACACGCTTAGTTCTTCTTTTGTTTGTCTTGATACGGATGTGTGGAATCAACTTCCCCAAGGTGATGATGCTACGATCTCACAACTGATCAGAATGGGCATTTTGGTGAAAAGCCATGATGAAGAGTATTTGAAATACAAATATTATTGTGGGAGCAAGATGTTTGATCATCGTGCTTTGTCATTAACGATTGCTCCCACGATGATGTGCAATTTTGATTGCCCCTATTGCTTTGAAGGGAAGCATAAGAACTTGCCACCAATGACTGACGAGGTGATAGATCATCTCGTACAATTCATAGATGTGAACAAAGCCAAGGAAATAGGTATCAATTGGTTTGGGGGAGAGCCCTTGTTGGCTTTTCCTGTCATCCTGAAGATCTGTGAAGCGCTGGAGGCACGTCAAATCAAGTATACATCCAGCATGGTGACCAATGGCAGTCTGCTCCGGCATGAGGTTGTTGAGGCGATAGCTCCCCTTCATCTGCGTCGTCTGCAAATTTCTCTTGATGGTGTGGGGGAAGAGCATGACAGACGCCGTAGCTTTAAGGACGGTCGCCCTTCTTTCCAAGTGATTATGGACCATCTTGATGATTTCTTGCAGCATACAGATGCCAAGGTGGTGCTTCAAGTGAGTGTTGATCACACCAATCCCAATGCGTTTGGACACGTCCATGATTATGTGGAGAAGCGTTATGCCGATTTCTTGTCGGCAGGTCGCTTGTGTCTTACCTCTAACAATATTCAAAACCGCACAGGGTTCGAAGGCCATGATGCGTGTTTTTCCGATGAGCAAATCTTCAGAAATAACGTTTATCAAATAGAAAACAACAAATATCCAGAACTTCTTCCAGGCCTCCCAGGGCTGAGTCTGCCGTGTATGCATCGGAGTGTCGGTAACTATGCGATTGACTCGGAAGGCTATGTGTATAAATGTTTGGAATATTTGGGATGTCCGGAGAAGAGTGTCGGAAATTTAAGTGAAGGTAAGATCGCTTTCTCGAAGTTGGCTTCGGCTACATTTGTGGAAGATCCTTTTGAAGATTCTGTTTGCAGAACTTGTGCAGTTTTCCCTATCTGCGGTGGGGGATGCCCCATTGACAGAGTCAAGAAAAGAGAAGGACGCATCAAGTCTTGTTGCAGTTACTACAAGGACTATTTGGCCGACTTACTGCCTCTTTTTTATACACATTATTATAAAGACAAATGATGACCAGTTCGTTATATAGATATTTATTTTTCTTCCCTTTATTAACTTCTTTATCGGTGTCTGCGCAAAATGCGCAGGACTCAGTGAAGACAACCGTCAATATTGATGGTGTCACTGTTGTGGGGCATCGCCCGCTCATCAAGTCCGAAGCAGGTATTGACGAGATTTATGTGCGTGGATCCTTACTTGGTAAGATGGGCTCCTTGATGAAGATGTTTGCCATCACGCCGGGTATTGAGGTGATGGGAAAACAAATCGTAGTCTCGGGGGCTGGTGTGCCAATGATCTTCATAGATGGTCGTGAGGTTACGCAGCAGAAAGCCTTGGAGACCTTGCAGGCTGCCAATGTGTCCAAAGTGATCATTGATCGAAATCCGGGATCTGAGTATCCTAATGGTACGAAGGCTGTAGTGAAAATCTATACCTATAAGCCGCTGTCTGACTTTATCGCTCTTACCCTTCAAAACGACTTTACTGTAAGGCGTAGGCCTTTTGATGCCCCAACTCTAGACTTGGAGGCTAAAATCGGGCGTTGGACGACATCGGTTATCTATTCTTATTCTTTATTTCAGAATCTCAATAAGGAAACTTACTTCACTGAGATCCAACGCCCCGGCGGCACTTTCCGAACGGATGAATATAATCATGATTTGATGCGTTCCATCGATCATAATGTTATTTGGACCAATGATTTCGTTCTGAATGCCAATAGCCGTCTCAGTTTCGTGTATAACTTTGATTGGACACGCGATAAGGATTTCTGTGATGAGACCATGACGGTCAAGGATCTGCAAAATGCCAAAAGTGATAAGGATCTGAATATCTACAGTTTTTCCTATACACCGGTGCATAACTTCACATTACAGTATTATGGGTCATGGAACGATAACAAGGAACTCAATCTGACGGCTGACTACACGGTGAAGCATGATCGTCTTACCAATTGGACACACGAAAGAAGTGTACAGACAGACGACGAAATCAATACGTTCACAAAAAGTCGCTATAACATTCTCACGCTGAATGGTACCTACAGCTTCCCTCTGCCATGGAAGATGAAGGGTAAGGCGACTGCCAGATATTACTATGTTGATAATCCTTCGGACTATATCACGGACAACCCATTCATAGAAGCTGCACTTCGGCAGCGCCAGACGACAGCCCACGATCAGTTGGGGGCGGGTGCGTTTGAGCTAAGAAGAGCGTGGAAGAAATTCTCTACGCGCGTAGGCTTGCGTTATGAATATACCGACACGCGGTTGTGGCTGCCAAAAGAAGGGAGCCGGACAAGAGTAGGGCGAACCTCCTCCAATTTACTTCCTTCGGTATTATTGACCTATTATCCCATTAAAGGGTTAACAATGGCTGCCAGTTATCAGCGTAGTGTCGGGAGACAAGGGTATCGTGGCTTAGATGAAAGCCCCATATATAAAGATTCTCTTCAGTACTCCGTGGGCAACAGTAGTTTGACTCCTTCGCATACGGATACTTGGAAATTAGAAACTTATTGGAGTAACTTCAATCTGATCCTGAATTATACAAGAAGCAATGGCGTTATCTGGAATCAGCAATATGCACCCTTTGAAAATAGTAATGTCATCTTTGACGTACCAATGAACTTTGGGGTGGACAACAGTTATTCTATCAGGTTGAAATGGGGACAGACCTTCGGAAAATGGTATCTCTTTGCTTCTCCTGGTGTATGGTATGAAACAGCTGAATACCCATATATGAGTGAAGTTGTCAAGTTGCATAAATGGTCGGGGAGCGGGACACTATTCTCACAATTCACGCTCAATGATCATCTTCAGATGGCACTGAATTGGACACTGTATACGCGGTCTACCACTCTGAATGTTGTGAGTAAGCCGAAGAACAATTTGCAATTTGTCGTTTCCGGCAGTTGGTTGAATGACAGACTTAATACAACCTTGTCATTCACAGACATCCTGCATAAATACAATTTGAACAACATGTCGCAGCAATTCCTCAATACCACAAGCGGCACCTATGGCACTAACGATCTGCGGGGCGTATGCCTTAGTGTGTCTTTTAAGCTCTTCAATCAGAATATCAGTACACAAGGATCCTCTGACAATTCTGCACCATTGCAACGAACTAATAACAGATAAGGTGTTTGGACATTTTCCTCATGAGCTGCAGACCGATTCGTTTGATTGCGGATTGGCTTGCATCAGGATGATTCTAAGATATTATGGCTGCCGGTTCACGGAACGTGAGTTGGCAGCTCATAGTTTTGTGTCACGCAATGGCATTTCTATGCGCGATCTCAGCGACACGGCGACCTATTTTGGCTTTAAGACTCAGGGCGCACGCCTGTCTGTCGATGCACTTCAAACCCATCTCCGTTTCCCTTGTATCCTGCATTGGAATCAAAATCACTATGTGGTTTGCTATAAGATTTGTGGAAGGGCAGGCCACAGGCGTTTCTACATTGCTGATCCGGCAAGTAGAAATCTTGTCTATAAAGAAGATGAATTTCTGAAATGCTGGGGCTGCGATAATGATTCTGTTCACATGGGGGTAGCCTTGTTCCTGATTCCGACAGAAAAACTTGATGCCTTTAAGGGAAGAAAAGAGAAGGCAGGGCGTGTTGGGCTGCGCTTTCTCTTGAGTTACTTCACGCGTTATCGCAAGGGAGTAATGATGGTTTTTATTACTATGCTGGTCATCAGTGTCTTACAGTTGGTCGCTCCACTGTTGATGCAGATAAGTATCGATTATGGTGTCAATGCTCATAATCTTCATGTCATCCAACTTTTGCTCTTGTCACAGATGGTGATCTTTGTTTCAAGTCTGGTGGTGAGTATGGTGCGTAGTTGGGCTACTCTGTACATGAATACCAAAATCAGTATTTCGCTCATCTCTGATTTCCTCTTCAAGTTATTGCAGATGCCTTTCCGCTTTTTCGATACAAGGCATACAGGAGATTTGTTGCAGCGTATCCGTGATAATGACCGCATTCAGAACTTTTTGACTGGGTCATCCATGGAGACTTTGTTCTCAATGGTCAACTTTGTGGTCTTCGCTGTTATCCTTTGTTTCTATGATCCGAGAATTCTGCTTTTGTTTTTTTGGGGAAATGTCTGCTATGTTGCTTGGACGCAATACTTCATGCGTTATCGGACATCGCTTGATTTAAAGCGTTTTAACTCTGTCGCTGATGAGCAAGAGTTATTATTGCAGATCGTCAAAGGAATTGGAGATATCAAACTCTTCAACTGTGAAAAGCAAAAACGATGGCAGTGGGAACGCATACAAGCAGAACAGTTTAGTATTCGTGTCAAGAATCTCACGGTGGCACAAGTGCAGCAGTTGGGATCTGTGTTTTTCAATCAGTCAACGAACATTCTGATTTCTTATCTCGCCTGTGTGGAGGTCGTCAAAGGAGACCTCTCACTTGGCATGATGATGTCCATCTCGTATATCATCGGACAAATATCTGCTCCGATCAACAATTTGATTGACTTTCTGACTTCTTTTCAGTTTGCCAGGCTCAGCATGGAGCGCCTACACGAGATACAGATGCAGCAAGATGAGACGGATGGGAAAGGTGGAGAAAAAGTTACGCCTCAGAGTATGACCATCAAAATGCAAAATGTGGATTTCAGCTATAGTGGGGCTGCCAGAAACTATGTCCTTCAAGACTTTACGCTTGTCATTCCCGCTCATAAGGTGACGGCTCTTGTCGGTGCCAGTGGGGTAGGCAAGACAACGTTGCTGAAGTTGATACTGGGCTTCTACGAGCCCGTCCATGGCAAGATCCTTGTCGATGGCATCGATCTGCATGACATCGACTGCCATCAATGGAGGAGAATGGTGGGATGTGTTATGCAGGATGGCTATATTTTCTCAGATGACTTTCTGCATAATATTGCGTTAGGTGAAGATCGTCCCGATGAGGAACAAGTGAGGAAGGCGGCAAGAATGGCCAATATTGATGAATATATCTCTTCTTTGCCAATGGGCTATCTTACACGTATCGGAGAGGATGGACAAGGGCTCAGCCAAGGACAGAAACAAAGGCTGATGATTGCCAGGGCTGTCTATAAGGATCCGCAGCTGTTGATACTTGATGAGGCCACCAACTCGCTTGACGCCAATAATGAGAGGGACATCGTGGCGCATTTAGAGACTTTCTATCGCCAGCGTACCGTGATCATTGTCGCCCATCGGTTGAGTACAATTCGAAATGCTGACCAGATCGTTGTCCTCAACGAGGGCAGGGTAGTGGAGCAAGGGGATCATGACAGTCTCATGCAGGCCCATTCTTATTATTACCGATTAGTTCAAAATCAATTAGAAACTATAAAATGACGATTCTGAAATTGAAAAACGGAAACAGAAAAAAGTGCCATGACGTTTTCTCGAAGGATGAGGATAATAGTGGGCATACGGAGGAGATCCGAAAGATCATTTCTTCCGATATGGGTAATGTGCAGCGCTGGGGCCTCCCTTTGCTTTTCGTGGTCGTGATCTTATGTTTCATGCTACTCTACTTGATTAGAATACCTGTTGGTGACAATATCAGAGGCAGCGTCCGTCTGATAGTTCTGCTTATGCAAGTCTTGTAGTTTCACTGTTTCCCGTTAGATCGCATAAACTGTCTGTAAGCGTCTCCGCAATTGTGTATTGTAACGGAAGCAAGCATTGCGTATCTTTTGTATCTGGATTTCATTAAATTGCAAAAAAACGCTGCTTGGATTTTTCTATCTTACAAAAGGTCCTTCGCTACGTAGGTCTCAATCATTCTCTGCTTAACGAAGGATCTTTTGCTATCGCATTACAACATAGATAACATAGCTTCGACCCCACGATAACATGGCTTCGAGTTCATAATAACATGACTTCTGGATCATGAGAACATTGATTCTCATAACTACAAAGGATTGGTACTAAATGCAGTTGTAGTTGTATCCTTCTTTACTTCTGTTTTAATTTAATCATTTTGTCACAGATGTTTCTTGCTACAAATGTCGGAAATTACAATTTATCCATTATCTTTGCATTTAAATTTAAAATTTACTCACCGCACCATGAACAGAATGTTTTTCTTACTCTGCTCTTTGTTTCTCTCCCTGTCCATGATGTCTCAAAGCATCGTGCACAATTTAGACATTACCGTAACCCTGAAGTATAATGGCGATGCCCATATCCGGGAAGTATGGAAGATCGATATGGGCGAAGATGTTAAGACAGAATGGTATGTCGCCCACTATAATATTCTGAATTTTCGATTAATTTGTAGCGATAACGCAAGCTGCAAAGCCAATTATCTATAAATCAGTTTATATTTAACTTATTATGTTTTGTCATTTCATTTATTATTGTTACATTTGTAGCGGTAATCA
>NZ_VUNG01000036.1 GCF_009695775.1 Hallella mizrahii | reverse complement strand
GTCATCAAATGTACATCCAACGTAGGGGTGGGGTTTATCCCCACCCTAACCCCGCAAAACATATGATTGGGTCGATATAGTCGCCTGTCTTGGAATTTGGTTGTCCTACTGACGAAAACAAGAAAGAGCACAAAAAGACTTCATGCCCCAAAATGGAGCATGAAGCCTAATTTGTCGTCTTGTTTAATCGCACTACATCGCCACTTGTTTCAGATTCTCCTGTTTTCGCCACTTTTTCGAGATCAAGAGATTAGTTATCATGCGGGGGGTAGGGTGGACGATTAGTTACCACCCTAACCCCGCAAAACATATAATTGGGTCGATATAGTCGCCTGTCTTGGAATTTGGTTGTCCTACTGGCGAAAACAAGAAAGAGCACAAAAAAGGCTTCATGCCCCAGAATGGAGCATGAAGCCTAATTTGTCGTCTTGTTTAATCGCACTACATCGCCACCTGTTTCAGGTCTTTCTCCATGGAGCTGGTGCCGCAGTAGATCGAGTAGTGGTGCTCAGGATTCCAGCGCATGGTATTCGTGGCGGCATCCCAGAGCTCGAAGGTACGCTCGTTGAGTGGGATGACGACCGTCTTCTTCTCCCCAGCTTTCAGGCTGACGCGCTGGAAGGCACGCAGACTCTTGATGGGGCCGTCGGTATCGTCGTTGTCACGAACGTAGACCTGTACGGTCTCGCCGCCGTCGCGCTGGCCCGTGTTCTCGACATCTACGATGAGCTTGCCGCCGATCTTACCCGACTTCTCCAGTCGTGGCTGTCCCAAACGGAACTGGGTGTAGCTCAGTCCGTAGCCGAAGGGATAGAGGGCGTCGCCCTTGAAGTAGCGATAGGTGCGGTCTTTCATGTCGTAGCTCTCGAAAGGCGGCAGCTGAGAAGTGCTGCGATAGAAGGTCACGGGGAGCTTGCCCGAAGGGTTCACCTTGCCGAAGAGCACGTCGGCCACTGCCGTGCCGCCCTCCTGGCCGGGGTACCATGCCTGGAGAATCGCCTGACAACGGTCGGCTTCGGGAGCCAGTGCGATGGCAGCGCCCGAGCAGTTGACCATGATGATCTGCTTGCCGGCATCGTGCAGGGCGGCGATCAGTCCGCGCTGTACTTTCGGCAGCTCGATATTTGTGCGGTCTCCACCGGTGAAGCCCTCGATGTGCACGGGCATCTCCTCGCCTTCGAGAGCCGGCGAGATGCCGCCGACGTAGATCACCTTGTCGATGCCCTTGAGTTGTTTGATCGTTGCGGTGTAGTCTACCGGCTTCTCGATACCGAAGTTGATCTTTAGGTCAGCGTTCCATGTCTTCACATAGTTGAAGTCCACACGGATGTCGTAGCTCTTGCCCGCCTCTACTTTCAGCACGGTATGGGTGGGCATCGTGCGCCAAGTGTGCATCTGTTGCTTGCGCTCGCCGTTGACATACACCTCGAAGTGACCACAGCCCTCAACGTCAAGCGCCACCTCGCCGCTCTGCTTAGGATAGAACGTCGTGGAGTAGCGGGCAGAGAAATCCTGGACTTTCACGCCCGGCGCAAAGTTGTGCATGCCCGCTGTGGTCACGGCGATGGGCTGAGTATAATACTGTGTGGAGACAGCTTTGCCCTCGCGCTCGGTGTTGTTCCAGAACTCGCCTTTGAGTCCTGTGGTCTTTCCGGCACGGCACTGGGTGAACAGCGGGTCGATGACCTTGTCGGCGGTGAGGTCACAGCCTTTGATATAGACCAGATTTTTATAGTGGCTGCGCAGTCCGTCGAGGATGTCGATGGTGTGTGTCGGCGTGCCATTGTAGTTGCCCCACATCATCGGGCGGTTGTCGGCGTTGGGTCCGATGACGGCGATGCGCTCATGGCTCTTTGGGTCGAGGGGCAGGATGTTGCCGCTGTTCTTCAACAGCACGAGCGACTGTCGTGCCATGTCGAGCGAGAGCTGGGCGTGCTGCTTGCTGGATACGACGGAGAAGGGGATGCGGCTCCACGAAACGAGTTTCTGATCGTCCATCTCACCGAGGTCGAAGCGTCCTTCGAGCAGGCGGATCACATGCTTGTCAACCTCCTTCTCGCTGATGAGTCCTCGGCGCACGGCGTCGGGCAGACTCTTGTAGGCATAGTTGTATCCGCACTCCACGTCGGTGCCAGCGAGTGTGGCGCGTGCCGAGGCGTGGGTGGCGTCGCTCGACACCTTATGGCTTGACCAGATGTCGCTCACGGCACCGCAGTCGCTCACCACGATGTGCTTGAATCCCCACTCATCGCGCAGGATCTGTTGCAGCAGGCGGTTGTTGGAGCAGCAGGGCTCGTCGTCGACGCTCTGATAAGCACACATCACCTCGCGCACGTCGGCATCCTGGACGAGCGACTTAAACGCGGGCAGATAGGTCTCCCACAGGTCGCGTGGTGAGACGTCGTTGATGTTGGCCGTGTGGCGTGTGCTTTCGGGACCGCTGTGTACGGCATAGTGCTTGGCGCACGCCCAGAGCTTGCGGTAGCGCGCCGAGTCGGGACCTTGCAGACCGCGCACGACAGCACAGCCCATCACGCTTGTCAGCCACGGATCCTCGCCGTAGGTCTCCTGACCACGGCCCCATCGTGGGTCGCGGAAAATGTTGACATTCGGTGTCCAGACCGAGAGACTGTGGAACTTCTCCACGTCGCCGCCCATGGCCAGCCGGTGATGATATTGTGCCCGCATCTCGTCGCTGGTGGCTGAGAAGACACGATAGAGCAAGTCGGGATTGAAAGATGAGGCCATGGCGACCGGTTCGGGAAAGACCGTCACGCCACCGAGGTTGGCGACACCGTGGAGTGCTTCGCTCCACCAATAAAACTTCTTGATGCCCAACCGCGGGATGGCGGGACTCTCGTCGAGCATCAGTGAGGCTTTCTCCTCAAGGGTCAGACGGCCACAGAGATCCACGGCACGCTGGTGGGCAGAGAGGCTGGGATCTTGATAAGGGAGCTTTTGGGCGCTCACGCTTGCCGCGCAGAGGCAAACGACTCCCAACAGAATGTGTTTTAGTGTCATGTCTTTAGTTGTTATGGTTATTTTTCTTGATTGCTTCTGCAAAGATAGCTGTTTTTTGCCAAACAGCTCTTGTCCCATGTAACCAATACTTTGCGCAGTGTTGCATGTAAGACAGATGTCTATGTGTTATGCAAGACCGTGTTATTATTCTTCCACAAGTCTGCACGAATGCGTAGCTATTCAGCTGCCATATCGCCCTTTGGCGATAACAAGTTGTTGATATAACTGGAGATTTTTAGTTATATAGAAGCGAATTCATTTCGGTGGTTGGTATCCACATCGTTTTGGTGTTATTATCCTGTTAATGGCGCGGCAGGCGGTGAAGCGTAGGGGCGGGGTTTATCCCCGCACTCTTTTGGTGAAGAACGAGGAGATAATGGAATATTAATTAGTAAAGGACTACCTAAACAGCTCTTGAAGGTCCATGCTTAGGAATGTCTCGGCAGGGATACCATTCTGTCCGACAATCACTGACTGCACTGGATGATACTTCTCTTGGAACATATGTAGTCCATGTGTGTCTGATTCGCTATTGCTTTTTACTTCTATTGCTACCGTCTTATCCAATTTTCTTAACACAAAATCAACCTCGTCAACACCATCTCGCCAGTAGTACAGGGACCATCGATGGCGGAAGGCTTCGTTCATCAACCAACTACCTACGGCTGATTCGAATATTCTTCCCCATAATTTCCTGTCCATTTGCACATCTTGGAAACTTTTGTCCACATAGATGTCCTTCAAGGCATTGTTGTACACCTGGTATTTGGGTATACTTGCACGCTTACGCGCTTTGTCCATGGCATATTTCTGCAAGCCACTGACCAGCCCACTTTGTGACAACAGGTTGATGTAACCTGCCAGTGTGGTTGTATTGCCTGCATCCTGCAATTGTCCCAACATTTTGGTTAGAGAGACCATCTCGCCCGAATAAGCCGCGCACAACTCAAAGGTCTGTCGGAGGAGGGCTGGCTTTGTAATGACTGTGTTCTGAAGGATGTCCTTGTTGATAGTTGCGTCAACAATAGAGGAGAGAATATAGTCGCGCCAGCGGAGCTCGTCGCCAATGAGAAGAGCACTCCCCGGATACCCGCCATAGAAGATATATTGTTCAAGACTCCAACCAAACGCATCGCGCATTTCTGTATAGCCCCAATGACTCATGCGTATCTCTTCATATCGTCCGGCCATGGAATCAGCCAATCCGCGTTCAAGCAGCACACGAGAAGAACCAAGGAGTAATACTTTGACGGGCAAATCATGGTATGTGTCTGAATCCCATTCTTTCTTCACGGTCTCGCTCCATCCAGACAGTTTCTGTATCTCGTCGATGACGAGCACCAATTGACTGAGTGCTTGTCCCTTCACTATCAGTCGGGCTTGTGCCCAACAATCACTAATCCATTTGCTCTGGCTTGTGGGAACATCATCTGCTGCATAAAAAAGATGAGGGATAGGCAAATCCTTCAACACTTGCTTGACCAACGTAGATTTTCCTATCTGGCGTGGACCCATCAAGACCTGAATAAAGTGGCGCGGCTCTTCCAAGCGCTGCTTCAGTAAGACATATTCCTTTCTCGTATACATACTATTTTATCAATCTGATGTATTATCTATGCGATTTAAAATAAACTGAATATCAGTATATTATCTACACATTATGGATTTTGCTCAACGCCCTGCGTAAAATTACTCAATGCATTGAGTAAATTTACTCAGGGCACTGAGTAAATTCAGAATCCACCTGCAAAGTTAGTGAAAACGAGTGGAATAGGAAATAAAATCTTGCTTTATTTGCTATTCCTAAGTGTATACGCCTTACGCTACATAATTGCAGCCCATGCTCCACAGCACGCAGCTCCGCCCATCGGACCTCAGATCAAAGGCTACGGCTTGGTGAACTACAAGGAAGTAAAGGTATAATATTAGCTTCGTATGATGCACTTACCAGCATTGCATTCTATCGAAGTTTTGCTAATTTCTTATTGTGCATTCAATACAATATTACCACAACTTCCTCAGACCAGATAGCTGGGGGCATAGCGTAGACCTGCTGCTGATCACCATTGCCAATGAAGAGCAACTGACAGTTAAAGGACATTCGATAAACGTGATGCCGGCAGGTTTCTCAAGAAAGGCAAGAAGTATGTCGCGGAGCTATATACCGACGATCCCACGATGAAACCCCGCACCAACGTCAGAACACAAACACTGAAGGTGAAGGGCGGCAAGCAGCTGAGACTGACGTTGCTGCCCTCCGGCGGCGCAGCCATGAGGATACACCAGCAATAGCTATTGGCTTATGAACCGACGAGAGCAGCAAGCAATCTTCTTTTCGGTGTTTAACTTGTGGAGAGTATAAGAGGGCTGACCGATTCTGCTTCCATAGTTCTTTGACAGTAATAATGTGACGAGACGGTTGGTGACAGTGCAGCAGGGGAGGACTTCATGACCTCCCCCGCACTGGAATTTTTGGCAAGCCTGTCAAACTTAGTCTTGGAAAGTAACAATAAGGAGAAGTTCTCAGCAGTGATCAGCCATGGACATGTATCATTTGCTCCTTGTCAGCACTATTGGAAAAATAGAAAACCTGTGACTCCTTGAGCAGATTCTCGCCATTTGCTCCCAAGGAAGCTGACTTTACTTTAACTTGAATCATGAATATGTTTGTCGTAAAGTCATATGCTAAGAAGTTCTCAGAGCTGGTGTTGTCGAAGCGGATGGTCAGCGTCGTACTCTTGCCTTGAGACGAAACAGGAAGACTGATGTCATCAACAGCAATATGATAGAGGTTTGGATTGGAATGATACAGTGACAAGGTTCCCTGTAGTGGAACATAAGCGAGCTGTTCGAGCTGTTCTTTGATTTCAGCATCAATCCTTTGGCCTGCTATCCAGGCTGGCCGAAAAGATGCTATTCGAAGTATGTTCTGTGACAAAGACCAGTTAGAAGAGACGGTATCATTCTTGGCTTCCACATTGTTGTAGTATATCATCCAACCCTGATAATCGCCGTTCAAATCGGCCGACGCACTTTCTTTGGAATCGCTGTCGCCACAGGCACTCAAGCCGAACAAAGCGACAACGATCCACAAGCCTGCTAAACGAAAGATGATCTTGTTCATGATTATTTGACCACTTTATAGGTTTTCTGTCCGTCTTTGACAATCAACAATCCCTTTGCCGGGATATCTTCAAGGCGGAAAGCAGCTGCCGAAGACACGTAAATACGTCTGCCAAGACTATTGTATACTGAAATCAAATCGGAGAGACATGAAGACCGGAACACCGACGAAATGCCTGTCCAAGTATCTGATGTCTCTGGAGTGACGGTAATATGATTGTCTTGATCGACGGTGACCTGATAAGCGGAGCAGACAGACGAATTGCTCACATTGTCGTTTCGAACCAATTGCCAATTTTTCTCACGGTCTGCTTTTGAGACAAGGTAAACGCGATAAGTCACCCCAGGAGTTTTCACCCAATTGGACTGGAATGATAGATTACTGCTCGAGTAGGTGCGGCCGTTCTTGTATTCCTGTAGTGACAATCGTGTTGCTTTCATGACCACGGAATCACAGGTGGACAGATTAACCCACGTCATGCCAATGAGGCCGTCGAACTGAGTAGTGCCCATATTGATAAAGCTGCCGGAAAGTGTGATACGGGTGCTTGTGGCGTTCATCTTTAAATCAGAAGACGTAATCTGTGACTGATATTCATTCCCGATATCTTCAGACGTCAGTCCTACTATCATCCCTTGTTGCAAGGAGAATGCATAGTTTGCGGGATTGAGTTTGGCAATGTCGTAGTAGCCGTCTTCCGAACCGTTCCATCCCCAGTTGATATGTACCAACCCATCGCTATCGTAACCATCGAGCACGAAAGCATGACCGCCGTTGGTCGCATCCACGCCCGTATAGAGTATAGGACGCTGGGCGTCGATCTCCTGGTAGACCATCTTCATCCACGATTCCTCGGAATAATAGTCACGGTTGTAGAGCTGAGCGTCCTTATATCCGAAATTGTTATTGAAGGCTTTGCAGGCTTCTACGTCAAAAGCACCACTGCCCGTGGCGGTATACTGCATATTGATGGCAGCACCGCAATGCCACATCAGAGTAGCTACCGCCGTTGCCTGCGCATCGGTATAGCTTTTGGAGTAGTTGTCGATCATATTGTCCCAGTCGTAGGTAGTCTGGCTGAAGTCTGCCTTATAAATCTCGCCGTTGAAGGAATACTGATTGGAGCCTGTGCCCTTTGTGGGATATTTCCAGTGGTACATAATCTGCGCCATGGCGGTAGCCTGACAGCCAGTGGGATAATGGCCGGATCCCATGCCAGGGCAATCATTATTAAAAGGTGAGCCTTGTCCCCAAGTAGAGGTGATCATCGGCTCCACCGACTTGCCGTTCTCAGGCTTGACGACGCGCTTCAACGTGGCATTGCCCTTTGCTTTCTCTGCTTCCAGTACTCGCGTCATGGTGTTGAGCCACCATTTAAACTGAGGATTGTCTGAGGAAGAGGAACGAAACGAGTAGCCAAGCACAGCATCGGTGGCATCGTCGTTGCTGATGACCACCAAACCAGCTTGTTGCGATCCCATCACAGTGAGCACGTCGTTTTGTGACAGTAGCTCGACCTGCAAGGAAGTCGTCTTGCCTTGTGCCTTTGCCTGGCTCACCTTCGAGGAAAGCACGGAGGCGGCAATCTGCCTCATCTCCTCCAGGCTGCGCTCAGCGGCATTCACGCCATAGGCGCCGAACACGCATAGTAGTAAGAGTATAACCTTTTTCATCTTCTATAAAAAATAAAAGCCATATCCCCTCCCTCGAAATGAAAGAGAGGAAATATGGCTGTCTTACGTATTGTCTAATTACTCATCAGGAAGGGTGATGGTCCAATCATCATACCAGCCCGGTGTGAGTTGTCCATCTTCGATAATACATAGATATCCCTTCATCGTTATCACATTGTCCTCTTGTGAAATAGATTTGCAATAATGGTATGTTTTACCATATTTCTTATCGACATATCCTGAATAAGCGGTAGCAAAAGCACCGCCCTTCTTCAAAGAAGGATCCACGAGGATCTCATAGTCATTCTCTCCAGCCTCATCAAGATTATTTTCTGCAACAACAGAGTGGAATGGACTATAGAGCTTGTAAAGCCCTGGCTTCTCCTTGGCTTGCGCAATCACGATTGGCGCATTTTCCGGACCGAAGTACGAATTAGTGAACAATGCCTTGTCCTTGAACTTCACCCAAGTATAGTCACGAAGGATGGAGATCCTCAAACTGTCCACGCCATACTGATAGGCGTTTTCCGGTGCCAAGACGATGCAAACGTCCTGTGAGGTACCTATCTCCATGTCGAAGGTCATGTCCACCGTCTTAGTTCCCTCACCGGCTGCGAAGGAAACGGTAGAAGGAACTTTGAACTTGCTGTTGTCGCAGCTCAGGGTGATCGTTGCTGCCTGTGTGGAATCAGGACGCCCCACCTTAATGGTCAGCTTCTGTTCCATGTCCGGCAGATAGGTATAAGAACTTTCTCCATCTGCTGTGTTCAGGAAAGCCTGGTTGGAAGTAGCATCCTTCACTGCCGGATCATAGCTATAGTCATCGGTACAGGACGTAAACCCTGCAACCACGACCATGGCGAGGAAAGCAAAATGAAATATCTTTTTCATATTTTCTTCTTCTTTTGATGTGAATTATTTACCTGTCCAAGGTGTATAGGTATCAGATGGATCAGGGTTGTTATACTCAGTGACGGCCTTGTTGTTATTACCCTCTGTCTGGACGATACAGTAGTTCATCCAAGCTGGGCGGCCATTGGTATTGAAACGCTGCACGTCGCGCCAATTGGTGTCTGCATAGCCACGGGTCACGGAATAGTTGAGTCGCTTGATATCGAAGAACGTCTGGCCTTCGCCAAAGAGCTCCACACGCTTCTGGAAGACAATCTCCTCAATGATATCTGCTTGCGAGGTTGCTTTGCAGGTATAGCTGGGGTTGCGATATTTCTTCATGAACTCCTCCAAAAGTTGTTTGCCTTTGTTGGCGTCCTGATGGGCAGCTGCTTCTGCCTCAATGAAATACATCTCTTCCACACGCATGATCGGATAAGCGGTAGCTGCACCGGTGTTAGGGTCGTCGCTATTGCCTTCGCCTGGACGGAACTTTAGTGAAGTATAGGGAGGGAAAATCGCGCCGTTGGCGTCACTCACATAGAGATTCTTGCCATCTAAGGCAGATCCTTTAGGTGCTTTGAACCAGAGCTTGCGCCAGTCGTTGTTGCTGATACGGTCATACATGTTCTTGTCGATCTCATTATAAGTGCCGGTTCCCGTACCGCAGTAGCCGAAACTTGACTCGTCACTGACGAAAGACGTCCAGTTAATGATACCGGAAGTAACAGTTCTGTTCTCTGAAGTCTGCTGTGCGCCCCACATCCAAGGGTCAACGACATTGAAGCCTGTCTTGGTGTTCAGAGCCTGTGTTTCCGTCATCGGTGACAGATGTGACTCATTAATGGCCAATCGGGCATATTTCTCTGCGTTGGCATAGTCTTCGTTCCACATATAGAGACGGGCCTTCAAACCGTAGACACAAGCCAAGTTAGGCAGGGTCTTGCCATTCGTATTGGTCAGATGGACGATATACTTCTCGGCGTTGTCCAAGTCACCAAGGATGAAAGCGGCCATGGTCTTATGGTCTACACGTGGGTTGGAGCGTGCGCTGTCCTGACTCATGCCTGCCTTGATGATAGGAACAGTGAGGCCAGTCACGTCATGACCATAGCTGTTGATCGCACTGGTCTTGTCATTGGGAAGGAACTCAAAGCTGCGTGCCAGATCGAGATACAGCATCGCACGGAAAGCATAACCGGCTCCTAAATAGCCTAACTGAGTGTCAGTGGCGTTGTCGGCATTCACGCCGCTGATCATATTGTTAGCCGTGTTGATGAAACCATAGTAAAAGTTCCAGATAAACTGTGGGTAGATATACTTGTCGCCCTGGTATTTGTTCTGTCCCCAATTCTCGAACTGGTTATAAGAGTCTGAAGACTTCAGAAGGTCACCGGTCTGTACGTCGCGGATATGCATGAGGGCTCCATATCCAAAGGACCAGTGACGGTCCTCGCTCCAGATCGTGTTGAAATAAGCCGGCATGGCACTCAGTAAGGCTTCGGCTGCTGAAGAAGACTGCTGAACCTGGTTTTGTGTCGCATATGACGTGGGCTCAGTCTCATCAATACAGCCAGTGAGCGAGGTCAGTGACATTGTCAGAAGACCTGCTACATATATATAACGATTGATTTTTTTCATAAACATGATATCTTTAAACGTTTAGAAGTTAACGGTGATACCTCCGGAGATGGTGCGTACTGCAGAATAGTAGGCACTGGAAGCTCCACCACTGATCGACTGACGAGGATCCAAGCCCTGACGCTTTGACCATACCCAAATATTGTCAGCCACACCATAGATGCGGATGCTGCCGATACCAAGATGGCGTACCCATTGTGTAGGCAACGTATAACCCAACGTAATATTCTGAAGGCTCAGGTAAGAAGCACTGGTCAGGAAACGGTCTGAACCGGCGGCGGTATAGCTGTCGCCATACTGAATACGTGGAATATTGCTTGTCGTGTTATCTTTTGACCAAGCGTTGAGCAAGTCGGTGTGCATGCCAAAGCCGGCATCATTGCCACTCATCAATCCTGCATATGTGCCATCGTACACCTTGCCACCCAACTGATAGGTAAAGTCAATGGAGAAGTCGATGCCTTTCCAGTTGACACTTGTGCCAAAACCGCCGTAGACATCCGGCATCACGTCACCTACGTTGTAGGTATCTGCGCTACTGTAGTTGGAAGTTGTTTCAAGTCCATCCACTACATTATGACCATTCGCATCCTTGAGGATGTTGCCATTCTCGTCTTTCTTGTAGGTTGTCTTGTACCAAAGCGACTCACCAGTATTCGGATCTACGCCTGCATACTTCTTGGTATAGTAGGAATAGATGGAGGATCCCTGTGTGTAGAAATAGCTGGAAGAGGAGTAACCATCCTGGTTCTCATAGTCAAGGTGCTGTGTACGGCGCTCTGCCGGCAACTTTGTGATCTCGTTGTGGTTGGTGGTCAAGTTGGCATTCATGGTCCAGGTCAAGTCCTTCGTACGGATGATGTCTCCGTGAAGGTCGATCTCGACACCGTCATTGAGCACGTTGCCGACGTTGCTGTAATAGCCCGTATAACCGAAGGAAGCCGGGAGCGGGAACCACATCAGCATGTCGCGGGTCTTGTTGGCATAGTACTCAATGCTACCATAGAGACGACGATTGAAGAGCGAGAAGTCTGCACCCACATTGAACTTGGCATTCTTTTCCCAGGAGATATCCTCATTACCCAAAGAACGCGGTACCAGAGAAACTTTGTCGTTGCTGTTAGTAATACTGTAAGTGGTGATATAGCGATAAGAGCCAATCTGGTCGTTACCATTCTCACCATAAGAAGCCTTCAGTTTCAGTTCGTCCACCCAAGAAGCATTGAACCATTTCTCCTTATTGATCATCCAACCTAAGCCTAAAGCCCAGAAGGAACCCCAGCGGTTCTTCGGCGCAAAGTTTGAAGAAGCCTCACGTGTCCACGATCCTGACAGGAAATAGATGCCGTCGTAGTCGTAGTTTACACGACCCAAGTAGCGCTCGTCGTTATAGTCGGTCGTGTAAGAGTTGGCAGAGCCTTTGACCACAGCACCGGCAAGTTCCTTGTTGAAGACTGAGTATTGATTGGACTTACTACCATAGAGCTCATAGCCACGAGTGCGGTAATACTCATGACCAAACGTGGCAGAGATATTGTGCTTGCCATAGGAGTGTGTCCAATCAAGCAACTGCTGATAGTTGTAAGCCCATGTCCGCCATGTCTCTTTATCCACCTGACCATTAGAAGACTTGTACTGTCCAAAGAAAGGATTGGTAGTCTCTGTAGTGCGGTATTCGTTCAAGTACACACTGTTGATAGATGTGATCTTGAAGCCGTAGGGCAGACGAACCTCGATCGTTCCCACGCCATTGAAGGAGTTTCCTTCTGTGTTGTGCGTGTCGAGCTGATTGGACGACAAGGGATTGGTCTGGGTCATATAAGGACGAGTCAGGCCATATCCTACCTCTTGCGTCTGATCACCGTAGTCGTACATGTTCAGACGCGAGTTGGTGTCATAGATAATATTTCCCTTACCATCTCGTATATAGAGTGGATAGATAGGAGCCATATAGGTCATGGCAAAAACATTACCAGAGCTTGCTGAAGAACCGTCGTCACCTAAGTAATTCTGATTATAATGGACATAGTTGCCATTACCACCGATCTTCAACCAAGGCTTAAGTTGATAGTCAGCCTTCATACGACCTGTGAAGCGCTTATAGTCTGAAGCCGTGGTGATACCTTCATTATCAAGATAGTTGCCTGATATATAGAATGTGGAACGGTCGGTGGAGCCATTGGCAGTCACTGTATATTCCTGACGGAGTGCATTGCTGTACAAGGCGTCGTCCCAATTGTCTGGAGTCAGATAATAAGAAGCACCATTACGGGTCATGTACCTGCCTAACGTTGCATAGGGGTTCAGCTTGCCATTCTTGCCGATCATCATTTGGCCATCAGGCATAGTGTACACATTATAATGCAAGCTGTAGGAATTCTCTGCACTGGGATCTACCATGTTGGCATTGGCAAATTTCCATGCTTCATCGGCAGAGTATCCCAGTTTATTCATGCCGTAGTTGTACAATCCCTGGTACCACATCTCATAATACTTCGCAGGGCTGTCGATCACGTTGTAATAAGGAACGCCACGGGAGTTGGATCCCCATTTGGCATCTACCGTAATATTGGTAGCCTGACCGCGGCGTCCGCTCTTGGTGGTGATCAGCACAACACCATTGCCACCGCGCGCACCATAAAGTGCAGTAGAGGCTGCATCCTTCAGAACGGTCAGCGACTCTACGTCGGCAGGGTTGATATTGTTCAGGGAACCATCGTATGGAGAACCATCAACGACAATCAGCGGGTCGCTTCCGGCGTTGATGGAGTTGATACCGCGAATACGGATCGTTGGCGTGCTGCCCGGCATACCGGAAGCTGTGTTGATCTGGATACCGGCGGCCTTTCCTTTAAGAGCATCGACAGCATTTGTGACTTCTACCTTAGCAATGTCTTTGGAATTGACAACTGCTGCTGATCCTGTAAAGGTAGACTTCTTCTGTGTACCGTAAGCCACGACCATCACCTCGTCGAGGGTCTTATTGTCGTTCTGCAACACCACCTTCATGTTGCCGCCGGCCTTCACGGTCTGTGGCTTCATGCCAAGGTAGGTGACAACCAGCTTAGCGCCTGCGGGGGCATTGAGCTGGAAGTGACCGTTCACGTCGGTGACGGTACCTGTGTTTGTACCTTCCACCTTCACGGCAGCGCCAACTACTGGCTCACCGTCGTCTCCGGAGGTTACGGTACCACTAACATTCGTCTGAGCCATCACGCTTCCCGCGAAGAGGAAGGTTCCGGCCAAAAGCGTCATTAGTCTTTTTTCCATAAATTCTCTCTTTAGTTAATATATAATGTTATTGTATTATCTATGTATGTTATGTGTGATGTCGTTGTTCCTGTGTGTGTTCTCTCTATTTGTCCACACCTTATTATATATGTATCTTTTCTCTGTCTCCTTGTTCCTCCTCTCTTCTACTGTGTCCTCCTCCACGCGGGAGGGGGCAAAAAAACGATTGCATTCTTGCTTGTTTGCAATATATTTCGTATCTTTGCCAATGTGATATAGAACTCTTAGCATTATCCTTATAGTTTAGATTATGGCTACAACATACAACATATCAGGTCAGATTCCTTATTGGAACTTACTAAAAGGATTGAGTAAGGAAATAAAAGTCGCTCTAATATCAAAGCTGAGCGATTCGATAGCAATGTCCACAACTGTATCAAAAAAGAAAAATCCAGAAACTCTCCGTAAGTTCTATGGCTGTCTGAAAGATGAAGACTTCCCATCATCTGAAGAAATAGAGAAGGTTATGGAAGATAGTGACAAAAACATTGAAGGATTTCTACTATGAGTCAATATCTTCTTGACACTAATGTGTGTATAGAGGTGCTGCGTGGAAATCCTATGATCAAGCAACAGATCCTTAATATCGGGACTGATTCCTGTTATATTTCTGAGATTACAGTTATAGAGCTTAAAGTTGGACAAGAACTTGCCCGCAAAAAAGCAAAGCAGGGACAATTTAAGAAGCAGTTCGTAGAAGAATTCATCCAAAGTCTCAATATTATACCAATCAGTTGTGCAATTGATTTCTTTGCACATGAGAAGGTAAGACTTCAACTTGAAGGAACTCCAGCACACAATAATTTCGATTTGCTAATTGGCTGTACTGCAGCTGTCTGCAATATGACTATGGTGACGGAGAACATAAAAGACTTTAAGAGAATAGATGGTATAAATATAGAGAACTGGATGACGAGATAATCATTTCGTATATCACATCTATATTTATGTTCCACTTCTCTTACCACTTCTCATTAACTCTCCACCGCCTTCATATTTCGCTGGCTGGAGGGTCAAGACACAAGAGCAAAACACCTTTCTTTTTATGCGCTGAACAAGAAGCAAAGCACTGCGAGGAAGCACAGCAGTTCAGTACTGCAAAAAAACTACCGGACCGCTATCCGCTCACTTCATTATTTCTTGCAACATCAGGAGCTCATGGTCCAAGATCTCTCACCGGAGTTGATGGCAGGCTACTCACAATGGCTCCGGCAGCATGGCATCAGCATGAACACGGTGTCGTGCTACCTTCGCTCCTTGCGCGCTATATATAATAAGGTGGTAAAGCAATATAGATTAGAAGACCGCAAACCGTTTAATGACTTGTTCACCGGTCACGCCAAGACCGTGAAGCGGGCGGCCACTGATGACGACATCAAACGTTTGCAGACAATGATTCTCCTCAAGCAGTCAGCATTGCAGCTCTCGCGCGACATTTTTCTTTTCAGTCTCTATGCCCAAGGCATGCCATTCGTGGATATCGCTTTTCTGCACAAGGAACAGATACAGGATGGCATGATCATCTATGAGCGCCACAAGACCGGCCAGCAGATCATCGTACAGATAGAGGGCTGCATGCAAGAAATCATCGACCGCTATAGCAAAGCTGACTCTGATTTTGTTTTTCCCATCATCACCACTCACAACCCCGCGCAAGCCTACAAGCAATATCAAAGCAGTCTAAGAACCTATAACCGCAATCTACACAAATTGGAAAAGGTGGCTGAACTCAAGCGCAGCTTAACTTCGTATGTAGTCCGGCACACATGGGCAAGCATCGCTTACGATACCAATATAGATCTTGCTGTCATTGCCAGTGCGCTCGGCCACACCAACACCAACACTACACGCATCTACATCCGTGACATCAATAACCGACGCCTTGCTGAAGCCAATAAAAAAGTGCTCGGAAGGATTCGACCGTAGGAAGACATAATACCTTTCCACATTTCTGTTCATCGATGATCCTTTACGAGTTTAAAGACAAAAGCAACCTTTATAATAGATATATCGGTGCCTATAGTTGTTAAGCATTTGTTACCTCTCTTCGATAAAAGCAACGGATTATTAAGTAAAACGAAACAAAAATGTAACTTTTATATAAAAATATTTGCTTAGTTTGGAAATATTATTTAAATTTGCAGTCTGATATAATTATATAAAATTAGAATAGGTAAATAAAACTTGACTTATCCCCCTCCCGCGTGGAGGAGGACACAGCAGAAGAGAGGAGGAACAAGGAGACAGAGAAAAGATACATATATAATAAGGTGTGGACAAATAGAGAGAACACACTGGAACAAAGACATCACACATAACATACATAGATAATACAATAACATTATATATTAACTAAAGAGAGAATTTATGGAAAAAAGACTAATGACGCTTTTGGCCGGAACCTTCCTCTACGCGGGAAGCGTGATGGCTCAGACGAATGTTAGTGGTACCGTAACCTCCGGAGACGACGGCGAGCCAGTAGTAGGCGCTGCCGTGAAGGTGGAAGGTACAAACACAGGTACCGTCACCGACGTGAACGGTCACTTCCAGCTCAATGCCCCCGCCGGTGCTAAGCTGGTTGTCACCTACCTTGGCATGAAGTCACAGACCGTGAAGGCCGGCGGCAACATAAAGGTGGTGTTGCAGAACGACAGCAAGACACTTGACGAGCTGGTAGTCGTTGGTTATGGTTCTGCACGTAAGCTTGGAACCATCACTGGTACAGTAGGCAATGTGAAGGCTGAAAAGGTCAACAATGCACCCTCTTCTTCTGTACTCGACAACCTGCAGGGTCAGGTGGCCGGTCTGAATGTTCTGACATCCTCCGGTGAGGCTGGCGACAACGCTGTGAGCATCAACATCCATGGTATTGGCTCACTGGGCGCAAGTTCTACGCCTTTGTACGTCATCGACGGTATTCCCTCAACCTCTACTGCCGTGATGGCCATGAACCCTAACGACATCAAGAGCGTTACCGTGTTGAAGGACGCTTCCTCTACCTCTATCTATGGATCTCAGGCTGCCAACGGTGTCATCTATGTCACTACCAAAGGTGGAGATTACAACTCTAAGGCCAGTATCACATTCCGCACGCAGTATGGTTGGAACACCTTGGCCAACAAGGGCTTCTATGAGGATATGATGAACAGTACCGACCTGTATAACTTCTGGCTCAACAGCGGACTGTCTACAGAAAAGAGCCTTCAGAAAAAATATGCAGGCTATCTCGATGAAAACGGTCTGCCGAAGTACAGCACCAAGTGGTACAACATCTTCCAGAACTTCAACACGCCGCAGACCCAGAACGACGTCACCTTCCAGGGTGGAAGCGATCGCATGGCTTACTTGGTCAGTGGATCACAGTTCCATCAGAAAGGAACTGAGGTCGGCAACTACTACGACAAGTTCAACCTCCGTACCAAGATCGACACCAAGCCGTTTAAATGGTTGAGCTTCGGTATCAACAGCAATGTAAGTTACAGTAAGCAGACCTCTAATCCAAACTGGGGCAACTCGTCAGGATCTGCCAATTACACCTCAGGCGGTCTGTCATATATACTGAACCCTATCTACACAGACTTTGACCCTGAGACTGGCGAGACCTACGAACAGCGCTATCCGTTTGGACTCTACAATCCAAACTATGTAGCTGAGAACACACCAGACATTTACTCTCGCTATGGCCTCAACGGCAACGCATACATCGATATCAACCCGATCAGAAACTTGCACATCAAGTCTGTCGTGGGTACCGATCTGTATTTCTATCGTGAGAACTACTTGCGCTATCCTTCTTATGCGTCCTCCAATGGCTCAGGCGCAAGAGCAAAGGCTACCACATACGCTTACTCCCACATCAATACCAACACCATTGAGTACAGTTTCGATGTGGCTCAGGATCACCATATCACCGTCTTGGGCGGTGAGGAAGGCCGTATCATCGACAGCGACTACTACACAGCAAGCTCCACCGGTCAGTACGATGATCGTCTGATGAACCTGCAGAACGGCCGCCAGAGCTCCTATAGCATGAGCGAGTCAGCCTCTACGAGCAAGTTCCTCTCGTTCTTCGGTCGTGTAGACTACAACTATGGCGACCGCTACTTCCTCGACGCTTCGCTGCGCAACGATGCCAGCTCTCGCTTCGGTAAGAACCACCGCAATGCTACCTTCTGGTCTGTCGGTGGACTGTGGAAGATCAAGAACGAAGCTTTCATGGCACCTGTGAAGTGGGTCAACAGCCTTGACTTCAAAGTCAACTATGGTACGCAGGGCAACGCCGGTATCGGCAACTACGCTTCTCTGGCACTTGTCTCCCCAACAACATTCTATAATGAGGGTGCAGCCCTCGCGTTCTCTCAGCCAGAGAACAACAATTTGACTTGGGAGAAGCAGAAGACCTTCACTATCGGTGTGGCCGGCAGACTGTGGGACCGCTTCAACTTCGATGTGTCCTACTATGTGCGTAAGACGTCCGACATGTTGATGAGCGTGCCTTATCCCTACACCACCGGTTTCTCTTCTGTCGCTACCAATGTGGGTGGCCTGCAGAACAAGGGTATCGACCTGACGTTCGGCGTTGACATCCTTAAGCACAAGGACTATTACCTGAACTTCAATACCACATTCAACTACAACTCACAGAAGATCACCGAGCTCTTCCAGGGCCGCAACCGCTATGTCATTGCCAACACGTTGGTGGCCTATGTCGTCGGCAGCCCTGTTGAGTACTATCTGCCTATCTACGCCGGTGTGGATCCTGCCGATGGTGCACCGATGTGGTACAAGGCGGGTGACGATGTCGACAAGACAACAAAGAAAGAAACTACTAAGGTTTTCTCAGAAGCAGCATTGACACAAAACTCCGGTAAGAAGCGCTTTGCTCCTGTCAACGGTGGTTTCAGTATCAACGGCGGATGGAAAGGTATCTACCTCAATGCAGACTTTTCCTACACGCTTGGCAAGTACATGGTCAACAACGATGCTTTCTTCTATGATAACCCCAATGTTGTAGGAACATCCTACAACCAGCGCAAGGACGTGCAGGACTTCTGGACTGCCGAGAACCCCAACGCCAAATACCCAGCATGGGGAAAGGGATACCAACTCGAGTTTGATACTCACTTGCTCGAGAATGCTTCCTTCCTGCGCTTGAAGAATCTGGTCATCGGTTACAACCTGCCCAAGAAGTGGCTCGCCTTCCAGAATGTGCTCCACGGCGTGAACATTTCTTTCACTGCCCGTAACCTCTTCACCATTACCAATTATACGGGTATCGATCCGGAGGTTGACTCCAACGTGACCTATGGTGTTGCGGGCAACACCAAGCAGTATCTCTTTGGCCTGTCTCTGACATTCTAATCACTCACAGTTAGTAAATTTAGGATTCATATGAAAAATATATTTAAATATATCATGTTTGCCGGTGTGGGTATCTTCAGCCTCTCATCCTGCAACATGGACGAGGAACCGACGACTTCCATCACGGTTAAAGACGGTGAGAAGATGATCACCACCGATAACCTGTTGCAGTACTATCGCAACGGTATCGCTACTTCATTCCGCTCTACCCTCTACGGCAACAACTCTATGATCGACGAGGTGATGTGCGATGGTTTCAACGCCACGATCGATTATGGCAACAACTATGGTCCGGTGCACCGAACCGACAAGGGCTTCACCGACAGCAATGACGATATAGCCAGCTACTGGTCCAAAGAATATTCTGCCATCAGTGACTACGACATCTTCATCGACGAGGCCAACAAGTACTATCCTACAGCTGCATCCAGCATCGCTGCCAAGAATACAGCCAAGGGCGAAGCCTTCTTCTATCGTGCCTTTGCTTATCTGCAGCTGGCCCGTCACTTCGGCAAGGATTATAATCCATCCACAGCCTCTTCTGATCTTTGCGTACCTTTGGTGCTGCACTACGATCAGGAAGCCAAGCCTGCCCGTGCCACTGTAGCAGAGGTGTACAAGCAGATCAAGGAAGACCTCGACTCTGCCTCTACGCTTTTGGCTGGTACCACCGGTAAAATTCGTTCTCAGCGTCCTACCATCGATGCCGTCAATGCCCTCTATGCCCGCTACTATCTCGACACAGAGGACTATGCCAACGCTGCCGCCAGTGCCATCAAGGTGTTGAACTCTGCTGCCGGCTACAAGCTCTCTTCTACCATGAAAGAGATGAAAGACGAGTGGCAGGATGACAAAGGCACCGAGCCTATCATGCAGATGCCGGGCTCTCTGACAGAGAACGGTACGGGTACCAACTCCTACTATACACGCTGCGACAGCTATGCTGCACTGACACAGTACAAAATCAGCGCGATCTATCTCGATCCTTATTTCCTGCCTTCCCAGAAAGTGTTGAATCTCTATGGCGACAAGGATCTGCGTGGCATGTGGTTCTCTGATGGCTATTGGTATCTTGACAACGATTATCATGCATGCCTTATTGGCAGTGGTTTGCAATTTCAGCACTTCTATACTTTCAACAAGTACTTGGGCAACCCAAGCCTGACATCATCCTATGCCAATGCGCGCCAGCTTCCCAAGCCGCTGCTTATCAGCGAGATGTACCTGATCGCTGCTGAGGCAGAGTTTGACCTTGGCAAGACAGCAGAGGCCAAGGAGATCCTCAACGAACTCCAGACTTCGCGTGGCGCCGAGGCCACAGAGGCTACAGCCGAGAATATCCACAACGAGTGGTTCAAGGAAACTATCGGCGAGGGTCTGCGCTTCTCTTGTCTGAAGCGTTGGCACACGGGCTTCAATGGCCGTGCCGCACAGCCGGGAGCTTTGAAGGATGAAGTCATCTACACATCAGGTGACGGATCTACATACACGGGCAAGAACTTCCCTGCTGACGATCCCCACTGGCAGTGGCCTATCCCATCTCATGAGATTCAGCTGAACAGCAACCTCGTACAGAATACGGGTTATTAAATAAATTTATAACTCCACTATAAAGGGCACGCAGCAGGCCAATCGTCTCTGCGTGCCTTTTTTTATCACATATCAATTTATGAGAAAGATCTATTTCCTGTTGCTCTTCCTCTGTCTGGCCGTCAACATGCAGGCCAGGAAACGTACGGTGCAAGAGATGAAGAGTATCGCGCTGAACCAATTGGGGCTGTATTCTTCTTCGACGCGCGGCAATGCTACCACGGAAGTGAGAAAGATGTACGATGCCGACATGCTCGCTGTCTACGGCACTGAGAGCGCCTTCGTCGTCGTGAGCAAGAACACAGAGTTCGCACCGGTACTTGGCTACTCCGACGCACCTTTTGTGGCCGACAATATGCCCACAGATTTCCTTTGGTGGATGGCCCAGATCACGGCTTCCATGAAGCGTGGCTATCAGTCCAATTATTCACCGGCGACACGCAGCACGGGCGACAGCTCCTACCTTGTCACGGCACGCTGGGGACAGACATCACCCTACAGCGATGCCTGCCCGTCATATACTGGGTGTGTGGCTACGGCAATGAGCCAGATCATGTACTATTACAAATATCCTGCTCAGGGAGAAGGAACGGACTGCGCTTATACCGTCAACGGCACCGACAACGCGCGCAGCTTCTCAACCACCTATGCCTGGGACAAGATGGTGGATGATTATTACAACTCCACCCTATTTATTAGCAAGGCACGTAAGAATGCTGTTGCCGACCTGATGTTTGATGCCGGCTCTGCCGTTCACATGCAATACACAAATACAGGAAGCGGTGCCTATACAAATGATGCCGCAGCGGCGTTTGTGAAGAACTTCCACTACGATTCACTCTCAGTCAACCTCCTCTCTCGCTTCCTCTATAGCGACCAGGAGTGGATGAACATTATCAGCAACGAAATTCAAAACAAGCGTCCTATTCTCTATGCTGCTTCCGACACGGTGGCAGGCGGACATGCCTTCATCTTCGACGGTATTGACGACAATGGTCTGGTACATATCAACTGGGGATGGGACGGTTCTGCCAACGGCTTCTACAACATTGCCGATCTGAGCCCCAACGACACCATCTTGTCGACCGACGATCACTATCACTTCAATCTGGGACAACAGATGATCATCGGACTCAAAGCACATGCCAACGCCGATACAGAGGACAGTTATCACTCTCAGTGGTGCTCTGACAGTATCGTGGCTTACTCTACACCGGGCAAAGACTCGTTAGGCGTGGAGATTGCCAACCTCTATAACATGGACTATCAGGACTTCTCGGGCGAGATCTTACTGCTCCTCATCAGTCAGGCGCAGAAGGACACGACAGCCGTGAACCTCATAGACATTCCCAAAGGCACAAAGTCTACGGTTCCCTACGGCTCAGGCTTCACTTTCCGAAATAATGAAGGAAAGGTAGAGGTTAACTATTTCGACTTGAAAAAAGACTTGGGGATGAAAGCCGGAAGCTATAAGGTGTGCTTAGCATCCCAGTCCGACCGTCAAGCAGTGCCTACTGTGCTGCGGGTCATGGGTGGAGAGAGCAGTAGCCTGTTTACGTATTCCGCCGATGGTATGATTACCTTCAATACGTCTACCGGTATCAACAACGTACTGCAAACATCGCCTACGTCGAAGGACAACAGTGTCCGTGTTTATGATGAAACAGGAAAACTTGTCTATGTCTCGTCACCAGAGACGTTCCGTATTGACAATATACGGGGACATGGCTTGTTCATCATTAAACAAGGTACAAGAACAAGAAAAGTAATCAGATAAAACTCTTCTATATAGGGGGAAGATAGAAAACGCTTCTATCTTTTCCCCTTATATTTTTTTTGAGAATCACTTCAAATAAGTAGCTATTCAGCGATTTTTCGGTGGATAGCATCCACATCGTTTTGGTGGTATTACCCTGTTAACGGCGCGGCATGCGGTGAGGTCGTAGTTAGGGCGGGGATAAGCCCGCCCTAACTACGGTGGCAATATTACATTTGGTTGTATTTCAATAGACATGGACTGCAGAGAAGAAGGTGGAAAATAAAACGGCGGTTTCCTTTCACGTTCCACTCCTTTTCGTTATATTTGCACTTGAATATAACAAGGTGGCATCATGAGCACGAATTTCAAGCATATACCTTACGGCATTGCCGATTTCAAGCAGGTAAGAAATGAGCATCTATATCTGGTCGACAAGACGATATTCTTCGAGAAGATGGAGAAAGCTGGACACTTCCTCTTCCTCGTCCGTCCGCGCCGCTTCGGCAAGAGTCTGTTCCTGGACATGCTGGAGACCTACTACGACATCAACGAGAAGGACAACTTCCAAGAGTTGTTCAACGGACTTTATGTCGCCGATCATCCTACACCGGAGCAGGGCGAGTTTCAGGTGCTGCACCTCGACTTCTCCTTGGTGGGCAGTGACCTGGATAACCTTTACGAGAACTTCAATCGCTATCTGAGCCAGCGCTGTCTGTTGTTTGCCAAGAAATACGCCGCCTACTATCCCGATGACTTCCTGGAGTATATGGAAAAGGAAAAGACGGGTATGGGTATGCTCAACCTGATCCATGGTGTCTCGCATGATCTGGACCTCAAACTCTATCTCATTGTCGACGAGTATGACAACTTCACCAACAACGTGCTCAACGTCAAGGGTCAGCAGGCTTATCATGAGCTCACCCACGGCACGGGCTTCTACCGCGACATCTTCAAGCTCTTCAAGCCAATGTTCGACCGCATCATCATGCTCGGCGTGTCGCCCATCACCCTTGACGACCTTACCAGCGGCTACAACATCGCCTTGAACATGAGCCTTGACGCGCGCTTCAACCAGATGCTCGGCTTCTCGGAGAAAGACGTGCGGGAGATGATCCGTTATTACAAAGCGGTGGGAGCCATCGGGGAGGACAAGACCGAGGACGACATCATCACCGACATAAAGCCGTGGTACGACAACTACTGCTTTTCAAGACGGAGCTTCGCTACTGACCCAAAGATGTTCAACTGCGACATGGTGTGCTACTACATGAGCACGCTTGTGGATACCGGCTATCGCCCCGATGATCTTGTCGATCCCAACACCATGACGGACTACGGCAAGCTGAAACGGCTCATAGAGATCGATAACATGGAGGAGAGCCGCCTTCAGATCATCCATGAGATCGCCGAGAAAGGTTTTATCTACGGTACCCTTGTCAGTCATTTCCCAGCCGAACGCATCATGGACTACGACAACTTCGTCAGTCTGCTCTACTACTATGGTATGCTGACCATTGGTGGCGTGCGTGGTGAAAGTCTGAAGCTGATCATTCCCAACAACAATGTGCGCATACAGTACTATCATTATATGTTGGATGAGTACCAGACGATCAACGCGCTTCCGGTTACCGACCTGCGTAATGCCTATGACAGTGCGGCACTTGACGGCGACTGGCGCCCGCTTATCGAGTTCATCTGCAAGGCTTATCACGACACCACGGCGGTAAGGCAGCTCATCGAGGGCGAGCGCAACCTTCAGGGCTTCATGAACGCTTACCTCACACTGACCAATTATTATCAGGTGGCTCCGGAGATGGAGTTCGCGCACGGTTATTGCGACTTCTTCCTCCTGCCCAACTATCTCACCTATCCCATGGTGGCGCACAGCTACATCCTTGAGCTGAAATATCTCAAAACCGATGCCACCGAGGCAGAAGCTGCGAAACAGTGGGATGGAGCTGTAGAGCAGATCAAGACTTATGCTGCCGACCGAAAGCTCCAGAGCATGCTTCACGGCACACAGCTCCACGCCATCGTGATACAGATCAAAGGATATGACTTGGTGAAGTATGATGAGATAAGGAACTGTCAAAAGACTAAGTAAACAGTTCTTGAAGATCCATGCTCAGGAATATCTTGGCAGGGAAGTCACTTTGCCCGACATTTGGTATGCTTGCCCACTTACTCTCATTGGACAATCTCTACAATTTGGACTATCGCAGACCATCGCTCCTTTGAAAATAGATACTGTTGAGAAAACTGACAAAAAACCGGCTTTATCTTGGAGATTTTCTGTGCGAGAGGTTACTTTGCTCTCAATTTCGCGAAAATTTCGCTGTTTTTGTAATTCGCTGACAATAAGCATGTTGTAAAGATCTTGGTTTCTAGGGGAAAGAAAAAGCCAAGTGAATAGTGGCAAAAAAGCCTTTCTGAGCACAAATTCTCTAGAGAATTTGTGATCATCTCAGTTGTTTGTGCTGAAGAAACAAGTGTTTTGATCGGCACAAACAACTGAGATGATCGGATGAAACAACTGTTTTGTCACCGAAAAATGGCAAAGGGTGGGGTGAAACGCCTCTTTTTCTTGCTGCAGAACAGGAAAGGAGGTCTCTGTACTCTCTAGTTTGCGAGCGTTGACAGAAGGTGTTTTGTCAAAACAATTGCAGTGGCGTGTAGACCTGTCCACCCCGTAATTACTGTTTGGAGATTCCCGTTTCACTTTCTTTACGGCATTTTCTCTTCTTTGTAAGTATTCACCGAATACAGGCCGAAAGGCAGGAAAATAAAAAGAAAACGCAGCAAAAGTCTACTTCTAACGAATATACGGCGAATGTCAGCAATGTCGGCTTGGGGAGGTTCGTAGGGGCGGGGTTCATCCCCGCCCTAACCCCCTTGGCGGTAATCATTCCATGCCCCTTGGCGGTAATCATTCCATCAACCGTGCCACATGGCTTTTATATCTTTTGCGGGGGTTAGGGCGGGGATGAACCCCGCCCCTACTCACCGCCTGCCGCGCCGTTAACAGGGTAATACCAGCAAGACGATGTGGATACTATCCACCGAAAGGAATTCGCTTCTATATAACTAAAAATCTCCAGTTATATCAACAACTTGTTATCGCCAAAGGGCGTTATGGCAGCTGAATAATTACTCTTCTTTGTATCTGCTCGGTGGCATACCGAAATGCTTCTTAAATACCGTGCTGAAATATTTCGAGTTTTGGAATCCGCAGCGTGTGGCCACATCGAGCACCGGCACGTCTTTCAGTAGCAGTGCGGCAGCCTGTTCCAGCCGGATGAGTCGCATGAACTCCTGCGGTGCCTTGCCGGTGAGCGTCTTCAGTCGTCCGTAGAACAGCGTACGGCTCATGGCCATCTCTCTGCAAAGGTGGTTCACGTCAAAGTCCTCCTCGCTCAGATGGTCGAGCACCGTTTGAGTGGCCTGGTCGACGAAGGCTTGGTCGGCAGCGTTGAGAGTTACCGGCTGTTCTTCGGACAATGGCTCTTGACAGCTACGGCCTTGTGGAGTAGGGTGGGGCGCCCCACCCGTGTGCACCGGTGACGGTTCTTTGGTATGGTGTGACACGGTTTGTGTATCCCCGTCGTGAACCAATTGCAGGGCACGACGCAGATAGTATTTGCTCAAGCGGCGCCGGTTGTCGATGACGTTGCGGATTTTCTTTGCCAGAATATCCATGTCGAAAGGCTTGGAGATATAGTCGTCGGCTCCCTTGTCCAAGCCTTCGATCATAAAGTCCTTACCGACTTTTGCCGTAAGCAGAATGACCGGCAACCATGCCGTATCGGCATTTTCCTTCAGCCGACGGCAAAGTTCGTCGCCATCCATACCGTCCATCATCACGTCGGAAACCACGATGTCGCATGTGCCGTCACGCAGATAGTCCAAAGCCGCTTCCGCGCTCTCCTTTGTAATAATATGGTAGTCGCTGGAAAAAGACATACGCAAGTATCGCAACAACTCGATGTTGTCGTCGACAAAAAGAATGGTATCCTTGTCATTCTCGCCGTTTTCCTCATCCTGCGGCAGGCTTTCTCTGGTTTCCACCTTCTGTTTGTCTTCAGCAAAATCGTCCTTGAGTGCATTCCGGTTTACAGAGTCGAGGGGAGCCTCTGTCACCGAATCTTTGAGCGACAAGCCTGTTTGCGCTGTCACGTCTTCTCTCCCCTGCTGCTCCTCCTGCTCCGCGGCCTGCGGGAAATAGCGGCTGCCGTCAGCAGGGAGATGTACAAAGAAGGTGGTCCCCACCTTTTCCTTGCTTGTAAACGTCAGTTTTCCGTGGTGCATCTCCACCAGTTTGCGACAGAGCATCAGCCCGAGTCCACTTCCCATCTGCTTGGAATTGACGCCATTGGAAGCACGATAGAAGCTGCGGAAGATATGTCTTTGATCGCTTTCGGGAATGCCCATGCCATCGTCAGCCACACTGATGACGGTCTCACCGTGCTGTTGCCATGCCTTGAGATGGATGTGACCGCCCTCACTCGTGTATTTGATGGCGTTGGAGATGAGGTTGTCGAAGAGCTTGTCGGCCATCATCGGGTCGAGCCAGACCAAGGCCTCGCCCGGACAATCATCGAGCGCGAGCGTGATCTTCTTTTCCTGGGCAAGCAAGGCGAAGCGTGCGACTTGCTGTTCGAGCAGTGGTTTCAGTGCTATCTTCCTGACGTTTGGCTCGCTGCTCTGCTGGTCGATCTTTTGGAAATCGAGCAAGCCTGTGATCATCTTCAACAGTTTTGCACCATTTCGGCGCGCGATGGAGAGATAGCGTGCCGTCGGCTCGCTGAGCGTGCTGTCCTTGGCCATGTCGTCAAGAGGAGCCAGCACCAGGCTGAGTGGCGTGCGGATGTCGTGTGCCGTGTTGACAAAGAACGAGATCTTCTCGTTGTAGTATCTCGACTCCAGTCGGTCGCGGTACCGGCGCCAGACCAGATAGACGATCGCCAACACAAAGAGCAGATAGACTGTCCAAGCCATGAAGGAGTTCCACCAAGGACGCTGGATGACAAGCGGAATATCCTTAGCGTCGATGACGCGGCCGTCGGTACGACTGAGCGCACGTATGTGGAGAGTATAGCTTCCCGACGGTACATTGGTATATCTGAGGCTTTGCAGATGCGGCATCGCGATCCATTGCTTGTCATAGCCCTCAAGGAAATACTCGTAGCGGATGTCGTGTTGAAAGCGATAGTTGATGCATTCAAAGTTGACCGTGAAGGAATTTTGCGCATAGGGCAGACTGATGCGTCCCTCGCACAGCATGTCGAAGATACACCGTCGCACGACACTGTCGCCTGCCAGCTTAGTGTCGAGAGGCAGTATCGAGGTCACCCTGAGCTGTGCCGTATAGTGAGAGGGCAGCACGGCAGCCGGGGAGAGCAGTACACCGCCATCGTTGCCACCGAACAGCAGTTTACCTTTGGGCAGTTGCCAGCAGGCCATGCGGTTGTATTCCTGATCGAGTCCCTCATAGGTGCTGAGCTGACGCACGCGCCGTGTGCGGCCGTCGAAGGTACAGAGTCCACGGTCTGTACTGACCATCAGCAATCCTTGGGCACCATGGCAAATGCCCGCTATGGAGTTTGAGGGCAAGCCTTGGCGTGTGGAGATCTGCCAATATTTCTTGGTAAACGTATCGTAGTGATAAATGCCGCCGCCGTCTGTTCCCAGCCAGAAAGCCCCGTTGCCGTCGGCAATGATGGCGTTGATGAAGCAACAGATGTCCTTATCGCCGAAGTCGCTGGGGGTGAAGTAGCGCTCGTAGAGCCACGAGCGGGTATCGACAATGCAGAAGCCTGCCGTGGTACCCACCGCCATTTTACCGCCGATCGCCGTCAGACATTCCGCTTCCCGTATGGGCAGATCGTGAGCCTTGCCATTGACAATGCAGGACAGAGGACCGTCGATAGCCCCCACCCACAGATGTCCAAGGTGGTCACAAGCCAGACTGGTAATATACTCTGCCGACAGATTTCCTAACGACCGGCTATAGGTGGCTGTTGCTGTCCCCGCCACGTTGACGGCAAAGACGCCGTTGCCGTAGGTACCAGCCCACACGCCACCATTTCCCGACGGGCACAGAGCCACCACCACACGCCCTTGCAGACTGTGAGTCCAGCGTCCGGAAGCGGGATGATAAGCCGACAGTCCGAGGTTGGTACCAAACCACAGCGTACCGTCGGAAGTGGCACAGACAGCGTTCACGCTGTTGTCGATCAGTGAGTTGCCGTCCTTGTACTCATGTCGGAACAACTGATAGCCTGGCCAACGTGGCATGGCCAAGTCCACGCCACCCGTGTAGCTGCCCACCCAAATGTTGTGTTGGCGGTCCACGACGACGGCGTAGATACCGTTACCGCCCAGTGCGTTGCGCGTATCGTCCGACACATTGAACAGCAGTCTGCCCTGTAGTTTCCGACGGTCAAAAGCGTAGACGCCTTCTCCGTCGACACCCACGAGCATCGTCTCTTGTCCCAAAGGTGTGATGGCTCTGACGGGATGCTGTATCTGGGGTTGCGTTGATACCACGTCGACACGATGTGTTTTGAGGTCGTAAACGCGGATGCCCTGCACCAATGAGCCTACCCACAGCCGCTGTGCGGGCGCGTCGAAATAGAGCGACTGCGCTTCCATTCCTTCCAGTCCAGACAATGTTTTCCATCTCTTGCCAAACTGGACAAGCACTGCCGAGGCGGTGGCGATGAAGAGACGGCCGCGGTTGTCGGCCGTGATCACGTTGACTTCCTGTGTAGGTCCGGCGAGCGACACGTGGCCATGGTCATAGCAATAGAGACCGTCGCGGGTCGCCAGCCACAACCTGTGGTGCCGGTCGATATACAGATCATTGAGTTTGAGATAGTCACGAAACCATTTGCTCAGACTCACCACATGCTCAAAGTGGTCCCAAGCCGAGCTATACCTATATATATTACCCTTGTTGTCGTAGGCATAGAGCGTGTCGCCGTCTTGCCGCAGCGAAAAGATGCGGCCGGCGGCATTGCTGTAGACACGGTCGCTGCTGAGCCGGTAGACCTTCATCACGCTGCCGTTGTAGCGGTTGACACCATTCTTGGTAGCGATCCACATCACGTCGTTGCGGTCCTGCAGAATAGAGAACACGCGCATATTGTCCAACCCCTCGGCAAGTCCTATGTGGCGGACCTGATAGGCGGGAGCAGGCATTGGAGTACTCTGTGCTGCTAAGGCTGTCAGCAGAAAACTCACTAATAATAATAGGTGTCGCAACTGTTTCATGTGGCAAATTTAATAAATAAGCGTTAATATTGTACCTTTTTCATGGTAAAAATGTCAGAAAAGAAACCTTTTTTGGCGGTGCTCGGTATCATTTCTATGAATATCATCGTAACTTTGCCAGCGTTATCACAACATCAGCTATTCATATCTTTATCAATTCATACCTATGACAAGAAGCAAAAACATACTGTTATTACTGGCCTGCTGGCTGTGCTCAACATGGCTGACCATACCCGCGGGAGCCGCTACAACGGCCGAAGAGATGAACATCGACGCCAAGACATGGGCTTCGTCTGTCGTGCTCGGATGGAACCTCGGCAACAGTCTCGAAAGCAAAGGCAACGACGAGACGGCATGGGGCAACCCAATGACAACGCGCGAGATGATCAAGGCTGTGAAGGCACAGGGCTTCAACTGTGTGCGCATCCCCGTGCAGTGGGGCTGCCATCTCACCGACGAGAAGACGATGACCATCGACAGCAAGTGGATGAATCGCGTGGAGGAGGTGGTCAACTACTGCTTGGACGAGAAGATGAAAGTCATCATCAATACCCATCACGAAGTGTGGTTGGAGCAGCATCCTTTCTTTGCACAGCAGAAAGAAAACAACGAGAAGCTTGCCGCGCTGTGGAAGCAGATCGCCACACACTTCAAGGATTATGGTCCAGACCTGGCCTTTGCCGGCATCAACGAGACGCAGGTCAACTGGCAGGCACCGACTCAGGAGCAGGCCGACGTGGAGAACAGCTACAACCAAACGTTCATCAACGCTGTGCGCGCCACGGGTGGCAACAACGCCGAGCGCGTGCTCATCGTGCAGACCTACTCCTGCAATCCCGACTACGGCTTTCAGCATTTCGTCATCCCCAACGATCCGGCCAAAGACCGGCTGTGCGTTGAGTTCCACTACTACAATCCCTACAACTATTGCAGTGGCAAAGAGGGATGCTACTACTATTGGGGACAGGCTTTCAAAGACAAAGGCAAGATTTCTCCCGACGACGAGAGCCAGCTGACAAACACCTTCGACAAGGCCAAGACGCTATGGGCCGACAAGGGGCTCGGTGTGATCATCGGTGAGTTGGGTGTCTCTACTCACTTCACCAGCGACGATCGCGCTACACAACTCGACAATGAGAAATACTATCTCCAGCAGCTCGTCAAGGAGGCTCGCAAGCGTGGCTTTGCCCCCATCGTGTGGGACAACAACACGTTTGGCAACGGCAGTGAAATCTACGGCATCTTCAACCGTAATAATCATATGAGTGTCGACGCACCGTGGCTCTTGCAGGGCTTGCAGCTGGGAGCCGGGCTGGAGCCCTATAAGGAAAAGGCAGAGAACGGCGTCTTCTGGGAAGGTGATGCGCTGCTCAACTGGAGCGAGGGCCTGCAACTGAAGATCCCGGCTAATAAGTTCAACGGCTTCACTGCCAAGGGACGGCTGATGCTGACCATAGAGCAAGTACCTTCGGCCGACTATGAGCAGTTGCAACTGATGTATGGCGACTGGAGCGGTAAAGTCAACTTCAAAATAAACGGCAAAAACTATAAGGGCAGTTATGATCCCAAAGCTGCTCAGGGCACCAATGACAGAACCTATTCGCTGAGCCTGAGCTTCGATGCCGCCACATTGGCAAAGCTACAAACCAAAGGCCTCATCATGCAGGGCTACGGCGTAAGACTGAAGAATGTGATCATCATGCCAGAGGGCATGACCACCGCCATCTTTAATCTGGCAATGACCGGCAACGGTCAGCAGAGGTGCTACGACCTTACCGGCAGAACCGTTCCCGACAGCTTTCGCGGTCTGATCATCAAGGACCGTCAGCTCTGTCTCGCAAGATAAGATTGCTTCGTTCAACAATTGATACATATAAAAGGTTTCTTAGATTTCGGGATAACAGCTTCATCCCTCCTGCTCCCAACATAGAGTCAGGAGGGATGCTTGCGCTATACGCGAATATATATCGCACTAACTATCAGCAAAAAAAATCTCAAATTCTTGATAACCTTCCTCATCCTGTATTCCCTAAAGAAAGATGTAGCAGACCACTTCTATCTATCTAATAGGATTCCTTGACGTAATGGCTGTAAAGATTAATTAGGGCGTAAATAGGGCTACTTTAAAATCTCTAATTCTGCCAAATTGGTTCTTGCTCCCAGTTAGATGGGAATCCCATGGCTTGGATGTCTATATTAGGAAATTGTGCAAGTAAATCAAGAAGATTCTTCTTCATATGATTATTTTGCGAAATAACATCAACGAAATACTTAATGATACATAGATTAAAGTATATTCTTAAAGAATCTGTAGGCAGTGTAATCCATGGACGTAACATTGTGTTTGGTATCATTGCCCTAATGGTATTTCGTTTGTTCCATACATGTGCATGATGACAGCATGCATTTCGAGTGAGCGTAATGATGGTCAGCCATGATTCAAAAGGCTTAATCTGTAGATCAAAATATTGGGAGATACGAGGGCTACTATAATGTTTGTTGAACGGCCTCGTCATATTAAAAAAACGACCCGCTCATTTGAGCATCGTTGAGAGGCTTGGCGGGTTCTAGTGATTGCAAAGGTAAGAAATAAATTCTGAATTAGCAAATTATTAGTTGACTTTTATTTATTCTTGTACTTTTCCTTCGTCAAATGTCAGCAGAGGTGCTACGACCTTACCGGCAGAACCGTTCCCGACAGCTTTCGCGGTCTGATCATCAAGGACCGTCAGCTCTGTCTCGCAAGATAAGATTGCTTCGTTCAACAATTGATACATATAAAAGGTTTCTTAGATTTCGGGATAACAGCTTCATCCCTCCTGCTCCCAACGTGTCTCACGCCATAGAGCCGGAGGGATGTTTGCGTTGTATCGGTGTATGGATCAGCAAGTTTGTCAGCTACGAAACCTTCATTGTCAGTATTCTAACCTCTGTCAGACATATAAAACCTAACTTTGCAACCAGCTTAATAACACCGAAATAAGTAAAACCTAAGTATACAGACAATGAAGAAAAGTAATCGGAATCTTCTGTGCATGACCAGCGTCTGCGCCGCTCTTCTTGCTCTCAACGTCCAGCCTGCTTTCAGTGCTGAGACTCCGGGAGTGAGCACCACGCAACAGAGCCATGCCATCCAGGGTACCGTCACCGACGGCAATGAACCCATCATCGGCGCCAGCGTGATGGTGAAAGGTAAAAACCAAGGTGCTGTCACCGACATGGACGGACACTTCTCCATCGACGTGTCACCCGGCACAGAACTCGTCATCTCTTATCTGGGTTATCAGCCCAAGACCGTGAAAGCCGCAGCAGGCATGAAGGTCACCCTCAGCGAGGACAGCAAAAACCTCAAGGAGATTGTCGTCACCGCGCTTGGCATCAAGCGCGACCGCAAGGCACTGGGCTACGGTCTCAGTGAGATCAAAGGCGAAGAACTCACGAAAGCAAAGGAGACCAATGTCATCAACTCGCTCGCCGGTAAGGTCGCCGGCCTCGTGGTGCAGAACACGGCTGGTGGTGCCAGCGGTTCCACACGCGTGCTGCTCCGTGGCAACACCGAGATGACGGGCAACAACCAGCCGCTCTATGTCGTCGACGGCGTGCCTTTGGACAATACCAACTTCGGCAGTGCAGGACAGGCAGGCGGTTACGACCTCGGTGACGGCATCTCGGCTATCAACCCCGACGACATCGAGACGATGACCGTCCTTAAAGGTCCTGCTGCCTCAGCACTCTACGGCAGCCGCGCCTCCCATGGTGTAATCCTCATCACCACAAAGAAAGCTGCCAAGGACAAGGTAAGCGTGGAGTACAACGGTAGCATCACCATGGACAAGCAGCTGGCAAAATGGGACAACATCCAGCAGGTCTATGGTATGGGCAACGGCGGACAGTATCTCGAAACAACCACTTCCGGTACCAACATGAGCTGGGGACCGAAGGCCGACGACTACCTTGTGAAGTACTTCGACGGTCAGCAGCGTCCTTTCCAGATCTGGCCCAACAACACCTCGAACTTCTTCCGCACGGGTCTCACCGCACAAAACACCGCCGTGCTCTCCGTCAGTTCGGGTAAGACAGGCGTGCGCTTCTCCATGACCGACATGCGCAACAAGGACATCCTGCCCAACACCCACATGAACCGCGACAACTTCAACCTGCGTGCCACCACATCGGCCGGACCCGTAGACTTTGACTTCACCGCCAACTACACACGCGAGAATGTGAAGAACCGTCCGGCACTCGGCGACTCACAGAGCAATGTCGGCAAGAACCTGATGACGCTCGCCTCCACCTACAACCAGGCGTGGTTGCGCACCTATCAGAACGCCGACGGCACCTACGCCAACTGGAACGGACTCGACCAATACAACAAGAACCCGTACTGGGACCTGTACAAGAACAAGAATACTTCCGCCAAGGATGTATTCCGCTTTACCGGTAAGGCTATCTGGAACATTGCCGAAGGACTGAAACTCCAGGGAACTGTGGGTACAGACATCAACAACATGACCTTCGACGACTTCGTGGCAAAGACCACGCCGGGCCAAGCTGCCGGTTCACTGACCAATCAGGTGTTCCACAACCGCACGCTCAACGCCGAGCTCCTCATGCTCTACAACCATAGCTGGGGCGACTTTGACCTCAACGCTACACTGGGCGGCAACATCTTCAAGGTCGACAACAAGACCTACACCATGAAGGGGCTCAACCAGCAGATGATGAACTTGGAGACGATCATGAACTACTCCGAGCAACATGTACAGCAAGACACTTATAAGAAGCAGATCAACTCACTCTACGGCAGTGCCTCGCTGGGATATAAGCATACCTATTATCTCGAGGGCACGCTGCGTGGCGACAAGAGTTCTACCCTGCCTCTTGACCACAACACCTACGTCTATCCTTCTGTATCGGGCAGCATGGTGTTCTCGGAATTCATCAAGAACAAGCACATCATCAGCTTTGGTAAGGTGCGCGCCTCTTGGGCAAAGGTGGGTAGCGACACCGATCCTTATCAGCTCGCGCTGAACTACGCTACGGCAAAGTACAGTTATCCGGGCTTTACCATCGGCATGATCAACAACTACACGCAGCCCAACAAGGACCTCAAGCCTACGATGACCAGCTCCTATGAGCTCGGTTTGGAGATGAAGTTCTTCAACTATCGCATGGGACTCGACGTCACTTACTACAATCAGAACTCGCGCGATCAGATCATCCGTCTGGCTTCCTCTTCCACCAGCGGCTATGCCAACCGACTCATCAACGCCGGTGAGATTCAGAACCGCGGCGTGGAGATTGCCCTCAACGGACGTGCACTGCAACTCAAGGACTTCGCTTGGGACTTGGGCGTGAACTTCTCCAAAAATAATAATAAGGTGAAGAAGCTCGTCGACGGCATGGACTATTTCGAGCTTGAGAAGGCCACCTGGTGCGGCGTGAGCGTCGGTGCTGAGGTCGGACAGAACTATGGTTCCATCGTCGGCAAGGACTTCAAGCGCACCGCTGACGGTCAGGTCATCATCAACTCTGAGACCGGTATGCCGATCATCGACGACAAGACCCACGTGCTCGGCAACGCTTCTTGGGACTGGACAGGCGGTTGGTACACCACCTTCTCCTACAAGAACTTCCGTCTTTCGGCTTCCTTCGACGTAAAGGTTGGCGCTGATCTCTTCTCCATGTCCATGCGCTCGGCCTACCAGACCGGTAAGGCCAAGGAGACACTCGCCGGACGTGAGGAGTGGTATCAGTCCGAGGAAGCACGTCTCGCCGCCGGAAAGACCATTGCAGAGTGGCGCGCTGAGGGCAAGGCCCGCGGCTATGTTGTTCCAGGTGTCATCGAGCAGGCCGACGGCAGCTTCAAGGCTAACGACATCCCCGTCAACCCCGAAGCCTATTGGAAGAGTGCTGCCGACAACGCTCCTTCGATGTTTATCTATGACAACTCCTATGTCAAGTGCCGTGAGATCACCTTCGGCTATACCTTCCCCGAGAAGATGCTGGGCAGCTTCGTCAAAGGACTCACCGTTAGCTTCGTAGCCCGCAACCCGTTCATCGTGTGGAAAAATATCCCCAACATCGACCCCGACTCCGGCTACAACACCTCCGGACTCGGACTGGAGTATGGCTCTCTGCCCTCCCGCCGCAGCTACGGCCTCAACGTCAACGTGAAGTTCTAAACAACGAATGGCAGCCACAACGGCTCCATTCCTAAAATATCAAGCTATCATGAAATCACTCATCAAGAAACATACAGCTAAGGGTCTGCTCTCTCTGGCCTTCGCATTGCCTCTGGCGTGCGGCGTGATGACATCGTGCTCCGATGATCACATGGCTTCTGTCAACACCGATGACAGCAAGAGCGAGACCATCGACCCCAACAACCAGCTGACTACGGCACTGCTGCAGACCTACGGCGACTTTAGCCTCATGGACACCTACCGAAGCTATATCACTGGGTTCACACAGCACTTCGCCGGTGCCTGGAACGTGACTAACTATGCCGGAAGTGTACACGCCAACGACGACCAGAGTCGTCTGCTCTGGGATCGCTACTACTCCGTGGCCATCAAAAACCTCGTCGACGCCATCAACGCCACACAGGAAGGCCAGCCCGCCCTCAACGCTGCACTGCGCATCCACCGTGTCTACCTGATGTCGGTGCTCACCGACACCTATGGCGACATCCCCTGCTCGGAAGCCGGACTGGGATATATCAAAGGCATCTCCAACCCCGTCTATGACAAGCAGGAGGATATCTACAACGCGTTCTTCACAGAGCTCAAGGCTTGTGTCGACCAACTCGACAATGCCAACGACCGCATCACGGGCGACGTGACCAGTCTCAAGGGTGACCGCCAGGCTTGGCAACGCTATGCCAACAGTCTGCGCCTGCGCTTTGCCATGCGCATCTCCGACGTCAATCCCGAGAAAGCAAAGCAGGAGTTCGAGGCAGCGCTCAATGATCCGCACGGCTACATCACCGACGCCTCGCAAAACGCTTACGTCATCTATGCCAACGAGCCCTTTACGCTCTATAAGGGCGCTGAGGAGTATGACTTCCGCGTCAACGCGCTCGGCGAGATCCTCTACGGCCAGGATCCTACGTCCCCGACGTTCATTAGTTCCACTTTCTTTGATTTGATGCAACAGACTGGCGATCCACGCCTGTACCGTATCTGCCGCCACTACATCAACACGAAGCGCTCTGAGATTACGCCCGACCGCGAGGGCAACCACGATCTCACCGACGAGGTGGTCGCTTACCTCAAGCGCAGCAATACCGCAGAGGCACCCTGTGATCCGGGAGCTGCATGGTGGAACAACTGGATCAACGCTCCGGCCAACTCCGAGATTCCTACTTTGGATAAGCTGGTCAAGGACGATCCTGCTGCAGGATATGACCAAAGCAATTTCAATGCACGCATGATGCGACCCGCGCTCAACATCGACTTCGAGATGCCTGACCGTCCCGGCATTCTCATCACCTCGGCCGAAGTCGACTTCCTCAAGGCGGAGGCCAAGACCAAAGGATGGAATGTCAGTGGCGACGCCGAACAGCTCTACGACGACGGCGTGCGCGCCTCGATGAAGATGCTCAACGATTACTATCTCACGGCATCGGAGAAGATCTCCGACGAAGAAATCAGCAAGTTCATAGCTGCCAACCCGCTCGGCAACAATCCTAAGGAAACCATCAACACGCAGGCTTGGATCCTGCACATGATGAACCCCGCCGAGGCTTGGGCAAACCTGCGCCGCAGCGACTATCCGGTGCTCAAGGATCGCTCAAAACTGGCTAAGTTCGAGAGCGACTTCACCTACGACGACAAGAATCTCACCACGCCGGTACGCCTGAAGTACCCGATGCTCGAGTCGAAATACAACAGCAAGCACTACGACGAGGCACTGCAGCGTATGGGCGGCAACGACGACTGGCACCACCGCCTGTGGTGGGACACCAAGGACATCAATGTCAAATAGACTTCATCGACCTGGTCCGACAGCGCCATGCAGCCTGCCGGGCCAATAGAACAACAAACAATTCAAGACAACGACAACCATGAAAACAATCAAGCATATCGCTCTGCGTGCTTTCGGACTGCTGATGATGGCCTGTGCCGCCACAGCGTTCACAGCCTGCTCTTCCGACGATGATCCGTTCTTCACTGCCGAGGAGACCGACGCACCGCGCATCCTCAACACCAACATCCCTGAGTGGAAGGATGGTCAGCCACAGGCACTCGTCACGCAAAGCCGTACCAGTAATTTCGTGTTTAACATCATCGCTACGCCACGCGACTACACGACGATATCGTGGTACCTCGACGGACAGCTTATCCACGAGGGCGACTCTATCGACCAGCCGTTGCTCGCCGGTGACCATGAACTGAAGATCGTGGCCACAACGACCAAGGGACTCTCCACCTCACGCACGACACGTGTGGTGATCACGCCCGCCGACGGCGATCCTGTGTTGGGTACCAAGGCCAAGGATCTGTGGGTGGCACCGGGAGCCAAGACCACGATCCACGGCTGCACCCACCTCGACAAGGTGGCCAAAGTGTTCATCGGTGGCAAAGAGGCTGCCATCGTCAGTGCCGTAAACGGCAATCTGACGCTCACCGTGCCGGCCGATCTGGCTGAGGGCGACTACCGTGTGGTGCTCCAGGACGCTGCCGGACAGCAGTATGGCGGCGGCACGATCAAAATCACCAACGAGCCGTATCCTGACAAGAGCGAGACGCTGTGGGAAGGCAGCTTCAACGTCACGTGGGGTACACCGTTCGACGCGCTCAAGGACGACTTCATCAACCATGTCCACGCTGGTACAATCCTGAAAGTCTATGTCAACGGCGATGGTCAGGGTACAGCAACCACAGCATGGTGGAACAACCTGCTCACGGGCAAGGGAGATCCCGAGCGTGGTGACATCACGATCAGTGGCAGTCAGGTACTCGAGTACGAGCTCACCGACCTCTCCATCCAACTTCTCAAGGATCAAAACGGTTTCCTGATGGTTGGTAACGGATACACCATCACTAAGGTGACGGTGGAATAAACCTACAAAAAAACGACTTATCCCTCACAACGCATAGTGGTTGTGAGGGATTTTTGTTTATTTCCCTATATCACATTATTTATTTACGTGCCCCCCAAAATCCTTTTTTATCAAATGGATGACCAGGAATGAACGATGAATTTCTCAAAAAAATCAATACTAAATAAATAGTTTGCGGGAAATTCATGTGTGGGGATTCAATTCCACTTAGCAGATTGAATGTCTATGAATAATATTGGGTACGAACTTATTTGTTATGCCTAAAACTTCATAAAATATCTCTTGCTTTGTTACTTTGCTTTTTTATCATTACTTCCTATCAAATAAAGCCCTGTTTGCCATACATTTTCTTGCTTTTCTTTGGCTTATTGAAGGAAATGCCTTATCTTTGCGATCGAGAAGACTATTCCTAAACAAATCAATGATATGACAAAACAAAAGACTATCCTTTTGGTGCTCTTGCTGGCACTGTTGCTGCCGCTTCATGCTGCCAAACGTAAAAACCTTACCGGCATCTGCCGTGTAGTCGACGGACACGCCACCGAGTTGAGCTTCTGCTCACCATCGATCGTGCGCGTGAGAGTATTTCCAGGTACGGACACAAACATTCAGAAAAAGAGTTACTCAGTGCTGCTGAAACCCGGGCAGAACGTCGTCGGGACCATCACCGAGGAAGAGCGTGACGGCAAGCTCACGCTTCGCTCGTCGATGCTCAATGCCACCCTCGACCTACGGACGGGCTATATCACCTTTGCCGACAACAAAGGCAAGGAACTGCTGCAAGCCACCGGTAGTCTCTTCACACCTTGCACCCACGAGGTGGACCACGGAAAGTACCAGGTCAGACAAGGTTTCCGACTGGCAGACGATGAGGCCGTATACGGACTCGGACAACTTCGTGACACGCTCATGAGCCACCGCGGACAGAAGGTGGAGATGTGGAACCACAACACATATATATCTATTCCTTTCTTCCTCAGCGGCAAAGGCTACGGTCTCTATTGGGACAATGCCGGACGATCGCTGTTCGACGACACTGCTGCGGAGACAACGATGAGCAGTGAGGTGGCACCGTTTATCGACTACTACTTCCTCTATCGCGACGGCACGGCCGACGGCGTCATCGCTTCCATACGTGAACTCTCAGGACAGGCTACACTGCCGCCACTGTGGGCCATGGGCTTCTGGCAGTGTCGCGAACGCTATAAGACCAGTGACGAACTCGTCGGTGTGCTCGACAAATACCGTGAGCTGAAGATTCCTGTCGACGCGATGGTACAGGACTGGCAATACTGGGGATGCGATTCCAACTGGAATGCCATGCGCTTCATGAACCCTTACTATATTAATAAGGTGGGTGATCCTGCCTGGCAACGCTATTTGCCCGGTGACATGAAAAACTTGAAGCCTCAGCAGCCACGCATCAAGAGTCCGCAGGAAATGGTAGACTATGTTCACCGCAACAACGGCCATCTGATGATCTCCATCTGGGCCAACTTCGGTCCGTGGACCGAGCAATACAAAGAGCTCAACGCCATCGGTGCCCTCTATCCCTTCGACACGTGGCCGAGAAATCAGGGTGTGAAGGTCTACGATGCCTTTAATCCGAAAGCTCGCGACATCTATTGGAGGTATCTGTCCCACTTGCAGAAGATGGGATTTGACGCTTGGTGGACCGACTCCTCAGAGCCCGACCACTTCGAAAAGCCCGGTGACGACGACTGGATGACGGCCGACGGATCGTGGAGAAGCGTGAAGAATGCTTTCCCACTCGTGCACAACAAGGGCATCTACGACCATCAGCGTGCCACCAAAGAGGGCAACGCTAAACGTGCGCTGATGATGACACGCAGTGCTTCCTTCGGCATCCAGCACTACGGCACATTCTCGTGGAGCGGCGACATCCTCGCCTCGTGGCAGGAGATGAAGCAACAGATTCCATCAGGACTGAACTATTCACTCTGCGGCATTCCCTATTGGAATACAGACCTCGGTGGTTTCTTCTATTGGGAGTTTGAGCAGGATCCCCACAATCCTGCCTTGCAGGAACTGCAAACACGTTGGATGGAATGGGGTGCCTTCATGCCGCTGATGCGCAACCACTGCTCGTCGCCGATGGTCAGCGAGCTCTATCGTTTTGGAAAAGCCGGCGACTGGTGCTACGACGCTATCGTGAAATACATCCGTCTGCGCTACCGCCTGCTGCCCTATACCTACAGTTCAGCTGCAGACTGTGTGCTCCACAGCGGTACAATGATGCGTGCGCTTGTCATGGACTTTGCCAACGACCGCCATGCCGCAACGCTCAACAACGAGTATCTCTTCGGCCGAAGCCTGCTCGTCAAGCCGGTCACCGACCCGATGTACACATGGAAGGACAGCTTGAAACGCGGACATCTGATCTATCCCGACGTCAGCAAGGCCGCAGCGCCAACGACGGTCTATCTGCCAAAAGGCACGCTGTGGTATGACTTCTGGGACGACCAGCCTCATGCCGGCGGCAAGACGATCCAGCGCCTCTGCCCGATCGACATCATGCCGGTATATGTCAAGGCGGGTGCCATCTTGCCTTTCGGACCCGACGTGCAATACAGCACGGAGAAGCCGTGGGACGATTTGGAAGTAAAAGTCTACTGTGGAGCCAACGGCCACTTTGAACTCTATGAGGACGAGGGTAACAACTACAATTATGAGCGGGGGCGCTACACGCTCATCCCCTTTGACTATGACGAAGCCACGCACACGCTGACCATTGGCAACCGCAAGGGAGCTTACAAGGGCATGCTCACTCGCCGTCACTTCCGCATCACCGCTGTCACCGCCAACGGCAAAAAGGCAGAGCAGGCCGTGGAATACACGGGCAAGAAATGCGAGGTAAAGATCTGAGAAGAAGAAGAAGGAGTAGCCCCTCTCTAGCTCTCCCTAAAAGGGAGAGAAGAACCTCATCCTAACAGCCTCACCCCCCCAGCCTCTCTCCAAACAGCCTAATCCTTGGTACCTTCCTATGGTAGTTTGGTATAGCCAGAGTAATCACTCCCCTCTCCTTTGGAGAGGGGTACGGGGGTGAGGCTGGTGAGGCTGTCTCCACTCTTTCTGTCTTCTACGTATATCGAGGAAGGTTTTAACGCCCCACCAGATCATGATGACGGTAAGAAGAAACAGTACGGCGATGATAATGTATAATTCTGTTTTCATAAAAATATCAGTTTAGAACAGTGATACTTAGGTAAGCGTCCAAAAATGACGTATTGCTTAAAGCCTTAAAATCTGTTACTTTTGTCCTCGACTTAAATTCATACAATTTATGGAGAGAACATCAGATTTTGAACAGCTGCTCTTCCTATATAAGACGG
>NZ_VUNG01000035.1 GCF_009695775.1 Hallella mizrahii | reverse complement strand
AGAAAAGACATGTCGTGTCGTTTGAGAAGAACGAGAAGAAGTACAACGACTCACTCAGACTTTTAGGGTTTGTCGCCATTGTAACGCTCGGGCTGGATCTGACGGCACCGCAAGCTCTGGCTCACTATAAATTGAGAGATGAGCAAGAGAAGTACTTCCAGCAGATGAAGACGGAGATGTGTTCTGACAGGCAAAGAAACTGGAGTGAAGACGGTAAGACCGGCAGGCTGTTCGTCTTGTTCGTCGGACTGGTCATCGGATCATATATCAGACACATCTGGAAGACGACAGGCCTTCACAGCATGTTCGCCTCTTCGCTTGACATGCTTGACGAGATGAGAAACATAAGATGTATCGAGCGGCAGGGGCATGCCACCAAGATAACGCCTTTTGTCGGGAAGCAGGTAGAGATTGCAAAGGCTTTTGGGATTGACATCCCAGTCGGGTGTGAACCGGGATACAAGTCGAAAAAGGTAGGGAGAAAAAGAGGAAGGCCAAAGAAAAACGAGTCGTAGTAGGTTATCGCTACAAACTAATTGAAAATTCAGATTGAAACGACTCCCTTAAAGAATATGATTGCCAATCATCCCTTTTCATTCTATAAGAACCAATAGAAATGTAGCCTATCTACTGCTTTATCACATTTTTATACTTCTTAAACGCAGTTTTTCCATTGGTTATGCTGTATTTCGAAATAAAAAAGTTAGCTTTATGGTGTAAAATATGATACCAATATCAAAAAAAGCACTCTAATATGATATTTGAGCGTAAGACTTGCACCGAAACCCAGCTCCAACTTGCTATTCTTCTTTCCGAGTAGATAGTTTAGCTCCAACGGAACACCAACGCCATTGATTTTCTGGTCGAACAAACCAGAATTGTCTCCATAGCCATAGCCAATGCCCACACGGTAGCCAAAACCTGAGTTGCCCTCGAAATCGGTGTCACATTTTCAGAGTCGCATGAAGTCAGCGCAAGGACTACGACAGCAAGCCATCCGCACATCAAATGTCTAAATCCAAACTTTTTCATTTTATGCTTCAATTATGGATTCGTTCAAAGGACAAGTTACCTGTTTGGATAGTAATGGGCATAGTTGAAGAAAGGCTCCGTGATGACATTCCTGCTCGAGGCGCGGTACACATTGCCGTAGGGGTCATGGGCGCGCACGGTGATCTCTGCTGAGGGCGACAAGGGCTCGTAGTAGTAGAGATGGTTCATGATCAGATATTTGTTGTGCTTACCTACGAACTGATAGGGTACCGATACCGCGTAGCGATGGTGATAGCCCACGGCAAAGGCATCCTGTCCCTCACCGCTGAGGCGTTTCATGGGATGCTCCACGCCGTTCTCAATGGCATAGACCTTCCACCTCGAGTCGGCATTGAAGACGTTGGCAACAATCACGCCCTTGCCGCGCGGCAGGCTCCAGTCGGCAGCGTACGACTCACCGTTGAAATCTGTGTCGGCGCGGAAGAGAGCCATCTGTGTCATGCGGTTCCATCGTGTGCCTTTATAATAGTCGGTGTAGATGGCTGTACCTTGGAAGCCATAGATATAGTATCCGTTGGGCGTGCCGCAGATGTTAACGTTGGACTGCCAGATGTTTCCGCAGGCTGCTGCATGGCAGTGCTCCAGGAGATGCCGTCCGTGGTAGTCAAGTTCATGGTTCAGGGCAAAGTGTGTGTGTCCGCAGAAGAGTTCGTATCCCCCCTTGAAGGTGTCGAGGAGCAAGAGGATCTCCGTGAGCCGCGACGAGGTGAAGTGTCCTTCTTCCGTGGCAATGCCTACGGGTTCAGCGCCTTTCTTCGGTCGTGTGCCCATGGTGAGAGGAATGTGATAGCAGAGCACCACCTTTTTCTGTTTGTCGGCCAGCGCGAGGTCTTGCTTGAGCCACGCCATCTGCCGGTCGGTGAGCTCGCCGGGCTGCCAATAGATGCTGCCACGGTAGAAGTGGCAGTCGTTGAAGCACACGTAGTGCTCGTCGCCACGGTCAAACGAGTAGTCGGTGGGTCCCCATGCCTCTTCCCATTTGCGTTTATAGCGGTCTTTGCCGTCTTGGTCGTGGTTGCCGATGACAGAGAACAGCCTCATGCGAGAAGCGCCGAGAGTCTTGCGTATCTTCTTCTCGAGGGTAGCGTTGAAGCCACCGTAGTATTGTACGTCGTCGCCCATACTCAGTCCGTATACGGGCATGTCGCCGGGTATGGCTTTCAAGGTCTGGCGGACGTCGGCCATCGTCTCTTTGGAGAAGCGTGCCACGTCGGTGATCTTCACGGGGTTGTCGTTGGGGCCGGTATAATAAGGACTGAAGGCGTTGGTGACCTGTGGGTCACCGAAGACGAGCATGGCATAGCGGCTTTCCTTGCCTGTGGGCAGCGGTTTCAGCCAGAAGTCATAGACCGAGTCAGTAGGCGTGATGCGCTGATAGATGCATGCCGTGTGGTCACTATGGCTGTGCGTGGGCACCTCTGCCCAGTCGGGAACGGTGTAGTAGACAAAGTGTGCGTCGGCGCGTCGGCGCAGGGCATAGTGGCCCAGCGAGTCGGTCTTCACACATTCGATGCCGTCGCTGACCGTCACGGCGGGCACGGGCGTGCCGTCGGTGCGACGCAGCGTGCCCTGTATCATCAGCGATGGCTTGGGAATCGGCTTCTGCAGATGGGGCTTGAGGGCGCGGTGCATGGTGTCGCGCACCGTGTCGGCATGACGCGCCACGGCCGAAGCAGTCTGCTTGTGCGGATCGTCGGCATCGTCGGGCTGATGCCAGACAGCGACCACAGCAGCCACCACCACCAAGGTGGCGATCAGGGCTGCCAAGGTGAGCAGGATGGTATGTCGTTTCTCTTTCTTATCCATTGTGAAGCCTTTCAACCTACAAAGTTACATAATAATCATGACTTTATGGCTTTTTGTGCTTTTATTCCGTCAATATTTCGTAACTTTGCGCTGAGAATAACATTTTGGGACATATTAATTGATCAAATAACAACTCTAAACGTTATGGAAAAGAAAGGATTATTGGAGGGTAAGACCGCGCTCATCACCGGTGCTGCCCGTGGTATCGGCAAGGCCATTGCCCTGCGTTTCGCTCAGGAAGGTGCTAACATCGCCTTCACCGACCTCGCTATCGACGAGGAGCACGGCGGTCTGGAGACCGAGCGTGAGCTCAACGCTCTGGGCGTGAAAGCCAAGGGCTACGCCAGCAATGCTGCTGACTTTGCGCAGACCGAGGCTACCGTGAAGCAGGTTGTGGCTGACTTTGGCTCTGTGGAGATCCTGGTCAACAACGCCGGTATCACCAAGGACGGACTGATGCTGCGCATGACCGAGGCACAGTGGGACGCTGTCATCGCTGTGAACCTCAAGAGTGCCTTCAACTTCATCCATGCTTGTATTCCGTATATGATGCGTCAGCGCGACGGCCGTATCATCAACATGAGCTCGGTCGTCGGCGTGCATGGCAATGCCGGACAGTGCAACTACTCGGCTTCCAAGGCAGGTTTGATCGCTCTGGCCAAGAGCATCGCTCAGGAGATGGGTCCCAAGGGCATCCGTGCCAACGCCATCGCTCCGGGATTCATCGACACTGCTATGACGCAGGCTCTGCCCGAGCCCGTGCGCAAGCAGTGGGTCAGCCATATCCCCGTACGTCGTGCCGGTACGGTCAACGACATCGCCGACACAGCTGTCTATCTGGCTTCCGACCTCTCCAGCTATGTCTCGGGACAGGTCATTCAGGTCGACGGCGGTATGAACATGTAAACCAATGACAATGATGAGTGCTGAGGATTGAATGCGGCACTCATCATTTTTTCATCTTCATTCAACACACAGCTTTCAACAGGTATCATTCAACAGACATCATGCAAGTCGTTTACGAGGACAATCACATCATCATCGTGTATAAGGAGAGCGGTGAAATCGTGCAGGGTGACAAGACCGGCGACAAGCCTCTCGCCGAAACGGTGAAGGAATATATCAAGGAGAAATACCATAAGCCCGGCAACGTGTTTCTCGGCGTGGTGCATCGCCTCGACCGCCCCGTGGCCGGCCTCGTCGTCTTCGCACGCACCAGCAAGGCACTGTCACGACTCAACGAGATGTTCCGAAAAGGCGAGGTGCACAAGACCTACTGGGCGATCACGCAAAATGTGCCTGCTGACGAGGCGGGTACGCTGACCAACTGGATGACACGCAATGAGAAACAAAACAAGAGCTACGCCTACGACCGCGAGGTGCCGGGGGCTAAGAAGGCGGTGCTCAACTATCGCGTCATCGGACACAGCGACCGTTACCATCTCTTAGAGATCACACTGCTCACGGGGCGCCATCATCAGATACGCTGTCAGCTCGCACATATCGACTGCCCGATCAAGGGTGACCTGAAATACGGCGCACGCCGTAGCAACCCCGACGGCAGCATCTCGCTGCTCTCCCATCGCGTGCAGTTTACGCACCCTGTGTCGGGCAAGGAAATAGACATTGTCTCCCCCTTGCCCAATGATGCACTGTGGCAGTCGTTTGGAAAATAGCTCTAACGGCCGACGTCCTTGGATTGATACATCCCAAGGTGTTTGCTAGTCTTTTGTATCCTTCATTATAAACTATCAATATCCTCTGCTGTCGTCTCAATGATAGCGGCGGCAAGGCTGTCGGCAGCCTGAACGATGGCGCAGAGCGGATACTCTATGCGTGCCGTGTCGTAGCAGCGCTCATCCTCATAGGAATTGAAGTTCAGTCCAAAAGCACCCATGTGCCAGCGGATGGCGCACATCTCATCGTCGTTGAGTTGCAAGCCGCTGAGCAAGAGCAGGATGACACTTTTCTCGCCGTGACCCATCGGGAAGTCTTTGTACGACACGTTATATCCTTCCGCGTCTTCCCACTGCCCAAGTTTGTTTTTACGTTTCTTGACAGTACGCTTATAGATGTCCATCTTGCACACATCGTGCAGCAGGGTGGCGAGGATGATGCTCTCGCGCTTGACCTCACCCATAGATGCGGCATCAAGGCCTTTCATGCCCTCCCAGATAGCCAGACCGGCGTGGCAGACATTCAGGCTGTGCTCACACAGCCCTCCCGGCACGTTGAGATGATGACCGGCAGAGGCCGGTGCCTCAAAGAAGCCGCCCTTCTCAAGATCTTCGATCACATAGTCGATGCCCTCACGCTTGGTTTCGCGCAACAGCGCTTCAAACTCTTCTTGATTTTTTTGCTTGTCCATATTATAAGATGATATGATGATTGTCGTGATATGCAGATAACTCTGTTTCTATTGCAAAATTACTAATTTTTTCTGACCAACAGCCTTAATCCGGGAACCTTTGCACAACGTTGCGATAAAATAAGTGGGGCTGACAAGATAGTTTCTCTTGTCAGCCCCACGCTATTCATAGGATACTGTCCGCCTTTGAGACCGTCTTAGGGGTCAAGGCGTTGGTATTCGTTTCTTACTCAAATGGGTTTTCTGTTGGGTATGGCAGGCTCTTCGGCTGGTTGTAAGCCACATCCTGGATGCCCATGTACTTCAGGAAGTTGAAGAGATACTTGCCGACATGGGAGAAGGCAACGGCACCATGGTGAGGATAGTGCTTCTCGATGAGCACGTGACGATAGAAGCGGCCCATCTCAGGAATAGCGAAGACGCCGATGCCACCGAAGGAACGTGTCGGCACGTTGAGTACCTCACCCTCAGCGATATAGGCACGGAGCACACCCTCGGAGTCGCACTGTACGCGGTAGAATGTGATGTCGCTCGGAGCAATGTCGCCCTCCAGCGTGCCACGAGTGAAGTCGGGCTTGCCGCCGTTCTCGAGCAGGCGGTTCTGGATGAGCTGGTACTTGATGGCACGGCCGGCGCACATCTTGCACGATGGCGTGTTGCCGCAGTGGAAGCCCATGAAGGTGTCGGTGAGCTTGTAGTTGTACTTGCCGACGATGTCCTCGTCGTAGATATACTTAGGCACAGAGTTGTTGATGTCGAGCAGGGTGACGGTGTCGTCGCTCAGGCACATGCCGATATACTCGGAGAGCGCGCCATAGATGTCTACCTCGCAAGCCACAGGGATGCCACGGCTCACCAGACGGGAGTTGACATAGCAGGGCTCGAAACCGAACTGGCTTGGGAAGGCAGGCCAGCACTTGTCGGCGAAGGCTACATACTTGCGTGAGCCCTTATGCTGCTCAGCCCAGTCGAGCAGGGTCAGCTCAAACTGTGCCATACGGCGGCTGAGGTCGGGATAGTACTTGCCCTCACCCATCTCGGCAGCCATGTCCTTGCAGACATCGTCGATGCGCGGGTCGTTCTCGTGAGCCTTGTAAGCCACGAGCAGGTCGAGCTCAGAGTTCTCCTCGATCTCCACGCCGAGCTCATAGAGTCCCTTGATAGGAGCGTTGCAGGCGAAGAAGTCCTGAGGACGCGGACCGAAGGTGATGATCTTCAATCCCTTCAGGCCGATGACGGCACGGGCCACGGGCACGAAGTCGGCGATCATCTTGGCGATGTCATCGGCGGTGCCGACAGGATAGGCGGGGATATAACCCTTGAGATGACGCATGGCAAGGTTGTAGCTGCAGTTGAGCATACCACAATAAGCGTCGCCACGGCCGTTGATCATGTCGCCGTCGCCCTCAGCGGCAGAGACAAACATGCAGGGACCATGGAACTTCTTGGCGATGAGCGTCTCGGGAGTCTCCGGTCCGAAGTTGCCAAGGAACACGACGAGGGCGTTGCAGCCTGCCTCGCGTACCTCTTTAATGGCTTTGAGCATGTCCTGCTCGTTCTCTACTGTTGTCTGGCAGTCATATATCTCGCCCTTATAAGCCTTCACGATGTTCTCGCGACGCTTTGTGGAAAGAGCGATAGGGAAACAGTCACGGCTGACGGCAATGATGCCGAGCTTCACCTGAGGAATGTTGTTGCTTTGCATAATCTTTTTGCTTAGTTGATTTTGGTGTTATTAGTTGTTGCTATTGATTTGCTTGTTTCGCGATGTCTTTTCGCAATGCGGTGACAAAGATACACTTTTTCTTTGTAACTACAAAGAGATGATATAAAAGAAAAAGTTTTTGCAACGAAACATAACATATAAACAAAATGTACGGTGACAAAATCCGTCTAAATGCTTATCACCTGCTTTCGTCATTGGGACACCCAAGTTCCAAGATTGGTGACGATATCGACCCACTCATATGTTTTGCGGGGTTAAGGCGGGGATAACCCCCGCCCCTACCCACCACTTCAAACGACGTTTAGAAGCGGAGACAATTCCCCGCAATTCAGTGTCAAGGGTGACAAAGTAGGGGCGGGGTTCATCCCCGCCCTAACCCCGCAAAAGATATATAAACAGATGGCACGGGGGGAGAATAATTACCGACAAGGGGGTTAGGGCGGGGATGAACCCCGCCCCTACGAACCCACCACTTCAAACGACGTTTAAGATCGGAGACAATTCCCCGCAATTCAGTGTCAAGGGTGACAAGTAGGGGCGGGGTTCATCCCCGCCCTAACCCTCTTGTCTGTAATATTCTCACACAAAGGACACAGAGATCTCTACCCGTGGCGCACTGGATATTTTCCGTGGAATCATAGTGAGAGGAAATATAAATCTTTATGCTGCCATTATCGCTTTGGCATTTTCAAACGGAAAAGAGAAAAGAAAATCATGGTCATGCTTATGCTCCCCAAAGAGCAATGGGTCTAAAGCTATGGGGTAGTCTTGCGAGCAAGCTCGCCGCCTACCCTATAGCTTTAGCCCCACACCTTTGGTGTCAAGCCTGCCCATGACGAAAATCGCTAACGCGTAAAATTGCCCTTTGGGCATAAAATCCTGCGGCCGAAAGATAGTCCATAGCGTCTTGAAAGTCTGCTATGCTGCTTGTGTTCTGTTGGGTGGTATCATATTTTATGCGCTTATGCGCAATTTTATGCTAAGGCAATTTTCGTCATAGGCTGGCTTTTACCCCGTCAGGGGTGGTGTGGAAGTGATGGGGCAAACTGCGAGCTTGCTCGCAAAGGCTGCCCCATCACTTACACACCATAGCTCCATCGGGAGCTTAAGCCTGCCTATGAATATTTTCTTTGAGTTATGGACCTGAGTTATGGACCTCTCTAACCAATTATGAACATATCGGCCCACGGGAAATATCCAGTGCGCCGATAATCCCCGCCCTAACCCCCATGCCAGTAATTATTTCCATTTACCCACGCTACATATTTTATGTAAACGTACCACTACTGTCCCGTTAAGATTTTAGATCTCGAAATAAATCGAGTTGGCCAGCAGCACATCTTCAAGTACGGCGCGGAACATCTCGAAGTCCACCAGGGAGGAAAGACGTTCCAGGGGATTGCCCATTTGGGAGAGTGCTTCCACGGTGAACTCCTCCTCAAACAGGCTTGCGGTATATTGTCGGTTTGTCCATTTTTACGTCTGATCGGTACCACAAATATAAGACTCTTTCTTAAATTGCGCAAGCAACTTGTTGATTTTTAATAACTTAATTTATAGAACATCCCTTAAGGCAATTAGCAAGCAAGGAAGCTGCGGTAAAGGCAACTCCTACCCCTACCACACCCGTCCATCCATAATGTTGCCAGAATAGACCTGAAACAAATGTACCGGCAGAACCTCCTAAGAAGTAAATGGTCATATAAACGGTATTGACCCGGTTGATGGCGGATGCGTCAAGAGCGACCACGCTGGTCTGATTTGACAGATGGATGCTTTGCATTCCGGCATCAATCAAGAGGATGGCGATTATCATCCACAAGTAACTGTCATTTCCCCAAAATGCCAACAACCATGCAAACAACATGACGCATCCTCCGACAATGGAGAAGAATCTTGCGCCATACTTTTGGATATATCCGCTGATGAAAACCACTGTAGATGCACCTGCCAATCCACACAAACCGAGTGCTCCGATAATATCGTCGCTTGCAAAGAAAGGCTCTTGCTTCATTCGGAAAGCAAGGCAGCTCCACAAGGCAAAGAACGAGCCATAAGCCAATGCCGCCCTCAACGACGCGATACGCAAGTACGGGTATTTGATAAGCAGACGCAACAAGGATTTCATCAGCCCTGCATAACTTTCTCGTGAACGGGCAGGCAACATGGGCAGCATTTTGTGAATCATCAGAAAACAACCGAGCATAAACATGCAAGCCACAAAATAGACAGAACGCCATCCCCATATATCGGCGAGAAAACCACTGAATACCCGTGACCCAAGAATGCCTATGAGCAAACTGGACTGTATAATCCCCACGTTGCGCACCTTGTGGTCCGGAGCTGAATTATACGACACCAACGGAATGAAGAACTGCGGCATGACCGAAGATGCCCCGGCAAGCAAAGATGCGCCCCACACCCAGTAGATGTTCGGGGAGAGTGCTATGGCAAGCAAGGCACACGAAGAAACGATGTAATTGGTCAATATCAGTCTCTTTCGTGAAACCAGGTCGCCAAGCGGAATGACCAATACAAGCCCTGTCACATAGCCTATCTGGGTCAATGTCGCCACCATGCTGGCGGAAAAGTCGCTAACCGCAAAATCCTTAGCCATGCTGCCCAACAGAGGCTGGTTATAATAGCAGTTGGCAACGGAAAGCCCGGTAGCGACTGCCATCAGCGCCAGCAGAGGTGCCGGAATGCCTTGGTTCTCCCTCAATTCATACTTCATCTTCCACCTCCTTTCAGTATGACACGATTTTCAATCCTATCAGGGAAGCAATGAGCATGAACAGGAAGAAAAGACGGATGGGAGTGGCTGGCTCCTTGAAGACGAATATTCCTATCAAGACTGTGCCAACCGCCCCGATACCCGTCCAAATGGCGTATGCCGTTCCCAAAGGCAAAGTCTGAACCGCCTTGGCAAGCAGGGTCATGCTCAATACCGTGGAAGCCAAGAAACCGCTACCCCACAGATAAAAAGCAAGTCCTGACGCTGCTCTCGTTTTACCCAAGCTGAATGTAAGGCTCACCTCACACAATCCTGCCAATAATAAGATTATCCAATTCATACCTATGATTTATTAAATTCAGGTGCAAAAGTAAGCAAGAAATCTCTAAAGGCTTTTTGCATTTGGTAAAAACTGATTTTGCATTTGGCAAAAAACAGCCGTTCATTCCCGTTTCTTTGTGCTATTTTATAATTTTGCACACTGAATACAACAATGAGTTATGGATATAAAGGAAATCTTCAATCAAAGATATGCCATGCCGGATGCGTCTTTGGATAGATTGCGGCAATGCCTGACAGAGGTTTCGTACCCCAAAGGATTCCACGTGTTGGAAAGCGGCAAGATAGAAAAGAATATCTTTTTCATCAAGAAAGGCATTGTCCGCACCTATACTTCGGTGGACGGGAAAGAAATTACCTTTTGGGTTGGCAAGGAAGGAGCAACCCTTGTTTCTATGAAAGGATACGTGAACGATGAGCCGGGATATGAGACGATGGAGCTGATGGAAGATTCGGTCTTATACGTATTGGAGAGGAAAAAGCTGAAAGCATTGTTTTCGGAAGACTTGCATATTGCCAATTGGGGACGGCGTTATGCGGAGATGGAATTGCTTGCCACCGAGGAACGGCTGATTTCCATGTTGTCCGCCATTGCTTCGGAACGGTACAAAGAGTTGTTAGAGAAAGAACCCGATTTGTTGCAACGGTTGCCGTTGGGAAACATTGCTACCTATTTAGGCATAACACAGGCAAGCCTGAGCCGGATCAGGGCACAAATAAAGTGACGTAATTCGGCGATATTCTTTGACGCATTCTCTCAGAATGATATTTAGCAACAAGTTTGGCAGCAAGGATTCAGCACGTTCGAGTTTTAATAAACGGATCACTACTGTCCCATTAAGATTTTAGATCTCGAAATAAATCAAGTTGACCATCATCCTTTGGGACGTTAATAATAGGTTTGTTAAACAATTTAGGTATGATCCCCGAAAAAGTGACGGAAACAGAAAAAAGTTTTTGCAACGAAACATAACATATAAACAAGATGTACGGTGACAAAATCCGTCTAAATGCTTATCATCAAAATAGGGCGTGCCTGATGCAGGCACGCCCTATATATAATAAGGTGTAAGGAGCCCCTGTCGTCAGGGTATCACCTTGAAGCGAATGCGGAAGGTATGGGACTGCTCGTCCCAGTTGGTACCGAGAATCTCGAAGCGACCTATCTGTGAGGTAGAGCGCACATGCTTGCCGATACACGGACAGACATCGAAGTCGCCGATACGAACCAGACGGATCGTCTGCGAGGCATCTTCGGGCAACCGGTCGAGGTTAATGCCCTCAGGTACATGGTTGCGGTCCACATCCTCGTAGGTCACCGGCAGGTCCTCCTCTATGAGTTCGTTCATCTTGTCGCCGATCGCCTTCTCCTCCTGCCGCGACGGCTTATGGTCGAGGTGATAGCTGATCTTGCTTTTCTTCCGTTCGATATGCGCATTGCGCGAGCGCTCGCAACCGAACATGCGGATCATCACCTGGTTGAGCAGATGCTCGGCAGTGTGTGCCGGCGGGAACTCATCCTTGTTGTGCACATTGAGCAGATAAGGTGTCTCTTCCATCTTGGTACTGAATTTATAGATACGTCCTGTATAGGGTCTGAGATCCATGTCCACGGCACCGTCTTTCTTCAACTCGATATTCATCTCCTGCCCGGTAAGCAAGTCGATGGCGCGAACCTCCTTTTCGGGCAGTCCGAGGAAGTCGAAGGCGTGGGCAGGGATGTTCACGCTGGTGTTGACGCGGTCGGGTCCGAAGTTTGCCACCACGAGCAGCACTTCATCCTCGAACTTACGCAGGAAAGCATACTCATGACGGGGATTGAACTTCCACGTCTGCGGGTTGACATACATCAGATCGAAGAACTCTCCCTCGCGCACAGCGGCCTCGCGGTTGGCAATATGCAGGATCTGCTGGTATTTCAGCTGCAGGTGCATCTCGTCCTGCGTGAGATGACGGCGGTCGAAATAGCCGCGGCGGATGGTGTCGACACACCAATAATCGAAGATCGTCGTGCGGCCGTCGCGTCCGGAGAACCCTTCGGCATCCATGCCCCGCTCGCCGAACTCCTGTCCGGCATAGACCATAAACGGATTGTTGCCCATCAGCGCGGCGACGATGACGGCCGGTATGGCCTTTGCCCCACTGCCACAGAAGAAGTCGCTGGCGATGCGCTGCTCGTCGTGGTTCTCAAGGAAGTAGAGCATGTGCTGCCGGATGTCGTCGACATGCTGCCAGTAGTAGGTGATGCTGCTTGCCGGACGGCGGTCGCAGACGATGTCGCGCAGACAGTCGTACATGCCCACCTTGTCGTAGAGATAGTCAAAGCCCGACTGTATGTAGGTGCGATACTGGTTGGTATCGTAGACCTCGCCGATGAAGGCGATGCGGGGATAGCGCTCCTTGACGATGCGGGTGGCGTATGCCCAGAAAGCCGGCGGCACCATCTCCGCCATGTCGCAACGGAAGCCGTCGATGTCTTTCGAAGCCCAATAGAGCAGGATGTCAGTCATCTTCACCCACGTGTTGGGCACCGGATCGAAGTGATAGCTACGTCCCCCGGCATCGCAGTAGTCGATGCCATAGTTGAGCTTTACGGTCTCGTACCAGTCGTTGCGCCCCGGACAGTTGTCGAAGCGGTCGTTGCCGGTGCACTTGGCAGGATTTTCGACATAAGGTTCCTCACCCTCCTTGGGCTGCACCGGTGAGACGAAGGACTGCCCGGGACAATAGTAGAAGTTGTTGGTGGGAGAGAAGTGCTTGCCGGTGTCGTCGTCCTCGCCGAGGTCGCGCACGCCTTCAGGCTTCATGATCGAGTGATACTCTCGTGCCACATGGTTAGGCACGAAGTCGATGATGACCTTCATGCCTGCCTGATGGGTACGGTCGACGAGCTGTTGGAACTCGTCCATGCGCCGGTCGATGTCGTCAGCGAGATCCGGATCGATGTCGTAGTAGTCTGTGATAGCATAGGGCGATCCCGCCACACCCTTCACCACGGAGGGATGCTGTCGCGGTATGCCATGCTTGCTGTAGTCGGTAGCGGTGGCGTGGCGGATGACGCCCGTATACCACACATGGGTGAAGCCCATGTCGTGGATGCGGCGCAGCCGTTCCGCGTCGAAGTCACTCATCTTTCCCGTCCCGTTGACGCGCAGCGTGCCGTTGGGAACGCGGGCCGTGTTACGGTTGCCAAAGAGACGGGTAAAGACTTGGTAAATGATGATTTTTCTCTTCATCCAATCATTTGCGTTTCACACTGAATGATGCTTATTCGAGGCCCGTGGCCTTGACATTCTTGTCGATGCGGCCGATCATTCCACGCAGAGCCTTGCCCGGTCCGCACTCTACAAACTCGTCAGCGCCGTCAGCGATCATGTTCTGCACAGACTTGGTCCAACGCACCGAGCTGGTGAGCTGAGCGATAAGGTTCTGCTTGATCTCCTCAGGATCGGTATGCGGCATGGCGTCTACATTCTGATAGACGGGGCACACCGGCTTTGCGAACTGTGTCTTCTCGATGGCAGCCTGCAGCTCTTCCTTGGCGGGCTGCATGAGGGGAGAGTGGAAAGCACCACCGACCTTCAGGGGCAGCGCGCGCTTGGCACCGGCAGCCTTCAGTTTCTCACAAGCCTCGAGGATACCGTCCTTGTCGCCAGAGATGACGAGCTGGCCCGGGCAGTTGTAGTTGGCAGGTACCACGGTGTGGCCTTCCTTGCTGACCTCAGCGCAAATCTCCTCTACTTTCTCGTCGGGGAGTGCGATGATGGCAGCCATCGTGCCGGGGTTGGCCTCGCAAGCTTTCTGCATGGCGTTGGCACGGGCAGCAACGAGGCGAAGGCCGTCCTCAAAACTCAGCGCGCCGGCAGCTACGAGAGCAGAGAACTCGCCGAGAGAGTGACCGGCGACCATGGCGGGCTTGAAGTCGTCGCCAAGGCACAGTGCCGAGATGACGCTGTGGAGGAAAACGGCAGGCTGTGTGACCTTGGTCTCCTTGAGCTGCTCGTCTGTACCGGCAAACATCACGTCGGTGATCTTGAATCCGAGTATCTCGTCGGCCTGGTCAAAGAGCTTCTTAGCCAATGCGTTGTTGTCGTAGAGGTCCTTGCCCATGCCTACGAACTGTGAGCCCTGTCCGGGAAAAACAAATGCTTTCATCTTCTTTAATGTATGTTCTATTTATGATACGTTCTGTTTCAGTAGGGAACACGGCTGTATGACAGTCATTGACAGCCGCTTCTACTGTATTATGCAAATTTACATAAAAAAAGTAAGACTAAGAACTTCAATGCCTAAAAAATGATCACCCTTAACCGTATTTATGTTTTAGCGGGATCGCAGTAACTGTTCTATGTATGTCTTTCGTCAGCATTCGCTGAACAGCTACGAAGCACGCCATTATTTAGGACTGTATAACAACGAAAGATCCCCACCGCAAGCGGATGCGGCAGGGATCGATATAATATGCTTTACAGTGCAAAAATTACTTCAAGCTAACAGTAGCTGTTGATTACTCAGCAGCAGGAGCCTGCTCCTCAGCAGCCTCAGCAGCGGGAGCTTCCTCAGCCTTAGGAGCCTCCTCCTTTGCTGCTTCCTCAGCGGGAGCAGCCACAGGCTGGTTCTCGGCGACAACCTTCACAGGCACCTTGACCTCAACCTCCTTGTGGAAGTGAACGGTAGCCTCGAAGTCACCGACCTTGCGAGCCTCACGCATGGTGATGATCTTGCGGTCGATCTCGATGCCGAGCTTAGCGAGCTCTTCAGCAACCTTAGCAGCACCGACAGAGCCGTAGAGGTGACCGGTAGCGGCAACCTTAGCGGAGATGACAAGCTGAACATCCTTCAGAGCCTCAGCACGCTTCTCAGCCTCAGCCTTCAGAGCGGCGAGCTTAGCAGACTGCTGCTTGAGGTTCTCGGCGAGCTGCTTGCGGGCACTTGCAGATGCGATGACACCCTTGCCTGTCGGGATCAGATAGTTACGGCCGTAGCCGTCCTTAACCTTTACGATATCGTTCTTGTATCCAAGTCCGATAATATCTTCTTTCAGTATGATTTCCATATCTTCTGCTCCTCCTTAATTACTTCATCAAATCGGTTACATAAGGCAGCAGCGCGATCTGGCGTGCACGCTTCACGGCCTGAGCCACACGACGCTGATACTTCAGAGAAGTACCGGTGATGCGGCGAGGAAGGATCTTGCCCTGCTCGTTGAGGAACTTCTTCAAGAACTCAGGGTCCTTGTAGTCGATATACTTAATGCCACTCTTCTTGAAACGGCAGTACTTCTTCTTCTTTGTGTCGATAGAAGGGGCGTTCAAATAACGGATTTCTGATTTCTTCTGCTCTGCCATAGTTTATGCCTCCACTTTGTTGTTCCACTTTGCCTTACGCTTCTCGGCATAAGCCACAGCGTACTTGTCAAGCTTCACAGTGATAAAACGAATCACCTTCTCGTCACGGCGGTAGCCGGTCTCGAGGGTGTTAACTACTGAAGGCTCTGCCTTGAACTGCAACAGGCAATAGAAACCTGTCGACTTCTTGTCAATTGCATAAGCCATCTTCTTCAGTCCCCAGGCCTCTTCGTTCACAATCTCAGCACCCTTGTCGGTGAGCAGCTTCTTGAACTTAGCGACCGTTTCCTTCATCTGTTCATCAGACAAAACGGGAGTCAAAATGAAAACGGTTTCGTATTGATTCATACTACTTTGTTGATAATTAAAATGTTATTTTGCAAAATGCGACTGCAAAGGTACTATTTTTATTTGTGATAACATGACAGGGCTGAGCCCTTTTTCTTCTTTTTAACATTAATTGCCTTGCTCACGCGACGATGCTGCAACAATAATTCGTAAATTTGCAGGCGATAAACAGAAAACTTAGCAATACAAAGATCATGTCTCAATCGCAGCAAGAGAATAAAACGGTAAGGCATCGGCTCGTCTCAAAGGCAAAGGGATTCATCGGCCGCTTATGGCCTCGTGTGCGTCCGGTAGTGGGTATGCCTCTTATATATATCGGTGTGCTGTTGATGGTTGTCTTTTATTTCACCAACCTCACCAACTACAACCTGCTTCTCTTCCTGCCCCTGTTGCTGATTGCCCTTGGCATCATCGGAAAGGTAGCGGCTGACAGGTAATTGCAATGTCTTGCCGTTTATGTTCTTTTTAGCTCTTTGCGGCAGGATATGGCATATTATATTTTGCCGATTCAAACATTTAACCCCGAGCTGCCCGCTTGAAAAGCCTTTTGCGATGCTTAGGCTTTCCACAATAGGCAACTCGGGGTTAATGCTTGCCAGTCCTTTTTGAAAGGAACTAACCGCAAACTATCATTCTGTATTAATCGTCTTCCGGCACGATGAGCTTATAGCCCTGACCGTGGATGTTGATGATCTCGATCTGGTCGTCAGCTTTCAGATGCTTGCGCAGCTTGGTGATGTACACGTCCATGGAGCGTGCGTTGAAGTAGTTGTCGTCGATCCAGATCGTGCGCAGAGCGTCGTTGCGCTTGAGGATTTCGTTGGCATGAGAGCAGAGCAGAGCCAAGAGTTCGTTCTCCTTGGTGGTGAGCTTGGTCGACTTGCCGTCGATGGTGAGCAGCTGCTTCTGAGTGTCGAAGGTGAAGCGGCCGATCTTGTACATCGTACTCTCACGGTTTTTCTTGCCACGCACACGGCGGAGGATAGCCTCCACACGCTTGACGAGCTCCTCCATGGAGAACGGCTTAGTGATGTAGTCGTCAGCGCCTTTGTCGAAACCTTCGAGTACGTCTTCCTTCTGCACACGGGCGGTGAGGAAGATGATAGGCACTTGAGAGTTCATCTGACGAATGTCCTGAGCCAGCGTGAAACCGTCTTTTTTCGGCATCATCACGTCGAGGATGCAGATGTCGAACTTCTCTTTCTGGAACTCTCTGAAGCCAGCCTCGCCGTCGGGACAGAGCGTAGCGTCGTAGCCTTTGGCAATGAGGTACTCACAGAGCAGGGTGCCGAGGTTCTCGTCGTCCTCGCAAAGCAGAATCTTTACTTTTTCTTCCATAGTTGTTGGTATTTAATTGTTTTTTATTATTGTTCTTGTATCTGGGTGGAAGCGGCGGGCTACACCTTATTATATATATAGATGTACGTGACGCTCCAAGGTTTAATCCTTGATCACCGGCAACTTGATGGCGAAGGTGGTACCCTTGCCGTACTCGCTGTCCACCTTGATCTCGCCGTCGTGGAGATCGACAACCCGCTTGACATAAGCCAGTCCGAGGCCGAAGCCCTTCACGTCGTGGACGTTGCCGGTATGTACGCGGTAGAACTTCTCGAAGATCTTCTTCAGGTTCTCTTTCTTCATACCTATGCCCGTATCGTGCACGGATAGATAGAGATAGCTGTCATCGTTCCATGTCTTCAGATAGATGTCGACAGGCTGGTCGGGTTTGCGATATTTCACAGCGTTGTCCATCAGATTGAAGATCACGTTCTGGAAATGTACCTCATCGACATAGATGCTTGAGTCGACAGCCTCCACGTCCACGTAGATCTTGCCGCCGGTATGCTCCACACGCAGGGTAAACGAGTTGGCGATGGTCTCCACCATCTCGTTGAGGTCGAGATGCTTCTTCTTAAACGATGAGCGCTTACGGTCGAACATCGACATCTGCAGCACTTTCTCCACGAGGAACCTTAAGCGCTTGGTCTCGTCGGTGACCACACCGATGAGGTGCTTCATCATCTTCTCGCTCTTGGGCACGCTGTCATCGTTGAGCATCTGGGCAGCGAGCGAGATGCTGGCAATAGGAGTCTTGAGTTCGTGCGTCATGTTGTTGATGAAGTCGTTCTTGATCTCGCTGTAGCGTTTCTGCCGGAAGATGACCACAATAGTGAAGATGAACGTGATGAGCAGGATGATGGTGAACACCACACTCGGGATCATGAACCGGATGCTGGAGAAGATATAGCTGTTGATGTCAGGAAAATGCACGCGCACCACACCCATATTCGAAGCCGGATCATTGCGGAAGAGCACCTGGCTGTAGGTGTATTCGCTGCCTTCATCGCTATAATCGGGACAGCGGTAGACCTCACGTCCGTCCTGTGTGGACACCGTGAAGTGATAGGGAATATTGATGCCGTTGTTTATCAGCTCGGCTTTGATGTCCTGGTCGAGAATCTTGAAGTTGACACGCTCCTTCAGCGGTTTGTCTGAGGCAGAGTAGAGCATGTTCATGATCACCTCGTCGAGCAAAGCCTTCTGATAGACGTATCTGTTCTTAACTATCTCCTGAAGTGACTTGCTGGCAGCCGTGTTGGAGTTGCGGTCGGTGCGCAGGATCATGGCCTTGGGCATCTGTGTTGGCTTCACCGCCATCGTCTTCAACTCAAAGGAAGAGTAGACGGTGCCGTCCTTGCCCGCCACGGAATATTGGTGAGAGTACTGCACGCTGCCGTCGTTGGGTTTTCCACTTCGGGTGCCTACGCTGTCTTTGCGGTAGGCATGACGCTCGGTCTCGTTGACGTCTTTCTCAAGATAGCGCAGAGTCTCGTTGAGTTCCAGATTGCGCGAAGCCTGATAGAGGGCGCGGTTGACGCTTTCGTCAAACTGTTCCTTCTTCATGTTGGCCATCTCACGAATGTAGGTGAGCTGTAGGCCAAGCAAGATGACAAAGGACACGCCCATGATGATGGCGATGGTCCAAATGGATTTCTTCTTCATGGCGGCAAAGTTAGGGAAAATCTTAATTGGTTAACAGTTTAATGTTAACGATTATTTGATCGTTTAACTATATTAACCATAATCATAGCAATATAGATACAATATGTTTTCTATTTCTTGCCGTACCAATATAAAGATTTGTCGTTGCTTGCAACAGATAAGCGTGACGCTTGGATGATAAAACAAGGTGAGCCATATACAACAAGGCAGGTCATATATAAAATAATGTGTGCGCACGACAGAAAGGACAAAAGGCAAGTAGTAACTATTCAACTGCCATATCGCCCTTTGGCGATAACAAGTTGTTAATATAACAGGGTTAGTTATATAGAAGCGAATACAAGCGGAAAGGAATTCGCCGAATAGTTACAATGCAGAAATTCTTCCTATTATCCTTTCTCTGCTTGGTCGTAGTGCGCTGCCTTCTTGAACGTCCAGCTCTGATATGCTACACAGAAAGCGATGAAGACGATCACGAAATGAGCCGGCAACTGATTGAAGGCGAAGAAAGGAATGAGGTTGACAACGATCATGAGTGTGACAATCAAATAGGCAAGACCCAACTCTTGCATCCATTTGAGCAAGAGAATGCGTTTCTTGACACCACCTTTCCGACACTCCCGCTCAACCATCAGCCCCATGCCTTCATAGAACAGCGCCATTGTGATGGCAAGCAGATGCACTGATACAAGCTTAAAGATTATGCTATCAATGAGGCCAAACAATGTTGTAACCGTCAAAATGCCATAGATGCATAACAGTGACAGAACAAACTCTTTCAGAAAATTAGTTATTAAATTTTTCATATGCAAGTATAAAAGTCATAAGCCATTAGCGCCCATCCTACATACGGAACTGTTTTACCAGCAACTTTTGCGGTTAATTTCAGCAGAGCCGATTTTTAGTTGCAAAGATAGTAAACTTCTATCAAAAGACAAAAGACCTAAATGTTTTTGTTACGGTTAAGATTGCATATAGTATCATGCTGTAAATCGATGTTTTTTGCATCGGCTACAACTTCTCTTTCATGTTTTTCAGCGCATCTACTATGTCCATAACCGTCTTTTTCACAGATACAAAAGTAAGAAAATATCTAAAATAAGCAAACGCAAACATAACTTTTTCCATACTTACTTTGCTGATTAATAGACGTTTAAACGTATCTATCGAACGTGGAATTTACCCCAAGGTGAGATTGGAATGCATTCACTTCTATATAACTAACCCTGTTATATCAACAACTTGTTATCGCCATAGGGCGATATGACAGCTGAATAGTTACGGAAAAGAAGAATAGCGTTAATAGATATTAAACCATTGGGAGAAATTTGCAAGATGAGAGGAAATGTTGTATCTTTGCACTCGCTTTTCTAAATCAATCGCTGGCGTTGTCCCGCCATGCCATTAGAAAGAAGGTGCCTTAGCTCAGGTGGTAGAGCAATGGACTGAAAATCCATGTGTCCTTGGTTCAACTCCAAGAGGCACCACTCCTCCTTTCATTCTGCCCGGATTTCCAATGATGGAGTTCGGGCTTTTTTATGCCTTGCTGCGAATTGCCATTGTCATCTTCATCTACATGTGCATCTACATCTTCACACGCATCTTTAACTTCAACATCATCTCATTACCATCTTCATTTTTTTACAACAGATCTTCTATAATTATTATCCCCTCCACTATCCACTTATAGGGTATGTCTTTTCGACCCTTGCAGCATATTACTCCCCTCTATTCTTTTAGGGGACGAGGCTATTGGGTTGGGTGTAAGACTATTGGTTTTGAGGGCGTGAGGCTGTTGTTAATGATCTTCTCCAGCGCAGGTATGATCAAACATCCTCGTGTCCACTCTACGAGCCCCTGCTGTTCCCATTGTCGGAGCACCGCAGAGAGCCGGCGGCGGTCAATGTTCAGTTCCTTTTCCAATCTTGAGATCTTGATGTGGACAACCTTCCTGCCTGCCGGGCGTATCGAATGTACCAGAAAGAACCGGCGGAGGAACTCCTCGTCGGTGTGCAAGGGAGCATGCCAAAAGAGTGCCTGTCGCTTTTGCACCTGCGTGGAGAGTAGGTTCAGGAGATTGAGGCGAAAGATGAGTGAGTTGTCGCTGAGCTTGAGTATCTCCTGCTTGTCAAGCGTGATGAGATGGCAGACAGTCTTTGCTTTCCATAACTGAGAGAAGTGCTGTGCCAGTCCGAAGACGTATTCCGGTTGTACAAGCATAGGTCCGTTGATCTCTTCCTCCACCCTGTATCCTTTGTCGTCGGAGAAGGTAGTAGCCACCGCCGTGCCGTCGGTGAGCATGACCATCATGCCGCTGCGGGTGTCCGTATCGACGATAGTATCCCCTTCGTGCAGCGTGTGAAAGGAGAACTTTGTTTTTGTCACGATGTTCTCCAGTTCCCTTCGTCCCATGCCGATGAAGAGCGGGAAGCTGAGGAGCGTGTAGAAAATATCAGCGACCATGTCTTGCAGGCATATTATTGTGCGATGGCCTTTTTCATCGATGGCGAGTACCATACCTGGTTGTGCCCTTTGCCGTCGTCGTAGATGAAGTAGACCATCAGTTCGGGATGTTTCCGGAGAATCTTCTGCGCACCTTTCAGTCCCGTGACCATAAACGCGGTGGCATAGGCGTCGGCAGTGGCGCAGTCTTTGGCGAGCACGGTCGAGGACAGGATATTGTGCTGCACGGGATAGCCCGTCTTGGGGTCGATGGTGTGGGCGTATTTCTTTCCGCCTTTATAGTAGAAGTTGCGATAGTTTCCGCTTGTGGCCATGGCTTTGTCCGTAACGTTGAGCACGGTCTGCAGTTCCTGATTGGTTTGTGTGGCGTCGTCGGTGGGTTTGGTGACACCGATCTTCCAGGGCAGACGCTTTTCGCTGATGCCACTTGTGACAATCTCGCCGCCGATCTCCACCATGAAGTTTTCTATGCCCTTATCGCGCAGGAGCTTGGCCACCACATCGACGCCGTAGCCTTTGGCAATGCCCGAGCAGTCGAGCATCAGCCGCGGGTCTTTCTTGACAATATGCCCATCGACGAGAGCCACCTTGTCATATCCTACAAACTGCCGCAGAGAGTCTACGACATGGCGCGAGGGATGCACACCCGACTTGAATCCGAAGCCCCACTCGTTGACGAGTGGTGCCACGGTGATGTCAAAGGCACCGTCGGTCTCACGCGATATGGACTCAGCTTTGTCAAACACTTCGGTAAACATCTTGCCGAGCTTCACCGGCCGGTTGTTGTTGACCTGCGTAATGACCGACTGCTTGTTGAACGGCGACAGTGCGGTGTCTACCTGTGCCAAAGCCTTGTCGATGTCCTGCTGCAAGTTTTCCGACGACTGATAAGTGATATGGTATTCCGTGCCAAAGACAAACCCCGTGTCGTGCTGGTAGGGAGTGTTGCGCTGCTGCATGATAATCATCACCGTGCCCACGACGAGAACGGCGAGAAAAATGATCTTCAGAAAGTTCTTTTTCTTCATAGGTTACAGGATCATAGTTCCACAATGATGTCGAAAGTACCTCCGATGCGTGTGGAGGCCTGCTTGCCGAATCCCGGCACGTACCAGACGTTACCAAGTGGTCCGTCGTCGTGCGAGAGGCGGCGGTAGTATCGCACGCTCCATCCGAGATGTATCGGCCCGTAGATTTTCGCGTCGATGCCCGCCAAGGCTTCCATCCATGAGCATTTGGCTTTCACGCCCTGTTGGTGCACCGGATAGTTGCCGCCGTAGACGGGGTCAATGATAGCGGGATTGTCGACATCATATTTAAAGGAAGTGGCAGCCAGACGGGCGCCGACGTAGGTGCGATAGATGTCGTGTTTGTTTTTCATGATGTTGAAGTCCATACCTATCTTGGCGTAGGGTGCGGAGGTATGGTAGCTGATTGCCGTGGTCACCTCGCGGTGGTCAGCCTTTCCGAGTCCGAATTCCACAACGGGGAAGTACTTGTCTTTGAGGTTCACGCGCACGCCGGCCTCATACTGTCCATAGTCCGAGACAGCTTTCTGCACGAGTCCGATGGCGTCTACCTTCACTTGTACGCCACGGAAGAAAGGTATCGAGTCGTCGATCTGCTTGCGTCTCATAGCTTCCTGCTCCTGCTTTGACAGGTGGCGGGGCTGTTGGGGGTGCTTTGCCACTGTTTCCTTCTGAGCATATGCGGTGGAGACGAGGAGCACCAGGAGACTAATAGCGATACTCCTTAAAATATACATAGAAATGCTTCTTGGATGTATCATAGGTGATATCTCGGTTTTGGATGGTGATAGAGTCGATGGCATTGCGTGTGTAGTGTATGCCCTTGACTTCATGGAAATAGTTCATGCCGCAGTCCACGGATTCGAAGTGAGGGATGTTGGTCTTGTCAATGGTCACCGTGTCGAGCGTGGTATTGGTGCGGAAGAAGAGTGTGTCGCGGTCGCGGGCGTAGCTCACGGGCAGCGTAAAGCTGTCGGTGTTGACCTGCTGGTTGATGAGTATGGTGTCGTTGCCGTCGTTGCGGTTGGTCCAGATGGTGAGCGGATCTGTCAGCGTCGTTACCCGTCCCATGAGCTTATAGTTGGCATACACCGTGTTGTTGAGCGGACAGTCGACGGAGGAACACGAGGCAAGGAAGAGCAAAAGGAAGAGGGGAAGAAAGAGCAGACCCTCTCTAGCTCTCCCTAAAAGGGAGAGAAATGGTAGCCCTTCTCTCACTCTCCCCAAGGGGGAGAGAAATGCCCGTCGAAAAGTGGGGACGGAAGAATGGTTGTTATTTCGCATATATGTTGATGCCTGTGTTTTTATATTTCCTTCTCTATCTGATAGTCGTTTCTGTTTGGGTTCTGCCGGCTGATAAGGTCGCCGAGGAAGCCGGCGAGAAAGAACTGCGAGCCCAGTACCAGTGCGGTGAGTGCCACGTAGAACGAGGCGTGCTCGCTGAGCAGGTCGCCGTAGACACCGTTGCAGAGGTTATAGATTTTCTCGCCAAAGAGCCAGCAGAGCGAGAGAAAGCCGATGAAGAAGATGATGCTGCCGATAAATCCAAAGACATGCATCGGCTTCTTGCCGAAATTGGTGAGAAACCACAGCGTCAGCAAGTCGAGATAGCCGTTGAAGAAACGGTTGATGCCGAACTTCGAGTGTCCGTATTTCCGTGCCTGATGGTGCACGACTTTCTCGCCGATCTTGGTGAATCCGGCATTTTTTGCCAGATAGGGAATATAGCGGTGCATCTCACCGTATACCTCGATGTTCTTCACCACGTCGCGTCGGTAAGCCTTCAGTCCGCAGTTGAAGTCATGGAGATTGTGTATGCCGGATATCTTGCGTGCCGTGGCGTTGAAGAGTTTCGTCGGGATTGTCTTCGAGAGCGGGTCGTAGCGTTTCTGCTTGTATCCCGAGACGAGGTCATAGCCTTCGTCCTTGATCATGTGGTACAGAGCCGGTATCTCGTCGGGCGAGTCCTGCAGGTCGGCATCCATGGTGATGACCACGTCGCCCTGTGCTTTTTTGAAGCCACAGTAGAGTGCCGGGCTCTTGCCGTAGTTGCGGCGGAACTTGATGGCTTTGACGTTGCTGTCCTTCTTCGACAGCTCTTCGATGACGTCCCAGGAGTGGTCGGTGGAGCCGTCGTTGACAAAGATGATCTCGTAAGAGAAATTGTTGGCCTGCATGACACGGCAGATCCAGGCATGCAGTTCCGGCAGCGATTCTTCCTCGTTGAAAAGAGGTACTACAACAGATATATCCATGATGATGTTTTTTTCTATGATCAGGTGATTGTTGAAAAGTTGCTTGGTGCTATTCGGCGTGACCGTTTTGCTCCTTTTGTTCTGGCCCGTTGGTGGGTATGAAGGTCTTTCGCCTGCACGCCAAGGCTATGGGCAGGCTGAGCAGCACGCCCATGAGGATGTTGTCCATCATGATGACGAACGTCAGCTGCAGGGGCGAGAGCTGTCCGATGACCGAGATGGTCCGCTTCATCTGGCCTACGGCTTGCAGGGCGGCGGCACCTTCGTGGCGGTAGACTTCTTCCATGGTCTTGAGCGACTCACCGAGCATGGTCATGAAAGCACCATGGTCGAAGAAGCGAAGGTAGACAAACTGCACGGCCGCAAAGAGCAGCGACGCGTAGAAAAACGTATAGCAGCTAAACGCAAAGCCACGCCGGAAGGAGATATGTCCGTCCAATGCGTCATTACGGAAGCGCACTAAAAACCAGCCCACCACGATCGGGGTGCTCAGTGCCAGCAGGCTGCCCAACACGGATGCTGGGGCAAAGACGATGCTCAGAAAGCTGGCTGCCCACACCAAGGCCAGCACCACACCATACTGGCGGGCGTAGGCTTTGAGCTGTACCAAGTCCATTACATTGATTATCATACTGCAAAATTACTCATTTTCAATAAGAAAGATTAAGGTCTTTGCTGCTTTTTAATGATTTTTTCTAATCTTGGAACCATATTTCTGCACAGAATTCAAAGATTTTGTGTAAGTTTGCAGTTGAATTGAGAGATCTTTTTGTTTTAACCACATCATTTATGAAGAACATCCGTCATCATGTTCCCACAGCACGGTGGGGCAAGACCACCGCCCTGATAGGGCTGACACTATGCGCCCTGCAACCCATGCAGGCCGCCACACGTCCCGTCACTCATTTCCGCTACAGCGGACCCTTTGTCCTGCAACGACCCGTGATGGTCGACACCATCGGCCTCGACCGCAAAGGCTACCAATTTGACAACCTGCTCGGCACCTTCGTCGATCTGACCAAAGCACGGCAGGGCAAAGAATATCAGGGGGCATTCGCCCCCTCCGACAAAGCTGCCACAGCACTCCACCTGCTACAGTTCACCCTCACCAACAGCCGCTATGCCAAAGGTACGCTGAAAGTAGGAAAGATGAAACACTACAAGCTCTTTGTTGACGGCAAAGAAAGCAACGGATCACTGACACTCATCCCCGCCACTCACAACATCGTCATCAAATATCTCACCAAGCCCGGTGACCACGACTCGCTGCAGGTAAGTCTGGACAGCGACACCGACGCACTGTTCTCCACTTCTGACAACGGACGACGTGACCTGACGCTCTATGACTTCCTCAACGGCAAGCACTACTACGGCAGTCAGGTCAGCAGCGACGGACGCTATGCCATCACCACGTCGTACGAGACGACTTCCGCCAACAATACTTCATGGCTCTACACCATCTACGACCTGCGCCGCGGCACCGCCGTGCGCACCTCTGACCGCAGCCTGCGCTGGATGCCCGGCAAGAACAGCTATCTCTTCACTCGCAAAGGTGTCAAGGGCAACCAGCTGGTAGAGGCGGATGTCATCACGGGTGCCGAGACGATTCTCACCGACAACCTCCCCGAGGGCAGCTGGACGATGGCACCCAACGGCAAGTTCCTCATCATCTCGAAAGAAGTGGAAGGACCGAAAGACGACAGCCAGGTGCACCAGATCATACAGCCCGACGACCGGCAGCCCGGATGGCGCAATCGCAACCAACTGCTGAAATACGACTTGGCAACCGGCTATGCCCAGCCGCTGACCTTTGGATACCACGATGTCTCGCTCTGCGACATCTCGCACGACGGACGCTATATATTATATATGGTATCACGCACCCGTCTGAGCAAGCGCCCGACAACACTCAATTCGGTCTACCGCCTCGACCTGAGCACGATGCAGTCGGAGTGCCTCGTCGACAATGACGGTTTCATCGCAAGTGCCATCTTCTCGCCCGACGCCCGAACAATCGCCGTGAAGGGCTCACCGGAGAGTCTCGGCGGCATCGGCGAGAACTTGCCGAAAGGCCGCATACCGAGCATGTACGACTATCAGCTCTACACCATCGACTGCGCCACACGCAAGGCGCGACCGATGACCAAGGACTTCGACCCGAGCATCGAGACCGTGCAGTGGAACCGCTACGACGGCAAGATATACTTCAACGCCCTCGACCGTGACTACCGCCGTCTCTACCGCATGGATCCCAAGAGCGGTAAGATAGAGATGCTGCGCACACCAGAGGACTATGTCGGGGGCGTGGACATGGCTGAGACCGCCCCCGTACTCTGCTACAACGGACAGAGTGCCATGAACGTCGACCGTCTCTACACGATGAACACCGCCAACGGCAAGTCGACGCTCTTGGAAGACCAGCAGACGACGCTCGCCGACGTGGATCTGCCCACATGTCAGCCGTGGAACTTCACGAGCTCGCGCGGTGACACCATCTACGGCCGCTACTATCTGCCGCCTCATTTCGACGCGACGAAGAAATACCCGATGGTCGTCTACTACTATGGCGGATGCTCACCGACAAGCCGCTACTTCGGCGGCAACTATCCTTTCCCGCTCTATGCCTCCAAAGGCTATGTGGTCTATGTCATCGAGCCCAGCGGTGCCGCCGGCTTCGGTCAGGAGTTTGCCTCACGCCATGTCGACACGGCTGGCGACGGCGTGGCTGAGGACATCATCGAGGGCACAAAGAAGTTCTGTGCCGACCACAGCTTTGTCAACGACAAGAAGATCGGATGCATCGGCGCGTCTTACGGTGGTTTTATGACGCAGTATCTCCAAACCAAGACCGACCTCTTTGCCGCCGCCGTCTCGCATGCCGGCATCAGCGACCACACGCAGTACTGGGGTTCAGGCTACTGGGGCTATTCCTACAGCGAGGTGAGCATGGCCAACCGCTACCCATGGTCGGACCGCGACCTCTATGTCAACCACAGCCCGCTCTACAATGCTGACAAGATCCACACGCCGCTGCTCCTCGTCCACGGCACTGCCGACACCAACGTGCCCACGGCCAACAGCATCGCGCTCTACACGGCACTGAAGCTTCTCGGACGCCCCGTGGCACTCGTAGAGGTCGAGGGTGAGAACCACTGGATACAAGATTACAACAAGCGCATCAAATGGCAGAACACCATCTTCGCCTGGTTTGCCAAATGGCTCCAAGACGACGACAGCTGGTGGAAAGCCATGTATGACAAGGTGCCGGAATAATACATTCATCATGAAAGAGACACAAGACGAAAAGGAACAACAGAGCGTGGTGTTTCATCACACGCTCCCCATACAATTGCGTTGGAACGATGCCGACCAGTTCGGACATATCAACAACACGCTCTATTTCCAATACTACGACATGGCGAAGATGGACTATTTTGCCAATATTCCCAACACCAAGATCGACCAGCGCCACGCCATCGTCACGGTGCACGTTGACGCTGACTTCCTCTCGCAGGTGCACATCGGCGACCATGTCGCCGTCGAGACGGCCATCACCCATATCGGCCACAAGAGCTTTCAGCTTGCCCAGCGGCTTGTAGACACCGACACGCAGCAACTGAAATGCGTCGGCAAGACGATCATGGTGGCTTACGACCTGGAGACCAATGAAGCCGTGGAGATGTGGCCCGACTGGGTAGAGGCCATCGAACGCTTCGAGGGCAAGAAGCTGAGGTAATGCTCACCACCGGCATGCCGGTCTGCTCTTATTCCACGCTTTCCGCCTGCCGTAGCGATGCGTCCCCGTCTGGCGATGCTGCGCTTTTCGCCTGTTTAGAATTGCTCGGTTGGGTATGCTGCAGCTATGCAGCTGCCCAGCCGTTTTTTGTTTTTTAGTCTCTCCTTAAACACAATTTCTCTTTCCTTTTTCTTGCCTTATTAAAATATTTATCGTATATTTGCCATCAAAAAGGATTCCTAAAAGCAAAACCGCTGATGAAGGCACGACTCAAACACTTTGCCGTTTCGGTATGGCATCTCTACTACGACGGCTTCCGGAGCATGACCGTCGGTCGCACCCTATGGGCTGTGATCCTCATCAAGCTGTTCATCATCTTTGCCGTGCTAAAACTGTTTTTCTTCCCAAACTTTATCCACGAACACGCACAGAAAGGACAGGAAGCCGAATTCGTCTCTTCACAGATATTGAAAAAATAACTCATTAACCATTAAACAACAACACAATGACAAACCTCCTATTAGACATCTCTACTGGCACGGTGGACTGGGCGCGCGCGCAGTTTGCCCTGACAGCCATCTATCACTGGCTCTTCGTACCCCTCACGCTGGGTCTGGCGCTCATCATGGGCATCGTGGAGACCTGCTATTACCGCACGGGCAAAGCGTTTTGGAAAGAAGCCGCACGATTCTGGCAACGTCTCTTCGGCGTGAACTTCGCCATGGGCGTGGCCACCGGCATCATCCTGGAGTTTGAGTTCGGCACCAACTGGAGCAACTATTCCTGGATGGTCGGCGACATCTTTGGCGCGCCGCTCGCCATCGAGGGTATCGTGGCCTTCTTCATGGAGAGCACCTTCGTGGCTGTGATGTTCTTCGGCTGGAACAAAGTCTCTCGTGGCTTTCACCTTGCCTCGACATGGCTCACCGGTCTGGGCGCGACGATCTCTGCCTGGTGGATCCTCGTCGCCAACGCCTGGATGCAATATCCTATCGGTCAGGAGTTCAATCCCGACACGATGCGCTTCGAGATGACGTCCTTTGCCAATGTGGCCCTCTCGCCCTTCGCCGTGGATAAGTTCTGCCACACCGTGACCACCTCGTGGATCATCGGTGCCGCCTTCACCGTGGCAGTGAGTGCCTGGTATCTACTCAAGCAACGCAACACACAGCTCGCCAGACAAAGCATCAAGATAGGAGCTATCGTCGGACTCGTCGCCACACTGCTCGGAGCCCTCACTGGCGACAACTCTGCCTACATGGTTGCTCAGACCCAGCCCATGAAACTCGCCGCCATGGAAGGTCTCTATAATGGTGGCACACACCAGGGACTCAGCGTCGTGGCCCTGCCCGGACCGTTCTCACAGCCTGACTATGAAAACGATGTAGAACCACCCTACCGCATCGCCGTACCAAATATGCTCTCGATCCTCGCCACACATCATGCCGACGGCTACGTGCCCGGCGTGAACGACCTCCTGAGCGGATTCACACGTCCCGATGGCAGCAAGGAGCCCTCTGCACGGGAGAAGATGACGCGTGGACGGCGTGCCATCGCCAACCTCGCACAATACCGACAGCTCATGACCGCTGCCAAGACCGGAAAGGGCGACACCGCCGCTGCCAAGGCGCAGGCACAGAAGATTCTGCCGCAGCTCAAGGCTGACATGCCGTACTTCGGCTATGGCTATATCAAAGATGTGCACCATCTGGTGCCCAACATCCCCATCAGCTTCTTCGCCTTCCGCACGATGGTGGGCATAGGCTGCCTGTTTATCCTGTTCTTCCTCGTCGTGCTCCACTATATCTATCGTCTCGACATCTCCAAGCCGCGCTGGCTGCTCATTGCCGCCATCGTCATGCTGCCCCTGGCTTATATAGGCAGTGAGGCCGGATGGGTAGTCGCTGAGGTAGGCCGACAGCCGTGGACCATCCAGGACATGTTGCCCGTGGGCGCCGCTGTGTCGGGCGTGTCGTCGGGAAGTATCGCCACAACGTTCTTTGTCTTTCTCTTCCTCTTCACCACCATGCTCGCCGTGGAGATCAGCATCCTGTGCAAGCAGATCAAGAATTACAACTTCGAGTAATAAGGCAAGCTGATAATGAAACAGAGCTTTAGACTCATATCATTCACGACAATCTTAGAATCATAGCACCATGTCATATACATTTCTTCAGCACTATTGGTGGTTCCTGATCTCGCTGTTGGGAGCCCTGCTTGTCTTCCTGCTCTTTGTGCAGGGAGCCAATACCCTCATCTTTGAACTGGGCAAGACACCCGAGGAGCGCCGTCTGGTCATCAACTCCACGGGCCGTAAATGGGAGTTTACGTTCACCACGCTCGTCACCTTCGGCGGAGCGTTCTTTGCCGCCTTCCCGCTGTTCTACAGCACGAGCTTTGGCGGAGCTTACTGGCTTTGGATGATCATCCTCTTCTCGTTTGTCATCCAGGCTGTGAGCTACGAGTTCCAAAACAAACTCGGCAACTTCCTCGGCGCGCGCACCTTCCAAGTATGTCTGATCATCAACGGCATTGTTGGTCCGCTGCTCCTCGGCGGTGCGGTAGCCACCTTCTTCGACGGCAGTAACTTCATCGTGGACAAAGCCCATGTCACAGCACTCTCGCAGCCCGTCATCAGCCACTGGGCCAATGCCTCGTGCGGCCTCGACGCACTCCTCGACCCGTGGAACGTTGTGCTCGGCGTGGCCGTGCTCTTCCTGGCCCGCATCCTTGGCCTGCTCTACATGCGCAACAATATCGACGAGACGACGCTGCGCGAGCGCTGCCGCCGCAAGTTGCTGCCCAACACTGTATTATTTCTCGTCTTCTTCCTTGCCTTTTTCGTGCGCCTGCTTGTCAAGGACGGCTATGCCTACGACAGCAGTACTGGCGTGGTGAGCATGGCAGCGGGGAAATATCTCGCCAACCTGCTGACGATGTGGCCGCTGGCCGTAGTGCTGCTCTTCGGTGTGGCAGCCCTGCTCTACGGCATCCTCCGCACATGGCTGAAGGCTGACTATGCGCGTGGCATCTGGCCGGCGGGCATCGGCACGGTACTCGTCGTGCTCGTTCTCTTCCTCATTGCAGGCTGGAACGCAACAGCTTACTATCCCTCCAACGCCGACCTGCAGAGCTCGCTGACCATCGCCAACAGCAGCAGTAGTCTGTTCACGCTCAAGACAATGTTCTACGTCTCCCTCCTCATCCCACTGGTCTTGGCCTACATCGCCTATTGCTGGCACGCCATGGATCACAAGAAGCTCACGGTAGAAGAGGTCAAAGACGAAGAAAGCGAAGCATATTAAAACCGCGGCCTCACCACCAACCCTTCTACAAAGAGAAGAAGGGTTGGGAGTAATGGGAAAAAAAATACGAGAGACGAACAAGGGGGGCATTATAACGAAAGGGACGCAAGATAAGAATATCAAGCGTATAGGTACTTCTATACGCTTGATATTCTTATCTTCTCGGCATTTGTTTATCTCTGTACAAGTGAGAAACGAGCGCAATCGCACTACTTGATATGCACCCCGTCAGCCTGCTGTTTGGCCTCAATGCCACTGAAGTGGTTGAGCAACTCCAAAGCACGGGACAGGTCTTCGCTGCGCAGACAGAAGAAGCGAAGACGTTTCTTCTCCAATGCCGGATTCTCAAAGACGAACTGCACACGGTACCAACGGCTCTGTGCCTTGGCGATGGCCTCCAAAGGCTGGTCGTCGAAATAGAGGTAACCGTTCTTCCAATACTCATAGGGATCCATGTTCTCTTCTGCTACCGAGAATAGTCCATCGCCATGCATGGTTGCGTTCATTCAGGAAGCTGGAGAATGACATCGTCAGGAAGAAGAATGTCACAATCAGCATCAGACAATGGCTGCTCACGAAGGAACAAGGCGTACACCACCTTCTTGCCTTGTGCAAAAGGAGCCACATTCACCTTCTTCTTTAACTTTTCAAGAAGCCGGTCGGCATAGTCGGCCCCCTTCCATTTACATTCACCTACAAGAATGGTGTTCTTGTCGTTCTGGTCTTCCGCCACGACATCAAACTCCAAGTCCTCATACCTCACAGGAGTTTTCTTGCCTTCCTCATACACTGGTGCCTTACCCCACCAGCGACCCGCCACTTTCCAAGCATGACCGAAGAGAATATTTCCCGATACAGCTATCTGGCAGATGCGCTCCCATATTCCGCCCACATGGTCATGGAAAGACCGTTCAAGCATTTGCTTTACAATATTGGTCCGACCCATGGCAATCGTAGACTTATAAGGTTCCACAAACTTATAATAGAATGCCATAAACGGGTCATCAATCTGATAGAGGGTTTTCTTCGTCTTCTTCTCACTCTCACCAAAGGGCACTTCTTTGCGGATAAACGCCATTTCTGTGAGGTTCTTGATGGGCTTGGACAGTTCGGCCGTACTCTTGCCAACAGCACTGGCAATATCAGAGTATCTGTGACATCCACTGCCTATGGCCGTCAAGATAGAAGAATAGGGAGCTATGTCTTGGGCATCATCGCGGAAGAGACGCGATGGCTCATGGTAAAGCAGCCCGTGCTCATTCAATACAAGCCCTTCCACAGCATCCTCGAAGGAGTCGTACTTCTCCCTTTGGTTCCAATATTGCGGTACGCCACCCCATACACTATATTCCTCTATCGCTGCCTTTGCATCCATTTGCATTGCCTTGCTCCAATGTGGCAGCCTGATAGGTCGGAGGCAGAATTCCTCATCCGCCCTGCCATAGAGAGGTTCTGAACCTTGGATGAGACCTTGCATCATACGCTGTGACGAACCACAAATGATGATGTTGCAACGAAGGCCCTCGCCACCAATCACACGTCGGTCAACAATACGCTGTAAAGTGGATGGCAGCGAGGTATCTTCATATACCATATATGGAAACTCATCAAGAACAAGAGTGGAATTCTCTTCACATCTATGATTGAAAGCCAGTATAATCTGTTCCCAACTGGGGTAAATGGGGCCATCAAAACCCTCATAGACCATGGCTATGGTTTTCGATAACATGTCTATTTGCGTTGCTGTCTCGCTCTGACTTGCCTCGAAATACACATCCTTTGAACTCAGCACCTTGCGTATGAGTGTTGACTTACCCAATCGTCTTCGACCATAAAGCACGATAAAAGCAGGAGCGTTGGATGACAATGCCGCGATGAGTCTGCTCTGTTCTTGTTCCCTGTCGATGAATTCCATCTGTACCTTTTTAGAATTACTTGTTTCGGAATAACTAATTGCAAAAATAGTAATTTATAATCGTACTTCCAAAATATCGGTATGATTTTTCTCTTCCCTGCTAACGTCTGTAACCGAATACCTCGGAGAGAGATTATTGGGGAAGGCTATATATTCTCGATATTCGTTAATATTCTTGATGACATCGTAGATGGTGCGTTAAAAGAAAAAGACTAAAAGCGTTGGAACTAAGTTTGTCCACTGAGGGCAGTGGACCTCCCGGAAACGGACCTCCCGGAAGCGGACTGACTATGTGATACATACCGTTTAGCCACAAGCCCATCAGCGTTTGGGGCTATGCCAGCACCTTACTTAAAAATCACTGTCTTGTTCCACTCAGGATCCAGTCTCATCTTGATGATTTCGCGCGTCCGCCTATTATAGGTAATATAAGTGGCAGCCTGTAGCGTCGTGATAAATTTTAAGAAGCACACACTGCGAAGTGGCACGTCATTAATATACAGATAATCAAATTGTCCACTCTTCTTTGGGAAGGTGTAATTGTCTGTTGTGACGATAATGGCCTTACCTTCGTCAAAGGCTAACATCATCACCCAGTTGAGCTGCGTCACCGTATCTTTCCCCTCCACGGGAGCAAAGGTAAAGCCCTTCTGGCTCCATGCCCTATCCTCCTTCTCTAATTTCTGTTTCAGATTGATGGACTCGAACTGGTAGGGAAGCAACGAAACGGAGATAGCAGAATCCAACGGATAGCAGTTTCTTTGCTTCAGGCAGGGATCTGTGAGATCCGTGTGAAATAAAAGCCCCCTCCCATTGAAGATGTACATTTCATTAGACAACAAGCTTTTTCAAGCATTGATCATACATCTTTATCATTTCTCCCTGAAGGTAATTACTCCCCTCTCCCTTTGGAGAGAGGTTGAGGGTAAGGCTATTGAGTTGAGGCCACATTTGTATTAAATTTCCGCAAATAAGCAACAATTTGTCTTAACGTATTAAAAAAAAAGAACGAAAAAGTACACAAATGTGCTTGTAGCACTTATCTTTGCGACGGATAACTAAAAAATACCGCACATTAAATACAAAAAATATGAAGAAGACAAAACATCTTGTCATGGCTTTCGCCTTGGCAACCGTAGCAATAGGATTGGGATCCTGCAACGGTAACAACAAGAATGCCCAGCTGCAATCACAGCTCGACTCTCTGGCTACCGCTGACAGCCTCCACCAAGAGGACATCAAGGCGATGACCGACTTCGTCGACATCATGTCAAGCGGTCTCGATAGCATCAGCGGTCAGGAAGGACAGATCAAGCAGATGGGACAGGAACAGGGTGGAAAACTCGACAAGGCTCGCCTGCGCCAGCAGCTCAACAGCTTGGCTCAGCTCGTCACCCGGCAGCGCAACCGCATCAACGAACTTGAGAAGAGCCTCAAAGGTCAGAACAGCAGCTATTCACAGCGCGTGAAGAAACTCATCGCTTATTATAAAGCTCAGCTCGACGAAAAGGACAAAACCATCGCTGAACTGAAAACAGAACTCGACAGCAAAAACGCTGACATCGCCACGCTCAACGAGCATGTCGAAAAGCTCACCACCAATGTCAATGACCTCACGGCCAGCAACAACGAGCTCGGACAGACTGTGGCAAGCCAAAAGACGACCATCGCCGAGCAAGATCAGGCTATCCACGAGGCATTCGTCACTGTCGGCACGTCAAAGGACTTGAAGACAAGAGGTTTGCTCACCGGCGGATTCCTGGCTAAGAAGAAAGTCGACGTCAGCAAACTCTCCAGCGCAGGATTCACAAAGGTGGACATACGCAACTACAACGATGTTGTGCTGAAATCGAAAAAACCGAAGATCATGACACAAATGCCGTCTGACTCCTACACGCTTCGCGACAACGGCAACGGCACCACGACGTTGCATATCAACGACGCCAACCGCTTCTGGAGCGTCAGCAAGTATCTCGTAGTGAAACTGTAATCGACCATAGAGTAAAGCATATATAGAAGATGGTGTGCAGGGGCGACAAATGTTGGCTCTGCACACTTGTTTTATTAGTAACTATTCAGCTGCCATATCGCCCTTTGGCGATAACAAGTTGTTGATATAACAGGGTTAGTTATATAGAAGCGAATTCCTTTTGGTGGATAGCATCCACATCGCTAGGGTGGTATTACCCCGTTAACGGTGCGGCAGGCGGTGAGAACGTAGGGGCGGGATTTATCCCCGCCCTAACCCCGCAAAGATATAAAAAACATGTGGCACGGGGTGTGGAATGATTACTGTCACGAGGGTTAGGGCGGGGATAAACCCCGCCCCTACGGTGGATGATGTCACTACCGATGAAGAAGTTAGCAAGTAGTTATTAGTTAGAAGTAAGCTTTTTACTGCATTACCTTTTTATTTTCTGCCTTTTAGCCTGCATTCGGTGAATAGTTGCTTTGTCACATTTACTGTTAAAGTAACAAAAAAGCTTCTCCAAAGCCTTTGCTGTCTCACGAAAAAGTATTAATTTTGCACTCGCTTTCCAGCAATGGGTAGTTACCAGAGTGGCCAAATGGGGCAGACTGTAAATCTGCTGGCTCTTGCCTTCGGTGGTTCGAATCCATCACTACCCACTTTTTTATATATGGAAAGATCCATCAATACCCACAAAAAACTGATGGAAAGGTCCATCAATACCCACAAAAAAAACTGATGGAAAGGTCCAGCACCACCCACTTTTTTATATATAGAAAGGTTCATCTCTGCACACAGAGAAAAACTGATGGAAAGGTCCATCACTACCCACAAAAAACTGATGGGAAGGTTCATCAATACCCACTTTTATATATATATAGAAAGGTCCATCACTGCACACAGAGAAAAACTGATGGAAAGGTCCATCAATACCCACTTTTTTATATATGGGAAGGTCCATCACTGCACACAGAGAAAAACTGATGGAAAGGTCCATCAATACCCACTTTTTTATAGCTGTAAACAGCATAAGGATACGTCTCGGCGCGCAATCCGGGCTCATAAGGAGTGACCACGCTGACCTCATGACCCTGCTGATGGAGCTTTTGGGCATAGTCCTGCACGGTCAGCGAAACACCATCCATCACGGGAGGAAAACATTCATTAAACAATCCAATCATCGTCTTTCTGTTTTTAGAGTGAAGCCATCCACCGGTCGCTCTTTGCTCCTACACCATATTATATATAGGTATGTACCTTTGTTTTTATAGGAATGACCGGCTTCTGACCGTGATCTTTTCAAGACCACACTGCAAAGTAACTCTAAATTTGTTTCGCTGACGTGTCGATGATAAGTCAATCAAATGAAAAGATCCGTAAACTTTAGTAATGCTTATTCCACCGTCATGCAGATATACAAACGTACTTTGTTTTACATTTTGACGTTTTATAAGCATTTCGCCCTTCTTTGCTTACAATTAGTATAAATAATTTGTTATATACACAACAACTGTAAGCATGAAACGTTATAGAAGAAATTTGTAATCCCCTTTTGTAGGTATATTCTTACATTTAGAAGTCTTTTTAGTAATTTTGTAGTCAATTTGAAAGTGAAATAACCAAATACGTTAGCAAATGCAAAGAAATGGATTGTACAACAGCGCCTATGAGCACGATGCGTGCGGTGTAGGTATGGTGGTGAATATCCACGGCGGTAAGTCGCACCAGCTTGTCGACAACGCCCTGAAAGTGCTCGAGAACTTGCGCCATCGTGGCGCTGAGGGCGCTGACGGAAAGACAGGCGACGGTGCAGGCATCCTGCTGCAGATTCCCCACGAGTTTATATTGCTTCAGGGTATACCAGTTCCGGAGAAGGGCAAGTACGGTACAGGATTGATTTTCTTGCCCAAAGATGAGAAACGTCAGCAATCCATTCTTTCCATCATGATCGAGGAGATCGAGCGCGAGGGATTGCAGCTCATGCATCTGCGCTCGGTGCCTACGAACCCCGACTGCTTAGGCGAGGCCGCTTTGGAGTCGGAGCCTGACGTCAAGCAGGTGTTCATCACCGGCGTCAGCGACGACAAGGTGCCTGTCTTCGAACGCATACTGTATATCATCAGAAAGAAGATCGAGCGCCGCGTCCACGACAAGGACTTCTATATCTGCTCGCTTTCGAGCAAGACCATCGTCTACAAGGGTATGCTCTCCAGCTTGCAGCTGCGCCAGTACTATCCCGACCTGACGAACAACTATTTCACCAGCGGTCTGGCACTCGTCCACTCCCGCTTCTCTACCAACACCTTCCCCACATGGGCACTGGCGCAGCCGTTCCGTCTGCTCTGCCACAATGGTGAGATCAACACCATCCGTGGCAACCGCTCGTGGATGAAAGCACGTGAGAGCGTGCTCTCTTCCGAAGCACTTGGCGACATCCGCGACATCTCACCGATCGTTCAGCCCGACATGAGTGACTCGGCTTCACTGGACAACGTCTTTGAGTTCTTTGTCATGAATGGAATGAGTCTGCCACATGCTCTGTCGGTGATGATTCCGGAGAGTTTCAACGACAAGAACCCGATCAGCGAGGATCTGAAAGCCTTCTATGAGTATCATTCCATCCTGATGGAGCCGTGGGACGGTCCTGCCGCTCTGATGTTCAGCGACGGCCGCTACGCCGGAGGTATGCTCGACCGCAACGGTCTGCGTCCGGCCCGCTACACGATCACCAAGAACGGCACCATGGTGGTAGCCTCCGAGGTCGGCGTGATGGACTTCGACCCCACCGAGATCGCCGAGAAAGGACGCCTGCAGCCGGGTAAGATCCTGCTCGTCGACACCGAAGAGGGCAAGATCTACTACGACGGAGAAATCAAGGAGCGTCTCGCTTCTCAGCATCCTTATCGCCAGTGGCTCAACACCAACCGCATCCAGCTCGAGAACATCCACTCGGGCCGTAAGGTCAGCAACAGCGTAGAGCATCTCCATGCCAAAGAGGTGGAATTTGGTTTCGGCGAGGAAGACATCAAGGACACGCTCATCCCCATGTCCACCAAGGGACAGGAGCCTACGGCTTCCATGGGCAACGACACACCGCTGGCCGTGCTCTCTCCCAAGCCGCAGATCTTCTTCAACTACTTCCGCCAGCAGTTCGCCCAGGTCACCAACCCTGCCATCGACTCCATCCGTGAGAACCTCGTGATGAGTCTGGCCGAGTATATCGGACGCGTCGGCACGGGTATTCTCAACCCTGATGAGACCAACTGCAAGATGGTGCGTCTGCCCCACCCTATTCTGACCAACGCACAGCTCGACATTCTTTGCAACATCCGCTATAAAGGCTTCAACACCCGCAAGCTCAGCATGACCTTCGAGGCTCCCGCTGATCCTGCCATGGGCGGCGAACGTCTCCATGAGGCCATCGACCGCCTCTGCCACGACGCCGAGCAGAGTGTTGACGACGGATACAACTATATCATCCTCTCGGACCGCGACATCGACGACAAGCACATCGCCATCCCGTCACTCCTCGCCGTGAGTGCCGTACACCACTACCTGATCAATGTGGGCAAGCGTGTGCAGACCGCGCTGATCGTCGAGAGCGGTGAGATCCGCGAAGTGATGCACGCAGCCCTGCTCTTGGGCTACGGTGCTTCAGCTCTCTGTCCTTACATGACCTACGCCGTCCTCGACGACCTGGTGAAGAAGGGCAAGATCCAGGAAAACTACCCCACTGCCGAGGCCAACTATATCAAGGCCGTGAAGAAAGGCCTGTTCAAGATCATGGCCAAGATGGGTATCTCCACCATCCGTTCTTACCGTGGTGCCCAGATCTTCGAGGCCATCGGTCTGTCACAGGGACTGCTGAAGGCTTACTTCGGCACCGACACGAGCAGCATCGGCGGCATCGGACTCGACACCATCGCCCGCGACCAGCTCCGCTTCCACAGAGCTGCCGTGAACACTGAGAAAGAGGAGGAGACGCTCCACATCGAACTGCCACTGAAGAACCTCGGACAGTTCCACTGGCGCAAGGATGGTATCGACCACGCATGGAACCCAGAGACCATCGCTACCCTGCAGCTCGCTACGCGCACGGGCAATTATGAGCTCTTCAAGAAATTCTCCAATCTCGTCGACCACAAGAAGGAGCCGATCTTCGTCCGCGACTTCCTCGATTTCAAGCGCAACCCGATAGATATCAATAAGGTGGAGCCCGTCGAGAGCATCGTCAAGCACTTCGTCACCGGTGCCATGAGCTTCGGTGCACTGAGCAAGGAGGCTCACGAGGCGCTGGCTCTGGCCATGAACGCCCTCGGTGCACGCAGCAACACCGGTGAGGGCGGTGAGGACCGCGACCGCTATTCCGGCACTGTCGACGGCATCAGCCTGAGCAGTAAGACCAAGCAGGTGGCTTCCGGACGCTTCGGTGTCACCACGGAATACCTCGTCAACGCTGAGGAGATCCAGATCAAGGTGGCGCAGGGTGCCAAGCCTGGTGAGGGTGGACAGCTGCCCGGCTACAAGGTCAACGAGATCATCGCCAAGACACGCCACTCCATTCCGGGCATCTCACTCATCTCTCCACCGCCTCATCACGACATCTACTCCATCGAGGACCTCAAGCAGCTCATCTTCGACTTGAAGAATGTCAACCCGAAGGCTGCCATCTCCGTGAAGCTCGTCGCCGAGAGCGGCGTGGGCACCATCGCTGCCGGCGTGGTGAAGGCTAAGGCCGACCTCGTCGTCATCTCCGGCGCTGAAGGCGGTACAGGTGCCAGCCCTGCCAGCAGTATGCGCTTCGCCGGCATCTCGCCCGAAATCGGCATCGCCGAAACACAGCAGACACTCGTCCGCAACGGACTGCGCTCACTGGCCCGCCTGCAAGTTGACGGCCAGCTGAAGACTGGTCTCGACGTCATCCTCATGGCACTGCTCGGTGCTGAGGAGTTTGGCTTCGGTACTTCCGCGCTGATCACCTTGGGCTGTGTGATGATGCGCAAGTGCTCGCAGAACACCTGCCCCATGGGCGTGGCTACGCAGGATCCGAAACTGCGCGCACACTTCCGAGGCAGCTACCACAACGTGGTCAACTATATGAAGTTCATCGCTCAGGAGGTACGTGAATACCTCGCCGAGATGGGCTATACCTCACTCAACGAGATTGTCGGTCACACCGAGCTCATCGTGCCGCGTGACATCAAGGCCGAGGAGGCCAATGTCAACGAGGAGACGGTGGCTAAATGGAAGAGCCTCGACTTCTCCAACCTGCTCCACCGCGAGACCGGCGACACCTCGCTCTACTGCACCAAGCTGCAGGATCACGAGATCCACGATCTTCTGGATCAGCAGATCATCGCCAGCGCACAAAACGCCATCGAGAAGAAAGAGGAGATCAACCTCGACTACGCCATCCGCAACACCAACCGTGCTGTAGGCACCATGCTCAGCGGCCTCATCGCTACGAAATACGGCGAGGAAGGCCTGCCCGACGACACGATCAACATCAAGTTCAAGGGCTCTGCCGGTCAGAGCTTCGGTGCGTTCCTCGTTCACGGCGTGAGCTTCAAACTCGAGGGCGAGACCAACGACTACTTCGGCAAGGGTCTCTCCGGTGGACGCATCTCTATCCTGCCCCCGATCCGCAGCAACTTCGAAGCCGAGGACAACATCATCGCCGGCAACACCGGATTGTATGGTGCCACCTCAGGCGAGCTGTATATCAACGGTCAGGTCGGTGAGCGCTTCGCCGTGCGCAACTCGGGAGCCATCGCCGTCGTGGAGGGTGCCGGTGACCACTGCTGCGAGTACATGACAGGCGGACGCGTCGTCGTCCTCGGTCCTACCGGCCGCAACTTCGCCGCTGGTATGAGTGGTGGCGTGGCTTACGTCTGGGACAAGAACCACAACTTCGACTACTTCTGCAACATGGACATGGTGGAGATCAACCTCGTAGAGGAGACCACTTACCGCAAGGAGCTCCATGAGCTCATCCGCCAGCACTATCTCTACACCGGCTCGAAGCTCGCCCGCACGATGCTCGACGAATGGAACCACTACGTCGAGGAGTTCATTCAGGTTGTGCCTATCGAGTACAAGCGTGTGCTGCAGGAAGAGCAGGTCAAGAAGCTCCAGCAGAAGATCGCTGACATGCAGAGAGACTATTAAAAGGTAAAAGGGTAAAAAAAGTAAAAGGGTAAAAAAGTAAAAGGGCAAGAAAGCCCTTTACGGTTTACCCTTTACCCAAGATACCGATAATAAACAAGTAAATCAACAAGTAAAAACATAAAGGTGATCAGGTCAACAAAAGCAAGCGACAAGAAGGCATCCTTCCAAGTTCACATTTCCTTTTTTTACCTTTTTACCTTTTTACTTCTATACTTTTAAGATTATGGGTAATCCAAGAGGATTTTTAGAGGTGGAGCGCAAGGAAGCCGGCTACCGCCCTATACATGACCGCATCCACGATTTCGGCGAAGTGGAGCAGACACTCAACAGTAATGACCGCCGACTGCAGGCAAGCCGCTGCATGGACTGCGGCGTACCTTTCTGCCACTGGGCTTGCCCCCTTGGCAACAAACCGCCAGAGTGGAACGACGCCCTCTACCGCGGTGACTGGCAGCTGGCATACGAGCTGCTCACCGAGACCAACGACTTCCCGGAGTTCACCGGACGCATCTGCCCGGCACTCTGCGAAAAGGCCTGCGTGCTCAACCTCATGGAGCACGAGCCGACCACCAACCGCGAGGACGAGGCCGCCATCATCGAGCACGCCTTCGGCGAGGATTATGTCAAGCCGCACGTACCCGAGCGCAACGGAAAGAAGGTCGCTGTCGTCGGTGCAGGACCTGCCGGGCTGACTGCCGCCACACGCCTCAACCAAAAAGGCTACACGGTGACCGTCTACGACGCACGCGAGGATGCAGGCGGACTGCTCCGCTACGGCATTCCTAACTTCAAGCTCATCAAGTCGATCATCGACCGCCGTCTCAACCTGCTGCGCGAAGAGGGCATCATCTTTGAGTTTGGCGTGAAACTCGTGGACAGTAAGAAGAAGAGCGCTGACGACAAAGGCGAGATCGCTGCCAACATTCAGAACGACCCCACGCTCGGCAAGGACAAGACGGTGACCATCGACAAGCTCAGCGCAGACTACGACGCTGTGGTCGTCGCCACCGGCACGCCGACAGCCCGCGACCTGAAGATTCCCGGACGCGACCTCAAGGGCGTGTACTTCGCACTGGAGATGCTCTCACAGCAAAACCGTAAGCTCGCCGGACAGGAGTTCAGCCGCGATGAGCTCGTCAACGCCAAAGGCAAGAACGTTCTCGTCATCGGTGGTGGTGACACCGGTTCCGACTGCATCGGCACAGCTCACCGTCAGGGAGCCAAGAGCGTGACACAGATCGAGATCATGCCAAAGCCGCCGGTGGGTCCCGACGATCCTAAGAACCCGTGGCCCAACTGGCCGCGTACGCTGAAGACGACGTCTTCGCACGAAGAGGGCTGCGTGCGCCGTTGGAACATCAACTCACTGGAGTTCCTCGGCAAGGACGGCAAGCTCACCGGCGTGAAGGTTCAGGAGATCACATGGGTGCCGAATCCCGAAGGCGGCCGTCCGCTGATGAAGCCTGCCAAGGATCCGGAGATCATCCCGGCCGAGATGGTGCTCCTCGCCATGGGCTTCCTCCGTCCACAACAGCCACAGTTCCCTGCCAACGTCTTCGTGGCCGGTGACGCCGCCTCTGGTGCCAGCCTCGTGGTACGTGCCATGGCCAGCGGCAAGGAAGTGGCTGAGAAAGTCGACAAATTGCTGAAGTAGACTTGTCTCAACAGAGTACAAGACTCTTCCTGCTTTCGTCATTGGGACACCCAAGTCCCAAGATTGGCGACTATATCGGCCCTATCATATGTTTTGCGGGGTTAGGGCGGGGATAAACCCCGCCCCTACATTGTCACCCTTGACACTGAATTGCGGGGAATTGTCTCCGCTTCTAAATCCGTTTGAAGTGGTGGGTTCGTAGGGGCGGGGGTTATCCCCGCCCTAACCCCCTTGTCGGTAATCATCCCCCCCGTGCCACATGTTTGAATATTCCCCACGCAGATTCCGCGAATCTCGCAGATTTTCTAATCAGATATTATTATGTAGTGCATGAATGCACTATAGATCTGCGTAATCTGCGTAATCAGCGTGGGAAAGAAATATTCAGCGTGGATATTCCCACGCATATTTCGCAGAT